>NZ_JBEXHC010000016.1:0-163304 GCF_040607655.1 Streptomyces sp. NPDC005266
GCGCGGGGCCCCCGCGGGCCGGGCCCGGGCCCCGGGCCCCCCCCCCCCCCGCCCGGCCCCCCCCCCCCCCCCCCCCACGGCCCATGACGCTGCCGGACAACCGACGGGGATTGCCCCGGCGGCCGAGACCGCCCCGGCCCGGGCCGGGACCTCGCCCCCGGCCCGGCCCGGGCCGGGGGGTCGCCCCCCCGGGGGGCGACGCTAGAAGCCGCGGGTGCGCTTGGCGGCGCGGCGGCCCGTGGGGTCCTTCTCGGGGCCGGGGATCTTCAGGAAGAGGCGTGCCGCCTCGCCTCCCAGGTTCACCCCGATGGCGATCGCCAGGGCCAGGGCCGCCGCCTGGGTGAGGTGGGGGATGCCGCGGTCCAGGTTGCCCTGGGCCAGGGCGAGCAGCCCGAAGTAGGTCGCACTACCGGGCAACAGTGGACCGATGGCGGCCGTCACGTACGGCAGCGCGGACGCGTACCGGTAGCGGGACAGCAGCTGGCCGAAGAGGCCGACGAGGCCCGCGGCCACGGTCGTGGCGGCGACGGGCGGGACGTTGGCGGTGTCGGCCATCGCGCCGTAGACCACCCAGGCGACCGCGCCGTTGAGCGTGGCGAACAGGACGGTGTGACGTTCCTGCTGGAGCAGGACGGCGAAGGCCAGCGCGAGCAGCATCGCCGCGAGGATCTGGATGACCGGCCGGTGATCATGGCGCAGCGCCGCTTCGGGGTTGAGCTTGGCGCCGAGCTGCACGCCCCCGTACAGCACGGTCAGCACGCCGCACACGATGCCGATGATCAGGTAGCCGACTTCCAGCAGCCGGGCGGACGCGGTGATGTAGTAGCCGGTCAGCCCGTCGTTGACGCCCGCGACCAGCGCCCGCCCCGGGATCAGCGCGAACAGTCCACCGGTGATCACGGAGGACGCCTGCAGCCCCGAGCCCGCGAGGCTGAGCACCACGCCCATCGCGGCGGGCGGCATGGCGGCGGCCACGAACTGGTAGAACTCCGGCAGCCCGCGTCCCGAGGCCAGCCACGCCAGCCGGTCGCCGAGCATCGCGCCGATCGCCGCCGCGAAGAAGACCAGCCATTCACCGCCGACCAGCATGCTCGCCGCGCCGGCCAGCGCACCGCCGGCGGCGGTGAGCGCCCAGCCGGGGTAGGGGTGGCGGTTACGGCGGATCTCGGCGAGCCGCCGGTACGCCTCCTCGAGGGTGAAGTCGTCCTGCGAGGTGATGTCGTCGACGAGCCGGAAGACGGCGGAGAGCCGGGTGTAGTCGGTGCCGCGGCGCCGCACGGTGCGGCTGGCGGTGACCGGGTCGTCCACGAGCGAGGGCTGGTAACTGACCGACAGCAGGGTGAAGGTGACGGTCGGCTCGCAGCGGACGAGCCCGTAGGCGTGGGCCACGCCGAACATGGCCGCCTCGACGTCCTCGGCCCCCTCGCCACCCGCGAGCAGCAGTTCGCCGATACGGAGGGTCAGGTCGAGTACGCGCGGCACGGCGGGCCCCGAGTCGTCCTGCCGCTCGACGCGCTCGGGGACCGGCCGCTCGCTGACCGGCATGCGCAGCATCGTGCGCATGCGGTCCTGCCAGGGCGCGTCCTTGGTCAGCCGGACGACGGGGATGCCGTGCGGCGGGGTGATGATGGGGAAGCCGCCGGTGGTCTGGTTGCCGGTGGCGGGCTTGACCCCGGCGGGCGCGCTGAAGGCCGAGCCCTCCGGCTCGGCGGCGGGCTCGGCGGTCAGCCCCTCTGGGATGGCGAACTCCGAGGTGGGGTGCTCGCCGTCGGGCGAGGGCGCGGATGGCCGCGGTACGCCCAGGGGCGGGGTGAAGGCACTGCGCGCCTCGTCGGACAGCGGCTTACGGGTCTCCCCCGTGTCCGTGTTCGACGTGTTCACGCCACGCTGCCCCTGCTGTCGTTCCGTCCCCACGGCTCCTCGCTCCTCACCAGCCTTTCCTGCGGGTCCTCGGCGGCCGCCATGCGCTTGAGAAACGGCATCGGCGGCCACCGCAGCCCATTGTGCGGGGCGGTGGCCGCCGACCAAGAATGGGGGCGGTGTGATCCGGGTGACCCTTGTGAAGCAGCGTTAAGGAGTGGTCGCGCCTGGTCAGCGCTTGGCGTGGCGGCCGCGCGGCGCCTGCCCCTGCGGCGGGGCACCGGCGGCCGGGCCCTGCGGAGCCTCCGGTTCCGCAGCCGCTTCCTTCTTGGCCTTGCCACGGGCCCGGAGGAACTCGATCGCGATCGGGATGACCGACAGCAGCACGATGCCGACCAGCATCAGCTCGATGTGCTGATGGACGAAGTCGATCTTGCCGAGCCCCGCGCCGAGCAGCGTGACGCCCGCGCCCCACAGCGCGCCGCCGATGATGTTGAAGGTGATGAAGGAGCGATAGTTCATCCGGCTGACGCCCGCGATGATCGGCGTGAACGTCCGCACGATGGGCACGAAGCGGGCCAGGACCAGCGACTTCGGCCCGTACTTCTCGAAGAAGTCGTGGGCCTTCTCCACGTTCTCCTGCTTGAAGAGCCTGGAGTCGGGGCGGCGGAACAGCGACGGCCCCACCTTCCGGCCGAAGAGATAGCCGACCTGGTCACCGATGACCGCGGCGGCGACCACGGACAGGCACACCAGCCACAGATCCTGCTTGATCACGCCGGCGGTGACCAGGAGGCCGGTGGTGAACAGCAGCGAGTCGCCCGGCAGGAAGAAGCCGATGAGCAGGCCGGACTCCGCGAAGACGACGGCCAGGACGCCGAGCAGACCAAAGGTGTTGATCAGATAGTCCGGGTCCAGCCACTGGGGGCCGAGCGCGAGAGTGGTCACGGGTGACAAACTCCTGGGTCGAGGGGTGCAGGCTCGTGCGAGGCCCGGCCGCAGGGTCGGGGCGGCTGATTGCGGTGTTCTTGGCAGTGTGCCGCCCAAAGCTATCAACGCCGTGTGCACGCCCTTGGTTCCCGTCGGCCCCCACCTCGTCGGCCCCACCCCGTCGGCCCCCGACCCGTCGGCCCCACCCCGTCGGCCCCCGACTCGTCAGCCCCCGCCCCGTCGGCCCCGGCCCGTCGGCCCCCGACCCGTCGGCCCCACCCCGTCGGCCCCCGACTCGTCAGCCCCCGCCCCGTCGGCCCCGGCCCGTCGGCCCCCGACCCGCTACCGGTGACGCTCCGCGTTGGCCCGGATCGCGTCCCCCATGTAATCGGCGAGCCCCGGCCCGGCCTTGTCGATGTTGTCCTTGAACCGGTGGTCCGCGACGTACATCTCGCCCAGACAGGTGTGGATCTGGTAGGTGCAGTCGTAGTGGTTCCTGCTGATCCACTGCCGGTGTTCCTCGGCGACGTCCATCGCCGCCCCGGACTCCGGCGCCGCGCCGGAGTCCATCAGCGCGATGAAGCGGCTGCTGATCTCGTCGCCCTCGTCCTGGATCCGCTTCCAGTCCTCCTTGGTGTACGAGGCCGCCCTGCGCTGGGACTCCCGGTACGCCTCGGTGTTCCCCCAGCGCTCCTCGGCCTCCTCCGCGTACTCGTCCGGGTCGAATTCCCCGAAGACCTCGAACTTCTCCTCGGGAGTGAGATTGATGCCCATCTTCCGTGCCTCCATGGCGTGTTCGACGGCGGCGGCCATCTTCGTCAGCCGCTCGATCCGGGCGGTCAGCAGCCGGTGCTGGCGCCGCAGATGGCTCCGCGGGTCCGCGTCCGGGTCGTCCAGCAGGACCGCCACCTCTTCCAGCGGAAATCCGAGCTCCCGGTAGAACAGGATCCGTTGCAGCCGGTCGAGGTCGGCGTCGTCGTACCTCCGGTGCCCGGCCGGATTGCGGGTGCTCGGGCGCAGCAGCCCGATCTCGTCGTAGTGGTGCAGGGTACGCACGGTCACCCCGGCGAAGCCCGCGACCTGTCCCACGGAGTAGCTCATGGCCCTTACGGTGCTCCCTCACGCCGCGTGAGGGGCAAGTCCGGATGGCGAAACCGCCTTGGGAGTGGCGGGCGGCCGCTGGCATCCTGCGGAACGTGCTGGGGATAACGGATCTTTCGACGTATCTGATCGGGTTGGCGCTGATCATCCTGTTGCCGGGCCCGAACTCGCTCTACGTGGTGTCGGTCGCGGCCCGGCGCGGCCCCCGTACCGCTTATCAGGCGGCGGCCGGGGTGCTGTGCGGGGACACGGTGCTGATGGCGCTGTCGGCGGGTGGGGTGGCCTCGCTGCTGCACGCGAGCCCGGTGGCCTTCGACGTGGTGAAGTTCGCGGGCGCGGGCTATCTCACCTGGCTCGCGGTGGGCATGCTGCGCGGGGCGCGGACGCTGTGGCGCCGGGGCCCGGGGACCGTGCGCACCCAGGACGGCGGTGAGGCCGGGGCGGACGCGGAGCCGAGGACGATGGAGCGTCCATACCGCCGGGCGCTGGTCATCAGCCTGCTGAACCCGAAGGCGATTCTGTTCTTCATCTCCTTCTTCGTGCAGTTCGTGGACCCGGACTACGCCCATCCGGCACTGTCCTTCCTGGCACTGGGTGCATGGGCGCAGCTGTTCAGCATCAGCTATCTCTCGATGCTGATCTTCGGGGGCACGTATCTGGCGGCCACCTTCCGGCGGCGCAAGCGGCTGACCGCCGGACTGTCGGCGGGCGCGGGCGCGGCGTTCCTGGGCTTCGCGGCGAAGCTGTCGCTGAGCAGCACGAGCTGACAAACCAAGACAACCAGGCGACCACAGGGCTCGGCGCGGGATCGGGCTTTATGTCCTATATGCACCTATTTTTTGAGGGTGGCACTTCATAAAGGCACCCGCGAGCATCGCGACAGGGACGAGTACTACTCCGTCAATCCCTTCTACGGCGAGGCCGACCCGGTCGGCGGCATGGCCACCAGACCCCCGCGCCGCCGCCTCCCGGACGGGCCGATGACGCCCTCCGCCACGTATCAGTTCGTCCACGACGAGCTGATGCTGGACGGCAACGCCCGCCAGAACCTCGCCACCTTCGTCACCACATGGATGGAGCGGGAGGCGGGGAAGCTCATGTCCGAATGCCGCGACAAGAACATGATCGACAAGGACGAGTACCCGCGCACCGCGGAGCTGGAGCGGCGCTGTGTGACGATGCTCGCCGGTCTGTGGAACGCCCCCGATCCCGATTCGATCATGGGCTGCTCCACCACGGGGTCGAGCGAGGCGTGCATGCTGGCCGGAATGGTCTTCAAGCGGCGCTGGGCGAAGCGGAATGCCGACCGCTATCCGGCGACCGCCCGGCCCAATCTCGTCATGGGGATCAACGTCCAGGTCTGCTGGGAGAAGTTCTGCAACTACTGGGAGGTCGAGGCGCGGCAGGTGCCCATGGAGGGCGACCGGTTCCATCTCGACCCCCAGGCGGCCGTCGAGCTGTGCGACGAGAACACCATCGGGGTCGTCACCATCCTGGGCTCGACCTTCGACGGCTCCTACGAACCGGTCGCCGAGGTGTGCGCGGCGCTGGACGACCTCCAGGAGCGCACCGGGCTGGACGTGCCGGTGCATGTGGACGCCGCCTCGGGCGGGATGATCGCCCCCTTCCTCGACCAGGAACTGGTCTGGGACTTCCGGCTGCCGCGGATCGTCTCCATCAACGCCTCGGGCCATAAGTACGGCCTGGTCTACCCGGGGGTCGGGTGGGCGCTGTGGCGCACGCCCGACGAGCTCCCCGAGGAGCTGGTCTTCCGCGTCAACTACCTGGGCGGCGACATGCCGACCTTCGCGCTCAACTTCTCCCGGCCCGGCGCCCAGGTGGCCGCCCAGTACTACATCCTCGTGCGGCTGGGGCGCGACGGCTTCCGCGCCGTCCAGCAGAACTCCCGCGATGTGGCGACCTCGCTGGCCGAACGGATCGAGGAGCTCGGTGACTTCAGGATGCTGACACGCGGCGACGAGCTGCCGGTCTTCGCCTTCACCACCGCGGAGGGCATCGAGAGCTTCGATGTGTTCGACGTGTCCCGGCGGCTCAAGGAACGCGGCTGGCTGGTGCCCGCGTACACCTTCCCGCCGAAGCGGGAGGATCTTTCCGTCCTCCGGGTGGTGTGCCGCAACGGCTTCTCCAAGGACCTGTCCGACCTCTTCCTGAACGACCTCACGTCGCTGCTGCCGGAACTGCGGTCGCAGTCGGCGCCGCTGGGACGGCCGAAGAACCGCGCGACGGCCTTTCACCACTGAACCGCGGCGACCTCCACGGCTCCGGTCCTCACCCGTATGGGGTCCTCAGCCCGTATGGGGTCCTCAGCCCGTATGGGCCCGGGCCCCTAGGAGCTCGGCTCTGCGCCGCGCGGCCTCCAGCGCGCCGGGCCTGCGGCCGGGCACCCGCTCCCGCAGCTCGATCAGGAGCGGGGCCAGCGCGCTGGCCCTGGCCCGGTCCTGGACGAACTGCCACTGGTGGTGCGCCCGGTCCACGGCGCCCTCCACCTGCGGGTCGCCGGCCGATTCCCCATTGCCCAGGCGGGCGTCGGCCACCGCCACCCACAGCTCACAGGCGCGGGCCGGGTCATGCGCGAGCCGGGCGAGGTCGGCGCGGACCTCCAGCCAGTGAATCGCCTCGGCGGAGCGGGGACCGGCCGCCCGGAGGGCCTCCTGCTCCCATGCCGCCGCCATCGAGGCGGCCTCGCTGTGCCGCCCGGCGTGGGCGGCCGCGAATATGGCGGCGTGGGGATCCGGGGCGGGGGCGCGTCCGGGCTCGGGGGCGTGCGAGGGCTCCGGCGGATGCGGGAGCGCGGGGGCGGCCGTGGGCTCCGGCGGATGCGGGAGCGCGGGGGCGGCCGTGGGCATCGGCGGCGAGGCCGTCTCGGGCGCCGCCACCGGGGCACCTCGCCCGTTGCGTACGTCCCGCCCGTCCCGCCCACCCCACAGGGCGGCCTCGGGCGGCGCGTACGCGTCGATGGCCCCGCCCAGCAGCAGTTCCGGCCCGCCGCCCAGCCCCGCCTTCGTCACGGCCCGCTGATGCAGCAGCGCGAACGGCGGGCGGTCGGCGGCACCCCGCAGCAGCGCGGCGAGCGCCCGGCTGTAGACCGGCGCCGCGAGCTGCCGCTTGGGCGGCGCGGGGGCGACCGCGCCGTACAGCGTCAGCCCGGCGGCGAGCCGCTCGCCGGACAGGGAGCCGTCGAGGATCTTCGGCCAGGCCGTCTCGTCGGCCACCAGATCGGCGAGCACCGTCGTACGGCCCGGCGGCCGCCGCCCCAGCTCGGCCGCCAGCCAGTGCCATGGCAGCGCCGTGTACCGGGCCGTCCTCGGCGTGGTGCGGGCCAGCGCCAGATGCGGCAGCCGCTGTTTGGTGTCGACGGTGAGCTGGCCCGCGAGATGGACCAGCACCGGCCCCGGATGCGCGGCGGCCGTCCGCAGATGCGTCAGCACGGTCTGCGGATCGGCCGGGTCCACGAGTTGGACGACGCTGGCGCCGCCGGCCGTGCCCAGCAGCGCGGCCGGGGGCACCGCCGCGAGCTGCGGCAGCGCGGCGGCCGCGTCCATCAGCCGCTGCTTGCCGGCCGGCCCGGCGGCGAGGAGCAGGGCGTATCCGGGCCCGCTCGCCGTCATCTCCCCCGTGCCCGAGCTGTCGTTCCCCATACCTGCACCGTAGCCGCATCCGCCGACGGCCGGTGAGGGTGTGACGGGCTGGGATACGGGCCGCATCCGGGCCGGCCGGGCCGCCGTCAGCGGCTGAGCCCCCGGTAACGTCCCACGGCGAGCGGGAAGAAGACCACGATCAGCGCCAGCGGCCAACAGACCGCGAGCAGTTGGGCATGGTCGGCCGGCCAGGAGTCGCCGCCGCCACCGGGGCTCGCGAACAGATCGCGGGTCGCGGTGGCCGTCGCCGACATCGGGTTCCAGTCCGCGATGGCACCGAGCCAGCCGGGCATGGTCTCGGGGGAGGCGAAGGCATTGGAGAGGAAGCCGATCGGCCAGACCAGGATCTGCACGGCCTGGACCAGTTCGGGGCGCCCGGCGACCATCCCCAGATGGATGCCGATCCACAGCAGGGCGAAGCGCAGCCACAGCAGCAGCCCGACGGCCAGGAGCGCGTCGGCCGGGCCGCCGTGCCAGCGCCAGCCCATCGCGAGCCCGGTCCCGATGAGGGCGAGCAGGGCGAGCGCCGACTGGATCATGTCCAGCACACTGCGCCCGACCAGCACCGCCGAGGGGGCCATCGGCATGGAGCGGAAGCGGTCGATGACGCCTTTGTTGAGGTCCTGGGTGATGGCGAGCATCGTCCCTTCGAGGCCGAAGGCCATGGTGAGGGCGAACATGCCCGGCACCAGATACTCCTTGTAGTCGCCGCCGCCCGGGACGGTCATCCCGCCGCCGAGGAAGTAGGCGAACATCAGCAGCATC
Source organism: Streptomyces sp. NPDC005266 (assembly GCF_040607655.1). Taxonomy (NCBI): domain Bacteria; kingdom Bacillati; phylum Actinomycetota; class Actinomycetes; order Kitasatosporales; family Streptomycetaceae; genus Streptomyces; species Streptomyces sp. NPDC005266. Next base: position 8,316 of record NZ_JBEXHC010000016.1, read on the forward strand.
ATCACCGGGAAGGCCAGCCCGACGATCACCTGGACGGGCTGCCGCGCCCAGTGGGCGAGCCCGCGCCGGGTCATGGTCCAGGAGTCGATGAGGGTCGTGGTGGTCATACGGTCGTCTCCTCCTCGGCGCGCTCGCCGTCCTTGGCGGACTCCCCGGTGAGGTGCAGAAAGACCTCGTCGAGGGTGGGGCGGCGGAGCACGATGTCATCCGCCTCGATGCCGGCGGCTGCCAGGGCCCGTACGACCTCGGTGAGCGCCGCCACCCGGTCGGTCACCCGGGCGCTGACCCTCCGTCGGTCGGGGTCGGTCTCGACGGCGCCGACGCGGGCGGCCATGCCGACGACCGAGGCGGCGGCGGGCAGGTGGTCCGCGTCGCGCAGCGCGACCTCGATACGGTCCCCGCCGAGCCGGGTCTTGAGCTCGTCGGCGGTGCCGTCCGCGATGGCCCGGCCGCGGTCGATCACGCAGATGCGGTCGGCGAGTTGGTCGGCCTCCTCCAGATACTGGGTGGTGAGCAGGACGGTCGTACCGCCGCCGACCAGTGAACGGACCGCGCTCCACACTTCGGTCCGGCCACGCGGATCGAGGCCCGTGGTCGGCTCGTCCAGGAAGAGCACCCGCGGCGCCATGATGAGGCTCGCGGCGAGATCGAGCCGGCGCCGCATCCCGCCGCTGTACCGGCTGACGGCCTTGGTACCGGCGTCGGCGAGGCCGAACCGCTCCAGCAGCTCGTCCGCCCGGGCCGCCGCGCGGCGCCCGCCCAGGTGGTAGAGGCGGCCGAACATCTCCAGGTTCTGCCGTCCGCTGAGCTCCTCGTCGAGCGCCGCATGCTGGCCCAGCAGTCCGATGCGGTAGCGGACCCGATCGGGGTGGCGCAGCACGTCGTACCCGGCGACCTCGGCGCGGCCGCCGTCGTGCCGCAGCAGGGTGGCCAGAATCCGTACGCAGGTGGTCTTTCCCGCGCCATTGGGGCCGAGCACCGCGTGCACGGTGCCCGCCGGAACGGTCAGATCGAGCCCGGCGAGGGCCTGGGCGGCTCCATAGGTCTTCCGCAGTCCTTCGACGACGATCGCGGGATCGCTGTCGGTCACGGTCTCCCCTCTCTCCTTGTAGTAGTCAAACTTGACTACGCGCACCGGGAAGCTATTTCCCGATACGGGTCTAGTCAAACTTGATTAGCTGCCATGCGGGGTCGTTATGCATGAAGGTCGTGGTGGAGGTCGTGCCTAACGGGGAGCGCTCTCGCCCCCGTCCGCGCCCTCGTCCGGCGCGGCGTACGGGTTCGGCACCCCGTCCGGCAGCACGTCCATCGAGCGCTCCCCCTCGCCCGCCATGACGTACGCCCCGCGCTCGAGCCGCTCGATCAGCCCCCGGGTCCACTCCGCCCCGCTGTCGGCGGAGTGGATCCAGAGCTTCATGATCTCGCCGATATGACCCCACGGGTCCGGGGTGCCCTCCGGCGGCGTCCAGTGGCGAGTCACCTCGGCCCGCCACCCCTCCAGCGCCGCGACCCGCTCCTTGAGCAGCGCGATGGCCTCGGCGCGGGGCAGATCGACGATGAAGCCGACCCCGGCCGTCAGCACGTCGATCCTCTGGTCATGGCGCAGCAGCGCTTCCCGCAGCAGAGTGAAGTACTCCCGCTCCCCCGCCTCGGTCAGCTCGTACTCGGTGCGCGGCGGGCCGCCGGCCGTGCTCGGCGCGACATCGTGGGCGAGCAGCAGTCCCTGCTTCGCCATTTGCTTGAGGGCGTGATAGATCGACCCGGGCTTGGCGTTGGACCACTCGTGCGCGCCCCAGAACTCCAGGTCGTTACGGACCTGGTAGCCATGCGCCCGCCGGTGCTGGCGCACCGCGCCCAGAACCAGCAGCCGGATCGCCGACATCTCTTCCTCATTCCGCCCGACACGACACCCGCTCGACGGGTCAAGCGTAGGGCGCACCGAGGGGGTCACCGCTCCAGGACCGACCAGTCGGGCTCGGGCATCGCCGGTCTCGAAGACCAGGCCGAACGCGCCCTGGCCGTCGATCGTCTCGCGGATGACGTCCGCGTGGCCCGCGTGCCGGGCGACCTCCTCGATCAGATGGAGGACCACCCAGCGCCAGGTACGGGTGCCGCCCTCGTCCCAGGGGAAGCGGGGCGACTCGAACGTCTCGTCCAGCGAGGACAGCGCGCGCACGGCCGTCTCGGTCACGCGCGCGACCTCCTCGTACCGGCCCAGCAGCACCTGGACCGTCTCGGCCGGCGACGGGGTGAAGCTGTCCTCCCACTCCGCCTGAGCCTCCCGCGACAGCCTCCCCGCCGCATCGCCCCGCGCCTTGCGGATCCAGCTCCGCTCGCCGAAGGTCACATGCTTGAGCAGCCCCGCCGGCGACAGGGCGCTGGCGCTGGGCGCGCTGCGGGCCTGCTCCTCGGTGAGGCCGTGCACGGCGCGCCGGATGCCGCCGCGCTGCGCATCCAAGTAGGCCAGCAGCGCGGAGCGCTCTTCGAGGCAGGATTCGGGGTTCACGACTACGGGCATGGCTTCCGCCTCTCGTCAGGAAGCGCCCCGGTCCGGCGCCCCTCGATACCCCTGACGCTAGAACCGCTTGCGGTCAGCTTCTGTCCTCATCACCACGGGGACGGATGGCTCCGCTCGTCGAGGCAGGATTCGGGGTTCACGACTACGGGCATGGCTTCCGCCTCTCGTCAGGAAGCGCCCCGATCCGGCGCCCCTCGACACCCCTGACGCCAGAACCTCTTGCGGTCAGCTTCTGTCCTCATCACCGCGGGGACGGATGGCTCAGAACGGGAACTGGCTGCGCCCGTGCTGGATGGAGATCCACTTGGTGGTGGTGAAGTCCTCGATCATCGACTCGCCGTTGAGCCGCCCGAGCCCGGAGTGCTTCTCACCGCCGAACGGCACGATCGGCTCGTCGTGGACCGTGCTGTCGTTCACGTGGATCATGCCGGTGTGGATCCGCTTGCCGAAGCGGACCCCGCGCTCGACATCAGCGGTGTGCACGGCTCCGCTGAGCCCGTAGTCGGTGTCGTTGGCGATCCGTACGGCCTCGTCGTCGCCGTCGAACGGGATCAGCAGCACCACCGGGCCGAAGATCTCCTGGCCGAGGATCGCGGAGCCCTCCGGAACCCCGGTGAGCACGCTCGGCTCCACCAGGGTGCCCTCGGTCCGGCCCCGCACCAGCGCGGTGGCGCCGTCGGCGACGGTCTGGTCGACCAGCGAGGTGATGGCCTCGGCCTGGCCCTCGTTGATCAGCGGACCGATATGGGTGGTGGGGTCGCCCGGGTCGCCCACCTTCAGCGACTTCACCTTGGCCACGAACTTCTCGGTGAACTCGCGCTCCACCACACGGTCCACCAGCACCCGGTTGGCCGCCATACAGACCTGCCCCTGGTGGACGAAGCGGCTGAAGACCGCCGCGTCCACCGCGTAGTCGAGGTCGGCGTCGTCGAGGACGACCAGGGCGCTGTTGCCGCCCAGCTCCAGGATCGAGCGCTTGAAGTGGGAGGCGGCGACGGTGGCGACATGCCGGCCGACCTTGTCGGACCCGGTGAAGGAGATGACCTTCGGCACCGGGTGCTCGATCAGGGCGTCGCCGATCTCCGCGATATCGGTGACGACGACATTGAGCAGCCCGGCGGGCAGCCCGGCCTCCTCCAGGACCTTGGCGACCAGGCCGCCACCGCAGATCGGGGTGTTCTGATGCGGCTTGAGGACAACGGCGTTGCCCAGCGCCAGCGCCGGGGCGACCGACTTCAGCGACAGCAGGAAGGGGAAGTTGAACGGGCTGATGACGCTCACGACACCGACCGGCACCCGATAGAGGCGGTTCTCCTTGCCGTCCTGTGGCGACGGCAGGATGCTGCCCTGGGGACGCAGTGCCAGCTGGATCGCCTCACGCAGGAATTCCTTGGCGAGATGCAGCTCGAACCCGGCCTTCACCTGGGTGCCGCCGCACTCCGCGATGATCGTCTCGGTGAGCTCCTTCTCGCGGTCCTCTATGATCCGCACTGCCCGCTCGAAGACCGCCCGCCGGGTATAGGGGTTGGCGCCACCCCACTCCGGCTGCGCCCGCTTGGCCGCCCGATAGGCCAGGTCGACCTCTTCGACGGTGGCCACGGTGATGGAGGCGAGCTTCTCCCCGTTGTACGGATTGAAGTCGACGATGTCCCAGGAACCGCTTCCGCCGCGCCACTCGCCGTCGATGTACTGATAGGCCAACTCGGAGAAGTAGGACATGCCATCCCTATCTGGAGGACGCGGGGTCGTTCACTGCCACCCGCGTACGCGTGTGGGGGGTTTCCTGACCGAACGTCATCCTAGTGAGGGGTCAGGCGTCGTGAAGGAGCCCTCGGAGCAAATCCCGGCTCCTGGCCGGAGAGAGACTGTCGGCTCTCAGCCGTTCCAACACCCGCTCGTACTGCGCCACTTCGTCGCGCTTGTCCAGATAGAGCGCGCTGGTGAGCTGTTCCAGATAGACCACGTCCGGCAGATCCGACTCGGGGAAGCGCAGCACGGTGAACGCCCCGCTCTCCCCCGCGTGCCCGCCGAAGGCGAAGGGCATCACCCGCAGCATCACATTCCGCTGCTCGGAGACGGCGATCAGATGGCGCAGCTGGGCGGACATCACGCCCGGTCCGCCGTACGGACGGTGCAGCGCGGCCTCGTCCAGCACCACCTCGAACCGCGGCGCCCGCTCGGAGACCAGCAGCTTCTGCCGCTCCATCCGCAGCGCCACCCGCCGCTCCACCTCGGACGGGCACGCCTTGGGCTGACCGCGGGTGACGACGGCGTGCGCATATGCCTCGGTCTGGAGCAGACCGTGGATGAACTGGACCTCGTAGCAGGCGATATGGGAGGCGGCGCCCTCCAGCCCGACATAGGTCTGGAACCAGCCGGGCAGCACATCGCCGTAACTGTGCCACCAGCCGGTGAGATTGGCCTCGCGGGCCAGCCCGAGCAGCGCCGCGCGCTCCGCCTCGTCCGTGACGCCGTACAGCGTCAGCAGATCCTCGATATCGCGCGCCTTGAAGCTCACCCGGCCCAACTCCATCCGGCTGATCTTGGATTCGGAGGCGCGGATCGAATAGCCCGCCGCCTCGCGGGTGATGCCCCGGGATTCACGCAACCGCCTGAGCTGGGAGCCCAGGAGGATACGGCGTACCACCGATCCGCTCGACTCGCTTGCGGCCATGTCCGTGACCCTCCCTTGTCGGGAACCCTTGTACGGCACCCATGTACGGAACGCACCCTTCCGAAGGCGAACCCCCGCAGCCCCGAGGCGGAAGTCTGCCACTACTTACGCTCCGCGCTGTACACATGTCGTCACTCAGCTGAGAAGCCTACGCACGCCTTGGTAGAAATAAATGCGAGTAAAAAGGGGTGAAGACTCCCAAATAACCTGCGTGCACGTGCATCTGCCCTTGCATCTGCCCTACGCATTCGGAACCATAGGGTTCGCGCACGTGCAAGCTTGAACGAGATCTGGTCAGGATTCGTCACGGCCACGGATGCAGGAGTGCTCGCATGGGGAGCGAAGGTCCGGCTCTGCTGGAGCCCTTGTGGCGAGGGCTCCCGCCGATCGACCCCTCCGCCGTCCGCGGATCCGTCTCCTGCTCACTCCCGGCGCGTTTCGAAGCGGTCAAGGGGGCCCGGGAGTTCGCCGGCTCCACACTGCGGCAGTGGGAGATACCCGAACTGCACGACGAGGTCGCCCTGGTCGTCTCCGAACTCGTCACCAACGCGCTGCGGCACGCCCTTCCAGGCGGGCTGCCCAGCGGCCGCACCGACGGCCCGGCCGACGACCATGAGCCACCACAGGTGCGGCTCCATCTGATGCGATGTCCCTCGCGGCTGGTGTGCGCCGTACGCGACCCCAGCGAGGACGGGCCGGTGGCCGGTGAGGCCGGCTGCGGCGCGGAGTCCGGGCGCGGGCTCCATCTGGTGGAGTCCTTCACGGACGGCTGGGGCTGGCATCCGCTGGCCGGAACGCTACGGGGCAAGGTCGTCTGGGCCCTGTTCCGTCTCCCCCGCGACTGAGCCCCGGGCCGCTCGAGGGTCCCGGCCGCTCGAGGGTCCCGCCCTACGGGTGGGTGGACTCCGGCGGGGCCGTCGTGATCCCCAGGCTGTGCAGCTGGAAGAGCCGGGTCACATCGTGCATGGTGACGATCCCGTCCAGATGCCCGTGGTCCACCACCAGCACCGGCATCCCGCCACCACCCGGCCGCGCCCGGTCCAGGACCTCGCTCAGCGGCTCGTCCGTCTCGGCGACCGTGCACCGCGACAGCGGCGTCGCCACCTCGCGCACCCGGTGGTCCTCTCGCTCGGAGGCCGGCACCGCGGCCAGGCTACGCAGCTGGACCACCCCGCTGGGCCGGCCCTCGAAGTCGAGCAGCGGCATCACGGAATGGCGGGAATGGGCCGCCACCTCGTCGATGAACCGCCCCACCGTCAGCCAGTCGGCCCCTGTGGCGACCGGCGACGACATCGCATCCCCCACCCGTACGCCGCGCAGCGCCGTCGTGACACCGGCCCGCTGCCGCTCCGCGTTGGCGATCATCACTATGAAGAGGCCGACCAGCGAGAGCCAGAGCCCGCCCGTGTTCCCGCGCAGGAAGGAGATCCAGCCGAAGGCGATCATCGCGATACCGAAGATCTGGCCGCTGCGCCCCGCCGCCCGGTCGGCCCGCTCCCGGTCCCCGGTGCGCCACCAGATCGCCGCCTGCACCACCCGGCCGCCGTCCAGCGGCGCGGCGGGCAGCAGATTGAAGACGCCCAGCAGCAGATTGGCCCAGCCCAGCCAGACCAGGACGGCCGCCGGCACCCCCCACCCGACGAGCGCGTTCACCCCGATCCCCGCGCCGACGGCCGCGCCGCCGATGACCAGGCTGGTGAGCGGTCCGATGACGGCCACCCAGAACGCGACCCCCGCGGTGCCGGGCCGTCCCATCTTGGTCATGCCGCCGAGCGCCCAGAGCGTCACATCCTCCACCGAGACACCCTTCCTGCGGGCGGTGACGGCGTGCGCGGCCTCATGCAGCAGCAGGCTGGCCATCAGCAGGACGGCGCCGACGGCGCTGGCGATCGCGTAGACGGCGCCGGTCCGTCCCGGGGTCCACGCGGGCAGCGTCTCGCGGCCCAGCCCGTAGGCGAGCAGAACGATCAGCACCGGGACGCTCCAGTGCATCCTCAGTGGCACCCCGAGTACATGTCCGACGCGGACCGAGCCGTTCATCGCCGTCTCACATCAGTTGGGTCCCGTACCCGTCACTACCAGTGTCACTCGCCCTGGGGGATCAGCCCAGACCGGCCGGGTCGTGCGCCAGATGGTCGAATTCACCGTCCTTGGCGCCCAGCAGCATCGCCTCGACCTCGGCGGGGGTGTAGATGAGCGCCGGTCCGTCCGGGAAGCGGGAGTTGCGTACGGCCACATCCCCACCGGGCAGCTTGGCGAACTCGACACACGACCCCTGGGAATTGCTGTGTCTGCTCTTCTGCCAGACGACCCCCTGAAGGTCAGCGGCCGCCATGCCGTTGTACGGGTGGTCGCGCACAGGGCTCTCCACACTGTTAGTACAGACGTCAACAGTCTGGGATCATAGCCGCGTTCCTTTGCGAATGCATGAGCAGAAGCATGCGCACTCGCACGTGATGATGCACTGGCAGATGCACGTGCATCGGGCCCGCATGATCACCCGACATCCGCGTCTTCTGCCCCGCGCGAAGAAGAGCAGTCGTCATGAATGACGCCAAGGACGCCCGACGGGTTGGTCCGCGACCCGAATTCCTTGAGCCGGGCCTCCAGCGAGACCCGCGGACCGCCTGGTCCCAGGGCGTTGTCAGTCCCCCCTGCCACACTCACGGACATGAGGTGGGCAGCGGCGGAGACGGACGACGGGGGTGTTCGTCTCTGCCCGCTGGACGCCATGGGAAAGGCCGCCGGACCGGTTGTCGAGGTCCCGGCGGCACGGGGCGGGATCGCCGAGGCCGTGCGGTCCCGCCCGGAGGCCGACCGGTGGGTGTGGCGGTCCACCGCCGAGATCTATCCGCGGCTGCTCGCCGCGGGCGTCCGCGTCGAGCGGTGTTATGACGTCGAGGCGGCCGAGGCGCTGCTGCTCGGTCACGAGGGGCGCTCGGGCGCGCCGCGTTCGCTCGCCGCGGCGTGGGCGCGGCTGCGCGGGCTGCCGGTGCCCGAGGATCCGCGGACGCGGACGGCCCAGGCCGAGCCCCAGCCGTCCCTCTTCGACCCCGGCCCGCCTCCGCTGCCACCCGGCACCGATCCGCTGGACGCGCTGCTCGGGGTGTACGCGGGGCAGCTGACCCGTACGGAGGCGGCCGAGCACCCCGGCCGGATGCGGCTGCTGACGGCAGCCGAGTCGGCGGGGACGCTGGTCGCCGCCGAGATGGGGCGCGCCGGGGTGCCCTGGCGGGCCGACCGCCACCGGCAGCTGCTGGACGAGCTGCTCGGCGAGCGCTATCCGGGCGGTCTGGAGCCGCGGCGGCTGGCCGAGCTGGCCGACGAGGTCTCGCGCGCCTTCTCGGGCGGGGTACGGGTGCGGCCGGATCTGCCCGCCGAGGTCATCAGGGCGTTCGCCCGCGAGGGCATCAACCTCACCTCTACCCGCGCCTGGGAGCTGAAGGAGATCGACCACCCGGCCGTCGAGCCGCTGCTGCGCTACAAGAAGCTCTACCGGCTGCACACCGCCCATGGCTGGGCCTGGCTCCAGTCCTGGGTGCGCGACGGCCGGTTCCGCCCCGAGTATCTGCCCGGCGGCACGGTCTCCGGTCGCTGGACCACCCACGGCGGCGGGGCGCTGCAGATCCCCAAGGTGGTGCGGCGCGCGGTGGTCGCCGACCCGGGGTGGCGGCTGGTCGTCGCCGACGCCGACCAGATGGAGCCGCGGGTGCTCGCCGCGATCTCCCGGGACCCGGGGCTGATGGAGGTCGCGGCCAGCGGCCGGGATCTGTACGCGGCCCTGTCCGACCGCGCCTTCTCCGGCCGGCGGGACCAGGCCAAGCTCGCGCTGCTGGGCGCGGTCTACGGACAGACGTCGGGCGATGGCCTCAAGCACCTCGCCGCCCTCCGGCGGCGCTTCCCGGCGGCCGTGGCCTATGTGGACGACGCGGCCCGCGCGGGCGAGGAGGGCGGGCTGGTGCGCACCTGGCTGGGCCGCACCTGCCCGCCCGCCGACGGAAGCCTCGCCGGGGAGCCGGCCGACGAGGCGGGCCTGCCCCGGGAGCAGGAGGAGCCGTCGTACGGCTCCACGGCCGGCGCCCGCGCCCGCGGGCGGTTCACCCGTAACTTCGTGGTCCAGGGCAGCGCCGCCGACTGGGCCGTCCTGATGCTCGCGGCCCTGCGGCAGTCCCTGGCCGCAGCCGGTCTCCGCGCGGAGATGGTCTTCTTCCAGCACGACGAGGTCATCGTGCACTGCCCGCGGGAGGAGGTCGACGCGGTCCGTGAGGCCATCGCGACGGCGGGCGAGACGGCCGGCCGCACCGCCTTCGGCGAGACCCCGGTGCGGTTTCCCTTCACGGTGGCGGCGGTGGAGTGCTACGCGGACGCGAAGGGCTAAGCGGATGCGGTGAAGTTCGCCGCTGATCGCTCGCCGTTCGGCCTGGCCGAGGGGTTGGACGCCGAGAAGGATCAGCACTTGACTTCGCCGTAACCGCATAGTGCCCGGCGGATCGTCGCGTGGGGGCGGGGGACGGGGCTCGTCCGACCGGCGCAGCCCGGCGGGCAGCGCCGCTGATCACCGCCGCACGATGATCGCAGGGCCGCCGGGCGGCGGCCCATGACGCCGCCCAGAGGGAGACCTGCCATGACCATCAGCCTTGAGCGGCTGCGCCGCTGCTCCATCGCCGTCGACCTCGGCGCGGCCAGGACCCGTGTCTATCTCAAGCGCACCGGCCTCATCGTCGACGAGCCGACCGTCGCCGCCGTCAACACCCACACCGGCGGGCTGATCGCGGTAGGCGCGCTGGCCGAGCGGATGACGGGGCGGACGCCCTCGCACATCCGGGTCGTCCGCCCGGTGTCGAACGGGACCGTCGTCGACATCGCGATGGCCCAGCGGATGCTGCGGCTGCTCCTCGGCAACAAGCTGCGCCGCGCCTGGCGGCGCAGACCGCTGCTGAGCGCCGCCGTCTGCGTTCCGCATGACGCCGATCCGCTGGCGCAACGCGCCGCGATGGAGACGCTGACCGGCATCGGCGCCCGGCGGGTCGAGCTGGTGGACACGCTGATCGCCGCCGCCGTGGGCTGCGGTCTGCCGGTCGAACGGCCCGAAGCGACGATGATCGTGGTCTGTGGTGCGGCCACCACCCAGGTCGCGGTGTTGTCGCTGGGCTCGATCGTCGCCGCCGAGCGGGTGCCGGTGGGCGGGGACACCGTCGACCACGCCGTCATCCAGCATCTGCGCAATGAGCACGCGCTGATGCTGCCCACCCAGGCCGTCCGCCCGCTGCATCTCGTCCTCGGCGCGGACGTACCGGCCACGGGCGGCGCCGAGGTGCACGGCCGGGACGTGGCCACGGGGCTCGCCCGCTCCGTACAGATCGACGTCGAGAGCGTACGGGCCGCCATGCGGACCCCGCTGACCGGCGTCCTGGACGCGATCGGCACGGTGCTGCGCCGCTGCCCGCCCGATCTGGTGGCCGACCTCGCCGACCGCGGCATCATGCTGGCCGGCGGCAGCGCGGTGCTGCCCGGGTTCGACGCGCTGCTGCGGGAGGCCACCGGCATGCCGCTGACCATCGCCGACAACCCGGACGTCTGCGCGGTGGAGGGACTGGGCGCGATGCTCGACGGCAGGGTACAGCCCCTCGTCCTGGACGCGATGGTCTCCTGAGCCGTCCCGGCACGGACCACCGGACCGCCCACCCTCGCAAGGTCCTTTCTCCCTCGCAAGGCTCGCCCACCCCTCCGCTCCACCTGACCGGAAGATTCTTCCCGACGCGTTGAGCAGCCGGGCTCTCCCCTCCGTAAGTGAGGAGGAAGAGGCCGACATGGCCGCCCAACCCCCCCGGGGCTCAGACCGGGAGTCGTCCGTTGATGTTGTCCAACTCAGGTCAGGTCCTGGAGGTTCAGGTGCACGACGATGCCGCCGTGGCCGATGAGCGTCCGTCAAGATCCAGGCGCGGCAGGCCGGACGAGCAGCTCATGCGCGCGCTCTACCAAGAGCACGCCGGGCCGTTGCTCGCGTTCGTCCTGCGTCTGGTGGCGGGCGACCGGCATCGCGCGGAGGACGTCGTCCAGGAGACCCTGGTGCGCGCCTGGCGGAACGCCGACCAGCTGTCCCGGGCCACCGGCTCGATCCGGCCCTGGCTGGTCACGGTCGCCCGGCGGATCGTCATCGACGGACACCGCAGCCGGCAGGCCCGGCCGCAGGAGGTCGACCCCTCCCCGTTGGAACTGATGCCTGCGGAGGACGAGATCGACCGGGCGCTACGGCTGATGACACTGTCCGACGCGATGCACGACCTCAGCGACGCCCATCGCGAGGTGTTGGTCGAAACGTATTTCAAGGGCCGTACGGTCAACGAGGCGGCGGAGACGCTCGGTATACCCAGCGGGACGGTTCGGTCCCGGGTCTTCTACGCGCTGCGCTCCATGAAGCTCGCGCTTGAGGAGAGAGGAGTGACGGCATGACAGCGCAGACGCACCATGCGGGACATGACGCCGTTGGGGCGTATGTGCTCGGCGTGCTCGACGAGGCGGACGCCACCTACTTCGAGGAGCATCTGGCCGGTTGCGACCAGTGCGGGCGGCAGCTCGACGAGCTGACCGGGCTGGAACCACTGCTGGCCGATCTTGCCACCGACATCCCCGGTCTCCATGGCGCCCCCGGCCGTACCCAGCTCACGGGCCACACCCCGCACACCTTCAGCGCCACCCCCACCGCCATCGAAACCCTCACCGCGCGCCCCGGCACCGGCATGCTCCACCGCATGGTCGGCGAGGTCGCGGCCGCCCGCAGCAAGCGCCGGCGGCGTGGCCTCTACCTGGTCGCGGCGGCTGCCGCGCTGATCGTCGGCGGTCCGCTCGGCACGATCGCGGTCACCTCCGACTCCGGTTCGGACACCCCCGTCACGGCCGCTCCGAGCCCGAGCGCCGCGTTCCAGAAGATGCCCGACAAGGTCCAGGGCACGGACCCGGTCACCAAGGTGAACGCGGCGATCGCCATGGAGGACAAGATGTGGGGCACCGACGCCATCCTGAGGCTCAAGAACGTCAAGGGTCCGCTCGACTGCAGCCTGGTCGCGATCTCCAAGGACGGGCATGAGCAGACACTGATGACCTGGTCCGTGCCCGCGTGGGGATACGGGATCGCGAACAGCCCGCAGAAGGTCGCCAGAGATCCGCTGTGGGCGCATGGCGGCGCGGCCATGAAGCGTGCCGACATCGAGCGCTTCGAGGTCCGTACCACCGACGGAAAGCGCCTGGTCTCCCTGAACGCATAGCTCCACCAGCGGTCACCGAGGGTGTGCCACTCGGATCGCCGACCATGCCGTGCGGCGCGGTGCACGGGGTGTTACACAGAATGTGACATGCCGTCGCGTCCGTCCCCGGGGGTCCGGATCCGAGGAGGCACACGTGGCTGACCCGGACGCCCATCAGCAGCACATGTTTGCGCAGTATGTGCTGCCCGAGGTCGAGGTGCTGCTGCGCGTGGCCATGTCCCTGACCGCCCAGCACGCCGACGCGGAAGATCTCGTTCAGGACACGTTACTACGGGCGTACCGGGCCGTCGGCCGTTTTGACGGAAGACATCCACGGGCCTGGCTTCTGACGATCATGCGCCACGCGGAGGTGAGCCGGCGCCGCCAGCGCCGGCCCCGGCTGCTCGACGATCCGGACACCGAACTGGAGCGGCTCGTCCCCGCCCGGGACGCGACCCCGGAGCAGCTGGTGGTCGACACGGCCTTCGACGAGGCCGTGGACGCCGCCTTCACCGCCCTCCCGCTCAGGGACCAGCAGGTGGTGCGGCTGGTGCATGTGGACGGACTGTCGTACGCGGAGGCCGCACAGGTGCTGGACGTCCCCAAGGGGACGGTGATGAGCCGGCTGCACCGGGCGCGCAAGCGGATCCGGAACCAGCTGTTGGCCACGGGCCCGGAATCGGAGGCAGGTGGGGCATGAGCAGATGGACATGGTGGCGGGAGACCGAGCGGCGCCGGACCGAAGGATGCCCGGTGGGTGAGCCGATGCTCCAGTCGTATCTGGACGGAGAACTGGACGCGCCGGCCGCCGGACGGGTACGGGCCCATATGGCCGAGTGCCACCGCTGCGCCCGGGAGCTCTCCGTCTACCAGCGCATCACCCGCGCGCTGAGCGCCCGCGAGGAGAGGGACGCAGCGGCCCTGGGGCGGCTGCGTGAGCTCGCGGAGTCTCTCGCGGAGCGGGAGAGCCAGGGGCCGGGGCCGGGGCCGTCGCCAGACGCGGAGCAGGACGCGGATCGCGGTGCCGGTCAGAGCGCGGTGCACAAGGCCGGGGGCTGACGGCCGGTGGGGCCGCCCGCTCGCGCGGGACCCGGCGCAGCAGCAGGGCCGCGGTGAGCACGGTCCCGGTGATGAGGGCCACATCGGCGAGGTTGAAGACGGGGCCGTGGGCGGCCACCGTGATCCAGTCGACGACCGCGCCGCGCAGCGGCCCCGGCGGCCGGATCGCCCGGTCGGCGCCGTTGCCGATCGCGCCCCCGGCGATCAGCCCCAGGCCGAGCGCGGCACCCCGGCCACGGGCCCGCAGCCCGGCGCCGGTCGCGGCGAGCGTGGCCACCGCACCCGCGAGGGTGATCATGACGATCAGCACGGGCCGGCCCTGGCCCAGACCGAAGGCCACTCCGGTGTTGTGCACCAGCAGCGGGCGGAACGGCCCGAACCCGGCCTGCGGCCCCGGGGTACCGCCCCAGGCGGCCAGCGCCATCGCCTTGCTCACCTGGTCGGCCATGATCACGGTGAGCGCGACCAGCGGGAAGAGCATCCGGCCGGTCGGCTGGTGGGGCTTCATCATCGGCCTCCCTGTGCACGGGGGCCGGTCCGCGGTCGCGGGTCTGCGGCCCGGGAAGGAAACCCGGTGGGAGGACGCCCCGCTTCCCGAAGGGGCCCGATACGAACGGGGGATCCGGATACGACGAAGGGCCCGCAGGCGGATGCCTGCGGGCCCTCGTTGTCCGGCCTACGCCGTTACCGGCGGAGTATCCGAAGGGGTCACTTCTTGGCAGCGTCCCCACGCGCCTCCAGCAGCGGCGTCTGGTACTTGGCCAGCATCTTCATCTTGTTCTTGTCGAGGGACTTCCAGTTGTTCGCCAGCACACCGCCGGTGTCACCCGAGTCCGGGTTCCAGGTCCAGTAGGTGTAGCTGATGCCGTTCTTCTTGAGGTAGTCCATCAGGGAGTTCTGCCAGATGGCCTCGGAGCTCTTGCCCGCGGTCTTCTTGCCACCGAACTCACCAAGCATCACCGGAGCGATGTTCTCCTGCTTGATGTAGGCCCAGTGCTTCTTCCAGATGGCCGGCATGTTCTTCGGGAAGTCCTTCGCCGAGAACCAGTTCTGGTTGTAGACACCCGGACCGTAGTCGTGCGGCGAGTAGACGACCTTGTTCTTCTCCTTGAGCTGAACCGGCTTCTTCTTCACGCCCTGCAGGTCGCCGCCCCACCAGAACTGCTCCTGGCCGTGGCGGTCGGTGCCCTCCACGAAGATCAGCATGTTCTTGTTGACCTTGTGGATCGCGTTACCGGCCTTGGTGGCCGCCAGACGCCAGTCGGTCTTGGCGTTGCCGTCACCCCACGTGGCCTGGCCACGCGGCTCATTGTGCAGGTCAGCGCCGATCACCCGGTCGTTGCCCTTGTAGCGCTTGGCCAGCTTGACCCAGTCGCTCAGCCACTTGTCCTCGGTGAGCTTCTGGGAGTACCACAGCTCACTCTGGCCGTACTGGTCCGGGCGGTGCTGGTCCAGGATCACCATGATGCCGCGGTCGGTGGCACCCTTGACGATCTTGTCCATGATCTGCTGGCCCTTGAGGCCCTTCAGGTCGGGGTTCTTCTTCCAGTCGATCCCGTTGGGCTTGCTCTTGGCGTCGAACATCTCGTTCGAGTACGGGAGCCGCATGGTGTTGAAGCCCTGCTTCGCCATCTGGTCCAGCATGGACTCCCAGTTACGGGTCCACAGGCCGTGCGGCGAGAAGGTACCGGTCTCCATACCGAACCAGTTCACACCGGTCAGGGTCACCTTGCGGCCGTTGGAGTCCACGATGTCACCCTTGTGGGTGGACAGCGGCATCTTCACATCGGACCCGGCAGCCTTGCCCGCCGCGGCGGTGGCCGTGGGGTTCGAGTTCTCGTTGTTCATCGCGAACGCGGTCACCGTGCCACCCACGGCAGCGACAGCGACGACGGCCGTGGCGATACCGAACCGCAGACGCTGGGAGCGCGGTCCGCGCTTCGTCGCGGCGGTCTCGGAAGTGGTCGGGGCGTTGTTCTGGTCCATGGGGGAATTCATTCGGTGATGCTCCTGAGGAATTCGGGTACTGCGGTCTTGAGGACGCGAGTGGTGGTTGTCGGAGATTCCAGACATCCCATCTGCGGGTCGGAGACTGCGGTCAGCCGGACAATCCGCGCGCTCGGAAGGAGTTCGCCGATCAGGCGGTCCAGCCGCTGCGCTTGCCAGCTCGGCTCATCCACGTCGATCAGCACCAGATCCGGTTGCTTGTGATGGGCCAGAGAAATTGCTTCTCGGGCCGATCCGGCAATACCGGAAAGCTCCAGTCCGGGCTCCTCGACCACGAGGTCGGCGAGAGCACTCAACACCTGGGCGTGGTGCTCCACGACGAGAACTCTGTGCATCGAATGGAGCTCCTTCGGGTTTGTCCTTTCGCTTCACGACATTAGGGAGTGAACAAGCCCCGAATCGCCGTACGCATGATTGAAATCTGCGTACTTCAATTGCAGGAAAGGCGCGCACGCCAAATGGCCGAATCCCGCCTACTTCAATTGAGGTAGGAGAATTCGGCCGCTTTGTGCGTGTTATGTCTGATTTGGGAGGTGGGTGAGGGCGTGCGACAGCGCGGGAGAGCCCTGAAACAGGGGCACGGAGGGGCTCTGAGGGGGCGCGCCGGAGAAGCCCGGAGAGGGTGCACAGGCCCCCCGGAGAAGGGGCGCGAGGGGGCCCGGAGAAGGGGCGCGAGGAGGTCCGCGCCGGGGCTCAGCCGGCCGGATCAGGGCAGGCGGCAGCGCCGGAGAGGGCCCGGAGGAGCGCCGGAGGAGCGCCGGAGGAGCGCCGGAGGAGCGCCGGAGGAGCGCCGGAGAAGGGCCGGAGAAGGGCCGGAGAAGGGCCGGAGAGGGACCGGAGGAGCGCCGGAGGAGCGCCGGAGGAGCGCCGGAGAAGGGCCGGAGAAGGGCCGGAGAGGGACCGGAGGAGCGCCGGAGGAGCGCCGGAGAAGGGCCGGAGGAGCGCCGGAGAAGGGCCGGAGAGGGACCGGAGGGGCGCCGGAGGAGGGCCGGAGGAGCGCCGGAGGAGCGCCGGAGGGGCGCCGGAGGAGGGCCGGAGGAGCGCCGGAGGAGCGCCGGAGGGGCGCCGGAGGGGCGCCGGAGAAGGGCCGGAGGGCGCCGGAGAAGGGCCGGAGGACCGAGGGCAACGGAGGGCAACGGAGGGCACCGGAGGCGCCGGAGGAGTGCGGAGGAGTGCGGAGGAGTGCCGGGGGGCGGAGGGGCGCCGGAGGAGCGGAGGGGCGCCAAGTGCCGGAGGAGGGCCGAAGGGGGCCGGAGGGGGCCGGAGGGCACAAAAAAGGCTCGGCCGGTCCTCTCAGGACCGGCCGAGCCAGTGGGAGCGGGGCCGCTCAGCCCGTGAGCCGGGGGTCACGGGGCCGCTCAGCCCGTGAGCCGGGGGTCAGCCCGTGAGCCGGTACGCGTAGCGGGGGACGAAGACGCCCGCACCCGCCGCACAGCCGTCCGCCTGGCCCGGCTGCTTCACCCAGAGGAAGGCGTCGACTCCGGGGACCCCCGTGGCGGCGGTGGGGGGTCTGCCCAGCTTGCGTCCCGGCGGATCGCAGAAGCGGTGGTTACGCGTCGGACCGGCGCCGTTACGGCTGGTGTCGACCACGATCCCCAGCCCGGGGCGGCGCAGCTCCTTCAGGACGGTCAGGCCGTAGCGCACCTCGTCGCCGGTGGCGTTGAAGTTGGAGACATTGACCGCGATGCCGTCCCCGTAGCGGTCGATACCGGCGTGCCGCAGCCGCTCGGCCATGGTGCGCGCCGGCTGCCAGCCGGAGTTCCCGGCGTCGTAGTAGACCCGGGCCCGCGGGGCCCGCCGCTCCAGCACCCGGGCGGCGTAGGAGAGCGCCGCGAACCGCTCCGCGCGCTGCCGCCGCTTGAGACAGCCCAGGTGCGCGAGCGCGTCCGGTTCGAGGATCACGATGGCCCGTGCGTCGCCGACCCCGCGGGTGAAGGCGTCGATCCAGCGCCGGTACGCGGCCACGTCCCCTATACCGCCGGAGCTGAGCTGCTCGCAGTCGCGCAGCGGGATGGAGTACGCCACCAGGACCGGCCACCGCCGCTGGGCCGCGGCCGTGCCGACCAGGCCGCGGACCCGCTCCTCCACCAGGGACTCATTGGTCTCGGTGAACCAGGCGGCCTGCGGCTGGGCGGCTATGTGCTTGCGGATGGCCGCCGCCCGCCGGTCGCGCGAATGGTCGCGCACCCACTTCGCGGCCGGGTTGTGGGGGTCGGTGTAGAAGCGGGTGGTCGCGGGGAAGAACGGCTTGGACACGGGGAGTGACGGCCGGACAGCGGCGGGCGTCCGGGGCGCGGTCGTGAACAGCGACTGCATCGCGGTGGCGGCCATCACGGCCTCGGCCACCAGCACCATCATCAGCAGGTGGGCGACGCCCCGGCCCATCCACAGGGATCCGCGCCGGCGCACCGACGGGCGGGTCCGGCCGTCGGTGCGGCCGCGCAGCCTGGCGATCATCGCGATGGCCCGCATCAGCCGTTGTGGGAGTTGCCGGGGGGCCTGCGGCGGCTGATGAGCACGACGGCGAGGACCGCGAGCACCACCAGGACTCCCGCCACCACTCCTATCGTGACCAGGGCGGACTCATCCCCCTCGGTTTTCGAGGCGGCGGCCGGCTTGGCGGCCGGATGGCTGCGGGGGGCGGAGGGCTCGGCGGAGGCGGGGGGCGCGGCCCGGTCCGCCAGCGCCTGGGCCGGGGCGATGACCCCATACCCATAGCGGGGGTCATGGCCCGCGGAGCCCTTGCGGTCGGCCGTGTCGATCAGCTTCTGGATGACCTGGTTGGCGTTCCAGCGGGGGTGCTCCGAGCGCAGCAGCGCGGCTCCGGCCGCGACCCAGGGCGCGGCGAAGGCGGTGCCGTCGCCGGTCCAGTAGGTGTTGTTGCCGGAGGTGGTGAGGATGGAGACGCCGGGCGCGGCCAGGATGATCTTCCCGCCGTGGTGCGACGAGGTCCACACGGCGCCCTTCTTGTCGGTGGCCACGACGGCGACCACCCCGGGGAGGGACGCCGGGTAGGTGGGCCGGTTGCCGTCCTTGCCGTTGTCGCCCGCGCCGGCCACCACCACGGCGTCCTGGCTGACGGCGTACTTCACCGCCGCCTTGAGGGCGGGGGTGGGGCGTTTGAAGGAGACGGCGACATCGATGATGTGCGCGCCGTTGCTCGCTGCATGGCGGATGGCCCTGGCGGTGGCGTCGGCCAGGGGGCGTCCGTCGCGGCAGACGCCGAGCGGCATCACCCGGGCCTCGGGCGCGAGCCCGAATACCCCGTCGCCGCGGTAATTGCGCCCGGTGCCGACGATGATCCCGGCGGCATGGGTGGCCTGCTCGGCCGCGCGGCCGTCGTCACGGGTTCCGGCGCCGCTCGCGCTGCCCGCGAAATCCTTTCCGGGGACGATCCGCCCGCGCAGATCCGGATGGCGGGCCTCGACCCCGCTGCCGACGACCGCCACGGTCACTCCGGCACCCTTGCTGAATGTCCAGGCGCGCTCCGCCTTGAGCGCGGTCAGCGCCCATTCGGATTCATGCAGCCCACCGGAATCGGATTCACTTGCCGCGGCCGGCGTGGCCAGTGCGAGCGTCATCGCTGCGATGACTGCTCCGGCCCGGCCGGCGCATGGATGGCGTGACATCACGTGACCTGACATTACGTCACCTACTCTCGTCGCACGGGACGCAAGGCCGTCGGGCCCATTTCATCTTGGCGATCCCCCTCAGGTAATGACACCCGCGAAAGAGGGAGCCGCCGGTCCCTTCTTTGGGGGACCGGCGGCCCGCCCGGGATCCGGCTCCCCCCAATACGGGGGAGAAGAGGGGTCCACCGAAGGTGTACTCACCGCTCCCCCGAGCGCGGGTACTACCTCCAATTCGGGTGACGCACTCTTGGACGCAACGGCCGAAAGAGCCTCCTGTCGAGGGAGTCGCGATGCAGCGTTTCCGAACGTTCAGCGAGAGCACCGGTGAGCCGGACGAAGAGGTGGAGAACGCCTCCCGGAGGCGGACCGGAATGTTCTCGCGAGCCCTCCCGATGCGGAATCCGATGGCTGGCCTCCCTGGCCTGGCACTGCGCTTCGCGGTGGTCGGCGGGGGCGGTGTGCTGGTGAACACCGTGGCCCTCTACGCGCTCTATCACTGGGCCGGACTGCCGCTTCTGGTGGCGTCGTCGATCGCGGTGGAGCTCGCCGTGTTCCACAACTATCTGCTGAACGACCGGTGGACTTTCGCGGCGCGTACCCCGTCCACCCGGCGGTTCGTCAAATTCAACGTATCCGTACTGGGCGGACTCGCGGTCAACGTACTCATCGTCTGGTCGCTGGTCCGCGCCGAAGTGCATCTGCTGCTGGCGAATTGGATCGGCATAGCAGCCGCCTTCGCGGTGAACTTCGCCACCAGTACGGGCTGGGTCTGGGGGAGGCGAAGCCGATGATTGTCGCGTTCATCTACCTGGTGCTGGTGGTGGTCTCGATCCTGCTCACCGTCCAGTCGGCACACGTCCTCTATCTCATGCTCTACACCTGGGACCGGGCGGATGCCGAGCGGAAGTCCAGGGCGCCGGATGAATTCCTGCCGCCGCGGCTCTCCTTCAGTGTCCTGCTGCCCGCCCGGCATGAGGAAGACGTCATCCAGAACACCATCGAACGAGTGGTGCGGGCCGACTATCCGCCCGAATTGCTGGAGGTCTTCGTGATCTGCTCACAGGACGACGACGGCACGATCAAAAAGGCCGAGGAGAAGATCGACGAGCTGAAGCGGGAAGGCCTTCACAATGTGCGGGTCGTGGTCTTCGACGACAAGCCGATCAACAAGCCGCACGGGCTCAACACCGCCCTCCCGCACACCGCCAACAAGGTCGTGACGATCTTCGACGCGGAGGACGACATCCACCCGGAGATCTTCCGCCTGGTCAACACCGTGATGGTGCAGGAGCGGGTCAAGGTGGTCCAGGCCGGCGTCCAGTTGATGAACTACGAGTCCAACTGGTACTCGACGCTGAACGTCCTGGAGTACTTCTTCTGGTTCAAGAGCCGGCTGCACTACCACGCCCATTCCGGCTCCATACCGCTCGGCGGCAACACCGTCTTCTTCGCCCGTGAGCTGCTGCTGCGCCTCGGCGGCTGGGACGACCGCAATCTCACCGAGGACGCCGACATGGGCCTGCGGATATCGGCCATGGGCGAGCGGGTGCGCGTGGTCTATGACGACCGGTATGTGACCAAGGAGGAGACCCCGCCGACCCTCGGCCACTTCATCCGGCAGCGCACCCGCTGGAGCCAGGGCTTTATGCAGACCCTGAAGAAGGGCACCTGGAAGAAGATGCCGACGCGCAAGCAGCGCTGGCTCGCCTTCTACGTCCTGGCCTTCCCCCGCGGACAGGCGCTCCTCGGCCTGTATCTGCCGATCTCGCTGGGCATGATCCTCATCCTCAAGGTGCCGGTGCTGATCGCGCTCTGTTCGTATCTGCCGGTCCTTCTGCTGGCCGCGCACTTCCTGGTCCAGGTGGTCGGCCTGTACGAGTTCACCGGCGCGCACGGGCTCGAGGCCTCGCCGAGGACCGTCGTCCGGATGGCCATCGCCTGGTTCCCGTTCCAACTGGTCCTGGCCTACGCGGCGCTGCGGGCCATGCGGCGCCAGATGCTCGGCCGCCACGACTGGGAGAAGACACAGCATGTGGGCGCCCACCGGGCCCCGACCGAGGAGGCGGAGTCGCGTGTCGGATAACACCAAATCCTCGCGGCCGGTCACGGTCGACGAAGCCCCCGCGCGCCCCGCGCGGCGGCGCCGCCCGCGGTTCTCCGTGGAGCGCGGTGTGTTCCCCCCGCTGGGGAACAAGGGGAAGGCCGCCCTGGTCGTCTCCGTGCTCACCGGCCTGCTCACGCACGGCTACCACCTCTTCCGCTACCCGCTCTACCTCACCGACGAGGGCATCTACATGCAGCGGGCGTGGTCGCTGGTGCGGGAGACCCGGCTGTCCCCCTACACCTATGACTACGACCACGCCCCGGTGGGGTGGATCACGCTGGCCGGCTGGGTCTTCCCGCTGCCCGACCAGTTCGAGACCTTCGGGAACGCGATCAACACCGGCCGGTTTCTGATGCTGCTGGTGCACATCGGGAGCGTCTATCTGCTGTTCGAGATCACCCGCAAGCTGTCGGGCAGTGTGCTGGCCGCCACCATCGCCGCGTTCTTCTTCAATGTCTCGCCCATCGCGGTCTACTTCCAGCGGCAGGTCCTGCTGGACAACCTGATGATCTTCTGGCTGCTGCTGAGCCTGTTCGTGCTGCTCCGCCGGGCGATCACGATCAGATCGGTGATCGGAGGCGGAGCGGCCCTGGGCATCGCCCTGATCACCAAGGAGAACGCGCTCTTCTTCCTGCCGAGCTTCATGTATCTGCTCTACCGGAGGATCAAGGGGTCGCCCAGCCTGCGGTTCACCCGCGCCCTGTGGCCGTTCGCCGCGGCGGCCCCGATCGGCGCCTATGTGACGTACGCACTGCTCAAGAACGAGCTGCTGCCGAGCGGTTTCGACTTCGACCTGGCCAATCCGCCCGCGGACCACGTCTCGCTTCTCTACACCATGTGGTGGCAGCTCAACCGCAACCAGGGCACGCTGTTCAGCCCCAGCGGGCTGCTGCAGACCAGCTGGCTGGTCCGGGACAGCTTTCTGCTGATCGTCGGGTTGTGCGCGATGGTCATCAGCCTGTGGCTGGGGACACGGGACCGGAAGCGCAATCTGGGGTTTTTGATCGCCGGGACCCTGGCCTTCGGATACGCCTTCTATCTGGTGCGCGGCAGCGTGGTGCTGGACTTCTACGTCACCCCGCTGATCCCGATGTTCGCGATCAATATCGGCATGGTCGCGGACCGGCTGCTGAAGGCCTCGTTCAGAAGTCGTTTCATGCGTCGGGCCCATTCCATGACCCGGGTCGCACTGCCCTCCCTGATAGCCGCCGTACTCCTGGTGTCACCGGCCTCCGGATATCTCGTGCACACCAACACCGAGGGGCGTACGCAGATCGCTGACCAGTATCAGTCCCGCATCAATCTCACCGGGATGCAGCATGCCCAGATCGCCTGGGTGCGCAAGCACGTACCGCCCAATTCAAGAGTCATCATGGACGACGACCTATGGGGCGAATTGCACGATGTACGCCCGTTCTATCCATACGCGCATTCCCACTGGAACGCCGCCTCCGACCCGGACCTACGGGACAAGCTGTTCAAAAAGCGATGGCAGAACATCGACTACATCATCATGTCGAACAAGATGCGCAAGTCCATCGCTTCGAACAATGCGGACGGCCGGGAGAACTGGATTCTGCAGGCGCTGCGGAATTCGGACCGAGTCTGGTCCCGGACCCAGGGCAATATCAAGCTCGAAATCTACCGTGTGCAATAGCCATGGGAAGAGGAGGTGAAGGCCATGCCTGAGTACGACGACGACTGGGAGGACATTCCGGAGGACAGGGATGTTCCCGAGAACGAGGAGAGCCCCGCCCCCGGCGGCAAGAAGAAGCTCTCCTGGAAGACGATCCTGCTGGCTCTCGTGGTCTTCGCGATCGTCGGATCGCTCGTCCAGGTGATCGCGCGCGGCGGCTTCGGAGGTGCCCTCAACACCACCGGCAACGGAGGCGGCGGTGCCCCGAAGAAGGGCCATGCCCAGGAGCAGGAGGTACGGCCGCCCAAGCAGCCCAAGACCATCAAGCTGGGCAACCAGCGGGTCCCGCAGGCGTCCGGCCCGATCATCGTGATCAACCCGGGCCTGGTGACCCCCGGCGGCAGCGCCGCCGTCGAGGGCGGTGGCTTCGACAAGAAGGTCACGGTGGACATCCTGCTGAAGGCCCGGAAGTCGGACACCAAGGGCCGCGCCATCGGCAGCGTCCGGTCGGACCGCTACGGCTCGATCTACGCCCGGTTCCGCATGCCGGAATCCGCGAGCAACCGGCCCGCCACCCTGGTCGCTCAGCAGCGCGGCTCCACCAAGACCGCCGAGGCCCAGGTGGTCACCGGCGGCGCGGTCGGCACCGCGAAGATCAACAAGATGGTGGGCCGGCCGGGCGACGTCGTCTCGGTCAGCGCGCACGGCTTCCGCCCCGGAGAGGCGATCGATGTGTTCTGGGGACGGGTCAGCGGCACCCCCGTCACCACGCTGCACACCGACAGCAGCGGCGGGGTCGGCCGTGCGGACATCAAGGTCGGGGTGGCTCCGACGGGCTCCAGCACCCTGGTCCTGGTGGGCAAGCGCAGCAAGACCACGGCCACCGCGCCCTTCCAGATGCTGGCCATGTACCCCTCGATGAAGTCCAAGCCGTACGCCCTCAAGGCAGGCCAGCGGATCACGCTGTCCGCCAACAAGTTCGCGCCGGGCGAGCGGGTCCTGGTCTACATCAACTCCACCGGCGGCCTGCCGGCCTTCACCGCCCAGGCGAACGGCATGGGGCAGATCCGCGATGTGGCGTTCAACGTGCCGTTCGGCCTCAAGGGGCGGCAGACGCTGATGGCGATCGGTGACCAGAGCCGGGCCGTGGTCCGCTCGGGCTTCACCGTGCTGCCGTACGCCCCGTCCGCCGAGCCCAGCGCCTTCGGCGGCAGGGCCGGCACCACGCTCAGCTTCTACTGCGCCGGCTTCGCCCCCGGGGAGACGGTGACCGCCTACGCCGGATCCGGCTCCAACGGGCAGCGGAAGATCGGCACCTTCCAGGTGGACAGCCGGGGCAAGGCGGCGGCCGTGGGGTCGTACAAGATCACGCCGGCGGATGAGAACGGAGTGTCCTTCCAGCTCATCGGCCAGAAGAGCGGTGGCGTGGCCAAGGCGAGCATCAATATGTCCTCCGGCCGTGGCCAAGGGGATTAGGGACGGACATGACACCCGAGCGAGAACGTGGGCCGGTCGTCCGCCGCGGGGCAGCGGGGGAGGCGGCGGGTGAAGTGGCCCACGTCAGCGGCCGCCCGGCGGCCGCGGGCGGCTCATCGGGGGGCCGGGTGTTCCATAGATGTACCATGCGTCCTGGAGTGTCCTATGAGTGTTATTTTCGGCCCTAACTCCCGCAGAGTCCTGCAATTCCTGACCCATATCGAGGATCTCTCCCCGGAGGAAATCGACCGGGTGGCCGATCTGTGGAAGCAGACCTCCAGCCAGACCCGCGCCGAGGGATGGGCAGAGGTCCACCGCACCACGACGGACGAGGAGCGGTACCGGATCCTGGTCGCCGCCGCGGTGGCGCGCCGGGCCGCCCTGGACGCCGCGCAGTATCACCGCAGACGGGACTGGGCCTTCTGGGCCGCGGTGTGGGACGCCGCGGCAGCCGTCGCCGTGTGCGACCGCATAGGAAGTCACTACAACGTGCTGATCGCGCCCATGGCCGCGGTCATGCCGTCGCTGGCGCACTGCCGGCGCGATGAACTCAGCATCCGCGAGCTGCAGGGTGCCGTCCTCAAGGGAGGTGGGTAGCGATGGGCGACAACCGCATCGACGTCGTGGTGGCCGATGACGATCCGGCCGTCCGGGAAGCCCTCGCGGACCTCATCGACTCCCACCCCGACCTGGAACTCGTGGGCCTTGCCGTCGACCACGAACAGGCCGTGCGCGCGGCGGTCGAGCACCGCCCCCAGGTGGTCATCATGGATGTGCACATGCCAAAGGGCGACGCCCCCAGCAGCGTCCGGGCCATCCGCGACCAGGTCCCCGAGGCGCGGGTGGTGGCGCTCTCCGCCCACGGCGACCGCGAGACCGTGCTGAACATGCTCGCGGTCGGAGCCACCGGCTATCTGGTCAAGGGCACACCCGCCGAGGAGATCCTCGAGGCGATCACCCGGGCCGCCCGCGATCAGTTCTCCATGTCCTCGGAGCTCCTCGCCGACTGCGCCGAGCCGCTGCGCCGCGCCGACCGCGCCTCCTGGCGGTTCGAGGACCTGGTCGGCAGCCGGCTGGAGGAGTCGTACCTGGAACTGCTCGGCCACGCGCCGTGCGGGGTCCTGGTCGTCGGCTCACGCGGCCGGATCGAGTTCGCGAACGCACACATACGGCACATGTTCGGCTACAGCTCGGCCGAGCTGCGCGACAAGCGGCTGCGGGACCTGGTCCCCGAGCACTATCGCACCGCCTCCGAGCAGCTGATCGGCCGGGTGTTCACCGCGCCCTCCGCGATGAGTGGCCGCCGCCGGGACGGCACCGAGTTCCCCGCCCAGTTCAGCGGCGGCCATCTGCAGGGCAGGCGTCCCCGGTGCGTGGTCTTCGTCTCCGACCTGAGCCAGCTCCGGGCCGCCGAAAGCCGCTTCCGGCAGCTCATCGAGTCCTCCCCGGACGCGATGATGATCGTGGACGCCGACGGCCGGATCCAGGCCGCCAACAACCGCACCGAGGCGCTCTTCGGCTACGACCGCGACCATCTCATCGGCCGGGCCGTCGAGGCGCTCCTGCCCGACCAGCCGCTCACCGTCTCGCTGCGCGAATGGGACGACTCCGTGGAGGAGCCCGTCGGCCACAGCATCGAGCTGGTCGGCCGGCGCAGCGACGCCAAGCAGTTCCCGGCCGACGTCAGCATCAGCCCGCTGCGCACCGAGGAGGGCCTGCTCACCGTCCTGACCATCCGGGACATCACCGAGGTGCAGCGCGCCCAGTTCGTGCTGGAGCGCAGCCTGGAGCTGCTGGAGGTCACCGACCGCGACCGCCAGGCGCTGCTCAGCCATCTCGTCCACGCCCAGGAGGCCGAGCGCGGCCGGATCGCCGCCGACATCCACGACGACACCATCCAGGTGATCACCGCGGCCAGCCTCCGCCTCCAGCAGCTGCGCCGGCGGCTGCGGGACCCGGAGGAGCAGCGGGTGATGGACAAGCTGGACGAGACGCTGAAGCTGTCGCTGAGCCGGCTGCGTCAGCTGATCTTCGACCTTCGGCCGTCCAGCCTGGAGCACGGCTGTCTGGCCGGGGCGCTGCGCGGGCTGCTGGAGCAGATACGCACCGAGACCGGCATCACCTACCGGCTGGAGGACCGGCTCTCCGTCAAGCCCCCGCCCGAGACCATGGCGCTGATCTACCGCACCGCCCAGGAGGCCCTGATGAACGTGCGCAAGCACGCGCGGGCCAAGACCGTCCATGTGCAGCTGCTCGGGCTCGACGACGGCTGTCTGGTACGGATTGTCGACGACGGCGAGGGCTACAACCCCCTGGAGGTCGAGTCCCGCCCCGGCCATCTCGGGCTCTCCCTGATCCAGGAGCGGGCCCAGATAGCCGGCGGCTGGTGCCGTATCGAAAGCGAACCGGGCTCGGGCACCACCGTGGAGTTCTGGGTGCCGCTGGGTGAGGCCCCGGCCCCGTCCCTCGGCCCCGTCGGCTCCCCCGGAGGGGACGCCCAGCCGTGACCGCACCACCGGGTCTGACCAAGGTGCTGATCGTCGAGGACCACCGGGTGGTGGCCGAGGGGCTCTGGGCGCTGCTGGCCGAGTACCAGGACCTCACGGTGGTCGGCTGGGCCGACTCGGTCTCCGAGGCCGTGCCCATGGCCAAGGAGATGAAGCCCGATGTGGCCCTGGTCGACTTCCGGCTGCCCGACGGCACCGGGGCGGACGCGGCGGCCGGCATCCGGGCCCATGACCCCTCCACCGCCATCGTGATCCTCAGTGCCGACGCCAGTGACTCGGCGCTGCTGGCCGCGGTGGAAGCGGGCGCCTGCGGCTATCTGCTGAAGTCGGCGAGCGGCGATGAGATCGCCTCGGCCATCCGCTCGGCCGCCGAGGGCGAGACCCTCATCCCGGCCAGCACCCTGGTCGAGGTGCTGGCCCGGCACCGCGAGTCCACCCGGTCGTCCGCCGAGCAGACCGAGCGTCTGGAGAGCCTGACCCCGCGCGAACAGGAGATCCTCACCCTGATGAGCCAGGGCCTGGACAACCGGGCGATCGCGGAGCACCTGAGCATCAGCTACGCCACCGTGCGCACCCATGTGCGCAAGATCCTGGAGAAGCTGGAGGCGCGCTCCCAGCTGGAGGCGGTCGCCAAGGCCGCCGAATTCGGCTTCAAGCCCGCGGAACCGGACTGACCGACCGCGGGCGCGCCCCCTGGAGCCCGCCGAGCCGGGGGCGCTCCGCCACATGGGCGCGGGCGGATGGGGCCCGACGGATGGGCCCCCGACCGCGGGCGCGCCCCCTGGAGCCCGCCGGGCCCGGGGGCGCTCCGCCACATGGGCCCGGGCGGATGGGGCCCGACGGATGGGCCCGGACGGTTGGGGGACCCGAGGGGTGACAAAGTCCCCCGTCCGATGGAATTCCGGGCACACCGGGACGGGTTCCCTCCCCATGCGAGTCCCCGGACGGATCCGATGCCCGCACAGCCGCGGGCACACGATCGTCTTCCTGACGGCCGCCGCCTGTTACGCGGCGGTCCTCGTGGCCGTCCTCACCGGCTCGGAGCTCGTCCGGCTCGACTGGCATGTGGGCATGCTCAAGCCGTACAAGCAGTGGCCGCAGGCCCAGACCGCCTTCGACGTCTTCGGCATCGCGGGTCAGCGCGGCCCCACCGCGGTCGCGGCCCTGGCATGGCTGTCCTGGCGCGGCCGGCGGACCCGGGACCCGCGCCCACCGCTCGCCCTGGGCATCGCGCTGCCGGTCCTCAACGGGAGCGTCGGCGCCGTGAAGATCCTCACCGGCAGGCTGGGCCCGCACGCCGCCCAGACCCCCGGCTCCGCCGAGCTCTTCCGCGGCGGAGACGTCCTCCCCTCCGGTCACACCGCCAACGCCGTCGTCATCCGGGGCGCCCTCGCCCATCTCGCCGGACGCCACCGTCGGGGCGGGCGCCGTGATCACCTGCGGGATGGCCTTCGGCATCGGTCTGACCACCGTCCATCCGGGCACCCACTGGGTCAGCGATGTGCCGGCCGGGTGGGTGGCGGGGCTCCTCGTCCTGCTGGCCCTTCCCCTCGTCGAACCGCTGACCGCGACCGTCTCTTCTAACCGCTGACCCCGACCGTCTCGATTCCTGGGCAGGTGAGCCAACGTGGCGCTTCGAGTTCTGATCGCAGACGACCATGCCGTGGTCCGGCAGGGCCTGCGCATGATCCTGGGGCTCGACAACGACATCAAGGTGGTCGGCGAGACGACCAACGGCCGCGAGGCCGTCCGGCTGGCCAGGGAGCTGTGCCCCGACGTCGTCCTGATGGACCTGCTGATGCCCGTGATGGACGGGGTGTCGGCCACGGCGGAGATCCGCCAGGACCTTCCGGAGGTCGAGGTGGTGGCACTGACCAGCTCCCTCGACGACGCCATGGTCATGGGCGCGGTCCGCGCGGGAGCCATCGGCTTCCTGCTGAAGAACGCCGAGGCCGACGACCTGAGGAACGCGGTCAAGGCCGCGGCCGCCGGCCAGATCCATGTCTCCCCCGCCGCGATCTCCCGGCTGATGGGCCAGGTCAGGGAGCCGAGCGGGCCGGAACAGCTGACCGAGCGGGAGACCGAGGTCCTGACCATGCTCGCGCGCGGCAAGGCCAATAAGGAGATCGCGCACGATCTGCGGATCGGACAGCAGACGGTGAAGACGTATGTGAGCCACATCCTGACCAAGCTCGGGGTGCACAGCCGCACCCAGGCCGCGGTGTACGCGGTGCAGTCGGGCCTGGTCCCGGCCGGTGAGCTCACCCCTCCCGAAGCCCTGGAGACGACGACGAGGGAGCAGTGGTGGTCGGCGTGATCGGTATGCGGTGGATCCGGACCGGACGGAGGCGGCGCGCCGCGGCGCTCGCCGAGGTCACCGAGCACATCCTGGCGGGCGAGACCGCGGACGCGACGCTACGGCTGATCGCCCGCCGGCTACGCGAGGTGCTGGGCGCCGATATGGCACGGGTCATGGTGCTGGAGCCGGGCGACGTCCTGACGGAACGCGCGGCCGACGGCGCCCCGGCGGCCGCCCCGCGCGGGCTGCTGACCCCCGGTGGCTCCGCCCCCGCCCGCCAGGCGATCCGGGCCGGCCGGCCGACGGTCTCCGGCGGCGAGCGGAGGCCGCCCCGGTACCGGCGCGAGCCGCACGACGCGGCCCTGGCCTCGGTGCTCGACGCGCCGCTGCTGGTGCGCGGGCAGCCGGTGGGCGTGATCGAGGTGGTCAACCACAGTGGCGGGCGCCGGCTCACCCGCGCTGATGTGACGACGGTCGGCCGCTTCGCGTCCCCCGCCGGTCACGCGGTCGCCCGGATCCGGCACCGGGAGCATCTGCGCCGGCTCGCCGCAGCCGCCGCCGGCCAGGGCTCCGTACGGCACACGCTGGACTCTCTGGCCGCGGCCGCGGTGGCCCGTACCGGCGCGGCCGGCTGCACCGTCTATCTGCTGGAGCCCGGCCCCGGCGCGGTGCTGCGGTTGGCGGGCGGCGGCCACGGCCACACCCCGCCGTCCCGGAAACCGGCGCTGGAGGCCATAGCCGGATCCACTCCGGTGATCCACGCCGGCGGCGCCCTGTGCCGCGTGGGCGACGACGGCCCGGCGCGGGGCGCGGTCGCCGCCTGGCCGCTGCTGCGCGCGACCACCGCGATCGGCGCGATGTGCTGCCACTTCCCGGCGGGGTGCGACCCCGGCGAGGCCGATATGACCGTCCTCGAAGTGATCGCCGGGCACGCCGCCTGCGCGGTGGAGCACGACCGGCTGCGGGCGGCCACCCAGGAGAAGGCCGTCCAGGAGGAGCGGCAGCGGATCTCCCGCGAGCTGCACGACTCGGTCTCCCAGGCGCTCTACGGCATCGCGCTCGGCGCCCGTACAGCTCGTGAGCTGCTGGAACGCGATCTCGCCGAGCCGACCGGGCTGGCCGAGCTCGCCCAGCTCGCCGAGCCGATCGAGTACATACGGCGGCTCGCCGACGTCGCGATCACCGAGACCCGGACCCTGCTGTGCCGGTTGCGGCCCGAGTCGCTGGAGACCGAGGGCCTGGTCGCCGCGCTCACCCAGCACGTCGAGGCGCTCCGGGACCGGTACGGGATCGCGACCGAGGCCAAGCTCGGGCCCGAACCGGAGACGACCCCGGAGGCCAAGCACGCCCTCTTCCGGATCGCGCAGGAGTCGCTGCACAACATCGCCAAGCATGCGCGGGCCCGCAACGTCCAGCTCCATCTGCTCAGCGGCCCCGGCACCGTCACCTTGACGGTCGCCGACGACGGCGTCGGCTTCGACTGCCAGGGCTCCTTCCCCGGCCATCTGGGGCTGCTCTCCATGCGGGAGCGGGCCCGGGAGGTGGGCGGCGAGCTGAAGGTGGACAGCCGCCCGGGGCAGGGCAGCCGCATCCGGGCGACGGTACCCACCGGCCCATGAGCAGGGCAGCCGCATCCGGGTCACGGTACCCACCGGCCCATGAACAGGACTCGCCCGCATCCCGGCGACGGTACCCACCGGCCCATGAGCAGGACTCGGCCGCATGGCCTGACCACGCCTCTTGACGATTGCCTTGACCACGCTTTTTGACCGGCATATGAGACATTTGCCTCCATGCAGCCGACCGTGCGGGACCGGGCGCTGGCGGACGGCCTCAGGGCCGGACAAGCGGCGGTCGAAAAGGGCCTGTTGGAAGCCACAAAGAGCGACGTTCCGTTCATCACGGAGGCCGCGCGGGAGTTGATGCGCACGACCGGATGGCGGCTCCGGCCGCTGCTGGTGTTGCTGGCCGCCCGGTTCGGCGATCCCCTGGCGCCGGGGGTGGTGCCCGCGGCCGTCGTCGTCGAGCTGACCCATCTGGCGACGCACTATCACGACGAAGTGGCCGACGAGACGGACGCACGGCGCCGCCGTACCCCCGGCACGGGCGTCAACTGGGACAACTCCGTCGCGGTGCTCACCGGCGACTTCCTCTTCGCACGGGCCTCACACATCCTGGCCGACCTCGGGCCCGAGGCCGTACGGATCCAGGCCGACGCGTTCAAACGGCTGGTCACCGGCCAGATCCTGGAGGCGACCGGCCCGGCCGAGGGCCGTGACCCCGTCGAGCACCACCTCGAAGTCCTGGCCAGCCGCACCGGCTCACTGACCGCCGTCTCCGGCCGACTCGGCGCGATGACCTCCGGCGCGGACGAGAACATCGCCGACGCCCTCGCCCGGTGCGGCGAACGGCTGGGCGTCGCCGGCCATCTCGCCGACGAGCTGGAGACGGTCGCGGCGCGCCGCCCGACGCTGCCCGTCCTTCTGCTGCGGCGGGGGAAGCCGGCGGACCGCGAGCTGTACCACCAGCTCACCGCGGGCTCCGCCGGTCAGGCCCAGTACGCGGAGGCGGTGGCGCGGCTGCGCGCCCACCCGGCCCTGGAACAGGCCCGCCAGGAGACCGCCCGCCAGGCCGCCGCCGCACGCGCGGCCCTGTCCCCGCTGCCCGACCGCCACGCCAGGGCGGCCCTGGCATCCCTGTGCGAGGCGGTGACCCAGCGCGCCCTCGCTCACGACCGCTGATCGCCCCGCGGCAACGCCTCCCCGAAGCGGCGCAGCCGCGACAGCGCATCGGGGTCCAACGTCTCCCGGCGCCGCACCAGCGCCCGCCCAATTCCTCCAGCGCCCCCGGCCTCACAACGGCAGCCACCGGACGCGGCAGGACGTTCCCTTCGTCGCCTCACAGCGAGGGAACCCCCGCCCACCGTGACCGCCACCGTGAGCGGCGGGCGCCACGCGGCCGCATCGGCTGACCCGCCCCGCGGCACCCGCGACCGGGAGGCTGCGGGCGCCACACGCCCGCATCGGCTGACCCGCCCCGCGGCACCCGCGACCGGGGAGGCGGCTCACCTCGCGTCGCGCGCCGAGGCGCCGAGGGTCCCGGCAAGCGTTCAAGGGATGCCGGGGCCTACGCGGTGCGGCCCGAAGGGACCCGCGCCGTCACCGGAGACGGCCCCTCCGGGTCCGCCGCGCCCAGCGCACGACGCCGAAGACGACATCGGCCACGAACAGCACCACGGCGATGACCAGCAGATAGCCGAGCCCGTGCACCACCGTGCCGATGATGCCGAGCGCGATGGCCACGATCACAAGGAACAGGAAGAGAGCCATGGCCCCGGGTCTCCTTTCCTCAGCTCCTCAGCGGCGTACGGGGGTCTCAGCGACGGGGGTCTCAGCGGCGGGGGTCTCAGCGGCGGGGGTCTCAGCGACGGGCGAGCTGCCGTTCGCCCGCCGCGCCCGGCTGGTACGCCTTCCCGTAGTGCTGGAAGATCGCCCCCTCCTGCTCGGCGGGCAGCACGTCGTCCAGACCGATCGAGGGCGCCTTCTTCACCAGCCCCCGCCCGTACGGGACCTTGACATAGTCCGGTCCGACGATCGCGTCGTCGATGGGGACGAACACCAGGCGGTGACGGGTGGGCAGGCCGGTCCGGACCGTGGCCATGGCGGGCTCGTCGGTGGTCGTGGCCACATAGATCGCCTCGAGCGCCCCGATCTTGCGGCCCTGCTCATCGACGACATCCCGGTCGCGCCACTCACGGATATCGGCTGGCTGGATCATCACGTATCACCCTCTGACCTCTGCCCTTCCAGCCTGCCCCGGCTTCTGCCGGGACGCCAGGCCATCCATCCACCGGGGGTACACGGCCGTGGGGCATGGGGCCAAATCCCCCCGCACCGCACCCACTTGCCCGCGCAGCCCTCGATGCGCCCGAAATGATCAGGCATGCCTGATTCGCCGGGGGGTACTCGCGACCCGGAGGTTGATAGCCATGGTCCCCTTGATTGTCGTTCTTCTTCTGGCCCTGCTGCTCTTCGGTGCCGGGTTCGCCCTGAAGGCCCTGTGGTGGATCGCCGTCATCGTGCTCGCGGTCTGGCTGCTCGGCTTCATCGTCCGGCCGGCGGCCCCCGGTGGCCGCCGGGGTCGGTGGTACCGCTGGTAGACCACCCGAACAGACACACCGGACACACCTGGGGCCCGGCCGGAGAACCTCCGGCCGGGCCCCATGACATAGCGACGACCGCCGCTACTGGTTGACCTCGGTGATCGAGTCAGCCTCCGCTCACTCGGCGAGCATCCCGCGCCGCAATCGGGTGAGCGCCTTCGTGAGCAGCCGGGAGACATGCATCTGCGAGACGCCGAGCTCGGCGCCGATCTCCGACTGCGTCATCTCTTCGCCGAACCGCATCTGCAGAATCCGGCGGTCCCGCTCATCGAGCTCCTCCACCAGCGGCTTGAGGGCGTGGAGGTTCTCCACGATCTCCATCGCGGGGTCGACGTCACCGAACCGGTCGGCGTACGTCGTCACCCGGCTGGCCCCCCCGCTCTCATTGTCGGCGGGCGCGTCCAGGGAGGTGGTCAGATAGCCATTGCTGGCCACCAGCCCGTCGATGACCTCTTCCTCGCTCAGCTTCAGATGCTCCGCGAGCTCAGTGGTCGTCGGCGACCGGTCGAGCCGCTGGAAGAGGTCCTCGTTGGCCTTCGCGAGGTCGATCCGCAGCTCCTGGAGACGGCGCGGGACGTGCACCGCCCAACTCGTGTCCCGGAAGAACCGCTTGATCTCGCCGACGATGTACGGCACCGCGAAGGTGGTGAACTCCACCTCCCGGGTCAGATCAAACCGGTCGATCGCCTTGATCAGCCCGATCGTGCCGACCTGGATGACGTCTTCCATCTCCACCGAGCGGTTACGGAACCGCCGGGCGGCGTACCGGACCAGCGACAGGTTGAGCTCGATCAGGGTGTTCCGCACGTACTGGTACTCGTGCGTCCCCTCTTCGAGCTCCGTCAGCCGGTCCAGGAAAGTCTTCGTCAGCGCCCGCGCGTCCTTGGGCGCCACCTTCGTCGGGTCCTCAACGCTGGGCAGTCCGGCGACCTCGACTTCACTTACCTGCTCAGCTTCGGCTGCTGCCAGCTCTGACGTCGTAACGGGTGCCGTGCCGTTCACGTCGCACTCCCTCTATCTCGGCTGTCCGCTCGGGCTGATTGAGGACCCGTCTACCCCGGTTCCCACCTCTCACACCTCATCCGTTTGTCCTGCGGCACGCCGGAGAGGCGATATGCCATCAAACCGGAACATAACCACCCGGATTGACGAGGTCCATCCGGGCATCGCCGTCATGGAACGCGTCATCGGCGAGGACGACGCCCCCTTGGGCCGGTCGTCGGCCGGCCCAAGGGGATCCGCCGCCTGCCGCACACCGCGCCGCATCCCCAGGACAGCGAAAGGCCCAGATCACACGATGTGACCTGGGCCTCTATCGGAGCCGCCTAAGGGAATCGAACCCTTGACCGACGCATTACGAGTCAGCACATGATCATCCCACTCTTGATCAACATTGCCTGACTCCGCTCAAACCCGGCGGGCCGTCGGGCCGTGCGTGCCGATAGCGGATCCGCAGGTCGCGGAAGGCCCCCAGCTGAATCAGCAGCCGGTGCACCTCACGGGCGAGGGGCGTCCACAGCAGCATGCTCGCCGGATGGCCGTCCACCACGAGGACGGCGTCGAGCCAGCGTTCCGCCGCCGGTCTCAGTACGGGCAGCCGAGCACCGTCGCGATGTGCGGCGGCCCGCTGGGCGACCTGCTGGATGGTGGCTTCCTCGTCGAGTTCGCTGGCGTGCCGTGACGGTACCCAGCGTTTCAGCGGGCGCAGGGCACGCAGCAACTCCAGCCGCCGGGGCAGCGGCGAGTTGGCGGCCAGCCGCACTGGTCTGGCGGCGAGGTAGTTCGCGTCGCCACGGGGCGACGCTGTGGCCGCGACATGAACAGGGACACCGGCGAAACGTGGTGCTCGGCGAACAGGCCCTCTACACCAACTTCGGCGGCCCGGAGGTGATGAAGGGGCAGCTCGACCGCCTGCTGGCGGTGATGCGCCTTCCCCGGCTGAGCCTGGGCATCATCCCCCGATCCGCACCCGTCGGCATCTGACCCGGCAACTCCTTCTCGATGTTCGACGACAAGCTCGTCCTCGTAGAGACCTACTCGGCGGAGTTCTCCGTCACCCAGCCCCGAGAAATCGAGCTGTACGCCAAGGCGTTCGCCCTCTTGAAGCAGTCAGCGGTCTACGGCCCTGCAGTCCGAGACCTCAATCCTCACAGCGATTCACCACTTCGATCAGATGCCAAGCGACTAGGAGACCAAGATGCAGCCCGTGGCCGCCCCGAACTGGCGTACCAGCTCCTACACGGGGACAGAGAACTGTGTTGAAGTGGCCGACAACGACCCGAAGCACGTGATGGTCCGGGACACGAAGGCCCGCGACCGGGGGCTCATGGCCGTCCAGCGAACCGCCTGGACGGCATTCGTGGAGTTACGCCAAGCGGGGGTAGGTCTGGGGTGTCCTGTGGGCCCTCTGAGGCGGGTCGACGGGTTGTTTTCCGGCTCGCGTGCCATGCCGCGCTCGCCAGCGGGGCGAGGCCGCACCGACGGTCCTGGGCGGACTTCCTGGCCGGCCACGTCCCCATCCTGCTGCCACGAGACACAGCCCGCTCCTACACTGCTCGTACACCTGACAGCAGTGGGGGCTAGGGTGACGCCGAAGAGACCGGACGACCAGCCGACGGTGCGCAACGACGTGAGCGCGCCCGTCCACGGTCCGCTCATCCAGGCCGGGGCGGTGGGCGACGTGCACTACCACGCCCCGGCCGACCCGCCTCCCCCTCCTCCTGCCCCGCCGTTTCCCCGTCGGCTGCGGACCGCTCGGCGGGTGGCGGCGGTCGTGCTTGCCTGCTGCGGCGCTGCGTGGGCCGTGCTGCGGTGGTGGGGGCCCGTGGACGGTCCGGTGCCTGGCTGGATAGGGGCAGCCGCGTTACCGGCGGCCGTGCTGCTTTGGATGTGGTGGCCCGGTGCGTGGCGGCACGACGACTGGCGGCGGGCCCAGCGTCTGGCCGTGCATGTGGCGAACGGTGAGGGTGATCAGCAGCTGCTGTTGACGGGCGGTGAGCACGCAAAGATAGACCTCCGCTTTCGGCACGTCCCGACGCGTGGCGCCGAGCCGGAGAACGCCGCGGCCGACGGCCACCTGATGCCCGATACCGACGGTGAGGGCGGCATCGGCGCCTACTACCGTGCCCTGCGGCCCGGCCGCCTGGTGATCACGGGCCCGCCGGGCGCGGGCAAGACCACAGCGGCGCTGGAGCTGGTCATCGATCTCGCCTCGCGCCGTGTACCCGACAGCCCCGTGCCCGTACGTGTGCCGCTGAGCGGCTGGGACCCGACCACGACGCAGCTCACTGACCTGCTAATCGACCACCTGGTCCGCGTCTACGACTACCCGCCCTCCCGGGCGCGCCAGTTCATCGAGGACGGGCTCGTACTGCCGGTCCTCGACGGTCTGGACGAGATGGACCCGCCCCGTTCCGACGGCAGCCCTGATCCGGCCGCCCCGCGCGCCCGGGAGGCACTGCGGCGGCTGAATGAGCTGCGCAGGGGAGCGCACGCCGGTCCCGTCGTCGTCACCTGCCGCTCCGACCTGTACACGGTGCTAGGAAAGCGGGCGGGGAACCGGCCCGCGGTCCGCCTCAAGCACGCGGCTCACATCACGATCGAGGGCGTACGGCAGCAGGAGGCCCGCGAATTCCTGGCCGCCCACGTCGGCGAGCTCGAGCGGCTCGACGCCCTGTTCGCCGGGCTCACCGCGCGGCCCCGCGTCGCGGAGGCGCTGCTCACACCCTGGCGCCTGAGCCTGACAGCCGCGGTCTACGCCGAGGACGGCGATCCGGCCGAGCTCACCCGGTTCACCTCCACGCCAGAACTGAACCGCTTCCTGATGGACGCGTACATCCCGGCCGTGGTGGGCGCGCACGAACGCCGCGGGTACCGCTTGGCGCGGGTCCACCGCTGGCTGCATCGGCTGGCCCGGCACGTCACCTCCACGGAAGGCAGGGGACGCGACATGTTCCGGCCACACGAGCTGTGGGTGGTGCCCGGCCGGTGGACCGTTGCTGTCCCCTATCTGGCGGTGGTCGCGACGGTGGCCTTCGCGTTCTTCCGGCTCGTTCCGGACGTGACCGGCGCGAGTCAGTGGGACGCTTACTGGCTGACCTCCGCACCGGTACTGGTGGCCATCTGGGTGCTGTTCGCAGAGCCGCGGAGGCTGCAATCTCCCTGGCGTCTGATCAAGCGGTGGCCCGCGTACTCCGCCGCCTTCATCATCCCGACGCTCGTCCTCATACCGTGGCATATCCAGCAGGCAGGGCTCATCCGCGGCCTCCTCTACCCGGTCTACATTCTGTACACGGCGTGGATGTACACGGCGATGGCGACCAAACCGGAGGACACCGCATGCTCGGTGCACGTCCTGCGTGACGATCTGAAGGTCGCGTGCGGATTCGGAGTCATGGGTGGTGCCACGATCCTTTTCAGCGGTGCGGCCCATGGGGAACTGCGAGGCAGCATTCCCCTCGCGGCGGGCTACGCGCTGTACAGCCTGCTGCTGTTCAACGGCGCGAACCTCCGCTACCGCCTGTCCCAGCTGTGCTTCTTCGGTCGCCTCCCCCTCCTCCTCAATCCCTTCCTCGACTGGTCCGTGCAAGCGGGCCTGTTGAGGCGTGCCGGTTCCGCCTACCAGTTCCGCCACCGTGAGCTGCAGGTTTGGCTCGCCGCCAACCCCACCCCGCCTGCTTCGCCGGGAGACGGCCGACAGCCAGGCGCCTCCGCCGGATTTCCGCCCCAGTGAGGGGCCGAAAGGCAGCCCGTTCAGACCCCAGTACGGGAGCAGACCGAGGTCCACCCGGGTCATGACGGCCGGCGCCGACTCGAGCAGCTTGGCCAGGCCCGCGCCAGACTTCGGCGTATGCATGGCGACCTCGACACCCATCAGCCGCGCCGCCCGAAGCGGCTCGCCTGCTCGCCGACGGCGATGTCCGGCGCATTGCCGTTCGCCGGGAAGAACGAGAAGCCGAAACCGCCGTCCAGCCCGAACACGACCTCCTCGTCCACCTCGTATCCGCCGGCCGCGAGAATGGCGCACTGGCAGGCCGTCTCACAGTGGATGCCCCGCCGGTGGAGGTAGCGGCCGGTCACGTTCATCGCGTCTCTCCCTGTCCCAGTGCCATCAAGGACCGCCGCATCTGCGGGTCCATCTTCTCCACCGCGTACCGGAACGTGTCGCGGGTCATTTCGGTGTGCCAGGTGCGCAGGAACTCGGCCACCTCGCCGGAATGGACCTCGGCGGTGACCTTGAGCAGCCAGCCGCAGCCCTTCTGCACGTAGACGTGGTCGTCGTGCATCAGCCGGACGCAGTTGTCGAAGACGTGCGACAGCGGCAGCTCGAAGACCGTCCGGCCCACCTTGCGCCGGACGAACTTCACGACTGCCACGTTCGCGGCACGCCTGGCCCACGGGGAGGTGGACTCGACCCAGCGCCGTGTCCGTGGGATCAGCTCCAGATGCCCGAGGAAGAACGGATACAGCAGCTTCAGACACATGTCGTCGCACTGCGCCCAGTTGGACACGTACGTCTCCAGCCAGTGCTCGCAGCGGTCCAGCAACTCGCCGCCGAATCCGGTCTTGGCGACCTTGTGCAGGACCGCGAAGCCCAGCAGCACCTCCTCGTGGTGCTCGGCGCGCGCCAACACCGCCTCCGCCAGGAGCAGTCGCGTCGCCGCGGAGATGTCGGGCCGGTCACGGAAGTAGTCGGTGGCGATCTCGGCGACCGCGGCGTTGCCGACCCCGAGCGCCCGGATCTCGTGCGGGAAGTACCGCTGCATTCTCGCCGCGAAGTCCGGATCCGCCCGGCCCGCGAGCGTCTTCAACAAGTCCTCGGCGAGCGCTGGAACATCCGTCATGAGGTGCCGATCGTGAGTTTGAGTGGCTGGGTGGTCACCGGCCGCGGTGCCCGTTCCAGCCGCGGCTTGCTCTGCATGACGTACTCGTACTCCTGCTGCATCTCGACCACGGCCCGGATCGTGTCCTTCGAGCGGTCCGCCAGGTTCCGCCCGCCAGGCCCCACCACAGGTACCAGTTCTTGTGGCTCAGATAGGCGTCACGGACGAAGTCGAGCCTCTCCCGATCGGCAAGGATGGCCGGCTCCACATAGAAGGCGGGGACGAAAGTGCCCTGCCCCTCCCGCAGGATCGGTCATCCAGCCCCAAGATGATCCACGCGTAGTTGGCGGCTGCGGACTCTGGATCCTCCGGCCATACCTGGTGGCAGAACAGGCAAGTCGAACCCTCCTCCCTGCCGTCGGCGACCATGGCCCACTGCTCACAATCAGGGCACTTCACCGTCACGTCAGCGACCTTGGCTAGCTCGCTCCGGAGGTCATTCATGCGCTGTTTGACCAGCGTCTCAATGCCCTTGAGCTTCAACCGGAACGTGTCCATGTCCTGCTCGACGCCCATAGCTTCGGCGGGTTCGAGCCCCGGGATGAGGTGCCTGTGGATGAACGTAATCAGGAAGTCGAGCACCCTCGCTGCACGGGACTCGATGGCATACGCGTTGTACTTCAGCCCGTAGTGCTGAAGGGCATTGCGGTGGTCTGAGAGCTCTTTGATCCGTTTCCGGTCCTTGTAGGTGTAGAACAATGACCAGACCGCCGTACGCCCGCCCCCATCATCGCCCTTGGCCACCGCTGCTGCACGCCATTTGCACGTCTGGCCACCGGTCGGCCACCGGCGGCTGCCACGAGGTCCGGAACGAAGTCGCGTGAGGGCACAGGCCCCTGGGGAGAATTACGAAGGTCCAGGTCAGACGGCGTCTGTCCTGGACCTTGTCGGAGCCGCCTAAGGGAATCGAACCCTTGACCTACGCATTACGAGTGCGTCGCTCTGGCCGACTGAGCTAAGGCGGCATGCTGCGGGCGCCAGTATGGGCAGCCGCAGCGTCGCCAAGTCTACACAGTTTCGAGGGGTGCTCCGTACGGGGAGGGACGGAGGGCCGGGGCGGGGGTTCGGGCTGGTCAGGGGCAGCGCTTGCGGGGGGCGGGAGGGCGTCCGGTCAGGAGGTAGGTGTTGATCGCGGTGTCGATGCAGCGGCTGCCTCGGCCGTAGGCGGTGTGGCCATCGCCGTCGTAGGTGAGGAGGGTGGCGGAGGAGAGCTGAGCGGCGAGGGAGCGGGCCCAGCGGTAGGGGGTGGCGGGGTCGCGGGTGGTGCCGACGACGACGATGGGGGCGGCGCCCTCGGCGTGGAGCCGGTGGGGCGTGCCGGTCGGGTGGACGGGCCAGTAGGCGCAGTTCAGGGCGGCCCAGGCGAGGGTCCTGCCGAAGACGGGGGATGCCCTTTCGAAGGCGGGGACGGCCTTCTCGGCCTGGGCGGGCGTGCGGAAGGCGGGTGGGAGGTCGAGGCAGTTGACGGCCGGGTTGGCGTACATGAGGTTGGCGTACGAGCCGTCGGTGTCGCGCTCGTAGTACAGGTCGGCGAGGTTCAGCAGGCCGCCGCCGTTGCCGCGCATCGCGGAGCGGAGGGCGGTGCGCAGCTGGGGCCAGCCGGTTTCGTCGTACATGGCGGCGATCACGCCCATGGTGGCGAGGGACTCGCCCAGCTTGCGGGACTCGCCGGTGCGCACCGGGTGGGAGTCCAGTCGGGCGAAGAAGGCTTCAAGCCGGTCGCGGGCGGCGGCCACGGTGCGGGTGCCCAGGGGGCAGCCGTCGCGGCGCACACAGTCCTTGGCGAAGGCGGTGAAGGCGGTTTCGAAGCCGGCGGTCTGGTCGCGGTTCATGCGCTCGGCGGACAGCGCGGGGTCGAGGGCGCCGTCGAGGACGAGACGGCCGACGCGGCGGGGGTGGAGGTCGGCGTAGGTCGCGCCGAGGAAGGTGCCGTAGGAGGCGCCGACGTAGTTGAGCCTCTTGTCGCCGAGGGCGGCGCGCAGCAGGTCCATGTCGCGGGCCGACTCGACCGTCGAGACATGGCCGAGGATCCTGCCGGAGCGGGCGGCGCAGCCGCGGGCGAACTTCTTGTACGCGGCGACCAGCCGCGCGGTCTCGGCGGGGGCGTCGGGCGTCTGGTCGGTCTGGGTGAAGGCGTCCATCTGCTTGTCGCTCAGACAGCGGACGGGCTCGCTGTCGGCCACGCCGCGCGGGTCCATGGCCACCATGTCGTAGCGGGCTCGCACCCGCGCCGGGTAGCCGACGGCCGCGTAGCTCTGCAGATAACCGATCGCGGAGCCGCCCGGACCGCCCGGGTTGACCAGCAGCGAGCCGAGCCGTCTGCCGGCGCCTGTCGCCTTCTTCCGGGAGACGGCGAGCCGCAGGTCCCGGCCTGTGCCGGGCTGGGCGTAGTCGAGCGGGGCCTTGAGCGTGGCGCATTCGTACCCCGCGTCACCGCAGGGGCGCCAGCTCAACGTCTGTTCGTAGTACGGCTTGAGGGCCGCCGGTACGGCCCTCGCAGGCATCGACGCGGCGCTCGGCTGCGAGGCACCAGCCGAGCAGCCGGTGAACAGCAGCCCGGCGGCCGCGACCGCGGCGCCGAGAGGGGAGAGCGTACGGCGGCGTCTGATGTCCATCGGCGGATCCCTCGGTTCGCGGTCGAGTCGCTAACGGAGCGTATCCGTCTGAACACGCTCCATGCGCATTCGGGCGAACCCGTACGAGTGACTCAGCCCGCGCGCAGCGCCATGGTCATCGCCTCGACCGCCAGCAGCGGCGCCACATTGCGGTCCAGCGCCTGGCGGCACGCCGTGACCGCCTCTATCCGGCGCAGCGTCCGCTCCGGCTTCGAGCCGGCCGCCACCCGCTCCAGGGCGTCGCGCACATCAGTGTTGGCGAGGGCGATCCGCGAACCCAGCTGGAGGGCCAGCACATCCCGGTAGAAGCCCGTCAGATCGGTGAGCGCGAGGTCGAGGGTGTCGCGCTGGGTGCGGGTCGCGCGGCGCTTCTGGCGGTCTTGGAGGTCCTTCATGGCACCGGCGGTGCCGCGCGGCAGCCGTCCGCCCGTGCCCGCGGCGGCGCCGAGCGCGGCGCGCATCTCCTCGGTCTCCTTGGTGTCGACCTCCTCCGCCACCTGCTTGGCGTCCTCGGCCGCGGCGTCGATCAGCTCCTGGGCCGCCTTGAGACAGCCGCCGACGTCGTCGACGCGCAGCGGAAGCCTCATGACCGCGGCGCGGCGGGCACGCGCCCGCTCGTCGGTGGCCAGCCTGCGGGCGCGGCCGATGTGGCCCTGGGTCGCGCGGGCGGCGGAAGCGGCGAGCTCGGGGTCGATGCCGTCACGGCGGACCAGGAGATCCGCGACGGCCTCCACCGGCGGCGTACGGAGGGTGAGGAGGCGGCAGCGGGAGCGGATCGTGGGCAGCACATCCTCCAGGGAGGGCGCGCACAACAGCCATACTGTGCGCGGCGCGGGCTCCTCGACGGCCTTGAGGAGGACATTGCCCGCGCCCTCGGTGAGCCGGTCGGCGTCCTCCAGGACGATCACCTGCCAGCGGCCGCCCGCAGGCGACAGCTGGGCGCGGCGGACGAGATCGCGGGTCTCCTTGACGCCGATGGAGAGCATGTCCGTACGCACCACCTCAACATCGGCGTGCGTGCCGACGAGGGCGGTGTGGCAGCCGTCGCAGAAGCCGCAGCCGGGGGCGCCGCCGAGCGCCCGGTCGGGGCTGACGCACTGCAGCGCGGCGGCGAAGGCACGGGCGGCGGTGGCCCGCCCGGAGCCGGGCGGGCCGGTGAACAGCCAGGCGTGGGTCATCCTGGACGCCGCCCCGGACCGGGCGCGGGCGTCGTCCGCGGCCCCGGTCTCGCCCTGGGCGACGGTCGTGACCAGCGCGTCAGCGTCCCGCGCGGCAGCCGTCAGCTGGGCCGCTACACGGTCCTGCCCGACCAGGTCGTCCCACACCGCCATGGCTGCCTCCGCTGTTCGTGCTTACGGCATCCCATTGTGGGCCACCCCGCTGACAGCGGGCGCCGCGGTCCGGCGGCGGCGCCCGCCGGCCCCGCAGTCAACAGCGGCGCCCGCCGTCCCCGCAGTCAACAGCGGTGGCCGCCGTCCCCGCAGTCAACAGCGGTGGCCGCCGTCCCCGCAGTCAGCGGCGGTGGCCGCCGTCCTCGTCGTCGTGCGGGCCCAGCAGCTCGTCGGCGAGCGTCGGCAGATCGTCCAGCGGGGTCTCTTCCGCCCACTCCGGGCGGCGCCGGGCGGAGCGGCGCGACGACTCGGCGCCGCCCCGAGGCCCGGCCTCAGGCCCGCCGCGAGGCCCGGCCTGGCCCTGGCCGTACTGCGGCATCTCGCGCGTGCGCTCGCTCCCCGGCTCGTGCCCCTGGCCGTGCCCCTGCCCCTGGCCCTGGCCCTGCTCCTCGCGGAACAGCCACGACGGCACCCGGTCCGCCGGGTCGGCGGCACGCTCGTCCCGTACGGGCGGCAGCACGGCCGTCTCGTCGGCCGCGTTCGACGCCGGGGCGTCGGCGGGCGGCTTGGGGAGGACGGCCGTCTCCTCGACGTCCGGGCCGTCCTGGGGGCGTACGGGCGGCAGCACGGCGGTCTCATCGGCCGCGTTCGAGGCCGGAGCGTCGGCGGGCGGCTTGGGGAGGACGGCCGTCTCCTCGACGTCCGGGACGTCCTGGGGGCGTACGGGCGGCAGCACGGCGGTCTCATCGGCCGCGTTCGAGGCCGGAGCGTCGGGGGAACCGCCGGTCCGCGGGTCGAAGCGAGGCGTCCGGACGGTCTTTGACGCGTCCGCGCCGCCCCCCGGGTCCCTGGGGGCCTGCGGGGCCCCGGACCGGCCCTCGTCCTCGGCCGGCCGGGCCGGGGCCTCGGTCTCCACCGTCGGCGTCTCGGCCCCCGAGGGCGCCGAGGACGCCGAGGGCGCCGAGGGCGCCGAGGGCCTCGCCTCCGCCACCTGCCGTGCCTGTTCCGCCCGCAGCAGCGCCTCCTCGGCCCTGCGCTGCTCCTCCTGACGGCGCGCATCCGCCTCGGCCCGCTGCCGGGCCTCCGTCTCCGCCTGGAGGCGGCGACGCTCCTCCTCGGCGGCGCGGGCCCGGTCCTCGGCCTCGATGCGCTTACGGTCCTCCTCGGCCCTGCGGCGCGCGTCCTCGGCCCGCTGCCGGGCCGCCTCCGCCTGCCGCTCGGCCTCGCGCTGCCGCGCCTCCTCCAGCTCGCGGCGCTTGCGCTCCTCCTCCTCGGCGCGCGCCTTGGCGAGTGCCGCCTGGCGCTCGCGCTCCAGCCGCTCCTCCTCGGCCTTGCGCGCGGCCTCTTCCGCCGCCCTGCGGCGGGCCTCCTCCTCGGCGGCCTTACGGGCCTCCTCCTGGGCCTTCACCTCCGCCTCCGACAGCGGCAGCATCTGGTCCAGGCGGTGGCGCACCACGGAGGTGACCGCCTCGGGCAGCTGCCCGGCGTCGACGACGAGATAGCGGGCCGGGTCGGCGGCGGCGAGGGCCAGGAATCCGGCCCGTACGCGCTGGTGGAACTCGGCGGGCTCGGACTCCAGCCGGTCGGGGGCCTCCGTAAAGCGCTCACGCGCGGTCTCGGGCGAGACGTCCAGCAGCACTGTCAGATGCGGCACCAGGCCGTTGGTCGCCCAGCGCGAGATACGCGCGATCTCGGTCGCGGCGAGGTCGCGCCCCGCGCCCTGGTAGGCGACGGAGGAGTCGATATAGCGGTCGGAGATGACGACCGCGCCGCGCTCCAGCGCCGGACGGACCACGGTGTCGACGTGCTCGGCGCGGTCCGCCGCGTACAGCAGCGCCTCCGCGCG
This sequence comes from Streptomyces sp. NPDC005266, assembly GCF_040607655.1. Classification (NCBI taxonomy): domain Bacteria; kingdom Bacillati; phylum Actinomycetota; class Actinomycetes; order Kitasatosporales; family Streptomycetaceae; genus Streptomyces; species Streptomyces sp. NPDC005266. The sequence continues at coordinate 53,308 of NZ_JBEXHC010000016.1, forward strand.
GTGCGAGATCCCGGCGGACGAGACATCGAGCAGGATCGAGCGGAGCCGCTTGCCGATGGCGGTCGCGCCCGGCTCACGGGTCACCACCACCTCGTGGCCCTTGGCCCTGATCCATTCGGCCACCGCCTCGACCTGCGTGGACTTCCCCGCTCCGTCGCCGCCCTCGACGGCGATGAAGAAGCCTGTGGCAGCCGGGCCCTCCACCGCGTCCCCGCCGCGCAGCGCCTCGCGCAGATCGCGGCTCAGCGGGACGCCCTGCCGGTCGTCGGTCCTGCCGAGGACGAGCGCCGCGACGGGCAGCAGCAGCGCGCCGACGAGCATGAGCGTGAAGGCGGCGCCGCCGTGGGCGAAGACGAAGTCGCCGCTGCCCAGCCGGTGCGGTCCGATGGCGGCGGCGAGCAGCGGGGCGACGACCGCGCCGAGGCCGACGAAGACTCGGACGGCTGCGTGCAGGTGCTCGGTCATCCGGGGGCGGCGGGACTCCTCGGACTCCTGGTCGAGGAGGGCGTGGCCGGTGTGGGCGGCGACGCCGGCCGACAGGCCCGCGAGCAGGGCGATCAGTACGACGGTCGTCGCGTCGTGCACCAGGCCCGCCGTCAGCAGCGCGAGGCCCGTCAACGCGACCGACATCGCCAGCAGCCGACGCCGCGACAGGCCCGGGAGGACCTTCGGCGCCCAGCGGATGCCGAGGGCCGGGCCGCCGCTGAGGACGAGGACGAGCAGCGAGAAGCCGACCGGACCGCCGCCGAGGTCGACGGCCTGCAGCGCGGCGACGCCCACGGCCGCGGCGATCGCGGCCGCCACCCCGGCGCAGGAGAGCACCAGCAGCGGGACGGCGCCGGTGCGGCCCTTGTCGGTGCCGGTGCCGGACGCGGCCCGGGGACGGCGCAGCCCTTCGAGAGGGGAGCGCGTACGGGTCGTCCGCGCGCTGGGCAGCTCGATGAAGTAGAGGATCGAAACGGAGGCGGCGAAGAGCCCGGCGCCGACGTACGAGCCGAGGGCGGCCTGGTGGCCGTGGAACCACTCCACGCCGGTGCCCAGCAGCCTGGAGATGAGTGCGACGACGAGCAGCCCGGCGGCGGCGATCGGCAGCGTCAGGAAGTTCGTCCGCAGGGAGAGCCGGCGCAGCCCGTCGAGGTGGTCGGGCAGCGGCCGTACGGCGGCGCCCTCGGCGGGCGGGGCCGGAAGCAGCCCGGGGGCCGCTTCGTCCTTGGCGACGGTCCACAAGCGCTCGGCGACGCCGAGGACGAAGGTGGTGATGAGCAGCCAGGCGACCGCGTCGTTGGGGGTCCAGTCGATCCACAGCGGGGCGATGAGGAGCAGGACGAGCCGCAGGACATCCGCGCCGATCATGGTCCAGCGGCGGTCCAGCGGACCGGAGGGGCCGATCAGCGCGGAGAGTGGCCCGAGCAGCACCGCCCCGAACAGCACCGTCGCAAAGAGCCGTACGCCCAGGACGGCGGCGACGGCGAAGCCCGCTCCGCGATAGCCGCCGCCGAAGGAGCCCGCGGCCACCGACGCCTGCAGCGACAGGAGGATGAGCACCAGCACGGCGAGCGCGTCGGCGGTGCCGCCGACGAGCTGGGCACTCCACAGCCGCCGCAGGGGCGGATAGCGCAGCAGGGCTCGTACGGCACGCTCGCGGGAGTCCGCGGCAAGGGCGCCGGAAGTGGGGGTCACGTCCGTTGGCTGCTCTCGCGTCATCCCGCCAGCCTATCCGGATCACATGGATCCACGTCCCCCCGGCCGAACAAACGGGCGGGGGGACGTGCGGCGTGCGGAGATTGCTCCGCCTTGTGCCGCTTTGGCCGCCGGGTCACTCCCCGTCGGCTGCCGACTCCCCGGCCGCCTTGGCCGCCGTCGTCTTCTTGGCGGCGGTCTTCTTGGCCGTGGTCGTCTTCTGCGCCGTGGTCGTCTTCTTCGCCGCGGTCTTCTTGGCGGCGGTCTTCTTGGCCGTCGTCTTCTTGGCGGCGGTCTTCTTCGCCGTCGTCTTCTTGGCGGTCTTCTTGGCCGGGCCCTTGGCGCGCTTCTCCGCGAGCAGCTCATAGCCGCGCTCGGGGGTGATCGCCTCGACGTCGTCGTCCCGGCGCAGCGTCGCGTTGGTCTCGCCGTCCGTGACGTACGGGCCGAAGCGGCCGTCCTTCACCACGACCGGATTCCCGCTGACCGGGTCGGTGCCCAACTCCTTCAGCGGCGGCTTGGCCGCGGCCCGGCCGCGCTGCTTGGGCTGCGCGTAGATCGCCAGCGCCTCTTCCAGTGTGATGGTGAAGATCTGCTCCTCGCTGTCCAGCGAGCGCGAGTCGGTGCCCTTCTTCAGATACGGGCCGTAGCGGCCGTTCTGTGCGGTGATCTCCTCGCCGGTCGCGGGATCGACGCCCACGACGCGGGGCAGCGACAGCAGCTTGAGCGCGTCCTCGAGTGTCACCGTGTCCAGCGACATCGACTTGAGCAGGGAGGCCGTCCGCGGCTTGACCGCGTTCTTACCGCTCTTGGGGGTGTCCTCGGGCAGCAGCTCGGTGACATACGGGCCGTAGCGGCCGTCCTTGGCCACAATGGTCCGCCCGGTCCCCGGGTCCTTCCCCAGCACGCGTTCACCGCTCGGCTTGGCGAGCAGTTCCTTGGCCAGCTCGACGGTCAGCTCGTCCGGCGGCAGGTCCTCGGGCACATCGGCGCGCTGCCCCGGCTCACCCTCCACGGCGGACGGCTTCTCGACGTACGGGCCGTAGCGGCCCACACGCAGCACGATGCCGTCCCCGACGGGGAAGGACGAGACCTCGCGGGCGTCGATCGCCCCCAGGTCGGTGACCAGCGCCTTCAGTCCGCCCAGATGGTCCTCGTCGGGCGGGCACCGGTCGAGGTCCTCCGTGCCGAAGTAGAAGCGGCGCAGCCACGGCACGGCCTCGGCCTCGCCCCGCGCGATGCGGTCGAGGTCGTCCTCCATCTTCGCGGTGAAGTCGTAGTCGACGAGGTAGCCGAAGTGCTTCTCGAGCAGGTTGACGACCGCGAAGGAGAGGAAGGACGGCACAAGAGCCGTGCCCTTCTTGAAGACATAGCCGCGGTCGAGGATGGTGCCGATGATCGACGCATAGGTCGACGGACGGCCGATCTCCCGCTCCTCCAGCTCCTTGACCAGCGAGGCCTCGGTGTAACGGGCCGGGGGCTTGGTCGCGTGGCCGTCGGCCTGGATCTCCTCGGCCGTGAGCGGGTCGCCCTCGCTGACCTGCGGGAGGCGGCGCTCGCGGTCGTCGAGCTCGGCGTTCGGGTCGTCGGCGCCCTCGACGTAGGCCTTGAGGAAGCCGTGGAAGGTGATGATCTTGCCGGAGGCGGAGAACTCGGCGTCCCGGCCGTCGCTGGAGCGTCCGCCGACCTTGACGGTCACGGACTGACCGACCGCGTCCTTCATCTGGGAGGCGACGGTGCGCTTCCAGATCAGTTCGTAGAGACGGAACTGGTCGCCGGTCAGCCTGGTCTCGGCCGGGGTGCGGAAACGGTCGCCCGACGGCCGGATCGCCTCGTGTGCCTCCTGGGCGTTCTTGACCTTGCCCGCGTAGGTCCGGGGCTTGTCCGGCAGGTAGTCCGCGCCGTAGAGCTGCGTGACCTGCCTCCGGGCCGCCGCCACCGCCGTGTCGGACAGCGTGGTGGAGTCGGTACGCATATAGGTGATGAAGCCGTTCTCGTACAGCTTCTGCGCGACCTGCATCGTCGCCTTGGCACCGAACCCGAGCTTGCGCGACGCCTCCTGCTGGAGGGTGGTCGTACGGAACGGGGCGTACGGCGAGCGGCGGTACGGCTTCGACTCGACGGAGCGCACCGAGAAGACGCTGTCCTGAAGCGCGGCGGCCAGTGCCCGCGCATTGGCCTCGTCCAGGTGCAGGACCTGGGCGCCTTCCTTGAGCTGTCCGTTCGGACCGAAGTCGCGGCCCTGCGCGACGCGGCGGCCGTCGACACTGCTCAGACGCGCGCCGAAGGTCCCGGGGTCCGAGGCGTCACCGGCGCGGCCGGTGGCGAAGGTGCCGGTCAGGTCCCAGTACTCCGCGGAGCGGAAGGCGACGCGCTCGCGCTCCCGCTCGACGACGAGCCGGGTGGCCACGGACTGCACACGGCCGGCCGACAGCCGCGGCATGACCTTCTTCCACAGGACCGGCGAGACCTCGTAGCCGTAGAGACGGTCGAGGATGCGGCGGGTCTCCTGCGCCTCGACCAGGCGCTGGTTCAGCCCGCGGGGGTTGTCCACGGCCTGGCGGATCGCGTCCTTGGTGATCTCGTGGAAGACCATCCGGCGGACCGGGACCTTGGGCTTGAGGACTTGCTGGAGATGCCAGGCGATGGCCTCGCCCTCGCGGTCCTCATCGGTGGCGAGGAAGAGCTCGTCGGACTCCGCCAGCAGCTCCTTCAACTTGCTGACCTGGCTCTTCTTATCGCTGTTGACGACGTAGATCGGCTCGAAGTCCGCACAGACATTGACACCGAGACGCGCCCACGACTCGCCCTTGTACTTGGCGGGCACCTCGGCCGCGCCATTGGGCAGGTCCCGGATGTGCCCGACGCTCGCCTCGACCACGTAGCCCGGGCCGAGGTAGCCCTTGATCGTCTTCGCCTTGGCAGGCGACTCGACGATGACGAGTCGGCGGCCGCCCTGTGCGGTCTCGCTGGTGGTCGGGGACAACTTGGCTCTTCTCTCCGGTCGACGCTCGGTGAACGGGCACTGTCGCGTGATTACGCGTACACGCCCCCTCTACGGTGACGCTGCGGAGTGTGACGGTACATCCCGCCCTCGTGTCAAACGGAAAAAGCCCGCAACGCCACTCGAACGGTAACCCGACAACCGACCTGTCTGCCGCCCGGAGCGGCACAAGCCATCACGGAAGGCCCTGTCAGGCGTAACCCAGGCACCAGATCCCGCCGCCGAGCGCGGCGATGCCGAAGAGAAGGGAGAGCGTCGCCGAAGCGACAGGGCTCACACCGTGCGCGACCGGCGCACGCAGCCGCAAACGCGCCGCCGTCCACAGCAGCAGCGCGGCGCCGAACGACACGAATGCCGTTCCGGCGAAGATCGCAGGTCCGCTCTCCATGGCGGGATCCTGGCACGCGCGAGAGGCGTGAGCGCGAACCCGGGGTGAACGGCACACGACCGGCCCTACCGGCCATCTTCATACGCTCTGCGTACCGCTCGTCCCGTATGCCACCCACGTCGCGTACGCCCCGTTGGCCCTGGCTCGCCCCACAAGCCCCGTAGGAGGGTGCAGTAAGCCCTCCCGAGTGCCCTGTGAGCCCCTCCGCGCCCCCGCACGGCATCTTCCTGCCATACGGAGACGGGGGCGCGGCACAGTCACACCGGCGCACGCCCGCCCGGTACGCGTCATGCGCCCCCGCCGCCCCCGTTCTCGACCGGCAGCAGAAAGCCCTGGTCCACCAGGAGCCGGATGGACTCCGGGGTGCGGTCGCGCAGCACCACCGGGTCCTCCCCGAGCAGCTGCGCGATCGCGTCCAGAATCCGGCCCGCGCTGAGCGTGCCGTCGCACACGCCCGCGAAGCCCGCACCGACCGTGTCGACCTTCGTGGCCCGCCGCATCCCGCGGTGCTGCCGGAGCACCACATGCTCGGGGTCCTCGGCCCCGGGCAGGCCCACCTGCTCCTGTACGACCTCGTCCGCCAGCCGGAAGCGTGAGGCCAGCAGCGCCGCGTCGTCGTGCGTCCGCAGAAAGTCCTGCCGGGCGAAGTGGGCGGCGACCTCGTCCCCCAGCGGCTGCTCGACCGGATGCGGCCATTCCTCCACGGTCACCGACGGCCGCTCGGCGCCGGACCTGCGCAGCGTGATCCAGCCGAAGCCGATGGCCCTGGTCTTGCGCGCCTCGAACTCCTCCAGCCACGCGTCGTAGCGCGCCGCGTACGCCTCCGCCCCGGCCAGATGCTCGCCCGCGTCGCGCAGCCACAGCTCGGCGTACTGCGTGATGTCCTGCACCTCGCGCTGCACGATCCACGCGTCACAGCCGGCGGGCACCCAGGAGGCGAGCCGCTCGCGCCAGTCCTCCCCCTCGATGTGCTGCCAGTTGGCCAGCAGCTGGCACCAGCCGCCGTCGGTGAGATGACCGGCCGACCGCCGGACGAGGGTGCGGCACAGATCGTCCCCGGCCATGCCGCCGTCCCGGTAGACGAGCTCGGAGCCGTCCGGGGAGGGCGGGGAGATCACAAAGGGCGGATTGGACACGATCAGACCGTATGTCTCGCCCTCGACCGGCTCGAAGAGCGACCCTTCGCGCAGATCGGGCTCCGGCGCCCCGGACAGGGCGAGGGTGAGCCGGGCGATGTCCAGCGCGCGCGGATTGCGGTCCGTGGCGGTGACCCGCCCGGCGTGCCGGCCCGCGTGCAGCGCCTGGATGCCGGAGCCGGTGCCCAGGTCCAGGACGCGGTCCACCGGGCCCGGGACGGTGAGACCGGCGAGCGTGGTGGACGCGCCGCCGATCCCGAGGACGAGCCGGGAGCGGTCCACGCCGCCGCGCGCGCCGCCCGGTCCACCGATGCCGCCCGCGCCGCCGACCGCGCAGCCCAGATCGGAGACGATCCACCAGTCCTGGCCCTCGGGACCGCCGTACGGCCGCACATCCACGCTCGCGCGCACCTGCGCACCGTCCCGCACCAGCCAGCCGTCGGCCAGGCAGTCCTCGACGGGCAGAGCGGCAGCGGCCCGCTCGTACGAGGCGGGCCGCTGCAGCAGAAAGAGCCGCACCAGGGTCTCCAGCGGGCTCCCGCCCCGGGTCGCGCGCAGCGCGGGGACGGTCTCGCTGCGCGCCAGAGCGGCGTAGGCGGGCGCGCCGAGGAGATCCAGCAGGCCGTCGGCGGTGAAGGAGGCGGCCAGCAGCGCCTCGCGGAGGCGGGCGGTGCGATCGGGGTCGGCGACGGGGAGACGGAACAGGGCCTGGTGCGTACTCACGCCCCCCATTGTCGGGGCATCCGCCGACAGCGGGCGACGACAGGCGGCATCGCCGGCGTCGGTCGGCGCTGACGGGCCGACAAGGGGGGCGTGGCGCGGGGGCCTTGGTTTCCGGTCGCGTCCGTCAAGACTGCGCCGCGTCCGTCAGGACTGCGCCGCGTCCGTCAAGACTGCGTGGCGGTGCCGGCGCCGCCCGTCGTGCTCGGCTTCTGGCAGCCGGGCTGCTTGGCCATCGCCGTGCCGACCTCTCCCTCCTGCAGCTTCTGCAGGGCCTTGTCGCCGGACGTGCTGATCTTGTTGAGCTCGTCGGCGACACCCTTGAGCCCGTCGGCGAACTTCGACTTGTCCGAGGTCTCGAGCTTGTCGACGGTCGTCCCCAGCTTCTTGTAGGCCCGGGAGGTGGCGTTGAGCTCCTTGACCGCTTCCTTCTGGGTCTGCTCGCCGTTGTCGACGGGCGGCGGTCCCGCCTTGCTCACCGCCTTGGCGAGCGCCGCGTACGACTCGGAGATCTGCCGGAACGCCGCGGAGTCCGTCTGCTGAAGCTTCTTGGAATCCTGCTCGTCGGCGGCGCCCTGGATCGAGGCGTTGGCCCCCTGGATCTTCTTCAGCTGCGGCTGCACCTCGTCGCAGACCGACTTGGCCCAGTCGTTGACCTTCTTGTCGCCATCGTCACCGCCCCCGCAGCCGGTCAGCGCCAGTACGAGTGCCGCACCGCCGGACAGTGCAGCCACAAGCTTCTTGTTCACCGGGTTGGTCCCTTCCATGGCTCTCGGCCCCGGAACATACACGTCCATCCGGCGGAGTCCGCAGAACGAGCACCCTGTATGGATGCTTTTAAGACCATATGAGCCCGGTCCGGTGTGCCGATGGCCTCACTGCGCGGAAGGCGCGGGACGGCATACGGACGGGCGGGCGGTCTGCCTTCGCACACCGCCCGCCCGCATGTCGCGGGGGCTCTCCCGGCCCCGCGGCCGGCCCCGGAGCTAGGACACCACCGCCGATTCGGCTGACTTCGCGACGCGCTCGGAGTTGTCTTCGTCACCCACGGCGATCCCGCGCCGCTTGGAAACGTAGACGGCGGCCACGATGATCACGATGGCAAGCGCCGCGATCACCGCGCGCAGCCCCGGGCTGGCGTTGTCCCCGTACGAGAACTTCACCACCGCCGGGGCGATCAGCAGCGCCACCAGGTTCATGACCTTCAGCAGCGGGTTGATCGCGGGGCCCGCGGTGTCCTTGAACGGGTCGCCGACCGTGTCGCCGATCACCGTCGCGGCGTGCGCCTCGCTTCCCTTGCCGCCGTGGTGCCCGTCCTCGACCAGCTTCTTCGCGTTGTCCCAGGCTCCGCCGGAGTTCGCGAGGAAGACGGCCATCAGGGTGCCGGTGCCGATCGCGCCCGCCAGGAACGAGCCGAGCGCGCCGACCCCGAAGGTGAAGCCGACGGCGACCGGCGCCATGACGGCGAGCAGACCCGGAGTGGCCAGCTCGCGCAGCGCGTCCTTGGTGCAGATGTCGACGACCCGCCCGTACTCCGGCGTCTGGCTGTAGTCCATGATCCCGGGCTTCTCCCGGAACTGCCGCCGCACCTCGAAGACCACCGCGCCCGCCGACCGCGACACCGCGTTGATCGCCAGCCCCGAGAAGAGGAAGACGACTGCGGCGCCGAGGACGAGCCCGACGAGATTGTTGGGCTGCGAGATGTCCAGACTCAGATTCATCTCGCCGGCCACGGTCGTGTGCACTTCCCTGATCGCCTCGGCGATGGCGTCGCGGTACGAGCCGAAGAGCGCTGCCGCGGCGAGCACCGCCGTCGCGATCGCGATGCCCTTGGTGATCGCCTTGGTGGTGTTGCCGACCGCGTCGAGGTCGGTGAGCACCTGCGCGCCCGCGCCCTCGACGTCACCGGACATCTCCGCGATGCCCTGTGCGTTGTCGGAGACCGGGCCGAAGGTGTCCATGGCGACGATGACGCCGACCGTGGTCAGCAGACCGGTGCCGGCGAGCGCGACCGCGAACAGCGCCAGCATGATCGAGGTGCCGCCGAGCAGAAACGCGCCGTAGACGCTGAGCCCGATCAGCGCCGCCGAGTAGACCGCGGACTCCAGGCCCACCGAGATCCCGGAGAGGATCACGGTGGCCGGGCCGGTCAGCGAGGTCTTGCCGATGTCCCGGACGGGGCGCCGGGTGGTCTCGGTGAAGTAGCCGGTGAGCTGCTGGATGAGCGCGGCGAGCACGATGCCGATGGCGACGGCGACGAGCGCGAGCACGCGCGGGTCTCCCTGGTGGCCGAGGATCCCGCGGTCGGTGACGCCGTCCAGGTCCGCGTAGTGGGACGGCAGATAGGCGAAGGCCGCGGCCGCCACCAGTGCCATCGAGATCACCGCGGAGATGAAGAAGCCACGGTTGATGGCCGTCATCCCGCTGCGGTCGGCGCGGCGCGGGGCCACGGCGAAGATCCCGATCATGGCGGTGATCACCCCGATGGCCGGGACGAGCAGAGGGAAGGCCAGGCCCGCGTCGCCGAATGCGGCCTTGCCGAGGATCAGCGCGGCCACCAGCGTCACGGCGTAGGACTCGAAGAGGTCTGCGGCCATACCCGCGCAGTCGCCGACATTGTCGCCCACGTTGTCCGCGATGGTGGCGGCGTTGCGCGGGTCGTCCTCGGGGATGCCCTTCTCGACCTTGCCGACGAGGTCGGCACCGACGTCGGCGGCCTTGGTGAAGATGCCGCCGCCGACTCTCATGAACATCGCGATCAGCGCGGCACCGAGGCCGAAGCCCTCCAGCACCTTGGGCGCGTCGGCCGCGTACACGAGCACCACGCAGGAGGCGCCCAGCAGGCCGAGGCCCACGGTGAACATGCCGACGACACCGCCCGTACGGAAAGCGATCTTCATCGCCTTGTGCGAGACCTCCGTCAGATCCACGCTCGGCTTACCGGGCGCGGACGAGGCGGAATCGCCGTTGACGGGGGTGGTGGGCGCCGCGGGGGTGGCTTCCCGGGCGGCGGCGGCGACGCGCACATTGCTGCGCACCGCGAGCCACATCCCGATATAGCCGGTGGCCGCCGAGAATCCCGCGCCGATCAGAAAGAACACCGAACGCCCGATGCGCTGCGGCCAGTCATCGGCCGGCAAGAGCATGAGCAGGAAGAACACCACCACGGCGAATCCGCCGAGGGTGCGCAGCTGCCGGGCCAGATAGGCATTCGCGCCTTCCTGCACGGCCGCGGCGATCTTCTTCATACTGTCCGTGCCCTCGTCGGCCGCGAGGACTTGTCGTACCAGAACCACCGCGACCGCGAGTGCCGCGATCGCGACGGCGGCGATCACCAGTACGAGCACACGGTTGTCGTCGGTCAGCTCTGCGGCGGCCAGGGTTGGGGTGAGGTCCAGCTGATGAGGGGTGAGAGGCCCCGCCATTCGTCCTCCTTGACGTTTGGCACATGGGCGCGCGCAGCAGTTCTGCGACCGCAGAAGAGCCGCCACGCTCAGGCGTCCTGAGCTCAAGATGTGGACGGATTGTAGGGAGCGTCACACGATCAAAACAGGGCGCCGGAATGGGAATTCGCCTGCACCAGCGAAGATCAATAGGTTTCGCTCCGGGAATTCCTTCGAAAGAATCAAGGTCGACAATCCATTGACGGGCGCCGAATGATCTCTATAAATGATCTGAGGGCGCTGTGAAAAACTGCTGCTCAGAGCGGTCCGGGGGAGGGACGCGACAGATGGTGACGGCGGACGCCGAGGGGTGACCGGGCCGGTACGGAGGCCCTGGCCGCGGGCATGCCAACCACCGGACCGGCGATCATGAAAACGGCCGGACCGGTGGTCCCGAAAGGGTCAGAACGGGTCCCAGAGGGCTCGGGGCCCGCTCCACAAGACGGCTATGGGAGACGGCCGCGGGAGACGGCTACGGCACGAGGGCCTGCGGAGAGGTCGGCCAGCTCATCCGGATCACGCCACCGGTCGCGCTGCTCTTCACCTCGACGTCGTCGACGAGCCCGCTGATGACGGCGAGACCCATCTCGTCCTCACCCTCCGGCTCGGCGGCGCCCTCGTCGTCCACATCCGGATGGGAGCCGGGCATCATGCTCGCGGAGGTCGGGGACTCGTCCCCGACCTCGATGGAGAACTTCTTCTCCTCCTCGGTCAGCACCACCCGCACCGGAGCCTCCACCCCATTGCTCAGATGGAGCCCGACCGCACGCGTGCAGGCTTCGCCGACCGCAAGCCGCACCTCGTCGAGCACGGCCTCATCCACCCCCGCCCGGCGCGCCACGGCCGCCGCCACCAGACGGGCGGTCCTGACATGCTCGGGCAGCGCGCTGAAGCGGAGTTCGACGGTGGCCATGCCATCCCCCTCGGGCGTATGGGCGTGCATATCGGGGGGCCGGGCGATGTCGCCCGGAACCCCCTTCCGTGTCTTCCGGCGGCGACCAGTCAGTCAGTCGCCGCGACAGCGTCCTCGACCGAGGTGTGAATCGGGAACACCTTGGTCAGGCCGGTGATGCGGAAGATCTTCAGAATGCGCTCCTGGTTGCAGACCAGGCGCAGCGAGCCCTCATGGGCTCGCACTCGCTTGAGCCCGCCGACGAGCACGCCGAGCCCGGTGGAGTCGAGAAAGTCGACGCCCTCCATGTCAACGACGAGGTGGTAGTTGCCGTCGTTGACAAGCTCGACCAGCTGCTCGCGCAGCTTGGGCGCGGTGTATACATCAATCTCGCCACCGACCTCGACGACCGTGCGGTCGTCGACGGTCCGAGTCGACAGGGACAGGTCCACGGATCCTCCAGCACCTTGCATCGAGCGGTCGCCCCCCATGGATCGGCAGCCGCGATGGCATTCAATCACTTACCAGCAGGCGTACACGACGCCTTGAGCCCATTGTCCGTCAGACCAGTGACACACTCGGTGTCGATGGCCCACAACCAACTCCCGCGGCAGGGGGGCATACGCCCCTCACCCCGGGCCGTCCTCGGTGGTCTCAGCACCGGGGCGGGCCGAGGCACACGCATCACTCATACGGAGCACTTGCCCCCGCGTCTCGGGAGCCATGCCGACTGGCCCTCGCCGATCCGGCCGGAAGTGATCAACGCCATCCGGGCCGCCGGTATCGAGCGGCCATGGGCGCACCAGGCGCGTACGGCCGAACACGCGCTGCGCGGGGAATCCGTGGTCGTGGCCACCGGCACCGCCTCCGGCAAGTCCCTCGCCTATCTCGCCCCCGTCCTCAGCACGCTGCTGGACGGCTCGGAGGAGCCCAGCGGGCGGGGGGCCACCGCCCTGTACCTCTCCCCCACCAAGGCACTGGCCGCCGACCAGCGCCGCTCGGTCGCCGACATCGCCGCCCCGCTGGGCGCCGGCGTCCGCGCGGCGGTCTACGACGGCGACACGCCGGTCGAGGAGCGCGAGTGGGTCCGCCAGTACGCGAACTATGTGCTCACCAACCCTGACATGCTGCACCGGGGCATCCTGCCCGGCCACCCCAGGTGGTCCTCCTTCCTGCGCGCGCTGCGCTACGTCGTGATCGACGAGTGCCACACCTACCGGGGCGTCTTCGGCTCTCATGTCGCCCAGGTGCTGCGCCGGCTGCGCCGCGTCTGCGCCCGCTACGGCTCCTCGCCCGTCTTCCTGCTCGCCTCGGCCACCGCGGCCGACCCGGCCGTCGCCGCTACCCGGCTGACCGGGGTGCCCGTCGTGGAGATCACCGAGGACGCCTCGCCCCGCGGCGAGGTGGTCTTCGCCCTCTGGGAGCCGCCCCTGACCGAGCTCCACGGTGAGCAGGGCGCCCCGGTCCGCCGCACCGCCACGGCGGAGTCCGCCGACCTGCTCACCGATCTGGCCGTCCAGGGCATCCGTACGGTCACCTTCGTACGCTCCCGGCGTGGCGCGGAGCTGATCGCCCTGATCGCCCAGGAGCGACTCGCGGAGGTGGACCGCTCCCTGCCGGGCCGGGTGGCCGCCTACCGCGGCGGCTATCTCCCCGAGGAACGCCGGGCCCTGGAACGCGCCCTGCACTCCGGTGAGCTCCTCGGGCTCGCCGCCACCACCGCCCTGGAACTCGGGATGGACATCGCCGGCCTGGACGCCGTCGTCGTCGCGGGCTATCCCGGCACCCGCGCCTCCCTGTGGCAGCAGGCCGGGCGGGCCGGGCGCGCGGGACAAGGCGCCCTCGCGATCCTGGTAGCCCGCGACGATCCGCTGGACACCTATCTCGTCCACCACCCGGACGCCCTCTTCCGGCAGCCGGTCGAGTCCACCGTCCTCGACCCGGACAACCCGTACGTCCTCTGGCCGCATCTGTGCGCGGCCGCGGCCGAGATCCCCCTCACCGAAGCCGACCTGGAGCTCTTCGGCCCCGCCGCCGAAGAGCTGATGCCGCAGCTGGAGGAACGCAAACTGCTGCGCCGCCGTGCGCGGGCCTGGCACTGGACCCGCCGCGAGCGCGCCGCCGACCTCACCGACATCCGCGGAGAGGGCGGCAGCCCGGTCCAGGTCGTGGAGGCGGGGACCGGCCGGCTGCTCGGCACCGTGGACGCCTCGGCCGCCCACACCACCGTCCACGAGGGCGCCGTCCACCTCCACCAGGGGCGGAGCTATCTCGTCAAACAGCTCGACCTCGACGACTCGGTCGCCCTGGTGGAGGAGGCCAGCCCGCCCTACTCGACCACGGCCCGCGACACCACGGCCATCTCCATCCTGGAGACCACGACCGAGATCCCTTGGGGGGAGGCGCGGCTGTGCTTCGGCTCCGTCGAAGTCACCAACCAGGTCGTCTCCTTTCTGCGCCGCAAGCTGATCACCGGTGAGGTCCTCGGCGAGTCCAAGCTCGACCTCCCGCCCCGCACGCTGCGCACCCGGGCCGTGTGGTGGACGGTCACGGAGGACCAGCTCGACGACGCCCTGGTCCACCCCCAGGCCCTCGGCGGCGCCCTGCACGCCGCCGAGCACGCCTCCATCGGCATCCTGCCGCTCTTCGCCACCTGCGACCGCTGGGACATCGGCGGGGTCTCCGTACCGCTGCACCCCGACACCCTCCTTCCGACGGTCTTCGTGTACGACGGGCACCCCGGCGGCGCGGGCTTCGCCGAGCGGGCCTTCCACACGGCCGCCGACTGGCTGACGGCCACCCGCGAGGCGATCGCCGCCTGCGAGTGCGAGGCGGGCTGTCCCTCCTGCATCCAGTCGCCCAAGTGCGGCAACGGCAACGACCCGCTGGACAAGAAGGCCGCCATCCGCCTTCTCACCACCCTCCTCGCGGGAGCCCCGGCCCGGCCGGCCCAGGCCGGGTGACCGGCCCGGGCCGGTCACTGGCTCCCGACCACCCGGCCGGGGCCCCGGCCGAGTGGCCGGCCCCCATGCGATGACCGGCCCACGACGGGCCGGGTGGCTGGCCCCCACCGCGTGCCCGGCCCCTGGGGCCCGCTGGTGCCCGCCGAATGGCTGACCGCCGACAGGTGGCCGGCCCGGCAGGTTGACCGGCCCCGGCAGGGTGACCGGCCGCCGACAGGTGCCCGGCCCGGGCAGGGTGACCGGCCCCGGGCAGAGTGACCGGCCCGAGCCCGGTGACTGGCGCCTGCCGAATCACCAGGCTCCCGGAGGGCCTTCACCGGATGGCCAGCCCCCGCCGGATGGCCGGCCCCCGCCGGATGGCCAGCCTCCGCCGGGCGACCGGCCTCCGCCGGGCGACGAGACCTCGGCCGGTGACCGCTTCGGGGCGGCGGCCGTGGTGGCCGGTGGTCGGTGGACCGGATCCGGTAGGCGGGTCGGGCCGGCGGGCGGTGGGTGTGTCCGGAGGGCCGGCTCGCGACCGGGCGCGGAGGGCGAACGGCCCGGCGCGCACCTCGGCCGTGAGATCCGCGATCTCGCCGTTCAGAGCGCACCGCACCAGGCGCGCCCCCTGGGCCGAGGCCACCCGTCGGGCGAGGTCGCAGGCCGCGCGAGGCCCTTCCAGCCCGTGGTCCGCCGCCGCGAGCGCCGCCAGGTCGGCGGCCCCGCCCGCCCGATGGCGCGCCACCATGGCCTGCCCGGCTGCCAGCACGACCGCGAAGACCGCGCACAGGGCCGTCGCGGCCAGTGCGGTCCACATCGTCGCCGAGCCTCGGTCGTCCGCCCGCCTCACGGGACCGCCTCCCGCGCCACGCCCACCGCGTCCTCGGCGAGCGCGGCAGCCTCGCCGCTCAGACTCACCGCCAGCGGGCCGGGACCGGCCGCGTGGGTGCGGACCCGCACCCGCACCAGGTCGCCCTCCCGCCACAGCTCGACCCGCGCTCCGCGCGGCGCGGCGGAGCGGGCGGCGGCCAGCGCGGCCGCCCGCGGCTCCGAGCGCGCCGCGGCCCGCGCCCCGGCCCGGGCCGCGTCCACGCACTGCAACTGCGCGGACGCGGCCATCAGCCCCCAGATCAGCATCAGGGCGAACAGCGCCAGCACCGGCAGCGCGACGGCCGCCTCCGCCGTGACAAAGCCGCGGTCAGGATTCACGCGCCGGTTCGGCCCCGCGCGCCGCGACCTCCGAGCGCCCCGCGCGGCGGTCGCGGCGCGCCCGGTGCGCGGGCGCACCCGCCCGGCCGTTTCCCGCGTCTCAGAACTGCGCATCGAGCGCCCGCCTGATCACCGATTGCAGCGCACCGCTGACGGTCCCGCTCGTCACCACCTTGTACAGCACCGCGGCGAAGGCACACGCCGCGATCGTCGCCATCGCGTACTCGGCGGTGGCCATTCCGGCCTCGGCCCTCGCACGCGCCGCCGCGTACCGCCGTACCCACCACTGCTTACTCATATCGGCCCCCCTTGTGGTCGTTGTCGTGCCATACCGCGTCTGGTTTTGTGTGGTGTGCGTTGTGTGGTGTGGTGGGCGCTCAGCTGCCGTTCGCCAGGCCGTGGGCCAGCCCGATCATCACGGGGGCCAGGCCGATCAGCAGGAACGCGGGCAGGAAGCAGCCGCCCAGCGGGGCATTGGCCAGCACCCCGGTGCGCTCGGCCCGTTTCATTGCCTCCCGCGTCTGCTCGGCGCGGCATTCGGCCGCCAGCCGGGACACCGGCTCCACGGCCGGTGCGCCCGTCGTCCCGGCGCGCTCCAAGGCGCGCGCCAGCCCGCGTGCTCCCGGCAGGGCGCCCACGCGCCCCCAGGCAGCGGCCGGTTCGCCTCCCAGCCGCAGCTCCGCCGCGGTCTGTGCCAGCCGCTCCCCGACCGGGCCGCCGAGCGAGAGGCCCACCGCCTCTGCCGCCCTGCGCGGGCCGGCCCCGGCCGCCAGGCAGGCGGTCAGCAGATCGGCGGCCAGCGGGATCTGGCGTGCGGCGAGGTCCGTGAGGGGGCCGTCGCGCCCGGCATGCGCACCGGCGGTCCGGCGGCGCCGCTGCCACCACCGGACACCGCACGCGCCGACGAGACCCAGCAGGCACCCCAGCGGCCCTTCCACGAGCACGAGCCCAGCCAGCAGGGCGCCGCCCGCCGCCGCCCAGGCCAGGCAGGCTCCCTCGCGCACCTCGGCGCGCCACCTCCGCCACAGCCGGGGGCGCTCGGGCCGCCCGTCCGGCGCGCCCGGCAGCAGTACCGCCAGCCGCCGCCGGGCGGCCCGCTCCCGACGGGCCTCGACCACGGTGATCGCCGTGCACAGAACGGCCGCCGCGAAGGACAGCGCGATCCCCAGGCTGTGGACAACGTCAGTGCTCATGGGCCACCGGCCGCTCCGGTCCGCACGCCGATCGCACCATCCGGGCTGTCCAGGCGAGCCCCGCCCACTCCAGCAGGCCGCCCACCAGCAGACAGCCCAGCCCCGCAGGGGTGTGCAGCAGCACCCGCAGCGGGTCGGCGCCGAGCGCACTGCCCATCACGAGCCCGATGACGGGCAACACCGCCAACGCGACGGCGGTGGCTCTGGGCCCCGCGAGCTTGGCCTGCAGGCTCTCCCGCTGGTCCCGCTCGGCGCGCAGCGCCTCGGCCACCCGGTCGAGCCCGGCCGCAAGACCAGCGCCCTCGTCGACCGCCACCTGCCAGCAGGCCGCGACCCCGGTCAGCCCTTCCGCGCCCGGCAGCCGGGCCGCCCTCCGCAGCGCCTCGGGCACATCCCCGCCGAACCGCGCGGCGGCCGAGACGAGCCCCCAGCGCTCCCCGAGGTTTCCCGGGGGCACCGCCAGCAGCGCCTCGCCGGGCTGCCGCCCGGCCCGCAGCTCACCAGCCACCGCGCCGCACAGCTCGATCACCCCGGCGGCGCGCCGCTCACGGTCCCGGCGGCGCTCCCGGGCTCGCAGCCACCGGCCGACGACGGGAACGGCAGCCAGTGCGCCCAGCAGCGGCAGGACCGACGCGCCGAGCAGGGCGACCAGGCATCCCAGGGGCAGACACAGCAGCTCACGCCCCATCCGCCCGCCGTACCTGACCCGCCAGCGCTCCCGCAGCCCGGCGGCCGTCTCGAACAGCCGCCGGGCCGGATCCGGCCCGGCGGGCTCGGCGGGCCCGCCGCCCGCGAACAGCACCCTGGCCCGGCGCAGCTCCCGGTCCCGTCCGGCAAGCAGCCAGACGGCCGCTCCCGCACACAGCACCGCGGCACACAGCGCCAGCGCTCCGGGGTCCCCTCCCGCGCCGGTCATGCCGCTCCTCCGCCCCGTGCGCACAGCTTCTGGAGCCGCTGCCAGCCCGCTGACCGCTGGAAGCCCTCCAGCCCCCATACGGCTGCCGGGACGGTCGTCACATAGCCCGCCCGGTCCCGGTCCAGCACATGCAGCTCGGCGATCCTTCGCCGCCCGCCGCGGTCCCGCACCAGATGGACCACGACCGACAGGGCGGCCGCCAACTGGCTGTGCAGCGCGGCCCGGTCAAGGCCGGCGGTCGAGCCGAGTGCCTCCAGCCGGGCCGGTACATCCGCCGCCGAATTGGCGTGGACGGTGCCGCAGCCGCCCTCATGGCCGGTGTTCAAGGCGCTGAGGAGATCGCAGACTTCCGAGCCCCTCACCTCTCCGACCACCAGCCGGTCCGGGCGCATCCGCAGCGCCTGCCGCACCAGATCCCGCAGGGTGACCTGGCCCCGGCCTTCCTGGTTGGCGGGGCGGGTCTCCAACCGGACCACATGGGGATGGTCGGGGCGCAGCTCGGCCGAGTCCTCGGCGAGGACGATCCGCTCATCCTTGCCGACCAGCCCCAACAGGGTGCTGAGCAGAGTCGTCTTGCCCGATCCGGTGCCGCCGCTGACCAGGAACGACAGCCGGGCGTCCAGCATCGCCCGCAGCAGTTGCGCACCGCCCGGCGGCACGGTGCCGGCCGCCATCAGCTCAGCGAGCGAGAACGCCCTCGGGCGAACCACCCTCAGCGACAGACACGTCGAGCCGACCGCCACCGGCGGGAGCACCGCGTGCAGCCGCGTCCCGTCCGGCAGCCGGGCATCCACCCATGGCCGGGCATCGTCGAGCCGCCGCCCGGCCACCGCGGCAAGCCGCTGGGCGAGCCTGCGCACGGCGGCCGCGTCGGCGAAGGTGACGGTCGTGCGCTCCAGCCCCGAACCCCGGTCGACCCATACCTCGTCGGGAGCGGTGACCAGGACGTCCGTGACGTCCGGCGCGGCCAGCAGCGGCTCGAGCGGCCCGGTGCCGACCAGTTCGGAGCGCAGGGCCGTGACCACACCGAGCACCTCGGTGTCACCCAGCAGCCGCCCCTCCTCGCGCAGGGCTGCCGCCACCCGCGCGGGCGTCGGCTCGGCCCCGCTCTCGGCCAGCCGCAGCCGCACCGCGTCCAGCAGGTCGGGCGGGGTGACGCTCATGCGGGGACACCCCCTTCGCCGGCCAGGGCACGCGCCCAGAACTCGGCGCAGAACCGGGCGAGCGGCCCGTCGACGCTGCCGCCCGGGGGCTCCCCGCAGTCGAGGGCGGCGGGCAATCCCGGCTCGGAGGGGAGCTGGCCGGCGAGCGGCAGCCCGAGCAGCCGCGCGATCTCCTCGTCGTCGAGCTCCGGTCCGCACGGGCCGCGCACCACCGCACGCAGATCGCTCAGCACCATCCTCACCATGGAGGCCACCCGGTGGGCGGCCGCGACGGCCCGCAGCTCCGCGGGGACGACCAGCAGACCGAGGTCCACCTGGGCCAGGGCCTCGGCGGCCGCGTCGTCGACCCGCCTGGGCAGATCCACCACCACGACCCCGCCGCGCCGTCGCGCCGCGGCCAGCACCGCCCGCATCGCCGAGGGCGGGATGACGACCGAATCGCCGCGGTCCCAGCTGAGCACCCGCAGGGCGTGGAGCTCGGGCAGCGACTCCTCGAGCGCGCTTCCGGCGACCCGGCCCCGCGATTCGGCGAAGGCCGGCCATCGCAGCCCCTCCGCGCCCTCGCCGCCGAGCAGCACATCGAGGCCGCCGCCCAGCGGATCGCCGTCGATGAGCATGGTGCGCCGGCCCGAGCGGGCCGCGCCGACCGCCAGAGCGCAGGCCAGGGTAGACGCGCCCGCTCCGCCGCGCCCGCCGATGACCCCGATGGTCAGGGCCTGCCGGCCCACGCCCTCCGCGACATCGGCGATCCGGTCCACCAGCCAGGTCTCGGCATCGGGCAGGAACGCCACGTTGTCCACGCCGAGAGCCACCGCCCGACGCCAGATGCCGTGGTCGTCGAGGTCACGCCCGATGAGCAGGACGCCTTCTCTGCGTGTGCGGCCACACAGCCGGGCCGCGGCATCGTCGCCGACCAGGATCAGCGGCGCGCCTTCCCAGCTGCCCCGGCGGGTGGGCATGCCGTGCGCCACTTCGGGCTCGGCTCCGGCCGCCGCGCATAGCCGCAGCAGATCGTCGAGAAGCTCCTCGTCCTCGGTGACGATCAGCGGTCTGCTCCGCCCGCCTTCGGCCGGCGTCGGACGTTCCGGTGTGATGGATGCAGTCACGATCCCCTCCCCCTTATCTGTTACGTGCTTTCACTGCCGCTAACGGCGAGCGCGAACATCGCCGAGAATCACGATGCGGGGATCGAGGAAATCTTGGGGATCTTGGTCCAAAACCGTGGACAACTCATCAGTTGTGAATATCCCAGTCACCTAAACCAGTGACTTCCGGAGAGCAGCCTAGCGATTACGCACGGTTACCGTTCAGGCTGGTGGGGAGGGAGAGCCTCACGGGCCGCGACGAGGGGAGCGCGATCAGGTGAGGACCCGAAAAGGTGTCCGGACATGCGACGACCCCCGCCGGGGGGGAGAGCGGGGGTCGTCCCCACGGCCGACTCGGGGGGGGAGGAGTCGGGCCGGGTTAGCACGGTCGCGAACGATCCGTGACTTCCATGGTGTACCCGAGAGCCTTCTCAGGCAAACCCACGCGCCTCAGCTTACGCCGAATGGTGGGCCCTATGCTCGGCGTCGTGGAAAACCACTCCTTGCCTCGGACAGCTGCCTTCTTTGACCTGGACAAGACGGTCATTGCGAAGTCAAGCACGCTCACCTTCAGCAAGTCCTTCTACCGGGGTGGCCTGATCAACCGCCGCGCCGCACTGCGCACCGCCTATGCCCAGTTCGTCTTCCTAGCCGGTGGCGCCGATCACGAGCAGATGGAGCGGATGCGCGAGTACCTCTCGGCGCTCTGCCGCGGATGGAATGTCGAGCAGGTGAAGGAGATCGTCGCGGAAACCCTGCACGATCTCATCGACCCCATCATCTACGACGAGGCCGCCTCGCTCATCGAGGAACACCACACCGCCGGGCGGGACGTGGTCATCGTCAGCACCTCGGGGGCGGAGGTCGTCGAGCCGATCGGCGAGCTGCTGGGCGCCGACCGCGTGGTGGCCACCCGCATGGTCGTCGAGGACGGGGTGTTCACCGGCGAGGTCGAGTACTACGCCTATGGCCCGACCAAGGCGGAGGCGATCGCCGAGCTGGCGGAATCCGAGGGATACGACTTGTCGCGTTGTTACGCCTACAGCGATTCGGCGACCGACCTTCCCATGCTGGAGTCGGTCGGCCATCCGCACGCGGTCAATCCCGACCGGGCCCTGCGGCGCGAGGCGGCCACCCGCGGCTGGCCGGTCCTCACCTTCGACCGCCCGGTCCGGCTGAAGCAGCGGGTGCCCTCGCTCTCCATGCCGCCGCGCCCGGTGCTCGCCGTGGCCGTGGCCGTCGGCGCGGCGGTCGCCACCGCCGGACTGGTCTGGTACACCAATCGGCGCCGCGCCCTGTATGCCCGTATTTAAGGGCAACAGCAAAGATCTGCGGCCAGGGGTTCCGCTTGGCCTGTCGCAGGAGTAGAAAGGAATTGAAGGCCCGCGAGACCAGGGGTATCCGGGAGGATCTCCCCCAGACGCACCAAGGCCCCACGGACCGAGCACGGATGCTGAGCACCCACGCGACGCCGACCCGTCGAATACGGGCCAGCCTCACCAGGTAGCAGGCAAAGAACCTGGCCTGATGGGCGAATTCTGTGCACGCATGGTAACCCGGCGGATGTGCCAGCGGCGGTACCCCAGTGGTGCCGCCGCAACTCTGTCCGGGCGTCAGGCCGCTCCGCGCTGCAGGGCCTCGCAGACCGCCGTGGACTCCCGCACCCCGAGCTCAACCGCCCGCCCGCAGTGCGCGATCCACGCCGCCATCCCCTCCGGCGTCCCGGACGCATAGCCCTCCAGCGCCGCCATGTACGCGGCGACGCCCTGCTCCGCATGCCCCACCTCGGCAGGACAGATCGACTTGGGGTCGAGCCCACTGCCGACCAGGACGATCCGCTCGGCCGCGCGCGCCACCATGCCGTTACGGGAGACGAAGGGCCGCAGGGCGAGAAGTTCACCGTGCACCACCGCGGCGGTCACCAGTGCCGGGGCCTCGCTGCCCGCGAGCAGCAGCCGCGCCAGCCCGTCGAGCCGCCCCGCCACCTCGTCCGCGTCCGGCAGTGGCAGATCCAGCCCGACCAGCGGCTCCTCCACCGGTTCACCCGCCAGCCGGGGCCGCCCCACTCTTTCGTCCGCCTCCGCTCCGCCCGCCGCGACCAGATGCAGCCGGGCCAGCACCCGCAGCGGCGACTGGCGCCAGACACTCAGCAGCTGCCCCGCCTCGGCGGTCAGCCGCAGCGCCGCACCCACCGTCTGCGGCTCGCCCTCCGCCCCGAAGTCGGTGCGCCGGCGCACCTCTTCAAGCGCCCAGTCGGCGCCGGCCAGGACGGCGGAGCCACGCGCTCCGCGCAATGCGGCCTCGGAACTGACCTCATTGCTGCGGCGGCGCATCACCCGGTGGCCATAGACCCGGTCCACAGCCGTACGTACGGCGTCCACGGACTCGGTCACGCCGGGCAGCGCGGCCAGGGCGGCGAGGGGGTCTGCTGACGTACTCATGAGTACGACCCTACGCACCCGGCCCCCGGCGCCCCTCGTTGGAGTGGTCTTCTTCACGTAAATCCCTCAAGGGACGAGATCGCTCACCTACGCTACGTGAACATGAAGGTCGCTTTCGTAGGCAAGGGCGGCAGTGGCAAGACGACGCTGTCGTCGCTGTTCATCCGCCATCTCGCAGCCACCCGCACCCCGGTCGTCGCCGTCGACGCCGACATCAATCAGCACCTGGGCGCGGCGCTCGGTCTCGACGAGGAGGAGGCCGCCGCCCTGCCCGCCATGGGCGCCCATCTTCCACTGATCAAGGACTACTTGCGCGGCACGAACCCCCGGATCGCCTCTGCCGAGACCATGATCAAGACAACCCCGCCGGGTGAGGGGTCACAGCTCCTGCGGATCACCGAGGACAACCCCGTCTACGAGGCGTGCGCCCGGACCGTACCGCTGGACGGCGGGGAGGTGCGGCTGATGGTGACCGGCCCCTTCACCGAGTCCGATCTCGGGGTCGCCTGCTATCACTCCAAGGTCGGCGCGATCGAGCTCTGCCTGAACCATCTCGTGGACGGGCGCGGGGAGTTCGTCGTCGTCGACATGACGGCGGGCAGCGACTCCTTCGCCTCCGGGCTCTTCACCCGCTTCGACATGACGTTCCTGGTCGCCGAACCCACCCGCAAGGGAATCGCTGTCTACCGCCAGTACAAGGAGTACGCCCGGGACTTCGACGTGGCGTTGCGCGTGGTGGGCAACAAGGTGCAGGGACCGGATGACCTCGCCTTTCTGCGCGCGGAGGTGGGCGAGGACCTGCTGGTCACCTTCGGCCACTCCGACTGGGTCCGGGCGATGGAGAAGGGCCGCCCGCCCCGATTCGAGGAGTTGGAGCAGCCGAACCGCGATGCGCTGCGGACGCTGCACGACGCGGTGGACGGGTCGTACGAGCGGCGCGACTGGCAGCGGTACACGCGCCAGATGGTGCACTTCCATCTGAAGAACGCGCAGAGCTGGGGAAACGAGAAGACGGGCGCCGATCTGGCTGCCCAGGTCGACCCCGCCTTCGCGTTGGATGAGTTCGTCACGGACGAGCGGCAGGCGGCTACTCCCGCTCCCGCCTAGTCCGCCCTTCGCGCTCGAAATCCCGCTGGTGATCCCGGCCGGATGTCCGCTCCCGCTCGGAGGTCCGCTCCCGCTCGGACGCGTGCTTCCGACCCGACGCGTGTTCCCGCTCCCGGTCGGCCTGGGCGGCCGACCGGGACAAGGTCGGCTCGGCAGCCAGATAGTGCTTCCAGCCACCGGGCGGCCGCATGCCGACGTCCAGGGCGCGCAGCTTCTCCAGCGCAGAGGGGTTCTGCGCGTCCAGCCAGTCGGCCAGCTGTTTGAAGGAGACGCAGCGCACGCCCTTGCGTGGGCATACCTCCTTGATGACGTCCTCGACGGCGCGCATATAGATTCCGCCGTTCCAGGACTCGAAGTGGTTGCCGATGAACAGCGGTGCGCGATTGCCCTCGTTCGCCCGCTCGAAGGCGGCGAGCATGCCGTCGCGCATCTGACGGCCCCATGCGGCGCGTTTCGACCGGGCGCCCTTGGTCTTCCGCGACTGATTGGCAAGGAAGTTGTAGTCCATCGAGAGCGTCTCGAACGAGCGGCCCGGCACCGGGATCTGCTGGAGCGGGAAGTCCCAGATGCCGTGGATCTTGTGGGGCCAGATCTGGAGACCACCGACCGAGCTCGCGTCGTAGCGCCAGCCCATCTTCCTGGCCGCCCGGATCAGACTCTTCTGCCCCTCCAGGCAGGGGGCACGGCCGCCGATGAGCTCCTCGCCGTAGTCGAAAGGCAGCGGCTTCTCGTGTTCCAGGCCGGAGTTGGTCTTCCAGTTCTCGACGAAGGACTCGGCCTGCCGGGTCTCGCTGATCCACTGGCTGGTGGACCAGGTGCCGCCTCCGCCGTGGCGCCCGCAGAAGTGGCCGTTGAAGTGGGTGCCGATCTCATTGCCGTCCAGCCAGGCACCCCGGAGTTGCCGCACGGTGTCCTTGATGCCCTCGATGTTGTTGAAGCCGATGGACGAGGCGCCACGCGGATGCTTCGGCGGGTCGTAGAGATCGCGCTTGTCGACGGGCAGCAGGTACACGCCGCTGAGAAAGTACGTCATCTTCGCGTCGTACTTCTTGCCGACCGCCCGGAAGTGGGAGAACAGTTTCTGCTCGTCCTGGCCCGCGCCGTCCCAGGAGAAGACGACGAACTGCGGTGGTTTCTCACCGGGTTCGAGCGGATCGGTTCGTGGCTGATGGGGCTGAGGGCCGGTGTAGGAGGTCGATCCGTCGCCGATGAGCCGAACCGCTTTCGCCGCCCGCTTCGGGTGTTTCGGCGCGGCCGGGCCCTTGTGGGGCCGGTCCCTGTCGCGATGCGGAGCCGCGTGGCCGCCGGACCCGTGCCCATCCCCGGAATCTCCCGAGCAGTTGACCAGCACGGAGAGCGCAGCCGCCACGGCAAGCCCTGCAGTGACGTTTCTTCTGACTCTCATGCCGCCACCTCGTCCCTCTTGTCGTTCCTTGACCCGGGGAGCTTCGGCCGGATGGGAGCCAACCTCGCATGAGAGGAAGAAACGACAGAGGATGACAAGGCATTTCAAATGACTATTCACCCGATAGATGGAATATGGGGACACTCTCCCGCAAAAAGCTTCCCACCGACTTTACTCAGCATTACGATTCATTTACCAATACTTGGGAGTCAGTACCGCAGTACGCCGTGACCCACGGCCGCGCGCTTGTCCGCGACCGCGAAGCCCCGGAGGAGACGGGAATGTCGAAGCTCTTGGACCGGACCGACGGAGCCTCCTGCCGCAGGGATCTCACCGTCTCGATCGTCCTCTTCCTGCTCGCCGTTCCTCTTTCCCTGGGCATCGCGCTGGCCAGCGGCGCCCCGCTCCAGGCCGGGCTCGTGACCGCCGCCGTCGGCGGCCTCGTGGCCGGGCTGCTCGGTGGCGCCGCGTTGCGGCCCAGCGGGGCGGCCGCCGGCCTCGTGGTGGTCACCGCCGACCTGGTGCAGAGATACGGCTGGCGGACCACCTGTGCGATCACGGTGCTCGCGGGGATCGCCCAGCTGGCCCTCGGTGCGCTGCGGGTCGCCCGCACGGCGCTCACGATCTGCCCGGCCATCGTCCATGGGACGCTCGCGGGGCTCGGCGTCGTCATCGCGGTCGGCCAGCTGCATGTGCTCCTCGGAGAGGGGCCCGACGGGTCGGTGATCGACAACCTCGCCGCCCTGCCCGCCGAGTTGAGCGATCCGCACCCGGCCACCTTGCTGGTCGGGGCGGTCACCGTAGGGGTGCTCACGCTCTGGCCGCGGCTGCCGAGCCGGGCGGGGCGTATGGCGCGAGCGGTTCCGGCGCCGCTCGCCGCGGTGGCGGCGGCCAGCGCGACCGGCGTGGGGATGTCCCTGCCGCGCGTCGAGCTGCCGTCCTGGGAAGCGCCCGCGCTCCCCGGGTTCCCGGACGGCCCGGCGCTCGGTCTGATCGCCGCCGTGCTGACCGTCACTCTTGTGGCGAGCATGGAGTCGCTGCTGTCCGCCGCCGCCGTTCACGGCGCTCGCCCCGGCCCTCACTCCGACGGGCCCAACCGGCTCCATCGGGAATTGGCCGGGCAGGGAGCCGCCAATGTGGTGTCCGGGCTGCTGGGCGGGTTGCCGATCGCGGGCGGTGCCAACCGGGGGTGGGCCCCTGTCCGGGCCGGTGCCGTCACCTGGCGCTCCACGGTGCTGCACGGTGCGTGGGTGCTGCTCTGCGCGGGGTTGCTGACCGGGCTCCTGGAGCTGATCCCGCTGGCCTCGCTGGCCGCGCTGATCATGGTGGTCGGCGTGAAGATGGTGGGCTTCGCGCACATCAAGGATGTCCGGCGAGATCGCGAGCTCCCGGTGTATGTGGCCACGTTGGGCGGCGTCGTGGTCCTTGGGGTGCTTCAGGGTATGGCCGTCGGCGTCGCGGTCGCCGTCTTTACGGCGCTGCGCCGCTTTACGGCGCTGCGCCGCTTTACGGCGCTGCGCCGCTTTACGGCGCTGCGCCGCTTTACGGCGCTGCGCCGCTTTACGGCGCTGCGCCGCGAGGGGCACCGGGCGCGCGGCGGCCGGGTGGCACTCGGCGGCCGGTCGGAGCGGCGGATCGCGGAGCCGTCCAGTACTGACACCTGCCGACCGTGGACGCCCTGGCGCAACCACCGCTGCGTCCGCCCCGCCCCGGCGGCCGCGCCAGGCGGCGAGCACAGCGGCGGGCAGTTGCTCGGCGGCGTGAGCGCGTTCCAGCGCAACACCGCACCGCTGGTGCGCGACGAGCTGGCCCGGCTGGCACGAGAGGGGCAGCGGCCCACCCAGCTCTTTCTGACCTGCGCCGACTCCCGTCTGGTCACCAGCATGATCACTTCCAGCGGACCCGGCGATCTGTTCACCGTGCGCAACGTGGGCAATCTGGTGCCACCGCCAGGCACCGATGGCTCCTGCGATTCGGTGGGCGCGGCGATCGAGTACGCGGTGGAGGTGCTCAAGGTCAGCAGCATCACGGTGTGCGGGCACTCCGGGTGCGGGGCGATGCAGGCGCTGCTCAGCTCGTCGGTCCCGGTTCAGCCGGCTCCACTACCCGGGGCGGGCGGCGGAGCGTCGGGCACCGGGCCATCCGGCGCCGACACGCAGACGCCGCTGGTGCGCTGGCTGCGCCACGGCCATCCGGGCCTGGCCCGGATGGAGCGGATCGGGCGGCTGGGGCGCGGCGAGGTCGCGCTGGCCAACCGGCCGGTGGCCGACCATATGGAGCGGCTGGCGCTGATCAATGTGTTGCAGCAGCTCGACCACCTGATGGAGCACCCCTGTGTCGCGCGGCGGGTGGCGGAGGGCGGGCTCGCCCTCCATGGCATGTACTTCCATGTCGCGGATGCTCAGGCATACGTCCTGGACACCGCTTCGGGCACATACCTGGCCGTCGGGCCGGACCACGGCGCGCCGATGACCGCCTGTGTCGGCGGTGGAGCCACCATGGAGTCCGGCCCGTGCGGCCCGGCCCCCGAAGCCCTGAAGGTGCGCTGATCAGCGGCTGCCGACTATAGGTCTAAACCAATTTTTAACGACAACCCTTGTCAGGGCGTGGTCTGGGCTGATGAGCTATGGCCCGGACACAACGGACACCCTGGGAATGGGAGATGTCGTGAGCAACGAAAGCCTGGCCAACCTTCTTCGGGAGGAGCGTCGCTTCGCGCCGCCCGCCGACCTGGCCGCCAACGCCAACGTCACAGCGGAGGCGTATGAGCGGGCGAAGGCGGACCGCCTGGGCTTCTGGGCCGAACAGGCCCGTCGGCTGACCTGGGCGACCGAGCCGAACGAGACACTGGACTGGTCGAACCCGCCGTTCGCGAAGTGGTTCGCCGACGGCAAGCTCAATGTGGCGTACAACTGCGTTGACCGGCACGTCGAGAACGGCCTGGGCGACCGCGTGGCCCTCCACTTCGAGGGAGAGCCCGGCGACACCCGCACTCTGACCTATGCCGAGCTGCAGCGGGAGGTCTCCCAGGCGGCCCACGCGCTGACCGAGCTGGGCGTCCAGGCGGGCGACCGCGTCGCCATCTATCTGCCGATGATCCCGGAGACCGTGGTCGCGATGCTGGCCTGTGCCCGCATCGGTGCCCCGCACTCCGTGGTCTTCGGCGGCTTCTCGGCCGACGCTCTCGCCACCCGGATCCAGGACGCCGACGCCCGCGTCGTCATCACCGCCGACGGCGGCTACCGCCGGGGCAAGCCGTCCGCGCTCAAGCCCGCCGTCGACGAGGCGCTGACCCGCCCCGGAACCGAGAACGTGCGCAGTGTGCTGGTCGTCCGCCGCACCGGCGAAGACGCGGCCTGGACCGAGGGCCGCGATGTGTGGTGGCACGAGATCGTGTCCCGGCAGCCGGAGCAGCACACCCCCGAGGCGTTCGACGCCGAGCACCCGCTGTTCATCCTCTACACGTCGGGCACGACCGGTAAGCCGAAGGGCATCCTGCACACCACCGGCGGCTATCTCACCCAGGTCTCCTACACCCACCACGCCGTCTTCGACCTCAAGCCGGAGTCGGACGTCTTCTGGTGCACGGCGGACGTCGGCTGGGTCACCGGCCACTCGTACATCGTCTACGGCCCGCTCTCCAACGGCGCGACCGAGGTCCTCTACGAGGGCACCCCGGACACCCCGCACCAGGGCCGCTGGTGGGAGATCGTCCAGAAGTACGGGGTCACGATCCTGTACACCGCCCCGACCGCGATCCGTGCCTGCATGAAGTGGGGCGACGACATCCCGGCCAAGTTCGATCTGTCGTCGCTGCGTCTTCTCGGCTCGGTCGGCGAGCCGATCAACCCCGAGGCATGGATCTGGTACCGCAAGAACATCGGCGCGGACACCACGCCCGTCGTGGACACCTGGTGGCAAACCGAGACCGGCGGCATCATGATCAGCCCGCTGCCGGGCGTCTCCGCGACCAAGCCCGGTTCGGCCCAGGTGGCGCTCCCCGGTGTCTGCGCCACCGTCGTCGACGACGAGGCGAACGAGGTGCCGGACGGCTCCGGCGGCTACCTGGTCCTCACCGAGCCGTGGCCGTCCATGCTCCGTACGATCTGGGGCGACGACCAGCGCTATCTGGACACCTACTGGTCCCGCTTCCAGAATCGCTACTTCGCGGGCGACGGCGCCAAGAAGGACGACGACGGCGACATCTGGCTGCTCGGCCGGGTCGATGACGTCATGCTGGTCTCCGGCCACAACATCTCGACGACCGAGGTCGAGTCGGCGCTCGTCTCGCACCCCAAGGTCGCCGAGGCCGCCGTCGTCGGGGCCACCGATCCGCAGACCACCCAGGCCATCTGCGCCTTTGTCATCCTGCGCGGCGGCGCCGCCGAGGACGAGGGGCTGGTCGAGGAGTTGCGGGCGCATGTCGCCAAGCAACTGGGCCCGATCGCCAAGCCCCAGCGGATCCTGCCGGTGGGTGAGCTGCCCAAGACCCGCTCCGGCAAGATCATGCGTCGGCTGCTGCGCGATGTCGCCGAGAACCGCGCGCTCGGCGATGTCACCACGCTCACCGACTCCTCCGTCATGGAGCTGATCCAGACCAAGCTGCCGTCCGCGCCCAGCGAGGACTGACGCCGGGCCGAGGACTGACGCAGGACTCACGCCACGGTCGGCCGACGAGAACCGGCCTTGGTCACAGCGGTGCACGGATGAGGGGCGCCCCCCAAGCTGGCAGGGGGCGCCCCCCATCGTTTGCGGATAGGGTGGTGATCGGTCGCGTAAGAAGCGCGACAAGATTGACTCAGGCGCGCCGGGAAGACTGGTCGGCACACAGCACACGTGTATCCGCACCATCGACCCCCAGGAGGCCCCGCCCGTGGCCGCGCCCACCAGCCGTAAGTTCCTCGGGCGGATGCCGCTGCCCGAGCGGACGTTCGTGAGCGACGCGCTGCGCACCGAGACCGTCGGCGGCATCATCCTGCTCGTCGCCGCGATCGCCGCTCTGATCTTCGCGAACACCCCGCTCAGCGACGTCTACGGCGACGTCCGGGACTTCTCCTTCGGTCCCCGGGCGCTCCATCTCCATCTGCCGGTCGCCTCCTGGGCCACCGACGGGCTGCTCACCGTCTTCTTCTTCGTCGCAGGTATCGAGCTCAAGCGCGAGCTTGTGGCGGGCGAGCTGCGCGACCCGAAGGCCGCCGCGCTGCCCGTGGTCGCCGCCGTCTGCGGTATGGCCGTGCCCGCGCTCGTCTACGTCGTCGTCAACGCGTCCGGTGGCGGCAGCCTCCGGGGCTGGGCCGTTCCGACCGCGACCGACATCGCCTTCGCGCTCGCCGTCCTCGCCGTCATCGGCACCGCGCTGCCCGCCGCGCTGCGCGCTTTTCTGCTCACCCTCGCGGTGGTCGACGACCTCGGGGCTATCCTGATCATCGCGATCTTCTTCACCCACGAGCTCGACTTCGTCGCCCTCGGCCTGGCCTTCGCCGGTCTCGCCCTGTTCTGGCTGCTGCACCACAAGGGCGTGCGCGGCGCCTATGTCTACGTCCCGCTGGGGATCGTGATCTGGGCGCTGATGCACGCGAGTGGCGTGCACGCCACCGTCGCGGGCGTCGCGATGGGCCTGATCCTGCGCTGCACGGTGCGCGAAGGCGAGGACCACTCCCCGGCCGAGCGCGTCGAACACCGGGTGCGGCCCCTGTCGGCGGGGCTGGCCGTACCGCTCTTCGCCCTGTTCGCGGCCGGGGTGCCGATCTCCGGCGATGCCGTCGCGGACGTCTTCACCCGCCCCGAGACCCTCGGCGTGGTCCTCGGCCTCGTCGTCGGCAAGGCCATCGGCGTCTTCGGGGGCTCCTGGCTCGCCGCCCGCTTCACCAAGGCCGAGCTCAATGAGGATCTGGCCTGGGCGGATGTGTTCGCCGTGGCCACCCTCGCCGGAATCGGCTTCACCGTCTCCCTCCTCATCGGCGAACTCGCCTTCCCCGACGACCCCTCGCTCGCCGAGGAGGTGAAGGCGGCGGTCCTCATCGGCTCGGTCTGTGCCGCGGTGCTCGCGGGCGTCCTGCTGAAGCTGCGCAACAACGAGTACCGGCGGCTGTGTCAGGAGGAGGAGCGCGACGAGGACATGGACGGCATCCCCGACATCTATGAACTCGACAGCCCGCGGTACCACCTGCGGATGGCCGCCATTCATGAGGCGAAGGCCGCCGAGCACCGGCGGCTTGCCGAAGTGGCTGACGCGAACGACTCCGGCGACGATGGTCCGGCATGATCTGAGAGGCTTGACGACCGTGGAAATGCGCAGAAGACGTACCAGGCGCAGTACGACCGGAAGACGTACAAGAGCAGAGGGAGATGGGCGATGAGCGCAGCCGATGACGGCGGCAACCGCAGCCTCGGCCAGCTGGTGGCAACGGCGACCACCGAGCTGTCCGCGCTGATGCACGACGAGATC
The DNA here is from genome assembly GCF_040607655.1 of Streptomyces sp. NPDC005266. NCBI lineage: Bacteria > Bacillati > Actinomycetota > Actinomycetes > Kitasatosporales > Streptomycetaceae > Streptomyces > Streptomyces sp. NPDC005266. Next base: position 84,480 of record NZ_JBEXHC010000016.1, read on the forward strand.
GCGCTGGCCAAGGCCGAGCTCCGGGTGGGGGCAAAGCGCGCCGCGGCAGGCAGCGGTGCCGGCATGGTGGCCGGTGTGCTGGTGCTGTTCTCGCTGCCGGTGCTGAGTTTCGCCCTCGCCTACGGCATGCGTGCCTGGACCGGCCTCGGACTCGCCTGGTGCTTTCTGATCGTGGGCGGCATCTACTGGCTGTTCGCCGGTGTCGCGGGCCTGTTCGCGCTGGCGAAGTTCAAGAAGGTCAAGCCCCCGAAGCGGTCCATCGCCTCGTCCAAGGAGACGGCCGCCGTACTGGGGAACGTCAAGCCGCATCCGCGTGCGGCGGCCGATGGCGGACGCCCGGTACGGGATGTGACACGCTCGTCGGCATGACCGTCCCTGATACCACCGCGTCGGTCGTACGGCTCGACGGCCCCTGGACCCACCGGGATGTCGCGGCCAACGGCGCGCGCTTCCACATCGCCGAGCTGGGTGACGGCCCACTGGTGCTGCTGCTGCACGGCTTTCCGCAGTTCTGGTGGGCCTGGCGGCACCAGCTGACCGCGCTCGCCGACGCCGGCTACCGGGCGGTCGCGATGGATCTGCGCGGCGTCGGCGGCAGCGACCGTACGCCCCGCGGCTACGACCCGGCCAACCTGGCCCTCGACATCACCGGTGTGGTCCGCTCGCTCGGCGAGCCGGACGCCGCGCTCGTCGGCCATGACCTGGGCGGATATCTGGCGTGGACGGCCGCCGTGATGCGGCCGAAGCTGGTCCGGCGGCTCGCGGTGGCCTCCATGCCGCATCCGCGGCGCTGGCGCTCGGCGATGCTCACGGACGTGAAGCAGAGCGCCGCCGGCTCGCACATCTGGAGCTTCCAGCGGCCCTGGCTGCCCGAACGCGCCCTGGTCGCGGACGACGCTGCGGCCGTGGGACGGCTGATCCGGGACTGGTCCGGGCCGCAGTTGCCCGAGGACGAGGTGGTGGAGGCGTACCGGCGGGCGATGATGATCCCGTCGACCGCGCACTGCTCGATCGAGCCCTACCGCTGGATGGTGCGGTCGCTGGCGCGCCCGGACGGTTTCCAGTTCAACCGGAGGATGAAGCGGCCGGTGCGGGTGCCGACGCTGCATCTGCACGGGTCACTCGACCCGGTGATGCGCACGCGCAGCGCCGCGGGCTCCGGGGAGTACGTGGAGGCGCCGTATCGCTGGCGGCTCTTCGACGGGCTCGGGCACTTCCCGCACGAGGAGGACCCGACGGCCTTCTCCACCGAGCTGATCAACTGGCTGAAGGACCCCGAACCTGACCGGTGAGCGTCACCGGCGGTACGCATAGCGACCGCCGCGCTCCCGGTGTCCGAACACATGTCGTACGAACAGCCAATTGCCCGGAGCATAGGCCAATTGGCGCAGCCAGCGGCGATTACGGACCTTGGGCCACGGGCAGAGACGGGGGTATGGGCTGGACGCACGACTACCGTGACGCACCAAGCGGCCGCGGCCCCGAAGCCGCCGCCGCTGCCAATGCCGCGCTGAGCGTTTCCGAGCGGGGCGGCTCCGGGCCTACCCAAGGCCATGACCCCAATATGGGGATTCCTCGTATCATCCGCCGCCGTGCCCGCTGGGTGTCGGCGCGGCTACGCCATCCACGCGGCCGCTAGCACCGCACCAGGCATCTTCCGGCGCCTCCGGTAGCACCATCGTCCGGACAGGGCCCTAGAGGGCACACCCCTGGCTGTCCACCGGCTGGTCGGCGGTGCGTCCCTGCTCGATGTCGCTGCGCACCTCGTCCGCCGTCAGCGCGTACCCGGTGTTCGCGTCGTCCAGGGACTTGGCGAAGACCACGCCGTACACCCGCCCCTGCGGGGTGAGCAGCGGGCCGCCGGAGTTGCCCTGCCGCACTGTCGCGTACAGCGAGTAGACATCGCGGTGCACGGTGGTGCGGCGGTAGATGTCCGGGCCGTCGGCCTGGATACGGCCGCGTACGCGGGCTGCGCGCACATCGAAGGCGCCGTTCTCCGGGAAACCGGCGACGATCGCGCCATCGCCGGTGTGCGCGTCGTCCTGGGCGAACTGGAGCGGCGGCGCGCCCAGCGAGGGCACATCGAGGACCGCGATATCGCGCTTCCAGTCGTAGAGCACGACCTTCGCGTCGTAGAGCCGGCCCTCGCCGCCTATCTGGACGGTCGGCTCGTCGACCCCGCCGACCACGTGGGCGTTGGTCATCACCCGGTGCGGCGAGAAGACGAAGCCGCTGCCTTCCAGGACCTTCCCGCAGCTGGGGGCGGTGCCGACGACCTTGACGATGCTCTGCTGGGCTCGGGTGGCCACCGGGGACTGCGCGAGCGCCGGATCCGGTTGCGGCACCGAGGTGATCGTCTCGTTCGCGAAGGGCGAGAAGACCTGCGGGAAGCCGCCCTGCGCGAGCACCGAGGAGAAGTCGTCGAACCAGGTGTCCGCCTCCTCCGGGATCACGCGGTCGATCCCGAGCAGCACCTTGGAGGCGCGGACCTCCTTGCCGATGGTGGGCAGGGAGGTGCCGGCCACCAGGGAGCCGATCAGCCAGGCGACCATCAGCATCGCCACGACGTTGATCAGCGCGCCGCCGGTCGCGTCCAGGGCGCGCGCGGGTGACCAGGTGATGTACCGGCGCAGCTTGTTGCCCAGATGGGTGGTGGCGGCCTGGCCCACCGAGGCGCAGACGATCACCAGCACCACCGCGACGACGGCACCCAAGGTGCCCGGCGACGCCTTGTCGGAGGTGCCCTCCCATATGACCGGCAGCAGATAGACCGCGATCAGACCGCCGCCTATGAATCCGGTCACCGACAGTACGCCGACGACGAAGCCCTGGCGGTAGCCGATGACCGCGAACCATATGGCGGCGAGCAACAGCAGGATGTCCAGCACATTCACCGGGACACCGTCTCACGCGCGCCAGTCGAGTGGGACGTGCTTGGCGCGGTCCCAAGGTCGCTCCCATCCCGCGTAGTGCAGGATGCGATCGATCACTCCGGCCGTGAAACCCCAGACCAGAGCGCCTCCGACCAGGAATGCGGGGCCCTGGTGACCGCTCGGGTGCACCGCCGTCGCCCGGTTGGCCGGATCCGTGAGATCCGCCACGGGCACCGTGAAGACCCGGGCCGTCTCGGCCGGGTCCACCGGCTGGACCGGACTTGGCCGGTGCCACCAGCCCAGCACCGGTGTCACGACGAAGCCGCTCACCGGGATGTAGAGCCGCGGCAGCACCCCGAAGATCTGGACGCCCGAGGGGTCGAGCCCCGTCTCCTCCTCGGCCTCGCGCAACGCCGCGCGCAGCGGCCCCGCCCCGTCCGGATCACCGTCCTGCGGGTCGAGCGCGCCGCCGGGGAAGGAGGGCTGGCCCGCGTGCGAGCGCAGGGAGCCGGAGCGCTCCATGAGCAGCAGCTCGGGGCCGCCGGGGCCCTCCCCGAAGAGCACCAGCACGGCTGAGGGGCGGCCGCCGCCCTGCGGCGGCGGCAGAAACCGGCTCAGCTGGCGCGGCTCGATCGTCTCGGCCAGGCGCGCGACGGGAAGCAGCCACTCGGGCAGCCCCTGCAGGCTGACCCCCACGTCCCCGCCGTAGATGCTCGTCACTCGGCGGCTCCCGGGGCTCCGGCGGCTCCCGCCGTCCCCAGGGGCGGGGCCGGACGGCCCGGGTAGTCGGCCGGCGGACGCAGCCGCTGGCCCGGCTGGCCGCCCATTTCGTACTTCAGCAGCTTCTTCGCCTTGTCCGGGTCGGTCTCGCCCTCCCCGTACGACGGGCACAGCGGGGCGATCGGGCAGGCGCCGCACGCGGGCTTACGGGCGTGGCAGACCCGGCGGCCGTGGAAGATGATGCGGTGCGAGAGCATCGTCCACTCGCTCTTCGGGAAGAGCGCGGCGATCTCCGTCTCGACCTTCTCCGGATCCTCCTGCTCGGTCCACTTCCAGCGCCGCACCAGCCGCCCGAAGTGGGTGTCCACGGTCAGACCCGGCACCCCGAAGGCATTGCCCAGGACCACATTGGCCGTCTTGCGGCCCACGCCGGGCAGGGTCACCAGGTCCTTCAGCCGCCCCGGCACCTCGCCGCCGAACCGGTCGCGGAGGGCGGCGGACAGTCCGAGCAGCGACTTGGCCTTGGCGCGGAAGAAGCCGGTCGGCCGGATCAGCTGCTCCAGGACGTCCGGGTCGGCGGCCGCCATGTCCTCGGGGGTCGGGTAGGCGGCGAAGAGCGCGGGGGTGGTCTGGTTGACCCGCAGATCGGTGGTCTGGGCGGACAGCACGGTGGCCACCAGCAGCTGGAAGGGGTTCTCGAAGTCCAGCTCGGGATGGGCGTACGGATACACCTCGGCGAGCTCGCGGTTGATGCGCCGGGCGCGGCGGACGAGCGCGAGCCGGGACTCGGGTCGGGAGGCCCCGGAGGAGGGCTTGACCGATTTATGCGGCTTCGCGGCTTTTGCCGTCTCGGCAGATCTCTGTTCGCTCACGGCGGAATTTCGCGATGCCGTCACCCGTCCGGCCCCCTTGCCCTGTGCTCTCACCGGCGTATTGGACACCCGGCCAGCCTAAGCCCAGCCGCCGACATCCGCCCCGGCCATCATGGAGAGGCCGCTTAATCGGACCCCTGCCGCACACTCCGCCAGACCGGTGAGTCAAACTTGTGATTGATCGCACTGTTTTACCGTCCGGCATCATGGGGACGACGGTCCCCTGTGCATGTCGACAAGGAGAGACTCGTGGACGACGTTCTGCGGCGCGCCCCGCTCTTCGCGGCGCTCGATGACGAGCAGGCCGCTGAGCTGCGCGCCTCCATGGGAGAGGTCACCCTCGCGCGGGGTGACGCGCTCTTCCACGAAGGGGACCCGGGCGACCGCCTGTACGTGGTCACCGAAGGCAAGGTGAAGCTCCACCGCACCTCTCCCGACGGCCGCGAGAACATGCTGGCCGTGCTCGGCCCCGGCGAGCTGATCGGCGAGCTGTCGCTGTTCGACCCCGGCCCGCGCACCGCCACCGCCACCGCCCTCACCGAGGTCAAGCTGCTCGGCCTCGGCCACGGCGACCTCCAGCCGTGGCTCAACGCCCGCCCCGAGGTCGCCTCGGCGCTGCTGCGCGCCGTGGCCAGGCGTCTGCGCAAGACCAATGACCAGATGTCCGACCTCGTCTTCTCCGACGTCCCCGGACGGGTCGCCAGGGCCCTGCTGGACCTGTCGCGCCGCTTCGGTGTGCAGTCGGAGGAGGGCATCCATGTCGTCCACGACCTGACCCAGGAGGAGCTGGCCCAGCTGGTCGGCGCCTCCCGCGAGACCGTCAACAAGGCCCTCGCCGACTTCGCGGGCCGCGGCTGGCTGCGCCTGGAGGCGCGCGCCGTGATCCTGCTGGACGTCGAGCGGCTCGCCAAGCGCTCTCGCTGACGTCGGGGGTTCACCCCGCCGTACGCACACAAGGGTCCTCGCCGGACGCTCCGGCGAGGACCCTTCGCCGTCCTGCGGGCGCGCACGCTGCCGGCGGGCAAGGCGGCTCGGGGCACGGAGGGAGGCCCGTCGGGCTCAGATCAGGCCGTGCTCGCGCAGATAGTCCAGCTGGGCGCGGACCGACAGCTCCGCGGCCGGCCACAGGGACCGGTCCACATCCGCGTAGACCTGCGCCACCACCTCCGAGGGGGCGCGATAGCCGTTCTCGACCGCCGTCTCCACCTGGGCGAGGCGGTTGGCGCGATGCGCCAGGTAGTACTCCACCGCGCCCCGGGCGTCGTTCAGGACGGGCCCGTGGCCCGGGAGCACCGTCGAGACGCCGTCGTCCACCGTCAGCGACCGCAGCCGGCGCAGCGAGTCCAGATAGTCGCCGAGGCGCCCGTCCGGGTGCGCGACAACCGTAGTACCGCGGCCGAGCACCGTGTCGCCGGTGAGGATCGCGGCGTCGGCCGGCAGGTGGAAGCACAGCGAGTCGGCCGTATGGCCGGGCGTGGGGACCACCCTCAGCTCCAGGCCGCCGGTGGTTATGACGTCCCCCGGCTCCAGCCCCTCGTCCCCCAGCCGCAGGGCCGGGTCCAGGGCCCGTACGCGCGTACGCGTCAGCTCGGCGAAGCGCGCCGCGCCCTCCGCGTGGTCCGGGTGGCCATGGGTGAGCAGCGTCAGCCCGACGCGCTTGCCCGCGCGCTCGGCCGTGGCGATGACGTCCTTGAGGTGGGCATCGTCGAGCGGCCCGGGGTCGATGACGACGGCGAGGTCGGAGTCCGGCTCGGCGATGATCCAGGTGTTGGTGCCGTCCAGCGTCATGGGCGAGGGGTTCGGCGCCAGGACGCATACGGCCCGGTCGGTGGCCGGGCCGCCGACGGCGCCTCCGCGCGGTTGGCCGGGCAGAGCGTCTGCGTATGTCATGCGGAGGCTCCCCCCGTAGCGCCCGGGATGTGCTTGGTGAACTCGTCATGGCCGGGCCAGCTCAGCACGAGCTCCCCGTTCTCCAGCCGCGCCTGTGCCAGGACCGGCGTCAGATCCCGGTCCGCGGCGGCGGCCAGCGCGTCGGCGACCGTGCCGTGCGGCCGCAGCTGGCGCAGGGTCGCGATGGTGGGCGGCATCATCAGCAGCTCGCCCCGGTCGTAACGGTCGGCCGCCTCGCCCGGCCGGATCCAGACGGTCCGATCCGCCTCCGTGGAGGCGTTGCGGGTGCGCTGCCCCCGCGGTAGCGCAGCCACGAAGAACCAGGTGTCGTAGCGGCGCGGTTCGAACTCCGGGGTGATCCAGCGGGCCCAGCAGCCGAGCAGGTCCGAGCGGAGGACGAGCCCGCGGCGGTCGAGGAACTCGGCGAAGGACAGATCCCGGGCGACGAGCGCCGCGCGGTCGGCCTCCCAGTCGTCGCCGGTCGTGTCCGCGACAACCGTATGCGGCGTCGGGCCCGCGAGCAGCACCCCCGCCTCCTCGAAGGTCTCGCGGACCGCCGCGCACACGATGGCCTGCGCCTGTGTCGCGTCCCCCGCGTCGAGACCCAGCCGCTGCGCCCACTGAGCGCGCGAGGGCCCGGCCCAGGCGACCATCCGTTCGTCGCGCGGATCCACGGAACCACCCGGATAGGCGTACGCGCCTCCGGCAAAAGCCATGGAGGCGCGTCTGCGCAGCATGTAGACGACGGGCCCGCCGGCCCCGCCCGCCCCCTCTCGTACGGCCTCCGCGGCCGCCTCGGCCCCTTCCCGGGCCCCAGCGGCGCCAGCCGCCTCGTCGGGCCTCTCCTGCGCGTACTCCCCGTCCCCGCCCCGTTCGTCCTGCCCGTCCTGCAGCAGCAGCACGGTGGCGGCCCGGCGTGGTGTCACCGGCGTGAGCTCCCCGGCCGACAGCTGCCGGATCCGCTCCGGCCACTCGGGCGGGTACCACTGGCCATTCGTAGTGGACATGGCCGGATGCTATGCGTTTGCGGGCTGATGTTCGAGAGGCACCCGTCGGCATGGAGCCGCCCCTGGCGCGGGCGCCCGTGTGTGCGCCGTCCGGTGCGCCGGTTCACTCATCGGCTCACTCGCCGGTTCACTCGCCGGCTTGCTCACCGGTGCGTGCGCCTGTCCGCGCGCCAGTCCGCGTACGGACCCGATCACCGGTCCGCACACGGTTCCGTTCACTGGTCCGCGATCTCGACCTGGATCTCCACCTCGACCGGAGCGTCCAGCGGCAGCACCGCCACGCCCACCGCGCTGCGCGCGTGCACGCCCGCGTCGCCCAGCACCTCGCCCAGCAGCTCGCTCGCGCCATTGACGACACCCGGCTGGCCGGTGAAGTCCGGCGCCGAGGCCACGAAGCCCACGACCTTCACGACCCGCACGATCCTGTCGAGGTCGCCGGCGACCGACTTCACGGCGGCCAGGGCGTTCAGCGCGCAGATCCGCGCCAGCTCCTTGGCCTCCTCCGGGGTCACCTCCGCGCCGACCTTGCCGGTCACGCCCAGCGTGCCCTCGACCAGCGGCAGCTGACCGGAGGTATAGATGTACGCGCCCGTGCGGACCGCGGGCACATAGGAGGCCAGGGGCGCCGCGACCTCGGGCAGCTTCAGGCCGAGACCTGCGATCCTCTGCTCGGCCCCGCTCACTGCTTTTCCCGCTTCAGGTAAGCCACCAGCTGCTCCGGGTTGTTCGGCCCGGGGACGACCTGGACGAGCTCCCAGCCGTCCTCGCCCCAGGTGTCCAGAATCTGCTTCGTGGCGTGCACGAGCAGCGGTACGGTCGCGTATTCCCACTTGGTCATGGGGCCGACTGTAATGCCTCTCCGCCGGGCCCTGGTGCGTAGCCCGCGGGCCTACTGGTTAGGCTCCCCAGTGTGAGCAGGCTCCATGTCGTCAGTGGCAAGGGCGGAACCGGCAAGACCACGGTCGCCGCCGCACTCGCGCTGGCCCTCGCGGCCGATGGCAGGCGAACCCTGCTGGTCGAGGTCGAAGGACGCCAGGGCATCGCACAGCTCTTCGAAACGGAGGCCCTTCCCTACGAGGAGCGGAAGATCGCCACCGCGCCGGGCGGCGGGGAGGTACACGCGCTGGCCATCGATCCGGAGTTCGCACTCCTCGACTACCTCCATATGTTCTACAAGCTGGGCTCGGCCGGTCGCGCCCTGAAGAAGCTCGGCGCGATCGACTTCGCGACCACCATCGCCCCCGGGCTGCGGGATGTGCTGCTGACCGGCAAGGCGTGCGAGGCGGTGCGCCGTAAGGGCAAGGACGGCCGCTTCGTCTACGACTCCGTGGTCATGGACGCCCCGCCGACCGGCCGCATCACCCGCTTCCTGAACGTCAACGACGAGGTGGCGGGGCTGGCCCGGACGGGCCCGATACACAATCAGGCCCAGGCCGTGATGCGCGTCCTGAAATCCCCCCAGACGGCGGTCCATATGGTGACGCTCCTGGAGGAGATGCCGGTCCAGGAGACCGCGGACGGCATCGCGGAGCTGTGCGCCGACGGCCTTCCGACGGGCGCGGTCATCATCAACATGGTGCGGCCCGCCATCCTCGACCACGAGGCCGTCGAGTCCGCCGCGAACGGGCAGCGTGCGGCCGTCGCCAAGGCGCTCTCGCTGGCGGGGCTGGGCGGCGCGCGCCGCGGCGGCCTCGCCGAGCGGCTGGTCGGCCCGCTGCTGGAGCAGGCGCGCGAGCACGCGGAGCGCGTCGCGCTGGAGCGGGCGCAGCGGGCCGAGCTGGACGGGCTGGGGCTGCCGCTGCACGAGCTGGAGTTGCTCACGGACGGCGTCGACCTGGCCGGGCTCTATCGGCTGGCGGCGGATCTGCGCAAGCAGTGGCCGTCGTGAGCGGCGCCGGCGCGGACCGTACTACGGACGCGACGGACGCGGGCACTATCAAGGCGGGCACTACGGGCATTACGGGCACTACGGGCAGCACGAGCGGTAGGAGCGGTAGGAGCGGTACGAGCAGCGGTACGAGCCGTACGCAGGAGGCGGCATGAGCATGGACGTGGCACCCCGGCTGGACACCGACGCGCTGCTGGACGACCCGCAGACCCGCATCGTGGTGTGCTGCGGCTCCGGCGGCGTCGGCAAGACCACCACGGCCGCCGCCTTGGGCGTACGGGCCGCCGAGCGCGGTCGTAAGGTCGTCGTCCTCACCATCGACCCGGCCCGCAGGCTCGCCCAGTCGATGGGCATCGGCGCGCTCGACAACGTCCCGCGACGGGTGGAGGGCATCGGCGACGAGAACGGCGGCGAACTGCACGCCATGATGCTGGACATGAAGCGGACCTTCGACGAGTTCGTCGAGACGCACGCCGACCCCGAGCGCGCCCGCGCGATCCTGGCGAACCCCTTCTACCAATCACTTTCGGCAGGTTTCGCGGGCACGCAGGAGTACATGGCCATGGAGAAGCTCGGCCAGCTGCGGGCCCGCGACGAATGGGACCTGATCATCGTCGACACCCCGCCGAGCCGGTCGGCGCTGGACTTCCTGGATGCGCCGAAACGTCTCGGCTCGTTCCTGGACGGGAAGTTCATCCGGGTGCTGATGGCCCCGGCGAAGGTCGGCGGCAGGGCCGGGATGAAGTTTCTGAACGTGGGCGTGTCGATGATGACGGGCACGGTCAGCAAGGTGCTCGGCGGACAGCTGATGCGCGATGTGCAGACGTTCGCCGCCGCGATGGACACGATGTTCGGCGGATTCCGTACCCGCGCGGAGGCCACCTACCGGCTGCTCCAGGCCCCCGGTACGGCGTTCCTGGTAGTGGCCGCCCCCGAGCGGGACGCCCTCCGGGAGGCGGCGTACTTCGTCGAACGGCTGGCCGCGGACCGGATGCCGCTGGCCGGGCTGGTGCTGAACCGGGTGCACGGCAGCGGAGCCGAACAGCTTTCCGCGGAACGGGCGCTGGCGGCCGCGGAGACCCTGGCCTTGTTGGACGATCCCGTGGAGCCCGTCGACCCCGTCGACCCCGCTCAGGGAAGTGATCCAGCCAAGAACGGCGACGGCGCAGAAAATTTTGTCATCGGCGGCATTGTCGATCCCCACTCAGGGAATGCTCAAGCGCGGAACGCCCCGGCAGCGGACCCCGACGTCTCCCCCACGTCGGCGGACACGTCGGCGGAGCGGCTCGCCGCGGGACTGCTTCGGCTGCACGCGGAGCGTATGCAGGTGCTCGGACGCGAGCAGCGCACGCACGACCGCTTCACGGCGCTCCACCCCGAGGTTCCGGTGGCCCAAGTGGCCGCACTCCCTGGAGACGTACACGACCTGACAGGGCTGCAGGCGATCGGCGAACGCCTCGCGGTCCCGACGGAGCGGACCAAGCGCGCTGCGGGCTGACCTAAGCCTCTGCCCGCAGCGGGCTCGTGGCTGAGCCGGTAGCCCATGGCCGGCTCGGCCCATGGTTGCTTGGCCACGGTCGGCTCGGCCCATGGCGGGCTCAGCTCATGGCGGGCTCAGCTCATGACGCTCATGACGCCGCAGCCATGAACTCAGGTCGTGACGCCGCAGCCATGGACAGGGCCACAGAGCCATGGACAGACCTGCCCCGTCGCAGCCTGAAGGCGGCCGGGCCGAGGGCGCTGAGGGCATGGCGGGCTGACCCGGTGTGCCCACGGCACCGTGCGCCCGATGGCGGCGGGCGCCCCGACGGGTTCCCCAGGGCGGGCCAGCCCCCGGCCCGCCGACACCCGTTCGACGCCGCGCCGCCCGACCTCCTACGGCGAGCCGCGCCGCCTGTCCTCCTACGGCGACCGTGGCGATGACCGTGGCCGTAGCTCGTGCGGGACGAGGCGTACGCGTACCGGGCCAGGCGCGCCCGTAATGCGCACCCCCACTCGACACGACGTGATGCCTGTGCCGAGAGGTGGGTGAGATGACACGGAGGCAGACGCGATCGCCGGCCGATGACCGGCCGAGCGTCGGCCGCCCGCGCCGTCGGCCTATCCGACGGCGGCCAAGCGCTCGTACTCCTCGTCGTCGAAGGGCAGGATGCCCGCGCTGCGCTCGTACTCGGTGCGCGCGGTCTCCAGGAGCCTGCGCCAGGAGGTCACCGTCGGCCGGCGGCGCAGCAGTGCCCGCCGCTCGCGCTCGGTCATCCCTCCCCACACGCCGAACTCGACACGGTTGTCCAAGGCGTCCGCAAGGCACTCGGTGCGCACCGGGCATCCGGTGCAGACCGCCTTTGCCCTGTTCTGTGCCGCGCCCTGGACGAACAGTTCATCTGGATCAGTAGTGCGGCAGGCGGCCTGCGCACTCCAGTCGGTTACCCAGCCCATGCTGGCGCCGTCCTCTCCCGAATCGGAGCTCCCCCACGGCGACAAACGGCATATTCACCGTCGCCAGTTGAGGACGTTACGGAAGGCAGACAGGGTGCAACACCCCCTGCGGGCCCAATCTTGGATGGCCCGAACGGACTATGGGTACGCGGCAGATCACCCAACGGAGTGAGCTGGTGACATTTGCGATTACTGGCGCAAACCCGGGCAGTTCACCCGCCGAACAAAGGGCAGTTCATGACAGGTAACGGCAATCCGGACAGGTCTCATCACTCACTTGAGTGAGAGTTGGGGGTGCGACACAGCCACACAGCTGTGACTGGCGTGAAACAGCTTATGCGAACACGCGGTCCCCTGTCCGGCGATTCGACACGTAGGCTGCCCCTCATGGGTAACACGCGCTCGGGCGGCGGGCTGTCCACCGCTCAACAGGCCGCCAAGTTCCTCGGCGTCAGCGCGCTGGCCGGTGCCGTCATGGCCGGACTCGCACTGCCCGCCGTCGGCGCGCTCGGCCTCGCGGCCAAGGGAACAGTCGAGGAATTCGACGACATTCCGGCCAATCTCAAGACACCGCCGCTCAGCCAGCGGACGATCATCCTGGACGCCAAGGGCGGCGAGATCGCGAAGGTCTACTCCCGCGACCGCACCATAGTGAAGCTGAAGGACGTCTCCCCGTACATGCGCAAGGCGATCGTCGCGATCGAGGACGCGCGCTTCTACGAGCACGGGGCGATCGACCTCAAGGGCGTGCTGCGTGCCCTCAACAAGAACGCGCAGAACGGCGGCGTCTCCCAGGGCGCCTCCACGCTCACCCAGCAGTACGTGAAGAACGTCTTCGTCGAGGAGGCGGGCAACGACCAGAAGAAGGTCGCCGAGGCCACCCAGCAGTCCATCGGCCGCAAGATCAAGGAACTGAAGTACGCGATCAAGGTCGAGAAGGAACTGGGCAAGAAGCGGATCCTCGAGAACTACCTGAACATCACCTTCTTCGGTCAGCAGGCATACGGCATCGAGGCCGCCTCCCAGCGTTACTTCAGCGAACCCTCCAAGGATCTGAAGCTGGAGCAGGCCGCGCTGCTGGCCGGTCTCGTCCAGTCGCCGAGCAGCTACGACCCGGTCATGCACCCGGAGACGGCCAAGGCCCGTCGTAACACCGTGCTGCGGCGCATGGCCGAGGTGAAGGACATCACCCCGGCGCAGGCCGCCGCCGCCCGGAAGAAGCCGCTCGGCCTCAAGGTCAGCATGCCCAGAAGCGGCTGCATCACGGCCGTCCAGGGCGCCGGCTTCTTCTGTGACTACGTCCGCGAGGTCTTCCTCAACGATCCGGTCTTCGGCAAAACGCGCGAGGCTCGCGCCAAGCGCTGGACCCGGGGCGGGCTGACGATCCGTACGACACTCGACCCGAAGGCCCAGAAGTCGGTCCAGAAGTCGATCGAATCGCACGTCTACCAGTCGGACTCGGTCGCCACCGCCGTCTCGCTGGTCGAGCCGGGCACCGGAAAGGTGCTGGGGATGGGCCAGTCCAAGCCGTACGGCTTCGAAAAGGACGAGACCCAGATCAACCTCTCCGCGGACAAGTCCATGGGCGGCTCGAACTACGGCTTCCAGGTCGGCTCGACCTTCAAGCCGATCACCGCCGCGGCCGCCATCGAGCAGGGCAAGAAGCCGTACCAGCGCTACTCCTCGCCGTACAAGATGGAGTACCCGAGCCCGGTCACCACCTGCAAGGGCACCTGGAGCAACGACGAAGGCGCGACCGTCGAGAACGAGAACGAGAAGGAGGTCGGCCCGTACGGGATGAAGGAGGCGACCGCCAAGTCGGTCAACACCTACTTCGTCCAGCTGATCAGCGACATCGGGGTCTGCCCGGTGACGCGGATGGCCGACAAGATGGGCGTGAAGCGCGCCGACGGCAAGGACCACAACCAGGTGCCCTCCCTCACCCTCGGCAGCGAGGGCTTCTCCCCGCTGACGATGGCCAACGCGTACGCGACCTTCGCCAACCGCGGCGTCTACTGCTCCCCCGTCTTCATCGAGTCGATCACCGGCCCGGGCGGCAAGGCGCTGGAGGTCCCGAAGTCGACGTGCTCGCGTGCGATGTCGGAGAAGACCGCGGACACCATCAACACACTGCTGCGCGGCGTGGTCGAGGACGGCACCGGCAAGCAGGCCGGCCTCCGGAGCCGGCCGAGCGCAGGCAAGACGGGTACGACGGACGAGCGGAAGGCAGCCTGGTTCGTCGGCTACACCCCGAACCTGGCGGGCGCCGTCTGGGTCGGCGGCCCCGGAGCCAAGGGCGTCAAGATGGAGAACATCACCATCGGTGGCGTCCCCCACGACAAGGTCTACGGCGCCGACACCCCCGGCCCCATCTGGAAGGACGCCATGAGCGGCGCGCTGGAGGGCAAGCCGGCACCGAACTTCGTCTCCGTACCGATCAAGGACCCGAGCCGGCACAGGCCCGACCCCGGCGACAAGCCGGGCGGCGACAGGCCCGGTCACGGCGATGGGGGCGGAAACAACGGCGGCCAGGAGGACCCGTGGCCGGACATCTCCCTTCCCCCGGACCTGATCGGCGGCGGCAACGGAAACGGCGGCGGGAACGGCAACGGGAACGGCGGCGGCTGGCAGTGGCCGCGGTAGCCGGTGGCTGAGCGCTGGGGGCCGGACAGAGATGCCCGGCCCCCTTTCCTGTATGCGGCTATATGCGGCTTCTGTACGCGGCTATACGCGGCAGGGACCGCACCGCCGCAGACACCTAAAGCGTGCGCCCGGATACCCTCCGTAGCCGTTATCCGCCCGCGAGCTGCCGCTTCACCGCGGCGGCGACCCGGCCGCCCTCCGCCCGGCCGGCGATCTTCGGGTTGACGATCTTCATCACGGCACCCATGGCCCGCGGCCCCTCGGCGCCGCCGGCCGCGGCCTCCCGTACCGCCTCCGCCACCAGGGCATTCAGCTCATCATCCGTCAGCGGCTTCGGCAGATACGCGGCGAGCACCTCGCCCTCCGCCCGCTCCCGCTCGGCCTGCTCGGCCCGCCCGCCCTTGGCGAAGGCATCGGCGGCCTCACGGCGCTTCTTCGCCTCGCGCGCGATGATCTTCTCCACCTCGGCATCGGACAGCTCACGAGCGCTCTCACCGGCGACCTCTTCCCTCGAGATCGCGGTGAGGGTCAGCCGGAGGGTGGAGGAGCGCAGCTCGTCGCGCGCCTTGATCGCCGCGGTGAGGTCATCGTGCAGCCTGGACTTGAGCGTCGTGGTCATGGCGTCGAGTCTGCCAGCACTGACCGGGAATCACCCGAAGATTTCCCGCCGGGCGGCGTTCTGCGACCATGGAGACCATGCGCGCGCGATACGGAGTACCTCTGGGAATCACGGCGGTCGGCGCAGCCGGTCTCGCCTACGCCGTCGGCTTCGAAGTCCGGTCCTTCCGGCTCCGGCGGATCACCGTCCCTGTGCTCCCGCGCGGGATGCGGCCCCTGCGCGTCCTGCAGGTCTCGGACATCCACATGGTGAGCGGACAGCGCAAGAAGCAGCGCTGGCTCCGGTCCCTGGCCGGGCTGCGCCCGGATTTCGTCGTGAACACGGGCGACAACCTCTCCGACCCGGAGGGCGTACCGGAGGTCCTGGACGCGCTCGGCCCCCTGATGGAGTTCCCGGGCGCGTACGTCTTCGGGTCGAACGACTACTACGGACCGAAGCTGCGCAACCCCGCCCGCTACCTGATGGAGAAGGCCAGCGGACGACACGGCCTCAACGGCAATGCCCCGGCCGTCGGCGCGGTCCACAACCCCTGGCACGAGCTGCGCGACGCCTTCGACGCCGCCGGCTGGGTCGGGCTGTCGAACACCCGGGGTCGGCTGAAGCTGGACGACATCGAGATCGCCCTCACCGGCCTCGACGACCCCCACATCAAGCGCGACCGCTATGCCGAGGTGGCCGGCGGCCCCGAGCAGGGCGCCGACCTCTCCCTCGCCGTGGTCCACGCCCCTTACCTCCGCGTCCTCGACGCCTTCACCGCCGACCGCTACCCCCTGATCCTCGCCGGCCACACCCACGGCGGCCAGCTGTGCATCCCCTTCTACGGCGCCCTGGTCACCAACTGCGACCTCGACACCCGCCGGGTCAAGGGCCTCTCCCACCACCAGGCCGACGGCCACACCTCCTACCTCCACGTCTCCGCGGGCTGCGGCACCAACCGCTACACCCCCATCCGCTTCGCCTGCCCCCCGGAAGCCACCCTCCTGACCCTGACCCCCGCAGCCACCTGACCCGGCCCACTCGGGCCCCCACCGCCCCGACCTGCGATAGCTCGACAACCGGATTTCGTGTCTGGCCACAGGTCCGCTAAAGTGGAGCTCGTTGCTTCGGGGTGTAGCGCAGCTTGGCAGCGCGCTTCGTTCGGGACGAAGAGGTCGTGGGTTCAAATCCCGCCACCCCGACACAGGTCAGAGGGCCTGGCGATTTCGATCGCCAGGCCCTCTGCGCGTCGTACAGCAGCGGAGTACAAACCGGCTCGCGGCAGCTCGCCCCGCCCGCTCAGAGGGTGAAAAGCCAGACCCCCACTCCTGCGGAGGTGAGTGCCGCGACCAAGCCGACGGTCAGAAAGCCATGGGCCAAGACCTTGAACACCTTGCGCCGCTGGGCACGGCACGCGGCGAAGCAAGTGAAGCTGAGGATGGCGAAGCCCGGCAGGATGACGAAAAAGAGGCCCAAGGCTGCCATGCATCTCCATCGAGCTCATCCCGACCCGTGTGTACAGCGGGAAGCTACAGCACCCGCCGTGACAGGGGATCTTCCGGGACCATGGCCGGGCAGCACCGAGGCGCGGCTGTGATGTAGCTCAGGTCAGCCACCTGCCTTGCGCGGGTCAACTGCGCTGTGGTGCTGGTGGCTGAGCGAGCGCCAGGCCCCGGGCGTCGAAGTCGCTACTGGCGGCTCAGGGAGCGGGTGATGCCCGCGGCGATGGTGGTGGCCAGGACCCAGCCGGTGACGATCAGGGCGTAGGAGAGCCACTGGAGCCAGCCCTGGGGGGCGTAGGCCGACTCCTGGCCGAAGTCGATGATCGGCAGGAGCAGGTCCACGGTGTAGAAGAGGGGGTTGAAGTCGGGGGCTTCGTCCGGTTTCAGGGGGCGCGGGTGGTGGAGTGTGAAGGCGAGGGCGCCGGTGAGGAGGAGGGTGAGGAGCCAGGTGGCGGCGCGCATGGGCCGGAAGCCGTAGCCGACGGTGGCGTCCTGGAGGTGGCCCCAGAGTGCGGCATAGCGGGGCAGGGTGCGGCGGTGGCGGCGGAGTTTGGCCAGTTGGACGGTGCGGGCGGCGGCCTCGTCGCCGGCGGTGCGGTAGGCCGTGGTCAGCTGTTCGTAGACGAAGGGGAGGTAGCCTCCCTCCTCGCGTTCGAGCAGGGGCAGTCGTTGTGCGGCGGGCAGGTGGGGGGCGAGTCGGCGGTAGGTGAGGCCGTCGATGCGGACGCGGTCGGGCCAGGTCTCCGGGGCGATGTGCAGCAGCTCGATCTGGGAGCGGCGGAGGTTCACGATCCCCTCGATCGGGGCGGCTTCGCGCAGCCATAATTCGCCGATGACGCAGCTGCTGGCGCGCAGGGCCTGGTCGTGCGGGGTGGAGAGGCGGGCGTAGGCGAGGTTGAGCTGGCGCGGGATTCTGGCGCCGCTCAGGTTGACGCGTCCGTGGGCGTGCAGTCGCATGGCGCGCAGGTCGGTGCCGACCGACAGGGTTTCGGCGTTCAGGGCGGTGCCGCCGGGGTTGTGCAGCCGGGCGTCGTCGAGGTTGACCTCACCGTCGACGGTGGCGGCGTTCAGCCGGATCCGCCCGTGGGAGACGAGGCCGGCGGCCCAGATGTCGTTGCCGATGAGCGCGTGGTTGAGCTGGAGGGCCGGTTCCTCGGCTTCGTCGGGATTGGGGCCGAGGCGCGCACCGTCGAGGAAGATCGCTCCGGCGATCTGGGCGCCCGCGAGCCGTACGGGGCCGGCGATACGGCAGCGGCTCATCCGTAGGACGCCGTCGACGCGCAGGGCTCCGGCCATGAGTTCGGGCAGTACCGAGTCGCTGAGCACGAGGGCGCGCAGCCGGGCCCCGTACATGTTCGGGGGGTGGGTGAAGTGGCAGGACCGCAGCCGTATGGGGTGGTCGGTGATCCCGTACTTGAGGTCCAGCCGCCCGGTGATGCGGGCGCCGATCACCTTCAGACCCGCTATCTCACCGTGCCGCGCCGGACCGTCGAGCAGCAGCGTCCGCAGCACCTGGGCGCGTACGGTCCGCTCGGGCCCCCAGGACGCGCCGGAGGCGGGGTCGTCGTCATCGCTCTCGCGGAAGTCGACGCGTCCGCCCAGGGGGAACGCCTCCCAAACCCGGCGTTCCGCTGGTGTCAGGTCGGTGATCTCCATCGGCGGGATGGTTCCGTGCGGGTGTTCGGGCTGTCAACTCCGTTGTCGGCGGGGCGCGTTTTAATAGAGACGGGCAGCCGTCCGAGCTGTACGGGGAGGGCCTTGATGACCGTCGCACTACGGGTGGAGGCGACACCGACCGCTTCCGCGCTCCTTCTGCGCCCCTGGACCGATGACGACCTGGAGCCGTTGGTCGAGGTCTATCGCGACCCGGTGCTTCGGCATTGGTCGAGGCTTCCGGTGGAGAGCGTCGAGGGCGGGGCGCTGTGGCTGGAGGCTCAGCAACGGGGGTGGGAGAGCGGGCAGCGGCTGAGCTTCGCGGTGCATGAGGAGCAGGCCGGGGAGCAGGCCGGGGCCGGGGAAGAAGGCCGGTTGGTGGCCGGCGTGGGCGTCAAGAGGCCGGATCCGGGGAGTGGGTCGGCCGAGGTGGGCTACTGGACGGCGGTCCATGCCCGGGGCCGCGGGGTGGCCCCGCGCGCCCTGGAGGCGGTCACCGTCTGGGCCTTCGAGACCTTCGCCGCCGAGGGGCTGGAGTACCTGGAGCTGCTCCATCAGGTCGACAATCCCGCGTCGTGCCGGGTCGCGGAGAAGACCCGGTACCGGTTCGACCGGGTACTGCCGCCCGAGCCGCCCTTTCCGCGGGACGGCCATAGGCATATACGGCGGCGGGGCGATGACCGCCCGGACAAGTCCTCGCCCTAGTCGTCTCCGCCGGACCAGCCCTGGCGGTGCAGGACGGACGGGACGTCCGGTGCCTGGTAGTGGTCGCCCTTGAGCACCTTGCCGTCGGCGCGCAGGCTGGGGCGGCCGTCGGGGCCCAGCTTGGTCATATTGGCCCGGTGGACCTCGGCGATCACCGCGTCGAGGTCGATGCCGTGGACCAGCGCGGTGCCGTAGGCGACGTAGACGACATCGGCCAGTTCGTGCGCGAGGTGGTCGAGGGTGCCGTGCCGGGTCGCCTCGGCGACTTCGGCGACCTCTTCGGCCAGCAGTTCCTGGCGGTGGGCGGCGAGTTCCGGGGAGACCTCGGTGGGTGTCGTACGGGCATCGAGCCCGAAGGCCAGGTGGAATTCACGGACCAGGTCGGCAGGTGAGGAGCGCACCCGTCCGATCGTACGGGCCGGGTCACGGCACCGGACCCCGACTCGGACCCTCCGGGAATGGCTGCCCGGACGCGGCCGGCGGGCCCCGCCGGGCCGGCGCCTCAGGCACACCAGCGCCGACTTCACGGGTCCCGACCTCACGCGCCCCGACCTCACGGGTCCCGACCTCACGGGTCCCGACTTCACCCGTCCCGACCTCACGCGCCCCGACTTCACCCGTCCCGACCTCACGCGCCCCGACCTCACCCGTCCCGACCTCACGCGCCCCGACCTCACCCGTCCCGACCTCACGCGCCCCGACCTCACGCGCCCCGACCTCACCCGTCCCGACCTCACCCGTCCCGACCTCACCCGTCCCGACCTCACGCGCCCCGACCTCACGCGCCCCGACCTCACGCGCCCCGACCTCACGCGCCCCGACCTCACCCGTCCCGACCTCACGCGCCCCGACTTCTCGGTCTCGGATCCGGGCAAAGCGCAAGAGGAAGCGCATGACCGTAAGCCTGGCCACGGGGACGAATGAGAGCCTGGCGCGTTTCTCAAAGACCGCTGGCGCGTTCCGCGACGCTCGAGGGACAATTGGACCGTGACCGAGCGAAAGCCCCCGGGCATCAGCTTTGAGACGTGGGCCGACCGGCAGATCCGCGAGGCGGAGGCGCGCGGCGACTTCGTCAATCTGCCGGGAATCGGAAAGCCCCTCCCTCATCTCGACAGGCCCTATGACGAACAGTGGTGGGTCAAGGAGAAGATGAGGCGCGAGAATTTGTCCTTTCTGCCGCCGACGCTCGTACTGCGCAAGGAGGCGGAAGACGCTCTCGCCGCCGCGGCCGAGGCCTCGTCGGAGCGCGCGGTGCGGGAGATCCTCTCGGACGTCAACGACAAGATCCGCGAGGCGATCCGCCGCCCGCCGCCCGGCCCGCCGCTGAACCTGGCGCCCTTCGACATCGACGAGGTCGTACGGGAGTGGCAGGAACGGCAGGAGCCACAGGAGCGGCCGGAGTAGCCGGAGCGGCCTTGGTGGAACGGACCGACCAGGGTTGACGCCCCTGCCTACTGACGGCGGGCAGGCCGGGGCGCGCGGCCCCGGCCTGCCGATGCGCTACTCCTCGTTCCCGTACGGGCGGGTAATGATCTCCATGCCATGACCGGCCGGGTCCATGAAGTACAGGCCGCGCCCACCGTGGTGGTGGTTGATCTCACCGGGCTGCTTCCCGTGCGGATCGGCGTAATACGTGATCCCCTGCCGCTGGATCCGCTCGAATGCCGCGTCGAACTCCTCGTCGGAGATGAGGAACGCGTAATGCTGCATGGTGATCGACTCGCCCGGAATGCTGGCGAAGTCCAGGGTGACGCCGTTACTGGTCTGCACCGGGATGAACGGGCCCCATTCGGCGCCTACCTCAAGGCCCAGAATGTTCGCCAGGAATTCGGCGGATTCCCGCTTGTCGCGGGCATGGACGATCGTGTGATTCAACTCGACTGACACTGTGGAATGCCTCCGTAAGGCAATCTCACGGGCACCTCCATGCCTCACCCAGCCGGTGACCGACACGCGATGCCGTATCTCCGATCCTAGGCGCCGCCAATCGCCGCAGTCGAGGGCGGTCGCGCCGGAACCGTCACCGTGCGCGACCGTTGTATACCGTCTTGTTCTCATGTGGTCGTGTGAGCAGTGCATGCCCGGGTACTCCGGGTATTACCGAAACATCCGTAATCCGTGGGGAGAGCGCCCATGGTGACGAGCGCGACGGCCATCCGCACCGCCGGGCTGACCAAGGTCTACTCGCATGCGGACTTCGCCGCCGTGGACCGGCTGGATCTGGAGGTGTACCAGGGGGAGATTTTCGGGCTGCTCGGGCCCAACGGGGCGGGCAAGACCACGACGGTCGGGATGCTCACCACCCGGGTCGTCCCGACCTCCGGATCCGCGTACATCGGGGACATCGACGTGGTCGCCCATCCGACCCTGGCCAAGCAGATCATCGCGGTCGTGACCCAGCAGAACACCCTGGACCGCTCGCTCACCGTCTGGGAGAACCTCTACTTCCACGGGCTGCTGTTCGGGATGTCGGGCAAGCGGTCACGGCAGATGGCCGACCGGCTGCTCGAGCAGTTCCGGCTGTCCAAATGGGCCTCGTCGACGGTGTACGCGCTGTCCGGCGGCATGGCCCAGCGACTGATGGTGGCGCGGGCGATCTTCCACCGCCCGGCCGTCCTCTTCCTCGACGAGCCGAGCGCCGGGCTCGATCCACAGAGCCGGCTGGCGCTGTGGGAAATCCTGGAGCAGCTGATCGCCGAGGGCCAGACCATCCTGCTCACCACGCACAACATGGACGAGGCGGATCAGCTCTGCGACCGGGTCGCCATCATCGACCACGGCCGGATCCTTGCCCTCGGCACCCCCGCCGCCCTCAAGCAGAGCGTGGACGCGGACACCGTCGTCACCGTCCTGGCGCGCGGCGACGCGGACGCGCTCGGCGACCGGCTCAGCCGCGCGATCGACGGCGTGGTGCGGGTCCGGCCGGTGACCGGGGGCGTCGAGCTTCAGGTCAAAGGCGCTGATCGGCTGCTGCCGCGCATCGTCACCCTCGCCGAGTCCAGCGGCTTCGGCGTGATCGATGTGTCGGTCACCGCGTCGACGCTGGAGACGGTGTTCATCTCGCTGACCGGAAAGGAGTTGAGGGACGGATGACCGCGGGCCCCATCGCCGTACGTCCGAGCCGGACCGCCGCGGCGTCGAGTCGTTCCGCGCTGGCCGCACTGATCCGGCGGGATCTGACCGTTCTGATGAAGAATTTCGGCGAATTCGTGGGCCGGACCCTGATGCAGCCCTTCCTCCTCGTCTTCGTCTTCCTCTACGTCTTTCCGACCATCGGGCAGGGCATCGGGGCGGGCGCGGGCACCGCCGGTGAATCGGCCTTCGCGACCGTGCTGGTGCCGGGCGTGGTGTCGATCGCCGTCATGTTCCAGGGGATCCAGTCGGTCGCCATTCAGATGTCACAGGAGTTCGGCTTCACACGGGAGATCGAGGACCGGGTGCAGGCGCCCTGCCCGATCTGGCTGGTGGCGGTCGCCCGGGTGCTTTCGGGCGCGGCCCAGGGGCTGATCTCGGCGGTGCTCGTCTTTCCGATAGCGGCCGTCGTTCATGCGCCGGGGGTGCACGCCCATCTGTCCGTGCACTGGTGGATCGTGGTCACGTTGATTCCGCTGGCCTGTATCACCATGACCTCGCTCGGGCTGCTGCTCGGCACCTCGTTCGAGCCGCAGAACATCGGGGTCATGTTCGGCTTCATCGTGCTGCCGCTGGTGTTCCTCGGGGGCACGTACTACCAGTGGACGAAGCTGTCCCTCGTCCATCTCGGCGGCTTCCACTGGCTGCAGATCCTGGTGCTGGTCAATCCGCTGATCTATATCACCGAGGGAATGCGGGCGGGCCTTACCGAGGCTTCTCATCTACCCCTGTACGTCGTTTATCCCGTATTGTTCGCTTTCTGCGTACTCTTCCTTAACCTCGGGCTACGAAATTTCCGCCACCGCGTGCTCTCGTGAACGGATCAGGTGCGCGGGAGCGCCGCCACACTGAAGATTCCGCCCTCCGGATCGCGCAGCGTCGCGATACGCCCATAGGGCGTGTCGGCCGGCGGGGAAACGACGGCTCCGCCCAATTCCGCCGCGCGGTCGGAGACCAAGTCGGCGCTCTCCACCCGGAAGTAGACATGCCAGCGGGGTCGGACCGTCGGATCAGGGGCGGCCTCGAGGGCTCCGCCGCGCAGCCCCGCCACCGGCTTTCCGTCGATATGGAGCACCACCCGGTCATGTTCGAAGCGAACATCGCACCGTTCCCGTGGCTGGGAGTCCCAGCCGAAGACCTGGCCATAGAAGAGCGCCGCGTCGAACGCGTCGCGGGTGCGCAACTCCAGCCATACGGGGGCGCCCGGCCTGCGCTCGCCCCACCACGCGGAGGCGAGTTCGCCCTCCCAGATGCCGAAGACGGCGCCGGCCGGATCGGCCGCCCACGCCACCCGTCCGTTGCCGAACTCCAACGGTCCGACCGCGACCGTGCCACCGCGCTCCTGGGTGCGCCAGGCGACCTCGTCCGCGCTGTCCGCCGCGAAGTACGTGGTCCAGGTGACCGGGAGCGTCGCCTCCGTCGGCGGGGCCGACCCGCGGATGCCGACGGTCGGTACGCCGTCCTCGGTGTGCGCGACGGTGTAGCGGCCGTGGCCCTGTCGGGTCGGCCGGAAGCTCCAGTTGAAGAGTTCTCCGTAGAAGGCGTGCGCGCGGTTCAGATCGGCTGCTATGAGACTCACCCAGCACGGGGCGCCCTGGACAGCACGGAACTTCTCCCGCAAGCCGCTCACCTCACTCATATCCCTGGGGCCACGGTCATCGTCCCGCACGCAGCCGTCATCGCTCGTGCATCATGCCCGATATCTCCACTTTCCCCTCTTCCTCCGGGGCGCGCCACCGCTGATTCCCCGGACCGCGCCACCGCCGCGTCGCGCGGTCGGCGCAGGGCCGGGGCGGAGGGGGCGGAGCAGAGGGGGCGGGGGTGCACGCCGGCGCGTTGTGGCGCATCACACCGGCCCGCGTCCGGCACCGGGGGACGGCCGCCCCACCACGGCAGTGCAGTATTGCGCCATGTCGAATCTCCGCTCAAACATCGTCGCCTGGCTGGGCCGCAAGTATTTTTCGAGGATTCAGAGGAACGGCTTCGACCTGTCCAAGATGTCGTTTCTCCCGGACGCCACGCTGGCCCCGCTGAGGCGCGATGGGCTTGACCCCGTGGCCGATCTGTCCCAAATCAGGGCAAAGGAGCCCATCAGTAAGATTTGGCTACCTTTCGGGATAAACGCCTGGATTGTCACCGGATATGACGAGACCAAGGCGGTACTCGGAAAGGCCAAGGGGTTCAGCTCCGATTTCACCAACCTGGCGGAACGGAACATCGGCGTCGCCCCCCAGCAGAATCCGGGCGGCCTCGGCTTCAGCGATCCACCGGCGCATACGAGACTGCGACGCCTGCTGACACCGGAATTCACCATGCGCCGGCTCAGCAGGCTCACCCCGCGTATCCACGACATCGTGGAAGAACGCCTCGACGAGATGGCCGCCGCCGACGGTCCGGTCGATCTGGTGGAGGCATTCGCGCTTCCCATCCCGGCGCTGGTCATCTGCGAGCTGCTCGGTGTGCCGTACGAGGACCGCGACGACTTCCAGCGGCACAGCACGGCACGATTCGACCTGTTCAGCGGGGCGAACGCCTCCTTCGGCGCGATGTCGGACTCCCTTTCGTATCTGCACGGCATCGTCGAGAAGCAGCGCCGGTCGCCGGGTGACGGGCTGCTCGGCATGCTGGTGAAGGAGCACGGCGACGAACTCGACGACCAGGAACTGGCCGGTCTCGCCGACGGGGTGTTGACCGGTGGTCTGGAGACAACCGCGAGCATGCTGGCGCTCGGCACGCTCGTCCTGCTCCAGGCGCCCGAGCAATTCGCGGCGATACGTGATGAGGACGCGGTGGTCGACAAGTTCGTCGAGGAGCTGCTGCGCTATCTCACGGTCGTTCAGGTGGCCTTCCCGCGTTTCGCGCGCGAGGACATGGAGATATCGGGGACGAAGATATCCGCCGGCGATCTGGTGCTCTGCTCACTCAGCGGGGCCAACCGCGACGAGAAGCTGGGCCCGGACATGGAGCGGGTCGACCCGCACCGGCAGAGCTCCTCGCATCTGGCTTTCGGATACGGCATTCACCGGTGCATAGGCGCCGAGTTGGCCCGCATGGAACTGCGGGCGGCCTATCCCGCGCTTGTACGGCGGTTCCCCGGGATGCGGCTCGCGGTTCCGGCGGAGAAGCTCTCGTTCCGCAAGCTTTCCATCGTCTACGGCGTGGATGAGCTGCCGGTGGTGCTCAAGTAGCGGCGGGCGGCAGGGAGCAGGAGGGGACGGGAGACGAGGGGACGGGAGACGAGGGGCAAAGGGGCGAGGGGGCGAATGTCGGGGGCCGGGGGGCCGGACCGTGATCAGAAGCGCTCGGTCAGTGAGTCACGTCCGACCGGGGGCTCGTACGGCGTGGGCCGGAAGTCGGTGATGGTCTGGATCCGGCCGTCGGGCGCCGAGGTGAAGAAGCTGATGCCCTGCGTCTCCTCCTCGTCCTCGCTGAACCGGACCCAGGAGACCGCCTGTGTGGTGTCGGCGACGACACGCTCGATCTCAAGGCTCCACTCGCCGAGTTGCTCGGCGTTGAAGCGGACCACCCCATCACGGCCGAGCACGCGCTCGCGCGTCTGCGGCAGCTCGTAGCGGACGTCGTCGGCGAGCGTGTCGCCGAACGCCCTCCAGTCCCTGGCCTGGGCCGTTGCCCAGTACGTCTCCACGGTCGCGCCTATGTCGCCCATCGGCTCCCCCTCTGTGTCGCGGCTGTGTCGCGGCTGCGTCGCGGCTGTGTGGTGATGGCCGCCCATGCCCGCCGCCAAGTTATCCACAGGCGGGAGGGGACGCCAGCACGCATGTCGGGGTGCGGCGCAGAATGGGGGGCATGACTGAGAGCACGGAGTCCATGCCGGACTGGGAAAAGCGCTTCCGGGCGCCGCGAGTGGGGCTGCCCGACTGGGCGGAGGACGCTCCGGACCGGTCGCTGTTCGTCTCGAACGCCACGGGGACGTACGAGCTGTATGCGTGGGACCGGGCGACCGGCGCGCAGCGGCAGGTGACGGACCGGCCGAACGGGACGACGGACGGGGTGCTGTCCCCCGACGGCCGGTGGATCTGGTGGTTCTCGGACACCGACGGTGATGAATTCGGTGTGTGGCTGCGCCAGCCGTTCCACGGGAGCGAGGGCGAGCACGAGGGCGACGGCGCCCGAGCGGGAAACGGAGGGCGGGGCGGGGCCGACAAGCCCGCGACGCCCGGTCTGGAGCCCTCCTATCCGGCTGGGCTCGCGCTCGGCCGGGACGGCACGGCGGTGGTCGGGCGGTCCACCGACGAGGAGGGCTCGACCATCCATGTGGTGCGGCCCGGCGCGGAGCCCGAGGAGATCTACCGGCACCGGGAGTCGGCCGGGGTGGGCGATCTCTCCCATGACGGGACGCTGATCGCGGTCGAGCACACCGAGCACGGTGACGCGATGCACTCGGCGATCCGGGTGGTACGGCTGGACGGTACGTCAGTCGCGGAGCTGGACGACACCAAGGGCGGCACCGAGGAGCTCGGCCTGGCCGTGATGGGGTTCGCACCTGTCGACGGGGACGCCCGGCTGCTGGTCGGGCACCAGCGGCGCGGCCGGTGGGAGCCCATGGTGTGGGATCCGCTGACCGGGGTGGAGACGGCGCTGGCGATCGATCTGCCGGGCGACGTCGGGGCCGACTGGTTCCCGGACGGATCGGCGCTGCTGGTGGAGCACAGCTATGAGGCGCGCAGTGAGCTGTGGCGGTACGACGTGGCCTCCGGCGAGTTGACCCGCATCGAGACCCCCGCCGGGACGATCTCGGGCGCCACGGCTCGGCCGGACGGCATGGTGGAGTTCCTGTGGTCGTCCGCCGAGCAGCCGCCCCAGGTGCGCTCGACGAGCGGGCGGATCGTGCTCGACCCGCCGGGGTTCAAGGCCCCGGAGTCCGTCCCGGTGAGCGACGTATGGGTGGACGGTCCGGGCGGGCGGGTGCACGCGCTGGTGCAAAAGCCCGCGGGCGAGGGGCCCTTCCCGACCGTCTTCGACATCCACGGCGGGCCGACCTGGCACGACAGCGACGCCTTCGCGGGCGGCCCGGCGGCCTGGGTGGACCACGGCTTCGCCGTCGTCCGGGTCAACTACCGCGGTTCGACGGGGTACGGACGGGCCTGGACGGACGCGCTCAAGCACCGCGTCGGGCTGATCGAGCTGGAGGACATCGCGGCCGTGCGGGAGTGGGCGGTGGCCTCCGGGCTCTCCGACCCCGAGCGGCTGGTGCTGGCCGGTGGCTCCTGGGGCGGCTATCTGACGCTGCTCGGGCTCGGGACCCAGCCCGAGGCATGGGCGCTGGGGCTGGCCGCGGTGCCGGTCGCGGACTACGTCACGGCCTACCACGACGAGATGGAGGCCCTGAAGGCGATGGACCGCACTCTGCTCGGGGGCACTCCGGAGGAGGTTCCGGAACGGTTCGAGGCATCGTCCCCGCTGACGTATGTGGACCAGGTGCGGGCGCCGGTCCATATCTCCGCGGGGGTGAACGACCCGCGCTGCCCGATACGGCAGATCCACAACTATGTGGAGCGGCTCAAGCGGCGCGGTGCCCCCCATGAGGTGTACCGCTATGACGCGGGGCACGGCTCACTGGTCGTCGAGGAGCGGATCAAGCAGTTGCGCTTGGAGATCGAGTTCGCTCAGCGTCACCTGGGGTCTCGGGTGCGGTCCCCGGCACCGTCTCCTGCGAGGTGATGCCGAGGGCCAGGTCGCGGGCCGTCTCGACCTCACGGCGGTACAGCCGGAACCACATGAAGACGACGAAGCCCGCGAAGACGAACCACTCACCGGTGTAGCCGAGGTTCTGGAAGGCCTTGAGGTCGAGCCCGGTGCCCTCCGCCACCACGGGGGGCACCGGCTTCAGGGCCCCGACCGCCTGGGTGGAGGTGATCCACGCGTCGTACACCTGGTACGGCACCAGGTTGACCAGCGAGGCGGCGCTGATGATGCCGAGCTGGCCCCTGGGGAGACCGCCGCTCGCGCTCACCCCGTCGCTGCCCTGGTGCTCGGACGCCTGGAGCGCCCCGGTCACGGTCACCTCGCCGGACGGGGGCGGGGGCACCTTCGCGGTGTCGGCCTTGTCACGGGCGTCGCCGGGAAGCCAGCCGCGGACGACGGGCAGCGACTTGCCCGCGTCGGTGCGCAGCAGAGTCAGCACATAGAAGCCGTCGCGGTCGTCCAGCCGCCGATGGGGGACGAGGAGTTGATGTGCCATGTCGTATCGGCCGGTGGCGGTCGCCTGCCGCCCGGAGGTCTCGGCGCTGACCGGCAGCAGATCGCGCAGCGGCTCGGCCGCGGCCTTCTTCGCGTCGGACGCCTCGTTCTGCTGCTGCTTGTGCGTGTCGACGCGCGCCTCGAAGCGGCTGAGCTGCCAGCTGCCCATGAAGAGGCAGACCGGGATCGCCAGCAAGGTGAAGACGTTGATCACCCACCAGCGGGGGGTCAGCAGAAACCGATACACACCCCCACGGTACGGGCACCGTGCCGAGCCCTCGGCGGCGGGGCCGGTGGCAAGCCCCGGCCGCGGAGGGCCGGGAGGCCGACCCGGCCGGGCAGCGTCAGGAGGCCCACACGAGCGCGAGGTGCCGGTGCCGGTAAGGCCGGCGGCCGGGGAGGGTCAGGAGGCCGGCAGCAGGCCGGTGCGGTAGATCGTCCCGGCGCAGCCGCCGCCGAGGGTCACGCTCGCGGCCGCTGGGTCGCCCGCCTCCGGCGCATGGCTGACCAGGACGCTCGCGGCCGGGGGCTCGCCGCCACCGCCACCGTCACCGCCGCCCGGGGTGCCACCGGGATCGCTGGTGCTGGAGTCCTGGGGCGCCTGGGCCGCGTCCGGCGTCGGGTCCGGGCTTGGGGTGCCGCCGTCGCCGGTGGTGGAGCAGCCGCTGGTGCCGCCGCCCGACGCCGGGATCCAGGCGAACTTGATCTCGTACGCCTGGCCGGGCTGCAGGATGAGCGTGTCCGGCTGGGTCGACGGGTCGGGCAGGCCGGTGGCCGCGTCGCCCGCCGTATGGTCAACGACGAAGATCCGCGAGGAGTCCGCCCCGCCCTGCGCGCTCCCGGTGACACTGCCGCTGCCCTCGACCGTGCACGCCTGGCTCGAGATGTTCGAGACGCGGAACGAGCCGTAGATCCGGCCCTCGGCGTCGGCCGCTCCGGCCGACCCGGCGCCGCCGCTGCTCAGCTGGGAGCGGCTGCAAGTGGGCGACGTGGCGTTCAGCGTGCTGGAGGGGTCGGGCACCGTACCGGCCGGGTCGCCCTTGGGGCCCTTCGTCGGCCGGTCCTTCTTCTTGCCGTGCTTCCTGTCGCCCTTGTCCGGATCGACCTTGTCGGCAGGCCCGTTGGCGTCCCCCCCGCCGCTGCCCTCGCCGCGCTGGCCGCCGCCGGTCTCCGGAGGGCGGTGGCTGCTGGCGGCATTGGCCGGGTGGGCGTCGGCCCCGTCACCGGTGGTCGCGACGTGCACCAGCGCCGGAATCGCGGCGCCGCCGAGCACCACCGCCGCCACGGCCCCGATGAGGGCCTGGCGCCGCCGCGTACGGCGGACGGGAACCGCGCGCCGCAGGTGCTCCAGCGAGTTGGGGGACGGTTCGAGCTCGTCGACCGCGCCGTGCAGCAGCCGCCGCAGCGCCTCCTCGTCCACACTGCCGGACTCGGCGTCGTCGAGCTCGATGTGGAGGGGCGTGACGCCGCCCGGCTCCAGGCCATCGGGCTCGTGGCCGTCCCGCCGGCCGGGATCGCCCGGGCCCGGCTTGTCTGTCGTGTGGTTCATGCCGGTGCCTCCATGGCGACGCGAAGCGCCGCGATGCCGCGCGAGCCGTACGCTTTGACCGAGCCGAGCGATATGCCCAGCGTCTCGGCCACCTGGGCCTCGGTCATATCGGCGAAGTAGCGCAGCACAAGGACCTCGCGCTGGCGGCGCTGCAGTCCCCTCATCGCCTTGATCAGTTGATCCCGTTCGAGTTGTTCATACGCCCCTTCCTCGGCGCTGGCCATGTCGGGCATCGGCTTGGAAAGCAGCTTCAGCCCGAGGATGCGGCGGCGCAGCGCGGAGCGGGAGAGGTTGACGACCGTCTGCCGCAGATAGGCGAGAGTCTTCTCCGGGTCCCGGACTCTCTTGCGCGCCGAGTGCACCCGGATGAACGCCTCCTGCACGACGTCCTCGCAGGACGCGGTGTCGTCCAGGAGGAGCGCGGCGAGACCGAGCAGCGACCGGTAGTGCGCCCGGTAGGTCTCGGTGAGGTGATCGACTGTGGTACCCGCTGCCATCGCGTCGTCAGTGTCCTCGCGCCCTGTCGAGATGGGCGCGGGGCGGGCGGTCGGCCATGGCGCGATCACCGGCATGCCGCCTGGCGTGCGCGGACGCGGGGGGCGCACTGCTGTGCCGCCGCGCCCTGGAACCGTTGCGATGCCGAATACCTCTGCCACGCCTGTTGGACACGCTTCCCCCCGTCAGGGTTGTACGCGCGAGGCACCGCTTTTGAGGATGTATCAAATGCCTCCATGCGCCCCAACTCTTCCCTTATGCCCCAGTTTCCACAGCGCCCATGCCGGGGCGGGTGGAAAGACGCTCCCCGCTCGCTGCCGGTTGCAGCGAACGGGGAGCGAACCGTCGAAGTGGTCATCGGCCCAGGTCATACAGGACTGGCCAGTGACATGCGCACAGGATATTCACAATTTCGGGACGGCGCACCAGAGGAGCCGTCACTTTTCGGCGAGATCGGCCGAGGTCACGCCCCGGTGAGCTCCGCGGCGACGACCTCCGCGATCTGCGCGGTGTTCAGCGCCGCGCCCTTGCGCAGATTGTCGCCGCAGACGAACAGCTCCAGCGCGTTCGGATCGTCCAGCGAACGCCGTACCCGGCCCACCCACGTCGGGTCGGTGCCCACGACATCGGCGGGGGTCGGGAACTCGCCCTCCGCCGGGTTGTCGCACAGCACCACGCCCGGCGCTGCGGCCAGGATCTCGTGCGCCGCCTCCACCGTCACCTCGTTCTCGAACCGCGCGTGCACGGCCAGGGAGTGCGTGGTGATCACGGGCACCCGGACACAGGTCGCGGTGACCCGCAGCTCCGGCAGCCCCAGGATCTTGCGGGACTCGTTCCGTACCTTCAGCTCCTCGGAGGACCAGCCGTCCTCCTTGAGCGAGCCCGCGAACGGCACCACATTGAGCGCCATCGGCCCCGGGAACGGCCCGGTGTCGCCGACCGCCCGCCGGACGTCGCCGGGGTGGGTGCCCAGCTCCGTACCGGCGACGAGCGCGATCTGCTCGCGCAGGGTGTCCACGCCCTCCTTGCCCGCACCGGAAACCGCCTGGTACGAGGAGACGATCAGCTCGCTCAGCCCGAATTCGGCGTGCAGCGCGCCCATCGCGACGATCATCGACAGCGTGGTGCAGTTGGGGTTGGAGATGATGCCGCGCGGGCGGACACGGGCCGCGCGCGCGTTCACCTCCGGGACCACCAGCGGGACGTCCGGGTCCATCCGGAAGGCGCCGGAGTTGTCGACGGCGACCGCGCCCTTGCTCGCCGCGATCGGAGCCCACTGCGCGGAGACCTCGTCCGGTACGTCGAACATCGCGACGTCGACGCCCTCGAACGCCTCCTCGCTCAGCGCGATGACCTCGACCTGCTCACCGCGGACGGTCAGCTTGCGACCGGCTGAGCGGGGCGAGGCGATCAGCCGGATCTCGCCCCAGATGTCGGCGCGCTCGGAGAGGATCGAGAGCATGACAGTGCCGACGGCACCGGTCGCGCCGACGACGGCGAGCGTCGGCTTCCGGACACCGGCACCGCCGGCGCGGGTCATCGGCCGGTCCCTCCGTACACCACGGCCTCGACGCTGTCGCTGTCCAGGCCGAACGCGCTGTGCACGGCGACGACCGCGTCCTTCACATCGTCGGCGCGGGTGACGACCGAGATGCGGATCTCGGAGGTCGAGATCAGCTCGATGTTGACACCGGCGTTCGACAGCGCCTCGAAGAACGTCGCGGTGACGCCCGGGTTGGTGCGCATGCCGGCGCCGACCAGCGAGATCTTGGCGATCTGGTCGTCGTAGCGCAGCGAGTCGAAGCCGATCAGCGGCTTGGCCTTGGTCAGCGCCTCCATCGCGCGGTGGCCGTCCGTCTTCGGCAGCGTGAAGGAGATGTCGGTCAGCCCGGTCGACGCGGCGGACACGTTCTGCACCACCATGTCGATGTTGATCTCGGCATCCGAGATGGTGCGGAAGATGGCCGCGGCCTCACCCGGCTTGTCCGGCACCCCGACGACCGTGACCTTGGCCTCGGACGTGTCGTGTGCGACCCCGGAGATGATCGCCTGCTCCATGCTTTCTTCTCCCTCTCCCGCTGCCGGCCGATTGCGCACCCAGGTGCCCACATGACCGGAGAAAGACGACCGTACGTGGATGGGGATGTTGTACCGGCGCGCGTACTCGACGCAGCGCAGATGCAGCACCTTGGAGCCGCTCGCGGCGAGCTCCAGCATGTCCTCGTAGGGAATCTCGTTGATCTTGCGAGCCTTCTTCACCACACGCGGATCGGCGGTGAACACGCCGTCCACATCGGTGTAGATCTCGCACACCTCGGCGTCCAGGGCGGCGGCAAGCGCCACCGCGGTGGTGTCCGACCCGCCCCGGCCGAGGGTGGTGATGTCCTTGCTCTTCTGGGACACGCCCTGGAAGCCCGCGACGATCGCCACGGCGCCCAGCTCCACCGCGTCGCGGATGCGACCCGGCGTGACGTCGATGATCCGCGCTTTGTTGTGGACCGCGTCGGTGATGACTCCTGCCTGGCTGCCGGTGAAGGACAGCGCCTCGTGACCAAGGTTTTTGATCGCCATGGCCAGCAGGGCCATGGAGATCCGCTCTCCCGCGGTCAGCAGCATGTCGAACTCGCGCCCAGTAGGAATCGGGGATACCTGCTCGGCGAGATCGATCAGCTCGTCCGTCGTGTCGCCCATCGCGGAAACCACGACGACCACCTGGTGGCCGTTCTTCTTGGCTTCCACGACTCGCTTGGCGACCCGCTTGATGCCTTCGGCATCGGCAACGGAGGAGCCTCCGTACTTCTGCACGACAAGGCCCACGTGCGCTCCTCGCAGCTCTCAATAATGCGGTCGGCTCAGTCTAACGAGCAGCCGGAATCTGGCCTCCCGGTTATCACATAGCGAGACCGAAGGCTCACTGCGTGATCATCAGGACCAGGGTCATCAGCCGGTACACCGTCCACGTACCGGCGAGGCTCCCCTCATCCCTCCCACTCGCTCAGCGACGAACCCTGCCCGCTTCCGGCGAAAGCACACGGGAACGTAACCCACCTCACAGGCCGGGAACGCCCGACGCCGACCTCGCGGCGAAGCCTCCGCGCTGTCTCGCGGAGGCTCCGGCGCTGTCTCGCGGAGGCTCCGGCGCCGCCTCGCGGAGACTCCGGCGCCGCCTCGCGGAGACTCCGGCGCCGCCTCGCGGAGACTGCGGCGCCGTCTCGCGGCGGGGCCTCAGCCCTGTACGGAGCGCAGCCCGAGCGGGCCCGCGATCTCCGCCGCCATGACCCGTCCGGCCTCCTCCGCGAGCTCCTCGTCACCGCTCGCGTTACTGTCCGTGTCCAGACCGTCCAGCTCGTCCAGCGGAGTGTCGAGGCGTACGTGGGTGACAAGCGACTGCAGGGCGCGCAGAGCGGCGGAGGCGGTAGAACCCCAGTTGGAGAGGTACGAGAACTGCCACCACCACAGCGCCTCGCTGATCCGGCCCTCGCGGTAGTGCGCCATGCCATGCCGCAGATCGGTGATGATGCCGGCCAGATCGTCGGAGATCCGGCAGGCCACGGGCTGGCTACGGGGTACGTACGGGTCGAAGACCTCCGAGTAGACGTCGATCGGCTCCAGCAGCCGGGCGAAGCGCTCGCGCAGCTCGTCGACGTCCGGCTCCGGACCGGCGTCCGGCTCGTACCGCTCATCCGGGACGAAGTCCTCGTGGGCCCCGAGCCGCCCGCCCGCGAGCAGCAGCTGGGAGAGCTCGAGCAGCAGGAACGGCACAGCGCTGTCCGGCTCGTCACCCTTGGCGACTTCGGTGACCGCGACGATGAAACTCTCGATCTGGTCGGAGATCTGGACCGCGAAGTCATCCGGGTCCGGGTGGGCTTCGTGCAGCGTTGCGTCAGACATCGAGAAGTCTTCTCCCTTCGAAGGCACGACCGAGCGTGACCTCGTCGGCGTACTCCAGGTCTCCGCCGACCGGGAGCCCGCTGGCCAGGCGCGTGACCTTCAAGCCCATCGGCTTGATCATGCGCGCCAGGTACGTGGCGGTGGCTTCGCCCTCCAGATTCGGGTCGGTGGCCAGGATGAGCTCGGTGACCGTCCCGTCCGCGAGCCGCGCCAGCAGCTCCCTGATCCGCAGATCGTCCGGGCCCACGCCCTCGATCGGGCTGATCGCCCCGCCGAGCACGTGATAGCGGCCGCGGAACTCGCGGGTCCGCTCGATCGCGACGACGTCCTTCGGCTCCTCGACCACGCAGATGACCGCCGGGTCGCGGCGCGGATCCTGGCAGACCCGGCACTGCTCGGCCTCGGCGACATTCCCGCACACCGCGCAGAACCGCACCTTCTCCTTGACCTCGGTCAGCGCATGCGCGAGGCGACGGACATCGGTGGGCTCGGCCTGCAGAATATGGAAGGCGATCCGCTGCGCGCTCTTGGGACCGACGCCGGGCAGCCTGCCCAACTCGTCGATGAGGTCCTGGACCACGCCCTCGTACACGCCTCCATCCAATCTCGCGCCGACGCGCGGTGGCCGTACTTCACATGAATATTCGGTTTTCGCGGGGGGTGCCGCCACCGCTGTGGTGCTTTCTCGCGTCAGCCGGGGCCGCACGGCTCGCGCCGCCCAGCCGGGTCCGACCGGTCAGCCCGAGACCGAACGGTCAGAACGGGAGTCCCGGCATACCGCCCAGCCCCTGGGCGAGCGGGCCGAGCTTCTGCTCCTGGAGCTCCTGCGCGGACTGGTTCGCGTCACGGACGGCCGCGACGACGAGATCCGCGAGGGTTTCCGTGTCCTCAGGATCCACGGCCTTGGGGTCGATGACCAGGCCCTGCAACTCACCGGCACCGGTCACGGTCGCCTTCACCAGGCCACCGCCCGCGGAACCTTCGACGGAAGTCCGGGCCAGTTCCTCCTGGGCCGCGGCGAGATCCTGCTGCATCTTCTGCGCCTGCTGCAGCAACTGCTGCATATTCGGCTGACCACCACCGGGGATCACGAGTTCGCTCCTGGCTGTCGACTGTCGTTCTCTTCGATAGCCCGAGCCTACGTGCTCACTGGGCCGCTTGCCCTACGCCGTACGAAGGAGGCGGGGAGTAGTACGACCGGTACAGGACGGCGGGGGCGCGGGGGGCGCGGCGCGGGGGCACTCGGGGGCGCGGGGCGCGCATGCGCATGGGAAAAGGGGCGGGGGGCGGCGGGGCGCGGCGCCCCGCCCCGCTCGCCCGCCGCTACTCGTTGGCGATCTCCTCGATGACCGTGGCGCCGAGCTCGCGCACGATCAGGTCGTGCCCACTGAGAGCGGTGTCGTCCAGGTCAGGATCGTCCTCGGCCGGCATATCGTCCTCCGGCGAGATCGGCGGAGGCTCGGGCTCGCGGTACGCCGACTCGGCGGGCGGGCCCGCGTCGGGGGGCGCGGATGCCGAGGCGGGGGCGGAAGGGGACGCGGAGGCGGGCCGGGCAGCAGGCTGCCGCGCCGCCGCCGGCTGACCGCCGCCGAAGCCGCCACCGGGGCCACCGGAACCGCCCGAACCAACGAAGCCGCCACCGCCGCCGAAGCCGCCCGAACCACCGGGGCCACCAGGACCGGGACCAGGACCAGCGGAACCGCCTGGTCCGCCGCCCTGCTGTCCGGAGCCGCCCGAGGGGTCGACGATCGCCTCGATGCGCCATTGCACACCGATGGCGTCGCTGAGCGCCTGCCGCAGTACGTCCTCGCTACCGCCTCCCACGAAGCTGTCGCGTGCGCCGGCGTTGGAGAAGCCGAGCTGGAGGGTGGTGCCGTCGAACCCGGAGACCGTGGCGTTCTGGCTCAGCAGGATCCAGGTGAAGCGGCGACGGTTCTTGACCGCCTCCAGAATGTCCGGCCACATCTGCCGCACCTGCACAGCCCCCTGCGCCATGCTCGGCGCGCTCTGCGAGCTCTGCGCGGGCGGGGCCCCCTGGCCGGCTCCTCCCTGGCCGGCTTCCTGGCCAGGGCCTTGGGCGGGCCGACCGGGCGCGGGCGCCTGCGCGGGCGGGCCGCCGCCCTGCCCCGGCGCAGCCGCCGAGGGCCAGCCGCCGGGCTGCCGGGCAGGCGCCACTCCGCCCTGCCCACCACCGGAGGTACCGCCCGCACCGGAACCCGAACCGGGAGCCGAGGCGGTCGGCCAGGCCCCGGGCCGCTGTCCGCCGCCGCCCTCCGCCGGCGGGGACGCGGCCGGCGCGGCTGCCCGCTGTCCACTGTCCGCCGCCCCGCTCGGGCCGCCTTCCGCAGCGGACTGCGCGCCCGTGGGCCAGGCCCCGGGCCGCTGACCGCCGCCGCCCTCCGCCGGCGGGGACGCGGCCGGCGCGGCTGCCCGCTGTCCACTGTCCGCCGCCCCGCTCGGGCCGCCTTCCGCAGCGGGCCGCGCGCCCGCGGGCCACCCGCCGGGCTCCTCAGCGCCGCCGGACTCAGCCCCAGAACCCTGGGCCCCGATGGCCGCACGGGCGGCGGCCGGCCCGGAGGGCCCGGCGGCCGGGGCGTGGGCGTCGGGTCCCGGTACGTATCCCATGGCAGGCCCGGGCTCCGACGGCGCCGGGAATCCACCGGCACCACTGGCGGCGGCACCACCGCCACCGCCCAGGCCGTCGGCGAGGGCTCCGCGCTCCAGCCGTTCCAGCCGCGACTGCACGGACCGCTCGTCGTCGAAAGCGGCGGGCAGCAGCACTCGCGCGCAGATCAGCTCCAGCTGCAACCGCGGCGAGGTGGCACCGCGCATCTCCGTAAGGCCCTCGTTGACCAGGTCGGCCGCCCGGCTCAGCTCGGCGCCGCCGAAGACCGACGCCTGCGCCTGCATCCGCTCGACGACATCGGCCGGGGCGTCGATGAGCCCCTTGTCCGCCGCGTCCGGCACGGCGGCGAGGATCACCAGATCGCGCAGCCGCTCCAGCAGATCGGCGACGAAGCGCCGGGGGTCGTTGCCCCCCTCGATCACGCGGTTGACGACCTCGAACGCCGCCGCGCCGTCGGCCGCCGCGAAGGCGTCCACGATCGAGTCGAGCAGCGAGCCGTCCGTATAACCGAGCAGCGAGGTGGCCATGGCGTATGTCACACCGTCGTCAGCCGCGCCCGCGAGCAGCTGGTCCATGACCGACATCGAGTCACGCACGGACCCCGCCCCGGCCCGCACCACGAGCGGCAGCACCCCGTCCTCGACCGGAATCGCCTCGCTCCCGCAGACCTCCCCCAGATACTCCCGGAGCGTGCCCGGCGGCACGAGCCGGAAGGGGTAGTGGTGCGTACGCGACCGGATGGTGCCGATGACCTTCTCGGGCTCGGTGGTCGCGAAGATGAACTTCAGATGCTCCGGCGGCTCCTCGACCACCTTCAGCAGGGCATTGAACCCCGCCGAGGTGACCATGTGCGCCTCGTCGATGATGTAGATCTTGTAACGACTCGACGCGGGCCCGAAGAACGCCTTCTCCCGCAGCTCACGCGCATCGTCCACACCACCGTGGGAGGCGGCGTCGATCTCGATCACATCGATCGACCCCGGCCCGTTCCGCGCGAGGTCCCGGCACGACTGGCACTCCCCGCACGGCGCCGGAGTGGGACCCTTCTCACAGTTCAGACAGCGGGCCAGGATGCGCGCACTGGTCGTCTTGCCACAGCCTCGCGGACCGCTGAAGAGATACGCGTGATTGACCCGGTTGTTGCGCAGCGCCTGCTGCAGCGGGCCGGTGACATGCTCCTGCCCGATGACCTCCGCGAAGGTCTCGGGGCGGTAGCGGCGGTACAGCGCGAGGGACGACACGCTTACGACGATATCGGGGCCCACCGACATCCGAAGCCGCCCGCTCCCCTCCGACCCCCGCCCCAACGCAAGGGGCCCCTCACGCACCCGCCAGAGCTCACTTACCCTTGCTGCCTTCCGGCCCTGGGGGAGTTCGGTGAGATAGCGCCACGTGAGGGGCTGGCCCCCACCCTAGCGGATCGACCGGGGTGGGAACGAGTTCGCGAGCACGGCATCCGGTCTTGTATTGTTCCTGGCGGAGGATTCGCCTAGAGGCCTAGGGCGCACGCTTGGAAAGCGTGTTGGGGGCAACCCCTCACGAGTTCGAATCTCGTATCCTCCGCCAGTGCCTCACCGGGCACGATGTCGAAGGGCCCCACCGCTTGCGGTGGGGCCCTTCGACATGCTTGGTCTTAGTTGCAGTGATCGGATCGGCGCGGACCTGAGCGGACGGCGTGCATCCGCTGGCGCCTCTGACGCGTCCCCGTGCTGGGCGCCGCCCCGAATTTTCCTCCCGCGGCTCCCCCGGCAGCCACAGCGGTCGAGTAGGCCCCTCCGCACGT
Source organism: Streptomyces sp. NPDC005266 (assembly GCF_040607655.1). Classification (NCBI taxonomy): domain Bacteria; kingdom Bacillati; phylum Actinomycetota; class Actinomycetes; order Kitasatosporales; family Streptomycetaceae; genus Streptomyces; species Streptomyces sp. NPDC005266. The sequence continues at coordinate 122,941 of NZ_JBEXHC010000016.1, forward strand.
AGTGCGGCCTCATCGCACACAGGTCGCCTACCTCTGCAGGCCCAAGTGCCCTTCATGCGGGGCTGGCCACCACCGCCCGGGCTGCCACCAAAAACACGGATGGTACTGCTGGGTAGCAGCTTCATGCGGCATGTCTCTCGAACGGGGAGGGACGCCTGGCCCGACCGCCGGCGTGGCGGCTAGGAAAGCAAGGCAGACCCCACTTGCTGGCAGCCAACGTTTCCCAGCGAGGCCCTCCACCCGTGCTCCCCAAGGAGGAGAACGATCATGACCGCCGTAATCCCCGAGGCGTCAACGGCGACGCCGCCCCCAGACGGACGGTGCATCTCCACCGCTCCCACAGCTCTCGCCTCCGGACCCACCCCAGTCTCCTGGCAGCAACTCCGCGCCCTGAACGATTCGTACTCCGGCGTCACGACCCTGTTGGTCGAGGCCGGGATCGGCTTACACAAGCTCCTCCAGCGTGATGGCGGCTCGGACCTCAAGCTCGCTTACATGCTTCTCCAGGAGTTCGTGATCCGGCCCGTGGACGAACGCGCATCGGATGAGGCCGAGGAAGAGGCGATCGCGTGAACACCACCAACATCGACCTCGACACGCTTCCTCCGGACACCCTCGTCGCCGAGAACGGCCGGATCACCCCGATCGGAAAACTGGTCATCGCAAAGATGGCCAAGGAACTGGCCGACATCTGCCGACAGGCTGACGACCCGCAGGCCGTGCTCCAGGTGGTCCTGGAACTCATCCCCAAGCACATGGCGGAGATCGTCAGCCGACGCACCAACGTCGCCCCCAGCCCGCTGCGCACCACCCTCACCGGCCTTGTCGGGTCCGAGTGTCTGGAGCGACGCCCTGGCCGCGACCCACTGACCGGCGATCGGATGGATGGCCAGCCGGACACCGACGACACCTGGTCCGACCGCCTGCCGTGCACCCAGCAGCATGGCCACGGCGGCAATCACCGTGACGCCCTTGGGCGGAACTGGCAACGAGCGGAGGTTTCGGCATGACGATCCTCACCCGTGAGCGACTCATCGCCGTGTCGCTCCACTTGCGCCAGGGGGACGCCCAGCAGGCGAAGGCCGTCATGCTGCGCCGTGACGGGGACCGCTTCATCGCCGCCTACGACCCCGAGCGGGCCTCTCTCGACACGGCAGCCGTGCTCACCCGGGCCCTCCTCTCCTCCGAGCGCATCACCATCTCCGAGGCAATCCTCGAAGGCCACGACCCGGACCTGACGGCCTTGTACCGTGCTGCCTCGAAGCTGCTCCTGGACGTAGAGATCACCACCGGACCGCGGATCACGGAACCCGCGGTGAGGGTGCTCAGCCAGGACCCGACGCAGGCGACGTACTTCATCCCCGAGGACTGGGACCTGTCCGACGCCCTCGACAGGCTGCCCGCCGCCTTCGCCGACGCCCGGCCGGAGGTGGCCCGCAACCTGAAGCGGATCGAGCAGGCGAAGAAGGACTCCGCCGGAAAGATCGACCACGCTCTCGACCTCGTGGCCGTGCTGGTACTCGAGACCGACGATCCGGACGGCGTCTACGACGAAGTGCTGCAGCTGCTCCACCAGGTCCGCGCCGAGCGGACGACGGCCGCCGCCCCGGCCACTGCGGCCTGAGCTTCCATGTAGACGGCCCGGAACCGACGGTTTCACCACCGGTTCCGGGCCGTAAGGCCATGCGGCTCGTACAGCCGGGCGCACCGACGAGGCGGCCGGGCCTCCTTCACCAACGGGGACGGCAATCCGACCGATCGTGTCCGTGGCCTCTGCCATGCTTGGCCCACACCACCGGTAGTGAGAGAGCAGGACTGAGCTTAATCTTTTATGTTATTGCGGCCCTCGACAGCGCCGGAGCTATATCGGAGGCTGAGGCCGGCGACGATGGCATCGAAGTCCTGGCCGAGGCCGTTGACGAAGCCGTGCAGGGCGGGCAGGTCGTCGGCCTGGACGCGCTCGATCCACTGGGCCAGATGCCGGCCCTGCGGTTGTCTCGATCCCTGACCAATGTTGGGTAACTGAGGGCCCAACCTTGGGGTTGGGCCCTCATTGCTCCAACCGCGCTCGTCTCTCACGCCTGCCGAGCGGAGTCGCGGTGGGGGACGAACCACGCACGTGCCGAGCTCATGTAGCTGTCGGTCCGCGACGTAGGCATGTCCAGCTGCGCCACGAGCGTATTCCGATGGGAAAGTAGCGCGGCGCGCAGATCCAGATCCCGCTCAGCCATCAACTGGAGAGCAGCAAGTGCACGGGCACTGCACCCATCGAGGTCGGGCCAAGATCCCTCCGGGGACCGCAGCTCGACGGTACGCCCTTCGGTCGATGCGTAGGCGAAGGCAACGAAGACCGAATGGGAGCCGGAGACCGATGGCTTCAAGATGTGGTCGACCACGTTGCCGAGGATTTCCTGAGTCCACTTCTGACGCGGAAGCCACATCACGCCCCAGGCGGTGGCATCTGGATAAGACGGATTCGGCATGCGTTTCGGCACCTGGCGGGAGAGCATCTGCGCCTTGTTCATAATGTGCAAGGAGCGCGCTATCCAACCAATCTCGTTCCAGTGCTCCGCCTCGTCGAGAACCACGTCACGTCGCATCTGCCCGCCAATTGCCTCGGCCACGGCAGGTACCAGGCGATGGGCGAAGTCTGGCCGCACCCGGAGCGCGACATCCAGCAGCACATCGATGGAATGCGCGTTGAGACGCTTCACTAGTGATGCAGGCTGTAGATGCTCCAGTTCGTCGAACAAGAACCGGACAGGCTCGTCAGCCTTTGCCGTCACTAGCAGCGACAGCAAAGAAGGCATGTGCATCAGGTCCTTCACCCGCGCATAGCCAAGCCTTCTGGCCAGCCGCTGTCCTGAGATGTCAGCGGCCAGCCGACAAGCCCAGTCGGCATCCCAGATCAATGCCGTGCGCAGGACGTCGCTGAGTGCAGCCGGGCTGGTCACCTGCATTACCGTCGCCTGATGCCGGTTACGGAGATTGTCCACCCACTTCGAGTGCACGCCTCCCGACCGCAGCCCGAGCGCCACCAGTTGACGGACGACCTGGTACTGCTGGGTGGGGTGTTGGATATGGGCGACTTCGCTCGTGAAAGCGTTCCAGGCTCCCCCTTCACTCTGCAGGTCGCGCATCATCTCGGCACCGGCGCCGACGGACACCCGCTCCACCGCCGTCAGCAGCCGGGCCGCCTCGACGGGGTCGTTGTACACGGCTTGGCGCACCTTGTCCCGCAGCATGCTGTCCTTGCGTCTACGCCGGGAGACTTGCTTGTTCTTCAGATAGTCGAGGGTCGCTACGGCGGCGTCACCATTCAACCTGGCCAGTACGTTAATCACCTCAGTCACCTGATTCGTACTGGCTCCTCGACCGATCTGCGCGCCCCAACGCTGGCCTACCGAATCCGGGGTCTCGGTCTCATCCTTCCGCAGCACCCACAGTCCGGCGTCCTCCGCCGGCACACCCCCGTCAACGAGGGTCCGGGCGGTCTCTCGCGCGCACAGCGCCGCCGACGAGGGGGAGGAGGAGGCCATCCTCTCGATGAAGCCGACCGCGTCGTGCTCGTTGATGTACTGACTCGGCAATCTTTGGTACATGGCACGGCCTAGCTGGTGGAAGTATCGCCGGGCGTCTGCGATGGGCGCGTCCTTCATCCCTTCGAAGAGCCTCTTGTCCGACACGTGCCGACCCAGCTTCTCCAGGAAGGCCGCCCCGAACTCCTCGTCCTGTCCCAGCAGCAGGGCGGCCTGCGGGCCCCATGGGCGCATCGAGCGGTTCAGCGCCGTGGCGACGATGTCCACGAACAGGTCCAGGCACTCCTCCCGGAAGGAGGCGTTGACCTCCCAGATCCCCTTGATCAGGTGGTATTGGATCGAGATCCGCGGATCCTCTTCCAGTCGGGCGCTGACCCAGTCCTTGCCTAGTTCTTCGGCGAGGTATTGGCCGAAGCCCTTCTTCTCGGTCAGGAACAGCTCGTCGACGCGCGCCGTCGCTGACAGGATCAGACCGGCGCCCTTGGCGTCCTGGTGATCACGCACCTGCTGGGCGAGGGCGCGCGCGAGACCGGCGTCGGGACGCTCCGCGCGGTCGCCGTACAGCGCATGGCGGGCGGTGTAGTCGTGGATCTCGCTGGTCGTCCGCAGCAGCAGGGCCGCGTCCGTTGGGGTCGCGGTGCGCAGGGCCTTGCGGATGGCGACGCCGAAGCCCTCGCTCTTGTTGAGATCCCTGTCGTTGAGCATCCTGGTGACGAAGGCGACCTGGTAGTCCCGGGCCTCCGCCAGCGCGTACCGCAGGTCCACCGCGTTCGTGTGCCGCAGCGCCTGCCGGATACCGACGCGCACGTCGTGCCGGCCGAAGACGGTGTCCCAGTCCTGGTAGTCGGGGTCGTAGCGCAGCCGCAGTACGAGGTTAGAGAGGTACAGCGCGATCCCGCGAGCGGGATCGGGGTCGTGATCGAGCAGCTTGCGCACCTCGGCCTCGTTCTGGACCCAGGAGGCGTACTCCGGCATGCCGATGTCGTTGCCGGCGCGGCGCACCAGGCGTTCGACCCGGCTGACCGTGCGGTAGTCGAGGGCTTTGTCGGGGTTGAGGCGGACCAGGGTTGCCGATCCGCGCATGGCCACGACCTCGTCGAGGCGCGGATGGTGAAAGCGGCTGAGCTGCTCCAGCACGCTGTACAGGCCGTCGTCGGGCCTCGGCCTGTCCTCCAGGAGCTCTCCGAACCGCTGCACCATCCAGTCGGCGAAGGTGTCGAACTGGGTGTCGCCGAAGCGGTGCCGGTGCCGGTGGATCGCGCGGACCACGGCCAGCAGGGAGCGTGCGGACCGGGGGGTCGTCTGCGGCAGCCGCGTCACGAGGGTCTCGAGGAGTTTGCCGATCACCCTCTCGCCGAGGGAGGAGTCCATGGCGAGGAGCACCAGCGCGATGCCGACCGGTGACGCGTTCCGCCGCCACTTGGCGAAGTCGTCCTCGTGGTCGGGGCGCAGCAGGCTCTCCGCGAGGCTCCGGCAGACGCGCTCGTCGTACAGGCGCGCGCCGCGGAGCATGGGCAGCAGCCCGCTGCGGTTGTCGGCCAGGTCGCGGAAGAATTCCTTGGCGACGAGGCCGGCGACGAGGTCGTGGCGGCGTGGCCGGGTGGCCTCGTCAGGGTGGACGGCCTCGGTGTAGGCGTCCAGGATCGTGCGGCAGTCGGTGGGGCTGGGGAAGCGGAGCCGGTCGGGGGCTCCGTCCGGAGCGGCACCGATCTTGCAGAGGTCGGAACGCTCTTCCTCGGGGACGCTCACGTTCCCGCCGAGCAGGGATACGGCCGCGACGACGGCGGCCAGGTCCTGTGCGTCGGCCCCCAGATTCTCGGTGAAAGCCTGCCGCAGCTCCTCCCCGAGGCGCTCGGGCCTGTCGTTCCCGCCGCGGTAGTCGCACAGGCCCTTGACGAATCCGGCGAGGTCGTGAGGGAAGCGGCGCGCCAGGGCCTCGACGAAGCGCGGGTTGCCGGCGACCTTGTCCCCGTGGATTTCCCGGGCGCGGCCGGCCAGGTCGAGGAGGGCGGTGGGGCGGACGATGGACGGCACGACGGTGAGGTTCGCCGCCTGCCAGTCGTGGAACGAGTTGATGTCGTACCCCAGGCAGGCGAGCACGCTGACGCCGAACTCCGCCGACACTGCGGGCAGCACGCGGTCGACGTCCGTCTCGCCCATCGGCCGGATGGCATCGAGGATGACGACGGGGCAGCCGGTCTCCGGCTGGTCCAGGGGTTCGAGACTGCCGAGGGCGTGCCGCACGACTTCGGCGAGGACGTCACCGCTCGGGAACGCCCGGTCATCGGGGACGAGAACGACCACGCGCCGGCCGGTCTCGGCGAGCGACCGTGCCGTGCAGCGGGCAATGCAGCTCTTCCCTGAGCCGGACGGCCCTCCCAGCACGGCCACTTTGCGCTCCGGGTCCTGGAAGATCGCCATGAGGCTGTCGACCTGGTCCGTGCGGATGTCGGGGAGCCTTTGACCGTCGGGCTGCGTCCGCGACCAGTCGTGAAGACTCCATTCGGTGGCTTTCAGGGCGCTCTTGTGCCAGTTCCTCGACCAGTCGTCCCAGGCCGCGCCCCAGTAGGCGCGGGCCGCACCCGCCAGGGTGAGGCCGGGGTCCGCGACCGCGAGCGTCGGGGTGCCGTCCCCGGCGGAGGTACGGAACCAGCCGCCGCGGCCGGGATGGACGAGCGTGCCGCCGCAGGCCTCGGCGCGCAGGGACGCCTCGCCGGGCTCCATGGGCCGGAATTGCGTCGTCTCACCGAGATGCGACAGGGAGTACGCACCGGCGGCCAACATGCCGGGCGCGGGGTAGGGCAGTTCGGGAGTGTCGAGTGTCCGTGAGAGGAGCCGCAGGGCGGCGGGCAGGGTCACCGTGGTGTCGTCGACGCGGCTCGGCGGCAGCAGGCCCGGGACCGCCAGTCTCGGCTTCGGGTCCCCCACGAGTTCCCCGTCCATTCCCAGCTGGAGAAGCAGGGTCCGTACGGGTTCGGCGCCTCCGTCGGAGGCCCTGTTGGTGGCCGGAGTGACGGACCGCCATCTCCTGGTGATGCCGACCAGCTTCCGGACCGTGTCGTCGTGACCGGCGGCGGCGTCGCCGACTTTGCTCTCCAGGGCGAGCCGGGCCGCCCAGGCCGTGGGCGGCAGATCCGGGTCGGTGTCCGGGCGGAGGACGGTGACGTCCAGGTACTCGGCGGACGGGCCGTTGGGGGTGGCGGTCTCCCCGGACGGGTCTTCCTTGGACAGGTCTTCCTTTGACAGACGCTGCTCGGGTACGTACGGGCCGCTGTCGGGTGGACAGGCCCGCTCGTAGAGGCGGACGAGGTCGTCCTCCATGCCCTCAATGGCCTGGAGGTGCAAGACCAGCTCGGCGTACGGGCCTTCGCAGGCCTCCGGGTCCAGGACCATGTCGACCAGTCGTTCGAGGCTGGTGCGACCGGAGCCGGTCACGAACCGGTCCGGGATACCCAGCGCCGCACCATACAGCTCCCTGCGCTCCGCTTCCTCGTACAGGGGCCGGAGGCCTTGGGCATGGAGTCGTCCGAGCAGAACGTCTAAAGACGTGCGCAGGGCGGATTCCTCGCGCTTCGTCAGGATGTCGTCGAGGGCGAGCAGCGCGCCGATGACACCCTCACGTGCCGAGACGGAGTTCAGGGCCGTCATCTTGCCTCCTCACTGCGATCGATCGTCGGGGGCGGGCCGGGTAAATCGGGATCGACCGTGTCCGGTCGGGGGCGGATCGGGGCGGACGTCGAGACAGAACACTCCTCGCAGGTCGGTCACCACCAGCCGGGACCCGTCCGTGTCGAAGGCGAGCGCGACGGGCTGCTCCGGCAGCGGCAACCGGGAGACCGGCCGTTCACCACCGGACGTGACCGGGAGGAGGCACAGCCAGGGTTTCTGAGCGCCACCGGCCGCGGCCGCCAGGCTGTCGCCGACGGCGAACGCGAGCGTTCCGTCGCGCGCGGCGGGGATGTCAAGACCTCTCGTGCCGTGGCTCTCGTCCCACACGAACAGCCCCCCACTGCGGTCGAGCATGCCCACGGTGCGGCCGGTCGACGACACCACGGCGTGCTGCGCGGAGGGCATGAGCAGCGGCTGGCGTCGTACCGCCGTCACTCCCGTGTCCAGGACGCGCGCGGTCACGGTGCCGAACTCGGTGGTGGCGACGAGCCGTCGGTCGCCGGCCCCGCCCCCCAGGTGGACCTGGGTGACGCGGCTCGACCCCGGCACGGCGAACGACCTGGTCCGCCCGGTGGCCCCCGGTTGGACGACCTCGACCCGCGCGCCCCTGGCGACGGCCAGCAGGCCGTCGCCGTGCAGCGAGAACGCCGTCGCCCCGTCCAGGGCGGCCAGCGGATCGGGGTCCCGGCCCGTCAGCGGCCGCCACAGCAGTCCCGCGCCGTCCGCGACGAACGCGACGACGGGCTCGCCGTCGATGACGGCGAGCGCCAGGTGCGAGGCGATGCCGGCCTCCTCGGACCGCACCGCCTCGGCGAGCGGCGTGCCGTCCGCCAGATTCCACAGCCGTATGGAGGCGTCGCCGTGGGTGGTCACCACGTAGCCGTCGCCGGACGCGCCGGACGCGACCGCCAGGAGGTCGGGTACGGCCACGCCGTCCTTGGGAGTGGCCCACAGGACGTCGACTTCTGCGCCGGAACCGCGCGGGTACAGACCGCGCCCCTCGTCCCCGGACCTGAGGAGGCTGAGCTTCAGCTGGAACACCCGCTCCGCCGGGTGCAGTCCGGGCGTCTGGGTCCGTACGCCCGCACCGACCCGACGCGGCAGGACCCGGGCCCCACCGGCATCCAGTTGTCGGGCGAGAGCGTCGCCCGGCAGCGCGGCCCAGAACGCCCGCGAGGACCGTTCGGTGGCGAACTCCTGGTCGAAGCGGCTGGAGGCGTCCGCGAACAGGACGGTCAGCGCCGTGTCCGCCGCCCAGTCGATCCCGGGCTCCTCGGACACGGACGTTCCCCCCGTGTCGGCTCTGGACGCGTGGACGGGCAGGCAGTCCCGTACCGCCTCGGCGAACTCGGGCCCGTACGAGTCCGGCGCGACGGGGGTGGCGAGGCGCCACGCAGGGGGCGTAGCGGAGGAGCCGGTGCCCTTGCCTGTACCGGTGTCCGTCACCGCGGCGCCCAGCAGCTCCACGGCCTCCCTCGCCTCCTCGGGGCCGTATGTCCTGCCGGAACGGTCCGAAGCCGTGGCGAGCGCGGCCCAGTGCTCGGCCGTCAGGCCGGCGTCGTGCCCGCACGCCGCCGCGGCCCGCACCGGCTCCAGCATCGCCCGGCACCAGTCCTCCGGGCGGCCACGGGAGGCGAGCAGGCTCCGATGGAAGTTCGTCAGCTGCTTCCCCGCAGCGCGCCGCGCCCTCGCCCCGCCGTCGCGGTCGTGCGGGGGGCCGAGGAAGGCGTCGACCGCGTGGACCGCCGCCCCGAAGTGTCCGTGGCAGGCGGCGGCGACCGCGTCGGCGCCCCGTGCGCGGGCGTAAGCGCGGACGCCCTCGTCGTCGGTGCCGAGCTGAAACACCGGCAGCTGGAGGTCCTGCCACACCGCGTCGGCGGCGGCGTGGCCGGCCGAGGCGATGACGATGGTGCGCGCGTACTCGGCCAGGGGGTCGAGCAGGTCCGTGACCACGGCCGCGGGGTCGTCGCCCGCCAGATGGAGGTCGTCCACCAGAACGGTCCGGGGAGGCAGGTCCTCCAGGGCCTCGCACAGCTCGTCCGGAGTCGGGTTCCCCAGGTCAAGGCCGAGCGCCTTGTCGATCCGCCGGGCCAGGCCCGACACACTGGCGTCCTGGGCGGACACCAGCGCGTGCACCGAGCCATCCGGGAGGATGAGACCGCGCCGGGCGACGGGCGGCAGCAGCCGCCGCCACTCGGACTTCCCGCACACGGCCAGGTGTCCGAGGAGCGCGCTCTTGCCGACTCCGGCCGCGCCCCGGAGGATGAGCGGCCCGGCCGGTCCACCGCCGCCGATGAACTCGCGGAGACGCTGCTGTTCCTCGCGCCGGCCCGAGAAGTACCAGCCCTCCTGGCCCGGCCGTCTCCGGCCGCGTGCGAGGTGGGACCACTCGTCGAGATCCCGGTCGAGCCAGTCGGGCGACGTCCGGGGCATGTACGCCGGATCCGGCAGCGCGCGGCAGCTCCGGCGGTCGACGGAGGACACCCACACCTCCTGGCTGTCCGTCGACAGGTGTGTGTTGAGCTGCTCCACGAGAGCGGAGGGCTCGATGAACTCCCGCGTGCCGTCGCTCCGGGAGAGGGTCTTGGCGAACGCGCGGGCGAAGGCGAGCTGTTGGGCCTGCTGCGCCTTCCGGGCGGTGGCGATCACCCAGGCGTCGTAGTCGACGCGACCGGCGGCGGACTGACGCCGACGGGTCTCCATGGCGTCGCCCGCGCCGGACTCGGAGTAGCAGGCGTCGAGGACGATGACCGCCTGCTCGAAGAGTTCCTTCTTGCGTTGTCGGTCGCCCCCGTACAGGGTGTCGATGATGTCTGTCGGCTTAAGGAGATCCTTCGCCCACTCGTCGAACGTCGGTAAAGCCAGGCCCCACGTGGAGTCGTTCTTCCGCTCACCATGCCCCGTGCAGTAGATGAACAGAGACAGCGGCGGCTCCTGCTCGCCGCTGCTCACCCCCGTCAACCACGTACCGAGCTCCTTGCACACCTCGTGCAGGCCCCGCTCGCCGACGACTCCCCGAGGCCTGGGGATCTCCCGCATCCCCAGGTCCTGGAGCGTGCGGCGCATCAACCTCAGTTCGTCCGGCACGTGCTCGAGTCGCGCCAGGCCGGTTTCCTCACCGTATTCGCCCTCCCCTGCCAGGAAGAACCACCGCTCACCCAAGAGCTGCCTCGACTGCGCGCGCGGTCCGCAGGTTGGTCAGGTAGAGGGTGCAGTCGTGCATGTGGCGCAACGGGTTGGTGACGACGAAGTCCTCGACCTCTCCGCCGTAGAGGGTCTTGATGCGCTTGCGCAGGGCGACGACGTCCTGCTCGGCGGCCACGTTCACCCAGCGGCGCACGGACGGCGGGCGCCCCGGTTCCGCCTCGGCCGAGCGGGCCAGGCGGCGCCGGATGGACTTCAGCCCGAGCGGCGAGCCCATGGTGACCAGGGTGTCGATCCGGACGTCCTTGAGGTTCCACAGGACCTCGTAGGCCGCCACGCTCCCCAGCGAGTGGGCGAGGACCACCTGCGTGTCATCCTGGATCGCCGTCTCCAGCTCGCCCCGGATCTCCTGGCCCAGTGCAGGGTCCTCGAAGTACCGGTGCACCTGCTTGATCTGGCTGATGAGAACCGAGGCCGTCATCCCGCCGAGGTACGGCGTCCTCTCCAGGATGTCGAGGCAGGCCTGCGCGCCGCGGACGACGAGCCCCTTGGAGGCCGGCTCGGCGCTCTCCTCGTCGAAGGCCGCCGGATCCGCCTCCCGGGCCATGGCCTCCAGCAGCTCGTACTCGAAGCCGTCGGCCACGTCGGCGGCGGTGTAGAGCGCGTCACCGCCGGACTTGCCCGTGCCGCCGTTGTACAGGTGCCCGTAGAAGGCCGCCTCGAACGTCACCGCCCCGGCGTCGGGATACCGGATGTTCCGCAGCCCGGTGCTCAGCGCCCCGTGCCATGTCTCGTGCATCTCCTCGCGCGACCGCCAGGACCAACCGATGCCGTGTACGCCGACGATACGAGCCACGCCCGCCTCCCCCATTGACTGTCCAGAACATCCCAGACCAGCACCCCAGAAGGGTAGCCCCTGAACACCTGGCGACTGGTGCGATAGCGGATACCTTCTGCACCCGCACCCGATGTACGTGTCGGCGATCTCTGGACCTGGGTTCTGGATCCCCCGTCGCCGAGAGGATGTCCCCTTCATGCACGAGAGGCGACAGAGGGCCTGACCTCATAAGACGGCCGGGGCTTGTGGTCTCAGTTCTGGTCTCATTCGGCCCCGTCCGTCCCCGTGCGACAAAGCGGATCAGGCTTCTTGTTTGGTGCTGCGGCTCCGCATCCAGGCGGCGTTACGCAAGACGCTTCGGTAACCGCGACTTGTCTAGCGCCCTCGTCACGAGGAGCCACAGAGTGACCGCACGACGTAACCCACTGCGCGCACAGACGCGCGTCAGGGCGTCGCAGAGCAGCACGCCGACAGAGAGCACGCGAACGCTCACAGCCGTGCCCGTACGCAGCGTCAAGAGCGCTGAGGACGTACGTAGCGCGCTGATCAGTGAGCTTGAGCTACACCTCTCGACCACGACTAACAAGCACGGCCGTCCGTTCCAGCGCCGGACGATCAACGCCTACAAGTACGCGGCTGTCCAGCTCGGCCACTGGCTGACTGCTCAGGGGGTGCGGCAGATGGCTTCATGGTCGATACCGCCACGCTCAACCGCTTCTTCCGCTGGTATTACGAGACCCAGGACGTCCCCAAGAGCCAGGATGGGAAGGGCGGTTACACAGGCGGCACGAACACGGTGCAACGCAACCTCCGCGCACTGTTCGCGTACCTGGCCGAGGAGTACGAGCACCCGGACCCGAGCAGAATCGGTTCGGGTAGCTGTGCGGCCGTCCAGGTCCCGGCAGGTACGGTGCACGCTGCCCCGGCGATCAGCGGCACCATCGCCGCCAGGCGTACCTTGCGCCGGCCTGCGGCAAGATCCACGGCGCTGATGGCACCGGCCGCGCAGTTGGCCAACGCCACGCCCTGCCCTGGGCCGAGAGTCAGTGCCGGCGCGGGTACGGCGACGAGGGCGGAATCCCTTACCGGTGAGCCACTGCACCGGTGAGCCACTGCACCGGCGCGCCCACCAGGACGATCCCGCACGGCAGCGCGTCGGCTGACCAGCCGGTCACTGGCGACTCCCGACCGGTTGGTCTCCGGCCGGCCCGGCCGGTCGGCGCCTCGGCATGGCAGGCGACCTGGCGCCCAGACACGTCGTCATGCCGGGGACGTCAGCGGACGCCGGAGCGCCGTTCCTCGCTCGAGCGCACGGCGCATCTGCCCCGGCGTCCGCGGTCGGATCGCGGCATCGGATCGCGGCAGTTAAAGGTCGCCCTTGATGTAGGAGCGAGCCGCTGCCATGACGTCTTTGTGGCGGTCATCGGCGATGGCCTGAACCGGCGAGTCGTCCTCCAGCTGCGGGTTCATGCCGATCATCCAGGCGCGCGCCGTGTGACAGTTCTCGGCGCGGGTGATCATCTGGAACACCTGGTAGGCCGCTCGCAGGCGCAATTCGGAGTCGATGCGCGGGCTGTTGTGACCGCTGCACCACTTGCCGACCTGCTTGGGGTCTTCGATGCTCGCGATGAACGCGGTAAGTCGCTGGCCGAAATTCTCCTGCAGGAAGCGCGCGATGTCGGCAATGGACGTCTGCACCATGTCGGCGTGGGCAGCTGTCTCGGTGTCGTGCTCTCGCAGGGTCTCCATGGTCTCCTCATTTTCCTCGTGGTCGAGGGCATACCGATGCCTCGACGGAGGGTGGTGGGCGGCGCTGCCTGCTGCAGGCCTGACTCAGGAAAATGAGTGGGCCGGGGAAACGGGACCGCCCCGCCGGCTCGCTGGAGCCTGGTCGGAGTGGGCGCACGTTCGGCTCAGGCAGGCCGTACGTGGTGAAGGGTCACGGATGCCCGGGTGACGGCGTGACGGGCAGTCCGTGAGGTTCCGCGCCAGCGGTGTTGCGGCTGGGCGCGTCGGCACCCCGGAGGAGATGGTGGCGACTCGGAGTCGGTGGTGCTGGGACGAGCATGGCGACGGCCGGCAAGGGTGGGCCGGTGGGTAACCGACGACTGGTCAACATCGCGTCTCCTCAACTGGGTTGAGAGCAGTCTACCCTTCGGCGGCCCGTTCACTCCACCGTTTTCCCCTCCTCAATCCCCCGGGAAATCCTCCCTCGGGCAGCGAGTGTGCTGGCGTGACCAGGGGTTATTCGGGACTCGGTTGGGGGCCCTGTGACCAATTCGTGGCACTGGGGCGTCAGAGCACCCCCCGATCGGGCGACGACCGTGTGGCCGACCGTACGAGCGTGCGAGGTTCGGAACAGCTTCAGAAGAGCTTGAGTCCGTACTCCGTGGCGACCTCGCGCAGAGCGGCGTCCTCCAGCCGGATGGGGCGGCGCTCCGCTTGTTCGAGGTCGACATCGCTGAAGACGGCCCAGCACTGACGCCCGCCGTATCCGGAGCGGTAGGCGATGCCCTGGGCCAGCCGGTGTCCGGCCCGGTCGCGCTGGGCGACGGTCCAGGCGGCTATCTGGCGGGCGACCCTGCGGTCGCGGCCGTGGATGTGCTCGTCGGTGAGGGGGCTCCCCACTCTCCACACCTTCAGCTCGTGGCGGAGTTCCCTGGTGAGAACCGCTCGAGTGGCCGGGGAGTCGACGTCGAGGAATCGTGCGTCCTTGGCCGGCACGATCCTGACCAGGATGTGGTCCTCACGCCAGCCGGAGGCCAGATGGCCGAGCTTCATATGACTGGGCCGGTTGTCCCAGTCACTCTCGATGATGCTGCGCAGTTTCGGGTGGACTCTGAAGTGCGCCAGGGCTTCGGCGTAGCAGCCGGCCGGATCGGTGGCGCAGTAGAGCATGCCGTAGGTGGCGAGGCTGAAGCGGCCGGCGCTGGAGCCCTGGCTGGTCTCGGGCTCCAGCCGGTTGTACTCCACGGGCTTCCGCTTCTTGCCCAGGCGCCACATGCCGCGCACCGGGGCCGGGACGAGGGTGACGGGGGACTCGTCCAAGGACATCAGGCCCACGCCCCCGACGCGTCGGTGTGCGTCGCGGGCCCGGTGGGTTCGGTGGGCGCGTGCGGGCCGGCTAAGTCTCGTACGGCGGGGAGGTGTAAGCGGGCGGCGGTCACCACCGAAGGAGCGCGGTTCATACATCCTCGTTGCTTCGGAACGTGCGGGCGATCATTCTCGCCCAGCCGGTACCCGAGGGTGCCCGCTTCGGCGGGATCGTGGGGGCGCGTGAGGGGAGCTCTGAGGCACGAGGACAGCGCACAGCCGTCATCTCAATAGCGCTCCAGGTGCACCCGGAAGACACAAACCCCTGCTGTTCCGGCGGCCAGGAGGACGGGGTGGCCCATGTCGGCCGTGTCCGGTCCGTTCGGCCCGCGGACCGCGAGGGTGCTGAGCGGGTTGCCGGTCACGATGCGCAGCAGATGCGTCCGCGCGGTGACGTCCCACAGGTGGATGGTGCCGCTGGGGCCCGCCGCGGCGAGGAAGGGCCCGCCCGCCGGGCCGGGGAAGGACACCAGCGCGGTCACGGGTCCGTCGTCGGCGTCCAAGGGGGCGCCGACCGCCCGCAGGATCGCGGCATCCCAGAGGCGAACGGTGCCGTCCTCGCCGCCGGACGCGATCAGCGCGGCCTCGCCGTGGCGGGGCGGCACCGCCGCCACGGCGTGGACGCCCTGCTGGCCGCAGTGGATCGGCGGCCGCCCGGCCGGCTCGGTGGCCGGGTCCCACAGTCGTACGGTCCCGTCGGCGCCCGCCGACACGATGAGTGTGCCGTGCCCCGTGTCGAGCACGGCGATGTCCCTGACGCTCAGCATGTGGTCGTCCCAGCAGGCCAGTGGGCGCTGACGGCCGAGGTCCCAGAGACGTACGGAGCCGTCTCCGCTGCCGGTGGCCAGCAGGGCGCGTTCCCCGTCCGTGAAGGCCTCCATGGCCTGGACGGGGATGCTGTGGTTCACCAGTTTCCCGCGGCTCCTCGGGGGCGCGCCGCCCCCGGCGTCCAGGGACCAGATCCGGACGCCTGCGTCGCTGTGCGCGGTCAGCAGGAGGGGTTCCCCGCCATCGGCGGCCCAGGCGAAGGCGGTCACCGTGCTCTCGCCGGCCGGAAGGGGCACCTGACGTCCCGTCTCCACGTTCCACAGCGCTGTCCCCGCCTCGTCGGCCACGGCGAGGAGCAGGGCGGGGCCGGCAAGCGCCCGGCCCGCCAGCGCGGCCGCGGTGACGGGACGCCGGACGGGTCGTGGGGGGCGGTTGCCGTGGCCCGTGAGCTTCCAGCGGCGCAGCGTCCTGTCCGCTCCGGCGGAGACGACGAGCGCCTGCGCGTCCGGCGCCAGTGCCTCCGACGCTCGCGCGGCCAGCGGGAATGCGTCCAACGGCAGTGCGTCCGACGCCCGCGCGGCCAGCGGGAGTGCGGCCAGCGCCACGGGAGGGGCCGTGTGTCCTTCGAGAGCACCGCCGATCGGGCGGCCGGTGTCCGCGTTCCACATCCGGAGGGTGTGGTCGATGCCGGCTGAGACCACGGCGTGCACTCCGTCCACCACCACAGCGGCGAGGGCGATGACCGATCCGCCGGCCGACGGAGTCGCGGCAGCCGTCCGGCGGCCCGTCGAGGCGTCCCAGACGGCGATGTGTCCCGAGTCGTCGCAGGTCGCGAACCGGCCGGGCACCGGCAGGTCCACGACGGCCCGCACCTCGTCCTGGTGCGGGGGGTCGGTGCGGACGATGTCCTGGCCCGGCCGCCAGAGGCGGACCTGCCGCCCCTGCGCGATGGCCAGCGCCATGCCGTCCGCTCCGTCGAGGCCGATGCCCGTCAGGATCGCCGGTGCCGCTTCCAGGTCCGGAAGCGGGGTCTCGACGGGCTGGAAGGTGGCGGTGTCCAGCGCGGTGAGATGGCCGTCGCTGTGGGCCACGAGGAGGAGCCGGGGTGCGTCCACCGGTCGGTGGAGGGTGAGGCCGCTGACCCAGGTACGAGGGCGCCGTACCGGCTCGGCGAGGAGCTGGCCGCGGAGGGTGTGCCAGACGCGTACGGCCCCGTCGGTCCCGCCGGAGACGAACAGGTCGGCCTGGAGGGGCAGCAGATGCTGGATGGCGCCGCCGTTGGTGTGCAGGGGCGTCCCGAAGGGGACGCCGTGCGTTTCCCACATGCGGATCGTGCCGTGGCTGTCGCCGCTGATCAGCAGGGACCGGCCGTCGGACGTCGTGGTGTGAGCCAGTGACTCGACGGGGATGTCGGAGACGGCCAGTACGTTGTCCGGCACGCTCCAGTCGCTCCACAGCGGAGTGATGCGCGAACCCGCCATGCCTCGGGTCGCCGCGGGCAGCCCGGCCGACGGAGTACGGCGGCGGGTCGCGGCGTGGTGGGCCAGGTGCAGGCTCGTCAGGCGTGAGTCCGGATCGGCGTCGCGGACGAACGGCTCGATGACGGCCCATGCCTCCAGCCACTCCTTCTGCTGTCCGGCGCCCGCCTGCCGTAACAGGGTGCGCACATTCCTGCTGGACTCCCACGGCAGTACGGCCAGCGGCACATGGGCATCGTCGAGAACACGGCCCCGGGCGGCGTGGTCGGCCAGGTGCCGGCTGAGGTAGGGGTGGGGCGGGATCGTCGGGTCCTCGGCGACCAGCTTGGCCAGCGCCTTCGCGATCAGCCGGTGGGCGTCGTCCGCGGCGGCCCACGCCTTGGCGTCGCTCATACGGCGTCCCCCGCGACGTTCCCCGCAGGGTTCCGCGTGCCCGCGACGTTTCCCGCAGGGTTCCGCGCGACGTTCCCCGCGGTATTCCCCGCGACGTCCCCCGCGGCGTCCCCCGTGACGTTCCGCGCGGTGTTGCCCGCGACGTTTCCCGCGGTGCTCCGCGCGACGTTCCCCGTGGCGTCCCCCGCGGTGTTGTCCCCGGCGTCGCCCGCGACGTTCCCCGCGACGTCCCCCACGGCGTCCCCCACCGCGCTCCCCGCCGCATCCGCCAGCAGGTCCTGCCGTGGATCCCGGAGGATCTCGGCCAGGGCCTCGTGGACCGGCCGGTACACCAGGCGGTCGTCCTCGTGGTCGTGGGCCAGGTACCCGGAGAGTCCGCTCTTCAGCAGGGAGCCGATCATCCGGTCCGGGTCTTCGATCGGCCGGCCGAGCAGCGCACCGGCCATCGTGGGCCACACATTCGACCAGGGGATGCCGGCGCCCAGTGCGAAGGCGCCGGCCCGTAAGAGGGCCAGGGCGACGTCCGCAGGCAGCCCTTCCTCCGCCACCAGCATGAGGTCGCGTCGCAGCAGCCCCTTGGTCCCCGCCTGCAGCAGGTCCAGCCACTGCGGGCTGCCGGCCAGGGCGCCCGGGTCCGCCGCCGCCCTCAACTGCTCGCCCGCCAGCCGGGCGTCCAGGAATGAGGGCCACACCCGGTCGGCGACGGTCTCGGCGGCCGCGCGGACGTCACCGCTCTCGGCGGTGTCCGGGCCGATGAGCGCGCGGACGTAGTCGGCGATGTCGTCGCGGCTTCCCGGCTCGTCCGTACGCACCACCCACGCCGTGGGGAACATGTCGCGCAGCGCGGCGAGCAAGCCCGGCTCCTGCACGGTGCACGACTCCTCGGCGGCGCGGCCGGCGGGCGGGCGGCTGCTGCGGACTCCTATGAGCAGCCGCAGCGGCCGCTGTCCTGGCCCGGGCCGGCGCTGCCCGGGGAGGGGAGCGCAGTGGGGGTGCAGCGGGGCGAGGACGCTCCGGACGATCTGGAGAGGCTCGAGCGCTTCGTCCAGACCGTCGATGACCACGGTCAGCGTCTCACCGGGCTCCTTGAGGCACGAGCCGAGCTGGGCGCCCCACCGTTCCCCGGGATCGTCCGTCGGTCCCGGGGAGTCCGGTTCGATGCCGAGCCCGATCAGCAGTTCCCTCAGCACGTCCGAGGCGGAGCGCTGCCGGGCCAGTACGGCGACGGACACGGACCCCTCGGGCGGGACGGTCCGGGGCGGGGCCGACTTCACGGCGTCGCGGTAGCGGGGGTTCGCGCGGAACAGCGGATCGCTGAGCGTCACGGCCCGGCCCAGCACGGCCGATTTGCCGCTTCCGGCGGTCCCGGTCAGCAGCAGTACGCCACAGGGGCGGGTGAGGAAGGTGGTGAGGTCGCGGTTGAGCCGGTCCCGGCCGCTGAAGTACCAGCCGGGGTCGGTCTCCTGCGGGCGCCCGCTGGCCCGGTCGAGCCAGACGTCCCGGTCGATCCAGATGTCGATGTCGTCCGCCGGGGTGGCGACCTGGCGGCGCGCGGGCCCCACCAGTTCCCGTACGGGCCGGTATCCGGGGTTGGGCAGGCAGGGCGTCAGGGTGGTCTGGCCGCCCCCGTCGATGATCCGGTGCAGCCGGTGCTTGCGCCGCTCGGCGTCGTCGTTGCCCAGTGCGTTCTCGAACTCCGTCATCAGATGGCCGACGCTGAGCCAGGGCGTGGTGATCTGGGCGTTGGTGCGCAGCCGCTCCAGGACCCGGCGCATCACCGAGGGGAAGCGCCGCACATGGACGGGCTGGTCGTGGGCGCAGGTGACGATGACGTCCAGGCTGCCCCCGTCACGTCTGCCCCGCCGGATCTCCTGGTGGAGCCGGGCCAGTTCGTCGCGGATGCCTGCCGCGTAGCAGGTGTTGATGATGACGAGGACGTGCTCGGCGTGGGAGTCGAGGGCGGCGGCGACGATCTCGCTGGTGCGGACGGCCGTGGCCAGCTGACGCCGGGGCTCCGTGTTCGGCAGTTGCAGGAAGTGGGTGCCCGAGGCGCCCAGCTTCCCGTGTCCGGTGACGAAGAGGACCAAGGCCTGGCCACGCGTCTCGCGCACGTTGGACTCGTGCAGAAAGCGCTCCACGTCATAGCGCTCCCGCAAGTCCGGTTGAGCCACTCTCGAGAAGGGCTCGATCGCTCCGGAGCCGCACCACCAGTCGTCGACAACGGCCAGCTGCTCCTCGATGCCTTCCGTGAACTCCTCGTCGCCATCCGGGTATTCACGGATGGCCACGGTCATCAAGGTGCGCTGTGCGTCCCGTTCATCCTCGCCGCCCCCCGACGGTGTCTCTCCGATGCTGACAAGCCCGCTCGCCCCCCGCCGCATACTCCCTATTCTTCCCTCATGAGCGAGCTGTCGCAGCCGTATCCCGCAGCCCAACGGCCCTACGGCCGCACCGGAGTGTCACCGAACGCGACCCAGGACGCCGTCGTCGTCGTGCCCGGCATCATGGGCAGCGAGCTGTACGACACGGAGAGAGACGCCGTCGTGTGGGGCCTGTCGAACTCCGGCTGGCTGCTGAAGGCGTGGACGGCGCCCGGCGGACTGCGCCCCCTCCACCTCACCCCCGACGAACGCGAGGGGCGCCTGGGCCGCATCCGGGCCCGGCGGCTGCTGCGGACACCCGGGTGGAGCCCCGTCCTGCGAGGGCTGGAGCCCTACACCGAGCTGGTCCGGACCGTCACCCGGAGCGTGGCCGCCCCGGAGGCCGTCCTGGAGTTCGCGTACGACTGGCGGCTTCCCGTCGCCACCAACGCCCGCTTCCTCGCCGAGGCCGCGCGTGGGCATCTGGAACGGTGGCGCGAGCACCCCGCCCACACCGCGGCCCGCGCCCACCGGGTCGACGAGCGGGAGGGCCGGCTCGTCTTCGTCGCCCACTCCATGGGCGGCCTGCTCACCCTCGCCGCGCTCGGCAACGGGCCGGACGTCGACCTGGCCCGCGACACCCGGGGCGTGCTCACCCTCGGCACCCCCTTCCGGGGCGCGGTCGCCGCCGCCGCGATCCTCAACACCGGCCAGGGAGCGCCCGTCCCGCTTCCGCACCGCAGGCTCAGGGAGCTGGCCTTCACCATGCCGGGCCTGCACGATCTGCTGCCGACGTTCCCCTGCCTGGACGAGGGGATGAACGTCCGGCCGCTCACCCCGGTGGACATCGCCGACCTCGGCGGGGACAAGGACCTGGCCGTGGAGTCGCAGGCGCTCCACGACAGCCTGCGCGGCCGTACGCTGCCCGGGCACCGGGCGGTCGTCGGCATCAGCCAGCCCACGATGCAGTCGCTGACCCTGCGAGGCGGCGTCGTCGTCCCCTTCGAGCACGCCTACCGGCAGCACAGCGACGGCGAGTTGCTGCGGGACGCCGATGGCGCCCCGCGCCGCTTCGATGTCGCGGGCGACGGCACGGTGCACAAGGAGTCCGCCTCCCTCACCCGCGCCACCGTGCCGTTCGCCCTCCAGCACGGCACGCTGGCCAAGGGCGAGGCCGCGATGGAGGCGGTCACCTCGTTCCTGGAGGAGGACGAGCACTTGGGTCCCACCCTGGCACCGGCGGGCATGGGACTGCAGGTGCCGGACTTCGTCACCCCCGAGGCCGCATGGACCCTCCGCGTGCACGGCGCGGACAGCCCGGCGGGGCTGGAGTGCACCGTCGAACAGGTCGGGGCCCAGGCCGGCTTCAGGACTCGCGCCGCCCTGTACGGCGACGAGGACGACCTCGCCGCCCGCGTCACCGTGCCCGCGAGCGGGCTGTACCGCGTCACCCTCGACTCGGGCGACGGCAGGCCGCTGACCCAGCTCGTCCTCGCGGGCCCGGGCGGGCCGGACGGCTGAGGACCTCAGAACAGCTGAGGGGCCCGGCCGCCGGGCCCTTCGTGCGGGGCTGTCGGTCAGGTGCGGGGCGTGGACCACCACGGCGGCCGGGGCAGCCGTGGGACGGCGAGGCCGACCGGGGTGGTGAGTCCGGTGAAGGGGACGGTGGCCTGCGGGCCTCCGCTCGCGGGAACCTTCACCACCCGGTCATTGCCGAAGTCGGCGATGAACAGTTCCCGGCGCGCGTTGAGGGCGAGCCCCTGGGGGCTGCGCAGTCCGTTGGTGGGGACGGTCGCCTGGGGGCCGCCGTCGGCGGGCACCTTCACCACGCGGTCGTTGCCCGAGTCGGAGATGTAGAGGCTTCCGGCGGTGTCGAAGGCGAGACCGGTGGGCTGGGAGAGGCCGGTGGTGGGAACGGTGGTCTGGGGGCCGCCGTCCGTCGGCACCTTCACGACGCGGTCGTTCACGAAGTCGGCGATGAGGAGAGCACCGTGGCGGTCGATGGCCAGGCCGTTCGGGTGAAGCAGCCCGGTGGTCGGGACGGTGGTCTGCGGACCGCCGTCCGCGGGGACCTTCACCACCCGGTCGTTGAAGCTGTCGGCGATGAACAGGTCGCCGTCGGCGTCGAGCGCCAGCCCGATCGGACGGGAGAGGCCGGTGGTGGGGACGGTGGTCTGTGGGCCGCCGTCCGCGGGCACCCTCACCACCCGGTTGTTGCCCGTGTCGGAGACATAGAGGTTCCCGGCGGGGTCGAGCGTCATCCCGGTCGGCCGGACCAGGCCGGCGGTGGGGACGGTGATCTGCGGACCGCCGCCCGCGGGCAGCTTCAGCACCTGGTTGGCGGCGTAGTCGGAGACGTACAGCGGCGCCGTGCCCGGGACGGGCGCCGCGGCCTCGGGGTCCGGTGAAGCCCCGGCGGCCGGGGCCACCGAGACCAGCCCGGCCAAGCACAGCAGCACAATCCCCGCGATCGCGGTCAGCCGTTGTCGTAGCCCCGTGGAGCGACCCATGACACACCCACCTGTTCTTGCCGGTCGGCCGGAAGCCTCGGCGCGGCGGCGCCGGGGACATGATGCCCCGTCAGTTAAGAACACCGGCTGGCGGGCCCGGGCGCACCACGTCTCGCCCGCCCGTGATCCACCCCAACGGCGTGGTGGTGCCGTCCATTCGGCCCGGGGTAGGCGGGCGGGCATGGGTGAGATTCTGGTCGGCACATGTTCCTGGACGGACCGCGCTCTGCTGTCCAGCGGCTGGTACCCGCCGGGGCGGCGCGACGCGGAGGGGAGGCTGCGGCATTACGCCGGCCGGTTCCCGGTGGTCGAGGTCGACGCCACGTACTACTCCCTGCCCAGCAGCCGTAACAGCGTCTTGTGGGCCGAGCGCACCCCCGACGGTTTCCGCTTCAACGTCAAGGCGTTCTCCCTGCTGACCGGGCATCCGACGCGCCCGGACGCGCTGCCCGCCGAGCTGCGCCCCGCGCTCGCGGGGCGGCGGGCCGGCCGGGCGGGGGGCGGGGACGCCGATCCGGGGCTGCTCGACGAGGTGTGGCAGCGTTTCAGCGGCGCGCTCGAACCGCTGCGCCGGATGGGCCGCCTCGGCACCCTCCTCTTCCAGTTCCCGCCCTGGTTCGCCCCCGGCGAGCGGGCGGAGGCGTACCTGGACGCGTGCGCGCGGCGTACGGCGGGGTGGCCGGTCGCCGTGGAGTTCCGGCATCCCGGCTGGTGGCAGGACGATCAGCGGGACGCGACGGAGGCGTTGCTCACGGACCGGGGCATGGCCGCCGTGGCCGTGGACATGACGCAGTCGCTGCCCGCCTCCATACCGCCGGTCACTCCGGTCACCTCGCCCCGGCTGGCGGTGGCGCGCTTCCACGGGCGCAACGACGCATGGGGTTCGGGCACCAAGGAGGACCGGTTTCGCCACGCCTACGCGGTGGAGGAGCTGACGGAGTGGGTTCCGCGCCTGCGCGCGATGGCCGAACGGGCCGACCGCGTCCACGTCCTGTTCAACAACTGCTGTGCCGACGCGGCCGTCCGTGCCGCGGAGTCGATGCGGCGTCTGCTCGGCGCGCCCGCGGGGCCGGAGTGAGGGCGTCACCGCGCGTCCCCGTCCCCCGGGGGCGTCAGAACACCGGCATCGCGGCGAAGGTGCCCGCGTGCGTCAGGAAGACGCGATTGCCCGCGCCCGTCATCGCCCATTCGGTGCCGCCGTCCCGGGCGTAGGTCCAGGCCTCTTCCCGGTGTCCACCGCCACGACGCCCTGCTGACCGGTGATGTCCGGGTAAGCCCAGACGGACTTCCCCTGGGCCACGGGCGGCGACAGCGGTGCGGTGGTGCCCAGACGGAGTGTCCAGTCGGCCTTTCCGTCCCGCTTGTCGCGGCGGCTGAGCTCGGTGCCGTCCATGGCGTAGAGCGCGTCGCCATCGATCGCCGTACCGCCCCAGCCTCCCTCGGTCTTCCCCGTTGGCCCGGCCGGTGCCGTCCATGGCGTAGAGCGCGTCGCCATCCATCGCCGTACCGCCCCAGCCTCCCTCGGTCTTCCCCGTTGGCCCGGCCGGTGCCGTCCCGCCCGAACCTCGCCCATGCCGCGTTCGCCGAGCACGCCGAGAATGCGACGCATCCGTCAACTCGGCCGCCAGCCGGTCGGCCTGCGGCCTGGCCGCCGGGTCCCGGGCGAGGCACGACGCGATGATCCGGCGCAGCCCCTCCGGCACGTCGCGCCGTTCAGGGACGGTGTGCCCGGTCGCGGCGTACGCCAGCACCGAGCCCAGGGCGTAGATGTCGCCGGGCGGCTGCGTCGGCCCACCCGCGACCTGCTCCGGAGGCAGGCAGCCGGAGGTCACGGGGTTTCCCCCGTCGGCGACAAGTGCGACACACGCGGAAAGTCCCCGCCGCGCGGGGGCCAGGCCGCCCGCCCGGCCCCAGGACGGGGCGGATGAGAGGGGGTGACCCAGGAAGTACATCGATTCGGCCACTGGAGCCGGGCACGCCGCTATGGTGATCCCCCCCCGGGGACAATCCTGGACGTCCTCGCCGCTCATCGAACCGACAGGAAGTCAGCCATGGACGTCAGTGCCCGTATCGAGGACGTGCACGCGCAGATCGTGCGCCGCAACCCCGGAGAGCCGGAGTTCCACCAGGCGGCGCGTGAGGTACTGCCGGCCCTCGCACCCGTGCTCGACGCGCATCCGGAGTATCTGGACGCCCGGATCCTGGAGCGGCTGTGCGAGCCCGAGCGGCAGATCATCTTCCGGGTGCCCTGGGTCGACGACAGCGGCGTGGTCCAAGTGAACCGTGGCTTCCGGGTGGAGTTCAACAGCGCGCTGGGTCCGTACAAGGGGGGCCTGCGCTTCCACCCCAGCGTCAACCTGGGCATCGTGAAGTTTCTCGGCTTCGAGCAGATCTTCAAGAACGCGCTGACCGGCCTCGCGATCGGTGGCGGCAAGGGCGGTGCCGACTTCGACCCCAAGGGACGCTCCAATGGCGAGGTCATGCGCTTCTGCCAGTCCTTCATGACCGAACTCCACCGCCATCTGGGCGAGCACACCGATGTGCCGGCCGGGGACATCGGTGTGGGCGCCCGTGAAATCGGCTATCTCTTCGGCCAGTACAAGCGGGTGACCAACCGCTTCGAGGCCGGCGTCCTGACCGGCAAGCCGGTCGGCTGGGGCGGTTCGTACGCGCGCACCGAGGCCACCGGGTACGGCACCGTGCACTTCGCCCAGGAGATGCTGCGCACCCGCGGCAAGGAGTTCGACGGCCTGACGGTCGTCGTCTCCGGATCCGGCAATGTGGCCCTCTACGCCATCGAGAAGGTCCACGCCCTCGGCGGCCGGGTGGTGGCCTGCTCGGACTCCGCCGGCTATCTGGTCGACGAGGACGGGATCGACGTCGCCCTGCTCAAGGAGGTCAAGGAGGTGCGCCGGGACCGGCTCTCCGCGTACGCCGCCGTCAAGCCGGGCGCCGTCCTCTCCGACCGTGGCTCGGTGTTCCAGGTGCCCTGCGAGGTCGCCCTGCCCTGCGCCACCCAGAACGAGCTGACCGAAAAAAGCGCGATCACCCTGGTCAAGAACGGGCTGCTGGCGGTGGCCGAGGGCGCCAACATGCCCTGCACCCCCGAGGCCGTCGATGTCCTCAGGGAAGCCGATGTCCTCTTCGGCCCCGGCAAGGCGGCCAACGCCGGCGGGGTGGCCACCTCCGCCCTGGAGATGCAGCAGAACGCCGCCCGCGACCGCTGGACCTTCGCCGAGACCGAGGCGCGGCTCGCCGACGTCATGACCGAGGTCCACGCCCTGTGCCGGACCACCGCCGAGCGCTACGGCTCCCCCGACGACTACGCCCTCGGGGCGAACGCCGCCGGATTCCTCAGGGTCGCGGAGGCCATGGCCGCGCAGGGAGTCGTCTAGGAGCGCCGTTCAGGCCATCCGTACTTCGGCTGTCGCGGGCATCCCTTCGGCGACCGGCTTCCGGAGCAGCAGCAGCGCCGCGTCGTCGTGGAGCCGATCGCCCACATGGGCCAGCAGTTCGTCGTGGAGTGCGGCCAGGGTGCGGGAGGGCTCGTCGCAGATGTGCCGCGGCACCCGCTCCAGCAGCGGGAAGTACTCCCGGACCTCGTCGCGCGCCTCGATGACCCCGTCGGTGTAGAGGAGCAACTGGTCCCCGTCGGCGAACGGCGCTTGCGCCCGCCGCGCTACGGCAGGCAAGCCGCTTCCCCGGGCGGGCCCGCGTCCCCTTTGGCGCACACCGAGGGCGCCGGCCCGCCCCGGCCGACGCCCTCGTCCTCACCCTGCGCGCTCAGCCGGGGCTGATCCGGCCACGCCAGGCTCCCTCTTCCGCACCGCGGTGCTCGATGAAGTCCTTGAACCGCCGCAGGTCACCCTTCACCCGGTGGTCGAGGATCCCGGTCATGTCCGCGGCCTTCTCCGCCACGCCGTCGGGCTGGAAGACCATGGCCAGCTCGACCCGGGTGTGGTTCGGGTCAAGGGGCTTGAAGGTCACCAGGCCCTGCTGCTGGACATCGCCGCCGGTCGTACGCCATGCGATGCGCTCGTCGGGAAGCTGGTCGACGATCTCCGTGTCGAACTCCCGGTGCACACCCGCGATGGAGGTGGTCCAGTGGTTGTGCCGGTCGTCCACCTGAGTGACCTGGTCCACGCCTTCCATGAACCGTGGGAACTCGGTGAACTGCGTCCACTGGTTGTAGGCCGTGTGGAGCGGAACCGCAACCTCGACGGACTCCCGCACCGTGCTCATCGGTAACTCCTTTCGGTTGTCTCGTCGCGTCCACTGGGCGGGTTTCCGGCATCGGGCCCACGAAACGTCACCGAGTCGCCCGTCACCCGATCGCCCGAGCCGGCCGTACGGACGCGGCGGTGACGGCGCGGCCGTTACGGACGGGCTCCGGCGGCCAGCGGAATCCGCACGGCGGAGGTCCCGAGCCCGGTGGGGCCGAGCCACTGGAGCGGCAGCCGCTCGGGTGCCCCGGCCGGTGGCTGGAGTTCGTAGCGCAGCTCGTCCTCCTGGTAGCGGGCCACCTCCCGGTGCCAGTTGAGGATCGCGGTCATCCAGTGCCGCAACTCCCGTACGTACCCGTCCATGGCGCTCCGGGCCTCCGGGCCCAGATCGAAGTCGTCGTAGAGGACCGGGAACTCATGCGCCGCGACATGCTGGAACTGCCGCATCCGGGAGGTCATCAGGTCATTGACGATGGCGAGGCCGCTCGGGTAGTCGCAGTCGAAGAAGTTCTGGACGACGAGAACGCCGTTGTGGACCTCGCCCTCGAACTCGATCTCCTTCTGGTACGAGAAGACGTCGTTGAGCAGGGTCGCGTAGTCGATGGCGGCGTTCTCCAGCGAACGGACCGGCCCGCTGCGGTAGATCTCGGGCGGGACCCGCTGACCGCGGGCCAACCGGCACAGGCTCATGGTCAGGTCGGAGCCGAAGGTCAGCCGGCGCATCTCGATGTAGTCGACCGGGTCGGGGATTCGGTGCTGCGCCTGGTTGGCCAGCTCCCACAGCCAGCTGCCGGTCATGTCCTCGATGGCCTTGCGGAAGGTGCGCCGCGCGGTGTCGTCCATCGGCCCCGCCGTACGGCCCCACAGATCGGCGAGCGCTCGCTCCAGCGCGTTGGCCGGGGGCGGGGTGGGGCCCGCGTCGAGCGGCATGAAGGCCCCGAGCCGGGCGTTGCACGCCTTGGCGCCGGCCAGATCGCGGGTGCGGCCGAAGACCGCCGGGTAGTAGTCGTCCGCGTAGGTGCCCCAGGCCAGCCAGCCCGACGCCAGATCGAGCTCGTCGGCCGGGCCGTCGGGGTGGATGCCCGCCGCGCACAGCGGGAGGTCGGCGGCCAGGAGCCGGTGCTCGTCCCAGACGTAGGAGTGGGGGACGCCGGGCTGTGGTTCGAGGATGCCCATCCGGTGCGACCAGTCGACCAGATTGCGGCGCGCGGTCTCCAGATGCGGGTTGAGCCGGAGGGTGAAGGGCATGAAGAACTCCGGCAGCCGGGACGGCCCGACCTTCCGGAACGGGACATGGCTGAAGCCACGCGCCCTGGCCGCCTCGGCCCGGCCGGTCGTCAGCGGCAGATTCGCCGCCGAGACGCCGATGCCGGTGAGCGCGAAGGGGGACCAGGCCGCGGGCGCGGAGTCCTCGCCCGCGCCGTTCATATAGCGGCTGGAGCGCATGTGCCACTCATGGCCGCCCGACTGCCAGTCCTGGAGCCCCTTGACGTACGCCAGGACGCCGGCGCACGCCACCGGATCCAGCCCGTGCTCGGCGAAGAGCGGGCCGAGCTCGGTGAGCGTCGTGTTCTCGAACTGCTGGAGCCGTGAGGTCAGCAGCTCATTGACGGCGTCCGCCGCCTGCTGGGTGGTGCAGCCCAGGAAGGTCTCCAGGACCAGGACGCCATTGCTCAGTTCGCCCTCGTCCTCGATCTCGCGCTGGTACGAGAACAGGTCGTTGCGCAGATGCACGCCGTCCGCGAAGGCGTCCCGCAGCACCCGCAGGGGCCGGGACCCGGCGATCGCCGCCGGCACCTCGGCGCCCACCGCGTGCTCGACCAGCCCGGCCGACCACGGTGCGCCGCCGACCTTACGGCGCATCTCGATGTACTCGACCGGGTTGGGGATCCGGCCCGCGTTGATGTTGGAGAGCTCCCAGAGCGACTCGTTCAGCAGATTCTCGGTGGACTCCCGGAACCGGGTCCTCCAGTCCCGCGACATCGTGGGCACCGTGCGCGCCCACAGGTCCTTCAGGCCCGCCTCGACGGGGTTGGTGGGCCCGGGGACCTCGGCGGCGGGGTCCATCGGCATGAAGGCGGCCAGCCGGTCCAGATACGCCTTGCCGCCCTCGCGGTCCTGTGAGCGCTTGAACTTCTCCAGGAAGTGGTCGTCGAAGAAGAAGACCCACACGTACCAGTCCGTGACGAGCGAGAGCTCCGCGCCGGGGCAGTCGGGGTGGGTGTACCCGCACAGCAGGGCGTAGTCGTGGGAGTCGAGATCCTTCTGCTCCCAGATGCCCGAGCCCTCGAGCATGCCCATCTCGCGGGCCCACTGGGTGGAGTGCTCCCGTGCCTCCTGGAGATGGGGGTTCAGCCGCGCCGGGTACGGCATGTAGAAGTCGGGGAGTTGAAAGGGCTGTGTCACTGGTGGTCCGGCACCTCTCCGTGTAACGGTGCGTGTGCCGTACGGCACACGCGCTGGTCGGCTCCGCCCTACCCATGGCCCTTCGCGGCTATCCGAAAGCCGCATTAGTCACATGAACGGCACCTCATTTCCGGCCCAGGGCGCTCTCATAATGGATCGTGGGGCGTGCCGGATGGCGCGCCCCAGGCCGACTACAGTCACGTAGACGAACGAGGCGGAGGGAGCGTGCCGCATGGCGGAGCCGGACGCCGGACCCGACCCCGGGGCGAGCCCGGGCCGCCGGCCGCCGGGTGAGCTCGAAGCGAGCGTGCTGGCGGCCCTGTGGACCGCCGACGGGCCCCTGACCCCGGCCGACGTCCAGCGCGCACTCGGCGGCGCGCTCGCCCGTACGACGGTCACCACCATCCTCACCCGGCTGCACGACAAGGGCGTCGTCGCCCGCGCCCGCTCCGGCCGCGGCTACGCCTACACCCCCACCCAGGACTCCCCGGGTCTCACCGCCCGCCGGATGCGCTCGGAGCTGGAGAAGGAGGAGGACCGCGAGACGGTCCTGGCCCGTTTCGTCTCCGAGCTGAGCGCCGACGACGAGCGGTTGCTGCGCTCGCTCCTCGACGGTGGCGACGACGGCGGCGGTGAGAGCGGCCCCCGGCCGCCCCGGGCGGCCGGACGCTGACCCGGGCCACCCCGAGCACCGGCGCAACCCCCTTCGCCGCGGCCCACCCCTTTGGCCTGGCTGTACGCGCGCGCCCACCCGGGTTCGCCCATGCTGAGCGTGAGGGAGGACCGGGACCATGACCCAGACGCAAGGCTCGCTCCTGCGGAAGATCCTTGACTACGCCCATCGGCCCGACCCGTATCCCGTCTACGCCGAGTTGCGCAAGACGCCCGTCCTGCACGAGGAGGAGGGCCCGTACATCGTCAGTACGTACTGGGAGATCCACGCCCTGCTGCACGATCCGCGGATCAGCTCCGACCCGCGCAATCTGGATCCCGAGGCCGCCGGGCTCGTCGCCGAGGAGGCGGACCCGGGGCTGCCGCCCAGCTTCCTGCGGCTCGACCCGCCCGAGCACGACCGGCTGCGCACCCTCGCGATGGCCCCCTTCGGGGTGCCGAACACCCCGCGCCGGATCCACCTCATGCGCGCCGAGCTCTCCGCCATCATCACCGAGCTCATCGACGGCTTCGATGGCCGGGACCGGATCGACCTCGTCGACCACTTCGCGTACCCGCTGCCGGTGACCGTCGTCTGCCGGCTGCTCGGGGTGGACAGGGAGGACGAGCCGCGCTTCCACACCTGGGCCGAGACCCTCGCCATGAGCCCGGACCCCAACCCGGGCAAGGACCTGGCCGAGCGGCAGCGCATCACCCGGCAGGCCCGCACCGAACTGGCCGTGTATCTCTCCGAGTTGATCGAGGAGCGTCGCCGCGCGCCCGGCGACGACATGCTCTCCGCCCTGGTCTCCGGCCGCGGCCCGGACGGCCGGATGACCCATGCCGAGCTGCTGAGCACCGCCTCGCTGCTCCTGGTCGCGGGCCATGAGACCACCGTCAGCCTCATCACCAACGGGATGCTGACGCTGCTGCGCAACCCCGGTGTGCTGGCCCGGCTGCGCGAGGAACCCCACCTGGCGGTCCCGATGGTGGAGGAGCTGCTGCGGTTCGAGCCGCCCGTACAGGTGCTGCCCCAGCGCACCCCGCTCGCCGACATCGACATCGCGGGCGTGACCATCCCCAAGGGCGCGTCCGTGTGGCTCATGCTGGCCTCCGGCAACCGCGATCCGCAGCGCTTCCTTGACCCGGACCGGTTCGACCCGCGGCGCAAGGACAACCAGCACCTCGGCTTCGGCAGCGGCATCCACCACTGCTTCGGCGCACCGCTGGCCCGGCTTGAGGCGCAGCTCGCGCTGACCGAGCTGGCCCGCCGGCTCGACAACCCGCGGCTGCTGGAGGACCCGCCGACGTACCGGCGCAACGCGGTGCTGCGCGGCCCGCGCCATCTGCATCTCGCGTTCGACGGGCTACGGAAGGCGGGCGGCTGAGGCCGTGCCCTGAGCGGTTACGGCGAAGTCACGTGCTGATCCTTCTCGGCGTCCAAGCCCTCGGCCAGGCCGAACGGCGAGGGATCAGCGGCGAACTTCATCACCGGATCCGCTTAGCCGGGACGGACGCGTCCCGGTGCGGGTGCGGTCTCCTCCGTGCCGCCTCCGCCGTTGGACTCGGCCTTGGCGGCGATGTTGCGGGCCATGCCCCCGAACACCAGGGCGTGGAACGGCGAGACGCCCCACCAGTAGATCTGCCCGGCCAGACCGCGCGGATGGAACAGCGCCCGCTGCCGGTACACCGTCCGGCCCTCCGCGTCCCGGTCGACCCTCATCTCCAGCCAGGCCAGGCCCGGCAGCCGCATCTCGGCCCGCAGCCGCAGCAGCCTCGGCGGCAGGACCTCCTCCACCCGCCAGAAGTCGAGGCTGTCCCCGACCCGCAGCCGCACGGCGTCCCGGCGGCCGCGGCGCAGCCCGACGCCGCCCACCAGGGTGTCGATCCAGCCGCGCAGCGCCCAGGCGAGCGGCAGCGAGTACCACCCGTTCTCGCCGCCGATCCCCTCCACCACCCGCCATACGTCCGCCGGGGACGCGGCGACGGCGCGCTCGCGGCGGTCCGTATAGAGGCTGCCGCCCGCCCAGTCGGGGTCGGTGGGCAGCGGGTCGCTGGGGGCGCCGGGGGTGGCCGCGGAGGACCAGCGGGTGGCCACGTCCGCGTCGCGGATGCGCCGCAGGGCCAGCTCCAGCGCCTGGTCGATGCCGAGCGGCCCGCCCGGCGGATCGGGTACGCAAGCCGCGATGTCCCGCTCGGCGCACACCACTTCATGGCGCAGCGACTCCACCAGCGGGCGGGCGATCCCGTTCGGCACCGGGGTGACGAGGCCCACCCACAGGCTGGAGAGCCCCGGCGAGAGCACCGGCACGGGCGCGATGAGCCGTCCGCGCAGCCCGGCGATGGCCGCGTACCGCCGCATCATGTCCCGGTAGGTGAGGATGTCGGGGCCACCGATGTCGAAGGTGCGGTGCACATCGTCCGGCAGCCCGGCGCAGCCCACGAGCAGGCGCAGCACATCGCGGACGGCGATCGGCTGGGTGCGGGTGCGTACCCAGCGCGGGGTCACCATGAGCGGCAGCCGCTCGGTGAGATAGCGCAGCATCTCGAACGACGCCGAACCCGAGCCGATGATCACACCGGCCCGCAGCACGGCGGTCGGGACCCCGGAGTCCAGCAGGACCCGGCCCACTTCGGCCCGTGAGCGCAGATGCGGCGACAGCTCGCGCTCATCCACCCCGGCCGGGGCCAGCCCGCCGAGATAGACGATCCGCCGCACCCCCGCGACCCGCGCCCGCTCGCCGAAGATCGTGGCCGCCCGGCGGTCGGTCTCCTCGAAATCGGGTCCGGTGCCCAGCGCGTGAACCAGGTAGTACGCGACCTCCACGCCCTCCATCGCGGCGCCCAGCGACTCCTCGTCCGTGACATCGCCGCGTACGATCTCCACCCGGCCGGCCCAGGGGTGGTCGCGCAGCTTCCCGGGCGAGCGGGCCACACAGCGCACCTGGTGCCCGGCCGCCAGCAGCTCGGGCACCAGCCTGCCGCCGATATAGCCGGAGGCTCCGGTGACCAGACAGCGCATATGGCCATGCTTGGGCGTCCCTGTGCACGACGCAACCGGACGCGGCGGGCGCGTCCGGCGGTGGGCAGGACAAAACCTACGAGGTGGGCTCCCTTCGGCGGCATTGTCCGTATCAGGTAGTGGAGGTCGCCTTCAGGTCTCCCCGACCTTCAGGCCTCTCAGCCAGACCATCTAGAAGACATTCACTGGAGAACCAAGATCCTCTGTTTGGACGTCTCTCCGGTCGAGCTCCCTCGCTCGCCCCGCAGGCTGCTATTCACGTTACTCCGACCCTTTTGGAGCGCCTAGTCCCTCTCGGGTATTTTTACCTATTTTCTTCCGATTCAGTCGTGGGTCGGACGGGCACTCCGGCGCCTTGGCTGCGCCGGATGCCGCTCGCCCGGTAGGCTTTCCGTGTGATCTTCAAGCGCATCGGAAACGGTCGGCCCTATCCCGACCACGGCCGGGAATCGACCCGCCAGTGGGCGGATGTCGCCCCACGCCCGGTACGCCTTGACCAACTGGTCACGACGAAGCAGCAACTCGACCTGGAGACGCTGCTCGCGGAGGACTCGACGTTCTACGGGGACCTCTTCGCCCATGTCGTGAAATGGCAGGGCGACCTCTACCTGGAGGACGGACTCCACCGGGCGGTGCGCGCCGCGCTCCAGCAGCGCCAGGTGCTGCACGCGCGCGTCCTGGAACTGAGCTGACCGCCCCGCACCGGACAGGGCCCGGCGTCACGGCGTTGGCCCTTTCGGGTTGGCCTGAGCACCAACCATTGATCATTTAGTAGGCATCGCCACCAGGCCGCACTACTCTGCGCATATGAGCATGCTGACCCCTCCCGGCATGGGCGGAAAGTACCGCATCACGGGTGACCGCTATCCGCGTATGCGCCGGCCGCGCGGCCGCCGACGACTGGCCTTCACCGCCTTCGGCTCGGTTATGGTGCTCGGCCTCGTCGGCTGGGGAACGCTTCAGCTCATCGACGTCTTCTCCGGCGGCGGCGACGGCGATAGGGTCCGCGCGGCGCACGGCACCGAGGACTGCAAACGCGGCGACAAGCTCCGCGACGAGCACCCGAAGGCCGACCGCCCGGCCAGGACCGCCCTGCCGAAGCCCGCCCAGATCACCGTCAACGTCTACAACGCGACGCCGCGCTCCGGCCTCGCCAAGGACACCGCGGACGAGCTGAAGAAGCGCGGCTTCAAAATCGGCGAGGTGGGCAACGCCTCCGCCACGTACGACAAGAAGGTCAAGGCGCCCGGGATGCTGCTCGGCGCCCCGACGGCCGCCCAAGGGGCCTTCGATGTGCTCCGCACCCAGCTCGCGGGCGCCCAGACCAAGAACGACGCGCGCAAGGGCAAGGACATCGATCTGATCATCGGCAGTGGTTTCAAGAACCTGGCCAAACAGAAGGACGCCGACAAGGCGCTGGCCGCCCTGGCCAAGCCCTCGCCGGCGCCCTCCGGATCGGCCTGCCGCTGACGCCGCGGCGGCCCTGCGGGACTAAGCGGTTACGGCGAAGGCAAGTGCTGATCCTTCTCGACGTCCAAGCCCTCGGCCAGGCCGAACGGCGAGGGATCAGCGGCGAACTTCACCGCCTCCGCTCAGCCCGCGGTCCCGTACATCCGGTCGCCCGCGTCCCCGAGCCCCGGAACGATGTACCCCTGCTCATTGAGCCGCTCGTCGACGGACGAGGTGACCACCGTCACCGGCGCGCCCGCCAGCTCGCGCTCCATGAGCTCGACGCCCTCGGGCGCCACCAGCAGACACAGCGCCGTGACATCGTCGGCGCCGCGCGCTATCAGCTCCTTGATCGCCGCGACGAGCGTCCCGCCGGTCGCGAGCATCGGGTCCAGGACGTACACCTGACGGCCGGAGAGGTCATCCGGCATCCGGGTGGCGTACGTGGACGCCTGGAGCGTCTCCTCGTCGCGGATCATGCCGAGGAAGCCGACCTCGGCGGTGGGCAGCAGCCGTACCATGCCGTCCAGCATTCCGAGGCCCGCCCGCAGGATCGGCACCACCAGGGGGCGCGGATGCGACAGCCGTACCCCGGTCGTGGCCGTCACCGGGGTCTGGATGTCGACCTGGTCGGTGCGCACATCGCGCGTGGCCTCGTACGCGAGCAGGGTCACGAGCTCGTCGGCGAGCCGCCGGAAGGTGGGGGAATCGGTGCGCTTGTCGCGCAGTGTGGTGAGTTTGTGCGCCACCAGCGGGTGGTCGACGACATGGATCCGCATGGCAACGACACTAACCGAGCCCCGTGATCTCAGCTGCCGCCGGTAACCCCCTCCGGCCTCGTCAGCTTTCGTCGCCCCTCGTCAGCGGTGTGTCCCTGCGGTGGCATCAAGCCGCCGTTTCGGGGGAAAGTGGGCAGGAGTGCCCGGACCCTCCCCGGGCGAGACCTCGGCCCCGAGGGGTGATGCAGCTCATGGCAGACGCCACCGGGAAGGAGAGCGCCGCGGACCGCCGGCGCCGTCGCGACCGTTTTCTGCGCGCGCTGAACGAAGCCCGGGCGGTGCGCGAACGGGTACGCCCACAGCGGGCCCGCGCGGCCCGGATCCGTCACGCGATACACCTGCGGACGTTCTCCCGTTGATCCCCTGATCGGGCTCCGGGTCGGTTCATTTCCGTCCGCGTGAGCCAGATCTCTTTGGACTGGTGCACGACGCAGCGTGGAAGACCTCTCGCGAAGCGACGGTTTCTGCCACGATTCCGATTGGGGCGGGGCACTGTCCCGCCCGCCCCGGCACGCCTATGACCAGTGGGAGAGTCACGGTGTACTTCGCCGCATTGCTCGCGCGCACCGCAGAAGGGTGGGAAGCGAGCGACACAGAGCTCGATGACGTGGAGACCCTGACGGATCTGATCGAACTGGCCCGTTCGGCCTCCAAGGACGACGACACGGTGCTGGCCTTCATCGAGCACGAAGACGCGTGGTTCGGCGTCGTCCGCGTGGACGGCGAGGACGACCCGCACATCTACGTCTCGGACGCGGCCGCGGCCGCCCGCACCTCGTACGGCTCCATGCTCACCGACGAGTTGCTCGGCCGGGACCCCGACGACGACCTCGACAGCCTCGTCGACCTGGACGGCACCGAGGACGGCGAGCCCGACCAGGACGACGAGGACGCCGACCCCGACGCGCCGGTCCCCGTGGGCCCGCTCGGTGACGGCGACATCCTGGCGGACCTCGGCATGGACGAGAAGGAGCTGAAAGCCCTCGACGGGGACGCGCTCGAATCCATCGCCGACATGCTGGGCTGCAGCATGGAGGGGCTGGAGGCGGTGCGCTGACCGCCCCCGGCGGCCACCCCCATCCCGTCGCCCACACTGGTGTCATGACCGATCCGCTGACCGGCCTCCTGCCCGGCCCCGACCCCGACCCCCTGCGCGATCCCTGGCGCGCCCCGATGCGCCTGGCGCTGGAGGAGGCGGTACGGGCCCCCGAGACAGGCGACGTGCCGGTCGGCGCCGTCGTGCTGGGCCCGGACGGCACGGTACTCGGCCGCGGCCGCAACGAACGCGAGGCCCACGGCGACCCCACGGCCCACGCCGAGGTCCTCGCCCTGCGCGCCGCGGCCCGTCGGCTCGGCGGCTGGCGGCTGACCGGCTGCACCCTGGTGGTCACCCTGGAGCCGTGCACCATGTGCGCGGGCGCCATCGTGCTGTCCCGCGTCGACCGCCTGGTCTACGGCGCCGCCGACGAGAAGGCGGGCGCCGCCGGCTCCCTCTGGGACGTCGTCCGCGACCGCCGCCTCAACCACCGCCCCGAGGTCATCGCCGGCGTCCTCCCCACCGAGTGCGCGGCCCCCCTCACCGCCTTCTTCCGCAAGCCCTGACCCACCCCCCCTGCCCCACCCCCCAACCGGAACCGATTTCGGTTCCCGGGCACCCGTCCGCTAGGCTCTCCCTCGGTAGCGTGTCCGAGCGGCCTAAGGAGCACGCCTCGAAAGCGTGTGAGGGGGCAACTCCTCCGTGGGTTCAAATCCCACCGCTACCGCTCTGAAGAGCAAAAACGGCCCCACCTACTCTTTTCAGTAGGTGGGGCCGTTGCCGTGCGTCTCAGTTTCCGTTTCGTTTGGGGTCCTCAGAGCCGCTCTCGGACCCGTCCGCAGTATCTTCCGGCCGCTGCCAGAGAAGCCCGTCAACGCGCTTCGCTACGTCGTGCCGGATGGAGTCGGTCATGTGCTGGTACCGCGCGGCCATCGCGGACGACGACCATCCCATGATGGACATCACAGTCTCAGTCGTCGGACGCTGGGGCATGTAGGGATAGGTCGAGCAAAAGATAGCTGTGATGCTCTCGCCCACCCGCTGAGCGCGCAGTCAGCACATGCACATCGGCCGCTACCTGGCGCTCTGCGTACGTGGCCAGCAGTCCCGATACGTCGTCCTTGGAAGTACGGACTACGACGAGGCCTTTCCCTTCGACTTCAATTTCGATGACTCCACGTAGCTTGCTGCCTCCGACCACCGTGCCGATCAGACGATCGTCGCTATCCTCCACCCGCGCCGCCCGTAGCGCCTTACGGCAGCGCTCAGCGCTCTCCGAGCTGAGAGAGGAGGTGCGGCGTACAGTTGCCTTCGATTCCCAGGTCAAGGTGACGCTCGTACCAGTGGAAGCGAGGACGTCGGAGAGTTCTGACAGGTGGCTGATCACCCGGCGCCCCAATGGCAATGCTGCGTCGAGGACGGCATCCTCGGCACCGACACCAGCGCTTGCACGATCAGCAACGTCAAAGATCCTGTTAATCGCCTTGTCTAGCAGCACATCGGCAGCCGTGCCTGGTAGCTCTGATTGGCCCTGTCCCGGAGTCCCTTCCAGAACCATTCCATAAGACGATGTGAAGACTGGTCCAGAGAAGAGCCTCGTCACGCGTTGGATTTCTTTGGGTACCGGTCCTGAGTCCCGCGTGGGGCGGAGTTCATCTAGGGCGTAGGCAACTGACTGCACAGCGGTCTGAAAGGCCCGCAGCCAGTCGCCTAGCACAGCAGACTCGACTCGGTGTGTGCGCACAGTTTCGCCATCAAGAGCGAACCGTAGGACGGGGCGGCCTGGATGATCAGGAGTCTCCGAGTCAGCTTCGCCCTGGAGCGACCTGGCGAGCCGCCTGAGCTGGGCCGATCGCAACTCGGATAGCGTTCGAGGCGCTGGCTTCTGCGTTGACTCGGACCGTCTGGCTGCCAACCAGGCACGCAAGGCCTTCTTATCTGTGGCATCGGGCAAGCTGTGGGGGGTGCTCATAGCGATACCTCCACGTAACCCCTGCGCTGGCCATTACCAACGCGGCAACGCTGCCAGATCTCGTCATACAGTCCAAGCATCTGGAAGACCTCGCTGTCTCCCGGTGCCATTGCGCCGACCAACCCCAGATCCTTGAAGTCCACAGTGGCAGGCAGGCTCAGGATGTAGGCGTCGATGCGCATGCCGTGCTTCACACACCACTCCCGATCGCTGAGGTTGTCGAGGTCTGCGATGTCGTCTGGCTCTGTGACCGCGCCGTAGACATCTGCGTCAAGCAGGTAGGCCAGGTCCACATCGCTGGGGTCCAGTTTGCCGCTCACGAAGCTACCTGCCAGCCATATACGTCTCACTGAACCGACGACGCACTCGACCTGCGCCCTGTGTAACTGCAGCTCGGTCCACAAGCCAGGCCGAGTGGTAGATGTCTGGAAGGCTTCTGCTCGCACCAAGGAGGCTTCAACCTCGTCCCACGTCATGGGGTAACGGCCAGGTGGCGGACACCGTGTGTGTGCGGCAAAAGGCGGTAGCGGAGGCATGCAGCTCCAAGGACGACCGGCTGGTCTCAGCACTATGTGATCGAGGGCTCACGCAGAAGGTGTTTGAGGTAGCTCTGGGGTCGACCTCTACGAACCCTGGCTGGTACGTGTCCTGCCTCCCCCGTCGAGGTGCCGGAGGAAGTCGATCACGAGCTTTTCGACATCTTCCTTCGTGCAGCTCTCGATGCCCAGTCTCGCTCCCAGCGCTCTGCTCGAGCTCGGGGCGCGCCTGCGGCCCTGCGTGAAGAAGGCATCCTGGTTCTCGGCTCGGGCTTCATGACGCGTAGCTTCGCCGTCTTCCGCCGCCCGGCGCTCGCCGCTCAAACCGAGGCCTTCGACGAATGGGCCGTCGACGCTCTCGCCCGAGCCGACGTCGACGTCGACGCCCTCACCGACTACCGAAGCCAAGGCACCCGGTGTCGCGGTCGCCCACCCAACGGCCGGTCACTTCGTCCCACTGCTGCTCACCGTCGGCGCTGCCTCTGATCCCGGGAGCGCCGTAAGCGCCATCGACCGCATGGTGCGGGGCAACTCCAACCGGTCGGTGCAGATGAACTGAGCGCCTGGTTCGGCCAGTTCGCGTCTGATAGTGAAACGGACAACCAACGACGAGAATTATGGAAGCAATGTCCACGGTCATCTCTTCTTTGCCGCCCTAATTCTCGGGCCGCGCTCTGGCGGATTGGCCACGCCTGGTCCCCGGCACCTGCCCTCGCAGCTGTCGCGCTACGTCGCCGACGGCGGGGTGGCCGCCAGCACAGCCACCCCGGTCCCGAGGAACCCGCCCGGTCGGTGCGCGCCGCCTGAAGGGCGCGCCGCTGCTGGCCAGTGCCACCGTCGTGGTGATCCGTGTGACGGCGGGTTTCCGGGGCACCGAACCGGACCCGAAGCGCACAGGGGGTTCGACGGGCGCCATCACGCCGAGGTCATCGCCTTCGAAGACCGCCGAAACCGCGCCGATCGGTCTCAGATCCCGCGCACCGTACCACTCACGGCGACCGGCGCCGGCGCTGCCACGGGTCCGCACTCCGGTCAGCAGCAGGCGGGCGGGGAAATCCAGCAACGCGCTCCAGGCCGGACGGCGGGCGAGTGCGCCGGGCACAGCACGTAGCACAAGCCCCGCGGGTCCTCGTCGACCGGTGGTGAAGCGCATGTCCAGTGATCCGGCCTTGATGGTCCAGGTGCCCGCCTCGACGCTCACGCGGACCGGCACGATGCCCACCGTGTCGAAGGTGTAGGTGCGGGCGATGAAGTCCGCCGTCTCCCGGGTGGGAGCCAACAGCAGCCGTTCCCCGTTCGCTCGCTCGATCATCACGTCGCTGAACGGCCCGAACGGCGATCGCTTCCAGCGTCCCACCACGATGCGCGTCCCGGAGGAGGTGCCTGTGCCCGCAATCCATCCTTCGAAGCGCAGCCGCGCGGGGCGGGTGGCCTTGCCGCGTTGTCGGCTCATCCTCGCTCCCCTCGAAAGTCCTCGGGCAGTGCCGGAAGGCAAGGGGCCTCAGGTGGTATCCGCCGGGGTCACCAAAGGCCCGACGGGCCGAACGGCAAGGCGAACACCCCGCCCACATCCGATCAGCTGAGTACGCCAAGGGTGTCCGAGGGCGGTTACTCAGAGCCTTCTCACGACCTCTTGCGCAGTCGTCTGGTTACGGTGAAGGCCGCGAACAGCAGTCCCGCGGCGCAGGCCAGCAGCTTCCTGGCAGCATGACCGTCGGTGCCACCGAGCAGGTCGCGAGACCGGTCATATCCGCTCAGCGGCACTCCCAGGACGGCGTTGCCCGGAGGGCGCCGCGGGACGACGGTGTGCGGGTGGGTGGGGGCTGTCAGACGTGCGGCTTCCCAGACCGCTCCGAGCCGGCCCAGCCGGGCCGCGTCCATCGCCTCCTGCAGCCGGGGCAGCAGCAGGTCTTCCTCGTCGCGGATGTCCTGACGGATCAGGCCGAAGGCGCGCTCGATCCTTTCCTCCCGTACGGGATCGCCCTGGGGCAGGCGTTCGACCTCGGCGACCAGGTCGTTGATCTCCTGGTGCTCCTCCTCCACCCGACAGGTGAGCTCTTCTCCGTCCGCCACACTGCGCCTGACCACCGGCCACAGCACGGTCTCCTCGGCGAAGGCGTGGCTGAAGACGAGCTGGACGATCTCCTTCAGCACACGCTCCCGCTCGTCGCCTGCCGTAAGGGCGTAGCGGTCCATCAGCCGGTCGATCTCGGCATGGTCGCGCCGCTGCCGCGCCAGGACACTGCCCTTTCCGCCCAGCTGCCCGACGGTCTGTTCCTTGATGGTCTTGACCATGCGCTTCTCCGTTCAGGCTCGGAGGGCCAGTGGCAGCGCCCGGCCGTTGGCGGTGTTGGCCGGTCGCTGACCGGGTAACCCCGACACGAAGAATCAAGCGGGCCACATACCGTTCCTAATCAGTGAGCAGGAGTGAGTCTTGGACCCACTGCCAGGCACTGCGCGCATCCCGAACGGTTTTGGATGCACTGGTTGCCCGCGTT
>NZ_JBEXHC010000017.1:0-127203 GCF_040607655.1 Streptomyces sp. NPDC005266
CCGTCGGGGGCTCACGGCTGCCCGCCTGGTACGGAAGCGGCCAGGAGGCGCCGGGCCCGGTGTAGTTCTGGGCGGCCGCGGCGTGCAGGGTCCAGTGGGGGTCGTAGAGGTGCGGGCGGGCGAGGGCGCAGAGGTCGGCGCGGCCGGCGAGGATCAGGGAGTTGACGTCGTCCCAGGAGGAGATGGCGCCGACCGCGATGACGGGGACGCCGAGCTCGTTGCGGATGCGGTCGGCGTACGGGGCCTGGTAGGAGCGGCCGTAGTCGGGGCGTTCGTCGGGGACGACCTGGCCGGTGGAGACGTCGACGGCGTCGGCGCCGTGAGCGGCGAAGGCGGCCGCGATGGCGACCGCGTCGTCGGCGGTCGTCCCGCCGTCGGCCCAGTCCGTCGCGGAGATGCGGACCGCCATGGGCCGCCGCCCGGGCCAGACGGCCCGGATCGCGTCGAAGACCTCCAGGGGGTAGCGCAGGCGCGCCTCCAGCGAGCCACCATAGGCATCGGTGCGGTGGTTCGTCAGGGGAGACAGGAAGCCGGAGAGCAGATAGCCGTGGGCGCAGTGGAGTTCGAGGAGATCGAAGCCCGCGCGGACGGCGCGCTCGGCGGCGCGGACGAACTGGTCGCGGATGGCGGCGAGCCCGGCGGTGTCGAGGGCGCGTGGGGTCTGGCTGACTCCGGGGCGGTACGGGAGGGGCGAGGGGGCGACGAGGGGCCAGTTGCCGTGCGGAAGGGGGGCGTCGATGCCCTCC
Source organism: Streptomyces sp. NPDC005266 (assembly GCF_040607655.1). NCBI lineage: Bacteria > Bacillati > Actinomycetota > Actinomycetes > Kitasatosporales > Streptomycetaceae > Streptomyces > Streptomyces sp. NPDC005266. The sequence goes on from NZ_JBEXHC010000017.1 coordinate 747, forward strand.
CACATCAGCCGGGTGGAGCCCTTGCGGCCGCTGTGCCCGAGCTGGACGCCGACGGCCACGCCCGGCGATTGGCCGTGCGCGAAGTCTACGACGCGGCGCCAGGCGGCCTCGTGGCCGTCGGTGTAGAGGCCGGCGCAGCCGGGGGTGATCCGGCCCCCGGGGCTGACGCACACCATTTCGGTCATGACCAGGCCCGCGCCGCCCAGCGCCCGCGCGCCGAGGTGGACGAGGTGGAAGTCGCCGGGGATGCCGTCCTGGGCGGAGTACATGTCCATGGGCGACACCACCACCCGGTTGCGCAGGGTGAGACCACGCAGCCGGAAGGGGGTGAACATGGGGGGCGTACCGGACGGGACGGCCGCCTCGCGTTCGACCGCCGTGACGAACGCCGCGTCGCGCAGCCGCAGGTTGTCGTGGGTGACGCGGCGGCTGCGGGTGAGGAGGTTGAAGGCGAACTGCCGGGGCGGCTGGTCGAGATACAGCCCCAGGTTCTCGAACCACTCCAGGCTGGCCCGGGCGGCGCGCTGCGTCGACTCCACGACGGGGCGGCGCTCGGCCTCGTACGCGGCGAGGGCGTCGGGGAGGGCGGGGTGTTCCCGGAGACACGCGGCCAGCGCGAGGGCGTCCTCGACGGCGAGCTTGGTGCCGGAGCCGATGGAGAAGTGGGCGGTGTGGGCGGCGTCGCCGATCAGCACGGTATTGCCGTGGGACCAGCGCTCGTTGACGACGGTGCGGAAGGCGGTCCACTGCGAGCGGTTGGAGCGCAGGGGGCGGCCGTCGAGGGCGTCGGCGAAGAGCTTGGCGCAGCGTTCGGTGGACTCCCGCTCGGTGCAGTCGTCCAGTCCGGCCCGGCGCCACACCTCCTCGCGTGCCTCGACGATGACGGTGCTGGCGTCAGGCGCATACGGGTAGCCGTGGAGCTGGAGGACTCCGTGCTCGGTCTCGGCGGTCTCGAAGCGGAAGGCGCCCAGGGCGAAGTCGGCGGCGAGCCAGATGTAGCGGCAGCGGTGGGTGGTGACGCGGGGGCGAACGGCATCGGCGTAGGCCTGACGGGTGGCGCTGTGGACCCCGTCAGCGGCGATCACCAGGTCGTACGCGCGCGAGAGCCATGCGGCGGGCGGCGCCTGGGCATGGAAGCGGAGCCGTACGCCGAGGGCGTGGCAGCGTTGATGGAGGATCTCCAGCAGCCGGCGACGGCCGAGGGCGGCGAAGCCGTGCCCCCCGGAGGTCTCCACCCGGCCGCGGTGGACGATGTCGATGCCGTCCCAGCGGACGAACTCGTTCCGGAGGGCGGCGTGGACGGTGGGGTCGGCGTGCTCGATACCGCCGAGGGTCTCGTCGGAGAGGACGACGCCGAAGCCGAAGGTCTCATCGGGAGCGCCCCGCTCCCAGACCGTGATCTCGCGCTCGGGGTCGAGGCGGGCGAGCAGCGCCGCCGCGTAGAGGCCGCCGGGCCCGCCGCCGACGACGGCGATACGGGCCGGGCGGCCGGTGGTGCTCATCGCCCCTGCCACTGGGGCGCGCGGCGGGCGGTGAACGCGGCGTGGAACTCGGCGTAGTCCGCGCCGGTCATCAGCAGCGCCTGGGTCGCCGCGTCCATCTCGATCGCCGCGGGCAGCGGCATATCGAGCTCGGCGGTGAGCAGCGCCTTGGTCTGCGCGAGGGCGAGCGAGGGCCCTTCGGCGAGCCGTCGGGCGAGCGCCATGGCCTCGGCCCCCGCCCCGCCCTCGTCCGCCATCAGGCTGATCAGGCCGATCCGCTCGGCCTCGGGGGCGCGGACCGGTTCGCCGAGCATCAGCAGCCGGGTGGCGTGGCCGAGCCCGACGACGCGCGGCAGCAGATAGGCGGCGCCCATGTCCCCGCCGGAGAGGCCGACCTTGGTGAACAGGAACGAGAAGCGTGCGGACGGATCGGCGACCCGGAAGTCGGCGGCGAGGGCGAGAACGGCGCCCGCGCCCGCCGCCGCTCCGTGCACCGCGGCCACCACCGGGAAGGGGCACTCCCGCAGGGCGCGCACCACCTGACCGGTCATCCGGTTGAAGTCGAGCAGCTGCCGGGTGTCCATGGCGAGGGTCGCGCCGATGATGTCGTCCACGTCACCGCCGGAGCAGAAGCCGCGGCCCTCGCCGCCGAGGACGAGGGCGCGTACCGAGCCGTCGCGGGCGAGCTCGGCGAGGAGGTCGCGTAGATCGGCGTAGGCGCCGAAGGTGAGCGCGTTGAGCTTCTCGGGGCGGGCGAGGGTGACGGTCGCCACACCGTTGTCGAGGGTGAGGCGCAGATGGCGCCAGTCCTCGGTGCGGGACACGGATCCGGTGAACGGACTCATGGAGCCACGGCCTCCTTCAGCCGAACGGCTGGTGCCTGCCCCTCGAAATTATCACCGTGACGTGACTGTCGTCACGAGTGCGCGATAGAACCGGGGAGCGGGGCGAGGCGTTGTTAAGGCCGTAAGTCCCGTCAAGAGTGGTCCACGGCCCCTTCCGGCACTATCGTCCGCTCCATACCGTCAAGGGCTGCCGCATCCTTACCACGCCGACACCACGCCGAGCACTGGATCCGTACGTTGCCCCCTCCCGCCCGCGCCGCCACCTGGCGGTTCACCCTGCCGCACACGACGGCCGCCGTACCGCTGGCGCGTGCGCTGATCCGCGGCACACTCGCGGACATCGGCGCCCCCGTGGACGGCGACACGGCGGAGCTGCTCACGGCCGAGCTGGTCGCCAACGCGGTGCAGCACACGGAAGGCGACGAGCCGATTGAGCTCGTGGTGCAGCTGGTGCCGACCGGCGGCTGGCAGGTCGAGGTGCACGACCAGGACCCGACCCCGCCCGGCGGGCTCGACGCGATCGGCCGACCCAAGGGCCCCAGGAGACCCGACGGCCTGGCCGAAGGCGGGCGCGGGCTGCTGCTGATCCGAGCCCTCAGCGCGGACGCGGGCTACCGCCCGACCCCCTACGGCAAGGCCGTCTGGTTCATCCTTCCGCCCCGCTCACGCTGACGTCCGCCCCGCTCGGGCCGCCGAGCGTCGCGACCATCACCGCCTTGATCGTGTGCATCCGGTTCTCCGCCTCGTCGAAGACGACGGAGTGGTCCGACTCGAAGACCTCGTCGGTGACCTCCAGCGAGGTCAGCCCGTGCCGCTCATGGATCTCCCGGCCCACATCGGTGCCGAGGTCGTGGAAGGCCGGCAGGCAGTGCAGGAACTTCACGGCGTCGTTGCCGGTCGCGCGCAGCACGTCCATCGTCACCGCGTACGGCCCGAGCAGCGCTATCCGCTCGTCCCACACCTCCTTGGGCTCCCCCATCGACACCCACACATCGGTGGCGACGAAGTCCGCGCCCCGCACGCCCTCCTCGACGTCCTCGGTGAGGATGACGCGGGCCCCGGACACGGCGGCGAGCTGACGGGCCAGGTCCACGATCGTGCTGTCCGGCCAGAGCAGCTTGGGCGCGGCGATACGGACGTCCATGCCCAGCAGGGCGCCCGTGACGAGGTAGGAGTTGCCCATGTTGTAGCGGGCGTCGCCGAGGTAGGCATAGGCGATCCGGTCCAGTGGCTTGCCGCTGTGCTCGGTCATCGTCAGCACGTCGGCGAGCATCTGGGTGGGGTGCCACTCGTCGGTCAGACCGTTGTAGACGGGCACCCCGGCGTGGGCCGCGAGCTCCTCCACGACCCCCTGGCCATGGCCGCGGTACTCGATGGCGTCGAACATCCGGCCGAGCACCCGCGCCGTGTCCTTCACCGACTCCTTGTGACCGATCTGCGAGCCGACCGGATCGAGATAGGTCGTCGAGGCGCCCTGGTCGGCGGCGGCGACCTCGAAGGCGCAGCGGGTGCGGGTGGAGGTCTTCTCGAAGATCAGGGCGATGTTCTTGCCCTGGAGACGGCGCACCTCCGCGCCCGCGCGCTTGGCGGCCTTCAGCTCGGCGGCCAGGGCGATCAGTCGCCGGAACTCCTCGGCGCTGAAGTCCAGCTCCTTGAGGAAATGGCGGCCGGTGAGGTCAATCGCCATGGGATGGGCTCCTAGGTCACGGCGGTCACATGTGTGTCAGCGGTCAGACCATGGAAGCATATACGAAGGGCCGTATATATACGGGGGGTGCGATCGTGCCCCGAGAAGGGCATCGGGACGGCCCCGCCGGTCACCCCTCGACGGCGTCCCGCTCGACCGGGCAGCTCATGCACCGCGGCCCGCCCCGGCCCCGCCCCAGCTCACTGCCCGGGATGTCGATGACCTCGATTCCGCGCTTGCGCAGAAAGGTATTGGTCGTCACGTTCCGCTCATAGGCGACCACCACGCCCGGTTCGACCGCAAGCACGTTACAGCCGTCGTCCCACTGCTCCCGCTCCGCCTCGTGCACATCCTGCGTGGGGGTGAGCACCCGGATGGCGTCCAGGCCCAGGGCGGCGGCTATCGCGCGGTGCATATGCTCCGGCGGATGGTCGGTGACCTTGAGGTCCCGGCTGCCCGAACCCGGCTCGATGGTGTACGAGCGGAGCATCCCCAGCCCCGCGTACTGGGTGAAGGTGTCCCCGTCGACCATCGTCATCACCGTGTCCAGGTGCATGAAGGCCCGCCCCTTGGGCATGTCGAGCGCGACGATCGTACGGGCCGAACCGGCCGCGAAGAGCCGGTGGGCGATCATCTCCACCGCCTGCGGAGTCGTCCGCTCGCTCATCCCGATCAGCACGGCGCCCTTGCCGAGCACCAGCACATCCCCGCCCTCGATGGTCGAGGGATACGCCGCCTGACCCTCCGACCAGACGTGGAAGCCGCCGCCCGCGAAGAGGGGGTGGTGGCGGTAGACGGCCTCGTAGTGCACCGTCTCGTGCCAGCGGGCCGGCCAGCGCATCGCGTTGATCGACACCCCGTCGTACACCCAGGCGGAGGCATCCCGGGTGAAGAGATGATTCGGCAGCGGGTTGACCAGGAAGTCATCGGGCTCCATGGCGTGGAAACGCACCGAGACCGGCTCCGGATACCGCGCCACGTACTCGCGCTTGGTCATCCCGCCGATCAGCGCCTCGGTGAGCTCCGGGGCGGTCAGCTCGTCGAAGGCGGCGCGCAACCGGTCGGTGGCGAGCGGGCCGTACTCCTTCTCGTCGAAGACCCGGTCCAGCACCAGAGCCCGCGCCGCCGGAAGCGTCAGGCTCTCGGTGAGCAGATCCCCGAAGAGATGGACCTCGACGCCGCGGTCGCGCAGCACATCGGCGAAGCCGTCGTGCTCCTGGCGGGCCCGGCGCACCCACAGGACGTCGTCGAAGAGGAGAGCGTCCTTGTTGGACGGGGTGAGCCGCTTCAGCTCCAGATCGGGGCGGTGCACAATGACGCGGCGCAGCCGCCCGGCCTCGGAGTCGACATGGAATCCCATGAACCCATCTTCGCCGCTCGAGGCCCGCGATGAACGTCCCGCGACGCAGGTGCCACCGGGAAGTTCGGGTCTTTTTCCGGCTGCCGCGCCGTCCGGCCCCCGGCCGCCCCGCTATCCGACGGCGAGGACGACGATCAGCACCAGCGCGACCGCGATGAAACCCAGCAGGACGGAGACCCATAACTGGCCGGGCTGCAGATCGATCCGGCCGCCGTCCTCCGCGCCCCGGCGCCACCAGCGGCCCCGCGCCTCGCGGCGGGCGGCCCGGGACGCCGCCTCCTCGCGCTCCCGGCACTCCTCGGCCACCCCGGCGAACAGCGCCTTCCAGCCCTTCTCGCCGAACCCGGTGGTCTGCCGGGTCTCCACCACCCGGCGCACCACCTCGCGGCCCGCCCCCTCGCCCGCGGCCCACAGCCCGGGCAGGACGCACACCATCAGCTCGGGTACGGCGCCGCGCGCCGCGTACGGGCGCACCAGTCCCTCGTACAGCATCAGCGCGTTGCGCACCCGCAGCCGGCGGGCACCGGGGTCTTGGGCCGATCCGCCCGCGGCGCCCGGGATCCGGGGCGGGGAGTCCAGATACAACTCGGCGAGCAGCACCTTCTCGCACACCGCGTCCGCCAGCCGGGGACCGCGCTCGGGCGCGCGGCGCACCAGCTCGACGACGACGCGGGTGGCCCGCTCGGCGGGCAGCCCCTCGTCGAGCGCGCTCAGCAGCAGACCGTCGTCGGCCTCCCGCAGCGCCGCGGACAGACCGTCCCCGCCATGGCGCAGCGCCTCGCGCAGCGTGCGCGCGCCGGTCACCGAGAGGCGGCGCACCTCGTCCTCCCTGTCCTGGGTGTGCTCTGCTTCTGTGTGCTCTGCTTCCGTGTGCTCTGCTTCCGTGTGCTCTGCTTCCGTGTGCTCTGCTTCCGTGTGCTCTGCTTCCGTGTGCTCTGCTTCCGTGTGCTCTGCTTCTTCCACCATCGACGTCCCTCTCCTCACAGCGCCTCCAGCACCTCCCGTATCCGGGTTGCCGCCTCCGCGTCGAGCGGCTCGTCACCGTCCTGCGCCAGCCGGGGCAGAAAGCCGCACAACACCGTCAGCTGCCGCTCGTCACCGGCCGCCCGCCGGATCCAGCCGACCAGCGCGTCCTCGGCCGCCGCCGCCGACCGGGCCCAGGTCAGCGCGGCCCGCAACAGCTCGGCCAGCCGGGGCGCGCACCCCGGATGGGCGGCCAGCAGCGCGGTGGCCAGCGGCCAGGCGGCGTACGGCTCCAGCTCGGGCACCTCCCCCAGCCCCCACAGATGGGAGGTGCGGGTGGTCACCGCGCGCAGCACCGTCAGCACCGCCAGATCCCGGCGGGCCCGGCGGGTGTCGCGCAGCCAGTGGGTGAGGCGGGCCAGCACGGTTTGCGGCTCGGCCCCGGCCAGCAGCCGCAGCGCGCTGTACGAGGTGGTCCGGCCGCCGTCCGCGCACGCGATCCGGCCCAGCTCCTCCAGGGACGCCGCGACCGAGCCCGCCGCCAGGCCGTAGCCGTGGGCGAGCGCCGCGGTCTCGCGCTCCCGCTCGTCGTCGCCTCGCGCCCAGGCGCGCAACAGGCCGTCCACGGCGGGGCGGACGTCCGCCGCGCGGGACGCCTCGGCCAGCGCGGTGGCCGCCGCCATCCGCCGCACCGGGCTGTCGGTGCGGACCAGCGGCAGCAGCAGCTCGACGTAGCCGTAGAGGTAGTCGCGGGCGCACAGCACCCCCGTGGCAATCGCCGCGCGCACCCACACCTGGGGGCGCGGGTCGTCGCACAGCGCCCGCAGCCAACGGGCCATCGGGCCACGCAGGTTGTGATGACCGTCCCACGCCTCGTACAGCACCGCGAGCGCCAGCCGCCGGCCCCGGAACCACACCGCGCGGATGGGGACCGATGTGTCCCCCAGGTCCTCCACCCCATCGCCGCAGGTCGCGCGTGCCGTGGCCAGGGCGGCCCCGGGGCGTGCGGCGAACAGCGGGCGGCCGGGCGCGTGGTGGGGGTCCAGCGTGACGGCCAGCTCCCAGGTCAGCAGCTCGGCGGCCTCCGCCGTGAGGCTGTAGGCCGAACCGTTGAAGACGGCGAGCGCGATCCGCAGGGCGGCGGCGCGCAGGGCGGGCAGGGCCGCGGGCAGCGTGTCCGGACGGCCTGATTCCGCGAACCACTCACGGGCCTGGCGCGGGGCGAACGACCGGCAGTGCTCCAGCAGCCGTTCGTCCGACAGCCCGCCCTCGGCGTGCGCGGCGAGATGGCGGGCGAGCCGGGCGGCCTCGGCGGGCCGCGGTTCGTCCAGGCCGAGCGCCTCGGCCACCTCTGGCCGTACGGCGGTCGTGCGGGCCAGTTCGAGCAGTTCGGCCGGTCCGTCCCCGAGCAACTCGGTCAGATGGCGGTCGAGTACGTCGGCGGCGGCCGGGGGCTCGTACGCCATGGCGTGGCGCCTCTCGCACAGCAGCCGGTCGGCGGCCGGGCCGCCCGCCACGAGGACGACGCAGAACGCCTCGCGCTCGGCGACCTGGGCGCGCAGCCGGTCCAGGAGGCGGTCCGGCGGCGTCGCGGTGTCCTCGGCCGGGAGCACGGCAGGGCGTTCAGCGGGGAGTTCGAGGAGATAGCCGTGGCCGCGCTGGATCTTCTCCCCGCCCGTGGTGCCGTGGAGAATGCCGGGGCCGAGCCGGGAGACCTCGCCGCCGGTCAGGTCGGTGAGCTCGGCGAGGAGCGCGAGCCCGGTCCAGGCGCGGCCGGTGCCGTGTTCGCCGCACAGGGCGAGGAGGTGGGTGCGCCGCAGATGCTCGCGCATCCCGGAATGGCCGGGGACCCGCCGGTAGATCCCGCGCAGCCGCTCCAACTCCGCGCGGGACACGGGCCCTTCGGGCCGGGGACGCGGCACGGGCTCGGCGCAGATCCGGGCCGGGCCGACGGCGAGGTGCAGATGTGCGCGCGCCTCGCGCGCCGTGCGGGCGCCGCCCGCCTCACCCGCCCCGTCCAGCGGACTGCCCTTCGGGATGTCCAGCCGCCGAAGGCCCGGGTCCGCCGAAACACCGACGCCTGCGCCTTCCGGTCCGCTCATCGCCCGCCGTCCTTCATGCCGTGGCCTGGTGGTTCCCGTAGTGGCCGGGGATGCCCGAAGCGGGCGGCGGGGTCTCTCCCCCTGCCCGCCCCGCCGCCCTTCTCCGGTGCTCGGGCGCTGGGCCGTGTGCACCCCCGTCGCACACGGTCCCGCTCCCCGTGCCGCCTCCAGAGTCACCCGGGAGCGGTGCGACGGCTGTAGCCGTTTACACAGTCGGGAAAACTTCGAAGTGGGGGCTGCCGGGGAGGTGCGGGCGCGGTGCCCGCGCACAGGTGTACGCGCCCGGCGCCCGCGCTATTCGCAGGGGCTCGCCGGGATGCGCTCCCCCGTCGCCCGCCCCTCGGCCAGCAGCCGCAGCAGTCCGATGTCCGCGACCTCGAAGCGGCGTGAGGCGGTACGGACGACGCCTTGGGCGCGCAGCAGCCGCAACGCCTTGGCGACCGCCTCCCGGGTCGAGCCCACGGCTGCGGCGATGTCGTGCTGCGGCAGCGGCAGATCGACGGTGATGGCACCACCGGGGCCGGGGTGGCCGGTGCGCTCGGCGAGTTCTACGAGGCGGGCGGACAGCCGCTGGAGCACCTTCTCGGAGGCCAGTGAGCGCCGCTCGCCATCGGAGCTGCGCAGCCGCGAGCTGAACTGACGCATGATCAGTACGGTCGCGACCGGACGGGCGGCCAGATAGGCGCGGAACCGGTCGCCGGAGACGACCACCGCCCCCATCCGGCCGAGCGCGGTCACCGTGGCGCTGCGCGAGCCGTGGTCCACCGCGGCCTGGTCCCCCACGAGCTCACCCGCGCCGCGCAGCGCCAGTATCAACCGGACGGCACGCTCGGTCTCCACCGAGACGGTGGCCCAGCCGGAGGTGATCGCCACGACGAAGGTCGTACGGTCGTGCTCGCGCAGCACCACCTGGGAGGGCTCGTACGTCCGGGGTGTGCCGAGGGCGAGCAGCGCGCGCCGGTCGTCCGCCGGAAGCGCGTGGAGAAAGGGCCGTCCGTCCTCGAAGAGACTCATCCGCCCTCCCCGCTCTGCTCGTCGTCGTCAGGCTTTGCGGAGAACCGACGGGATTGACCAGCACGCTAGGCAGCTGGCACGGGCACGTCAATGGGGGCGCGCCGGGCCCGGGCGCCCCGGGAGTCGGGGGGCGTCGCCGGGACGAACGCCCGTGCGGAAGGCGACCCCCGCGAGCACGGCGAGCGCAGCGGCCGCCAGCGCACAGCCCCAGCCCATGCGGAGCGCCCCGAGACCGGGCCGCGCGGCACCACTCGTGAGGGCGACCAGCGCCGCGCCCCCCAGGGTCGACCCGCCGGGGCCCCGATCGCGGGCCGCCGGCCCGCCGCGGCTACAGCCGAGGGTCCACCGGCTCGGACTCCAGGGCCAGCACCGCGAACACCGCCTCGTGCACCCGCCACAGCGGCTCGCCGTCCGCCAGCCGGTCCAGCGCCTCAAGCCCCAGCGCGTACTCGCGGAGCGCGAGGGAGCGCTTGTGGCCCAGATGACGCACGCGCAGCCGGTCCAGATTCTCCGGGCGGGTGTACTCCGGTCCGTAAATGATCCGCAGATACTCCCGGCCCCGGCACTTGATGCCCGGCTGGACCAGTCGCCCGTCGCCCTTGCGGACGAACCCCTGTAGCGGTTTGACGACCATGCCCTCGCCGCCCACCGCCGTCAGATCCAGCCACCACCGCACGCCCGCGGCCACCGACGCGTCGTCCTCGGCGTCGACGACGAGACGGCGGGTGGGGGCCAGCAGCCGGTGCCCGGCGTCGGCCGGCCGCTCGGCCTCGATCATCCGGTCGATCATGGCGAGTTGCTGGTCGTGCGGGACCTCGGCAAGGCTGCGCCCCTGAACGGCCAGGATCTGGAACGGCGCCATCCGGATGCCGGCCGCCCCCTCGACCGGCCAGCAGTAGCGCCGGTACGCATCGGTGAACGCCGCCGCGTCCGAGGCACGTTCGCGCTCCTTGTCGAGCAGGACGGACACCTCGACGCCGCGCGCCGCCGCGCTTTCCAGCGCCGAGAGCACACCCGGGAAGACGGCGCGGGAAGCCGCACCCACCGCCGCGTACTGGTTGCGCAGCAGCCCCTCGGCCTTGAGCGACCACGGCATCAATTCGGCGTCCAGCAGCAGCCAGTCGGTGTCCAGCTCCTGCCACAGACCCGCGCCCTCGATGCTGTGGGCCAGCCTGCGCAGGAGGTCCTCGGTGAGCCGCGGATCGTCGAGGAAGGGCCGCCCCGTGCGCGTGTAGACCGCGCCGGACACCCCGTCGGGCGTGCCGAACCGCTTCTGCGCGACCCCCGCGTCACGGCAGACCAGCGCCACCGCCCGGGAGCCCATGTGCTTCTCCTCGCAGATCACCTGGCGTACCCCGTCCGCGCGGTAGGCGGCGAACGCCTCCGCCGGATATTCGAGATATCCGGGCTCCTTCGAGGTGGCGCAGGGCGCCATCGTGGGCGGGAGGTAGCCGAGCAGCCGGGGGCCGAGGGCGAAGCGGCTCATGACCTCCAGCGCCGCCGCCGCGTTCTCCTCCTTGACCGCGATCCGGCCCATGTGGCGGGTCTCCACGACCCGGCGGCCGCGTACGTCGGCCAGGTCGAGCGGACGGCCCTCGGCGCCGCCCGGGGCCTGGTTCGACAGCGGCTTGACCGGCTCGTACCAGACCCGCTCGGCCGGAACGTCCACCAGCTCCCGCTCCGGCCACCGCAGCGCGGTCATCCGGCCGCCGAAGACACAGCCGGTGTCCAGGCAGAGCGTGTTGTTGAGCCATGAGGCGGTGGGGGTGGGCGTGTGGCCGTAGACGACAGCGGCGCGGCCACGGTAGTCCTCGGCCCACGGATAGCGCACCGGCAGGCCGAACTCATCGGTCTCGCCGGTCGTGTCCCCGTACAGGGCGTGCGAGCGGACCCGGCCGGAGGTGCGGCCGTGGTACTTCTCGGGCAGCCCGGCGTGACACACCACCAGCGACCCGCCGTCCAGCACATAGTGGCTGACCAGCGACTCGACGAAGTCCCGCACCCGGTCGCCGAAGGCCGGGTCCTCGGTGTGCACGCGCTCCAGCTGCTCGACGGTCTCGGCCAGGCCGTGGGTGACTTGGACCTTGCGGCCCTTGAGGTAACGGCCGAGCTTGTTCTCGTGGTTGCCGGGCACGCACAGGGCCGCGCCGGAGGCGACCATGCCCATCACCAGCCGCAGCACACCCGGGCTGTCCGGACCGCGGTCGACCAGGTCGCCGACGAAGACGGCCGTACGGCCCTCGGGGTGGACGGCGTCGACCGGGCGGCCGAGCTCGTCGCGGTGCAGGGCATAACCGAGCTTGCCCAGCAGGGTCTCCAGCTCGGAGCGGCAGCCGTGGATGTCGCCGATGATGTCGAACGGGCCGGTGAGGTGGCGCAGATCGTTGTAACGGCGCTCGGTGACGATCTGCGCGGCGTCCACCTCCTCGGCGCCGCGCAGCACATGCACCTTACGAAACCCCTCGCGTTCCAGGGACTTCAGGGAGCGGCGCAGCTCACGGCGCTGGCGCGGGATGACATGGGCGGGCATACCGACGCGGTCGGGGCTCTCGGCGTTACGGCGTGCGCACTCGCCCTCGGGGATGTCGAGGACGATCGCGACCGGGAGGACGTCGTGCTCGCGGGCCAGCTTGATCAGGCTGCGGCGCGCCTCGGACTGGACGTTGGTCGCGTCGATGACGGTCAGCCGCCCGGCGGCCAGCCGCTTGCCCGCGATGTAGTGGAGGACGTCGAACGCGTCGGGCGTGGCGCTCTGGTCGTTCTCGTCGTCGGAGACCAGACCGCGGCAGACGTCGGAGGAGACGATCTGCGTGGGCAGGAAGTGGCGCCGGGCGAAGGTGGACTTGCCGGAGCCGGTGGTGCCGATGAGGACCACGAGGGAGAGGTCGGGCACGCCGAGGCTGCGCTTGTCGATGGTGTCGATGCTCATGCGGCGGCCTCCTTCGTCGTCGTGGCGGTGGTCAGCACGGTGTTGCCGGTGCGGTCATCTGTGGTGTCGGTGCCGTTGTCGGGACCGATGCGGAAGAGCGCGAGCTGGGTGGGCGGCCCGACCTCGGGGTCCTCGGGGCCGACGGGGCGGAACTCCACCGCATAGCCGTGCCGCTCGGCAATCTCCCGCGCCCAGCCTCGAAACTCCTCCCGCGTCCACTCGAAGCGGTGGTCGGGGTGGCGCGAGTGCCCGGCGGGCAGGGTCTCCCAGCGCACGTTGTACTCCGCGTTGGGCGTGGTCACCACGACGGTCCGGGGCCGTGCGGCACCGAACACCGCATACTCCAGCGCGGGCAGCCGCGGCGGATCCACATGCTCGATCACCTCGCTGAGCACCGCCGCGTCATACCCGGTCAGCCGGGTGTCGGTGTACGCGAGCGAGCCCTGGATCAGCTTCAGCCGCGCCGACTGCCGCTCGGGCATCCGCTCCAGCCGCAGCCGCCGCGCCGCCTCGTTCAGCGCGCGCATCGACACATCGACACCGACGATCTCGGTGAACCTCGTCTCCTTGAGGAGCGCCGCGATCAACTGACCCTGCCCGCAACCGAGATCGAGCACCCTGGCTGCCTCGGCCCCGCGCAGGGCGTCGAGTATCGCCTCGCGTCGCCGCACGGCCAGCGGCACCGGTTTCTCCCCGCCGTCCTCGCCTTCTGTGCCCGCTGTCCCCGCTTCCTCCTCCATGCCCTCGGCCGTCGGCTCGGCGACGGCGTTGTCGATATCCTCCACCTCGGTGTCGTCCGCCTCCGCGAGCCGCGCCAGCTCCAGACGCTCCATGGCGCTGCGCGTCAGCGACCAGCGGCGGGCCAGATAGCGGTTGGTGATCAGCCGCTGCTCGGGGTGGTGCTCCAGCCAGCCCTCGCCGGAGCGCAACAGCTTGTCCACCTCGTCGGCGGCGACCCAGTAGTGCTTGGCGTCGTCGAGCACCGGCAGCAGCACATACAGATGACGCAGCGCGTCGGCCAGCCGCAGCTCGCCGTCCAGCACCAGCCGGACATACCGCGAGTCGCCCCACTCCGGAAACTCCTCGTCCAGCGCGACCGGCTCGGCCGTCACGGTCCAGCCCAGCGGTCCGAAGAGCCGCTGGACCAACTCGGCACCGCCGCGGGCGGGCAGCGCGGGCACCTCGATCCGCAGCGGCAGGGGCCGCTCCGGCAGCTCGGGCCGCGCCTTGCACTGCCCCCGGAGCGCGCTGGAGAAGACGGCGCTCAGCGCGACGGCCAGCAGGGAGGAGGCGGCATAGGGACGGTCGTTGACATACTGCGCGAGCGCGGAGTCGGGCGCACCGCCCCGGCCCTTGCCACGGCCCCGCCGCACCAGCGCCACGGGATCCACTTCCAGCAGCAGCGCCGCGGTGCAGCGCTGCTCGGTCGCCTCGGGATAGAGGACATGCGCGGTGCCGTGGGAGGTCGAGAACCGCTGCGCCTTGTCGGGGTGCTTGTGCAGCAGAAACCCGAGGTCGGTCGCGGGGCGGTCGGCGGTGCCGGTGGTGGTTATCGTCAAGAACACCCGTCCGAGTATCGCCGGGTGGTGGCCGGTCACCTAATGATTTGTCACCACCGCCGCCAGCTCGGCGATCCGGTCCGGCCCCACACGGCAGCAGCCGCCGATGAGCCGCGCCCCCGCGTCCTGCCATGCCTTCACCCGCGCCGGGTCGAAGGTCGCCCGTCCGCGCCAGCTGCGCGCCTTCGCATCCCACGCCTCCCCACTGTTGGGATAGACCACCACCGGCTTTCCGGCGGTGTCGGCCGCGATCTCCACGGCCCGGTCGGCGTCGCCCGGCTCACAGCAGTTGACCCCGACGGCGATCACCTGGTCGTTCCCCGCCGCGAGAGAGAAGGCATCCCTGAGGGGCTGCCCCGCCCGGGTGGCCTCCCCCGCGATGCTGTACGACAGCCATACGGGCAGCCCACACCCCTCGACGGCCCGCAGCATCGCCGCCGCCTCATCGGCATCCGGTACCGTCTCCAGCGCCAGCACATCGGGCGCCGCCTCGACCAGCGCCTCGATTCTCGGCCGGTGGAACCGCTCCAGCTCGGCCCCGCTCAGCCCGTACCGCCCGCGGTATTCGCTGCCGTCCGCCAGCATCGCCCCATAGGGGCCGACGGAGGCCGCCACCCATATCGGCGCCGTGGCCCGGCCGCCCGCCTCCGACGCCTCGGCGGCCGTGCGGGCGAGCTCGACGCTGCGCCGCAGCATCGCCGCCGCCTCGGCGCGCCCCACGCCCCGGCGGGCGAAACCCTCATAGGTCGCCTGATAGCTGCTGGTGATGAGCACCCGTGCGCCCGCCCGCGCATAGGCGGTGTGCGCCGCCTCGATCTGCCCGGGGTCATCGGCGAGCAGCCGGGCCGACCACAGCTCGTCGGACAGATCGCAGCCCTGTGCCTCCAGCTGGTTGGAGAGCCCGCCGTCGAGGACGAGCGCTCCGCCCTCCAGCGCGGCGGCGAGTGACGGGCGGGGGACGGACATCACGGGGGCTCCTGGTGGTCGGCTCGACGCGTCAGCCCAGCTGGGACATGACCTGCGAGGAGATCAGCTCAAGGTGGTCGAGGTCGTCGAGGTCCAGGATCTGGAAGTAGAGCCGGGAGGCGCCGGCCTCCGCATAGCGGCCGATCTTCTCGACGACCTCGGCCGGGGAACCCGCCAGGCCGTTCTCCTTCAGCTCCTCGACCTCCCGGCCGATCGCCTGGGCCCGCCGGGCCACCTCGGCGTCGTCCTTGCCCACACAGGCGACCAGGGCGTTGGAGTACACCAGGTCCTCGCCCTTGCGGCCGGCGGCCTCGGCCGCCGCCCGGACCCGGCCGAACTGGCGCTCGCTGTCCTCGACCGAGGCGAACGGCATATTGAACTCGTCCGCGTACTGCGCGGCCAGCCGCGGGGTCCGGGTCGCCCCGTGACCACCGATCAGCACCGGCACCTTGGCCTGCGCGGGCTTGGGCAGCGCCGGCGAGTCGGTCAGCCGGTAGTGGGCACCGTCATGGCTGAAGGTCTCGCCGACCGGCGTCCCCCACAGACCGGTGACGATGGCCAGCTGCTCCTCCAGCCGTCCGAACTTCTCCTTCGGGAAGGGGATCCCATAGGCCCGGTGCTCCTCCTCGAACCAGCCCGCGCCCAGGCCCAGCTCGACCCGCCCGCCGGACATCTGGTCGACCTGCGCGACCTGGATCGCGAGCACGCCGGGCAGCCTGAAGGTGGCGGCGGTCATCAAGGTGCCCAGCCGGATCCGCCGGGTCTCGCGGGCCAGCCCGGCGAGGGTGATCCAGGCGTCGGTCGGGCCCGGAAGCCCGTCGACGCTCCCCATGTGAAGGTAATGATCCGACCGGAAGAAGGCGTCGAAGCCAAGATCCTCTGTCGCCTTGGCCACGGTGAGCAGAGTGTCGTAGCTCGCCCCCTGCTGGGGCTCGGTGAAAATGCGCAGCTCCATGGCCTCCATCCTGCCTGCTCATGCCGCACCACCCCACTCCCCACCCCACTCCAGCCCGGTGAGATGCCTGAGCATCCCCTGGACCCGGTCCCTGGCCTCGTCGGCCGCGTCGATCGCTTCCACGCACTGCCAGTACAGCGCCTCCTCCTCCGTGCTGGAGGCGACGCCGACCAGAGCGAACCCCGCCTCCGCGAGCAGATCCCCCAGCGCCAGCAGCACCCCTCTCGGATCCCGCAGCTCCGACAGCTGCGCCGCCCGTAAGCCGTCGCCCCCGCGGTGCAGCGTGGGATGGTGCAGCACGGGGTGGAACAGGGCGCCGCGTGCCCTTCCCCCCGCCTCGCACAGGCCGCGCGCCTCCGCTCGCGCGGCCGCCGGGCCGCTCACCACGAAATATCCGCCGATCGCCTCCGCCAGTGCCTGGACCTGCCAGGCCTCGGCCACGATGTCGTGCACGCTTCCGGCCTTTGCCAGGGCGTGCCGGGTGACACCGATCAGCCGCATCGCGTCCATGCCCCGTACCCCTCTCAACGGACTTTCCGCACCCGTCACTCCTCCACTACCCAGAGTGATGACTAACAGGCAGAAAAGCTAGGGGAATTCAGGAATCTGTTGACAACAGTTGCGCTGTGGATAACGTCATCACTACGGAGAGTGACACAAAGGGCCTTAAGGCGCCGTCTCCGGGAAGCGACCCTCGTTGCGGTCGATCTTCGCGGAGAGCGCGGCGAGCGCATCGATCCCCAGAACTTCACAGAACTGCAGCAGATACGCGAGCACATCGGCGACCTCGTCCTCGACCCCCGCCGCCGTCCCGGCGTCCTCCATCACCCGCGCCGACTCCTCCGGCGTCAGCCACTGGAAGATCTCCATCAGCTCCGACGCCTCGACGCTCAGCGCCGCCGCGAGGTTCTTGGGGGTGTGGTACCGCTGCCAGTCGCGCGCCGCCGCGAACGCGGCCAGCCGGCGCTGCAGCCCCGCCACATCGAGGCCGTCGGATCGTCGCTCGCACTCATGGGGCTCGGTCACGCCCCCAGGTTTACCACCGTGACGGGGGCGTCCCCGAGCGCCCCCGTCACGTCCCCCACCGTCCCGACGAGCCGGATGTGCCCCCGTGCGCACATCCGGGCCGCCACCCCCAGGAGTTCCCGCGCCTGCCGCCGGTCCATGCACCGGTCGAACCCGTCGGCCAGCACCGTCAGCACCTGCCGCGCCGGCAGCACATCAGCCACCGGGTCCACCGCCAGCACCCCCGGTCCGGTGAGCAGCACCAGCGCCAGCGCGATGTAGCGCAACTCGCCGTCCCCCAGCCGCTCCACGGGCATCGGCCCGAGCTCCCCCTGCTCCAGCAGGGCGCGCACCACCCCGTCCGCGCGCCCCTCCGTCACCAGGCCCTCGACCGGCCCCGCGCATCCCGCCCGGACCGCCGCGACCAGCGCCGCGTGACGGGTGCCGCACTCCCGGCTGGTGCGCCGCAGCACTGCCGCCAGGTTCTCGCAGCCGCCGCGCAGCCGGCCGTCCCGCGGCGCCGCCGGCACCCGCATGCGGTCCGGCCGCGGGTCGCAGGGGAATACCGAGCGCAGTGCGATGACGACCTGCTCGGCGGCGGCCAGCGCGAGCCGCTGCCCCTCGGTCGTGCCCGCCACCCGCAGCGGCAGCAGCGAGGTGGCCAGCCGGTCGTCGGGCAGCGGGGCGCGGGTGACCGCGACCGCCCCCGCCGTATGCCAGGCGGCCTGCACGCAGCGCCGACCCGGGTCGCGCAGCGCCGTCTCCAGCAGGGTCTCCCCCGCACCCGTCATCCGCTCGCCCACGATCCGCAGCTCGGGCTCCGCCTGGACGGCCACGTCAAGCCGTACCGGCCCTACCGGGCCGTCCACGGTGCAACCGATGCGGAAGCCGCGCCGCCCCTGCCGGTCCGGCCGGGCCCAGCGCGGGATGTACGCGGCAGGCTCGCGGAACACCTCCGCGAGCCGGGCGCCGCCCGCGAGTCGCGCGAGCGCCGCGTACGCCTCCAGCACACCGGACTTGCCGCTGCCGCTCGGCCCCGAGATCAGGGTCAGCGGCCCCAGCGGGAAGGCGGCACGGCGGTGGGTCTTGAAGGCCGACAGCCTCAACTCGGAGACCACGGGCCGAAGTTCGGTCCTGGCGGGCAGGAGCCCGGATGCGCTCATGCCTGGAACATATCTGTGAGACATAGCGCCGAACCGTTACGCCTTCCGTATCTTCCTACCATCGGGGGATAGCCGCGGTGGCCGATGATGACTGTGAGCAAGGAGGTGCCCTCGGGAAATTGAGTGGCCCGTGCGACCGCAGGTACGAAAGGCTCGCCCCACGAATGCCGGAACGACGGGCTGAGCAAAGCCGATCGGGAAGCGGGGAGCGCATGGGCGGGACGGACACGGCGCAGGACATACTGGCGCCGGGCGGCGAGGTCACGGTCAGGCTTGTCAAGCACCCCCGCCCCGACGTCCGCTACCCCGCGACCGTCGTCGCCGACGACGGGACCCGCGTCACCGTGCGCGCGCCCTGGGCCGGAGCGGCGGTCCGCGACTTCGGGTTCGTCCGCTTCGAGCACGGTGACGTCTTCACCGAGCACTTCTGGCGCGACCGCTGGTACGCGGTCAAGGAGGTTCGTACGGCCTCCGGTGCGCTCAAGGGCTGGTACTGCGATGTGACCCGGCCCGTCGTCGTGGCAGCGGGCATGCTCACCGTCACGGACCTGGACCTCGACCTGTGGCTCTCGGCCGACCGGGAGACGGTGCTGCGCCTCGACGAGGACGAGTTCCTGGAGAGCGGCCTCGCCGACCGCGACCCCGCCGCCGCCGACCGGGCCCGCCGCGCCCTCGACGAGCTCGAACGGCTCGCCCGCGGCGGCGGCTTCGACGCCCTCCTCGCCTCCGGCGGGACCACGGGCGGCCATGGCTGACAACACCTTCTGGATCGCCGCCCTCACCGGCGGCACCGCGGTCCTGGCCGGCTGGGTCACCAGCCGCGGCAACACCCGCGCCGCCCTCATACAGGCGGACACCGCCGCGCGCACCCAGCGCACGGAGCGGCTGCGCGAGAGAAGGCGCATGGCGTACCTGGACCTGATCGAACAGGCCCACTCCATCGCCGAGTTGTATTGGGAAGTCGACGCCGGCCAGCGCACCGGCGATGCCCGGCGCCGCCCCGCCGCCCTGGACGAGCTGGCCGAACGCGAACGCGACGAGTACGGCAAGGTCCGCCGCTGCGTGCGCGTCGTCGAGTTGGAGGGACCACCCGCCGCGGCCGACGCGGCGAACGCCCTGCAGAGGTCGACCGGACCCTTCCACCGGGCCCTCGGCGCGATGCGCGCCGACGAGCCGGAGGCGTGGCAACGTTTCCACGACGCCTACAGCCCGTTCTGGGCCGCCCTGACGGACTTCGTGGACGCCGCGCGGGAAGCGCTCCACGAGGCGTAGGTGCCGATCTCCGTGCCGCGCCGACGGCGCCTGGCGGCACCGGGCGCCGCAAGGGACCCGAGCGTGACTCCTTGACAGCCCATCAGCCGCCTCGGAAGGCTGACGGGGATGGCCTCCCATGAAGCCTATGAAGGGTTGACCGAGCACACCGCACGGCGGGCCATGCTTGCCGCGTGCGGCTCCGCCGGACTTCCTTCTCGCCCGGACACGGAGCTCCTACGGGAGTCTCTGCGAGAGGGTGACCGTGAACGGCGCTGGCACACGCTCTGACAGCGTGGGCCGGCCGCTCTGCCTTGGAGGGCCTCAGCTTCCCTCGCGGGCCGGTTCGAGGATGGCAACGCACTCCACGTGATGCGTCACCGGGAAGAGGTCGAAGGCGCGCAGCCGTCGCGGGGAGTAGCCCGCCTCCCGGAAGTACGCCAGGTCGCGGGCGAGCGCCGCCGGGTCGCAGGCGACGTAGGCGATGCGGCGGGCGCCGAGGGAGGCGAGGCGGGTGACCATCTCCTTGCCGGCGCCCGCGCGGGGCGGGTCGAGGACGATGAGGTCGGCCTCGGTGATGCCGGTGCGGGGCAGCACCTGCTCGACCTTGCCGTGTTCGATCCGGACGCGGTCGAGGTCCTGGAGGTTGTGCCGGGCGTCCTCGACGGCGCGCTTGGAGGACTCGATGCCCAGCACCGCGCCGCGCTCGCCGACCCGCTCGCCGAGGGCGCCCGCGAAGAGTCCGACGCCGCAGTACAGATCGAGGGCGGTCTCGCCCTTGCGGGGCATCAGGCCCTGCATGACGGCTTCGACGAGCAGATCCGCCGCCTTGTGGTGGACCTGCCAGAAGCCGCCCTCGCCGACCCGCCAGGTGCGGCCCGCGGCGCGCTCGCGGACGAAGGGGCGGCCGTGGACGCGGTGCACGGTGCGGGTGCGCTCCCGGCCGCGCGATTCGCCGATCCGCAGGACGGAGACCGGCCGGTCCAGCTCCACGATGGGCAGCCGGCCACCGGGCCGCGGGGTGAGGACGACCTGCCGGTCCGAGGAGCCGGTGGCGGCGATGGCCTCGACCGTGGCGATCTGCGGCCATTCGCGCTTCTCGATGCCGAGTTCGGTGACGCCGGGGGCGGCGATCAGGCAGTGGTCGACCGGTTCGACCTCGTGCGAGCGGTGGCGGCGCAGTCCCGGCCGCCCCTGCTCGTCCACCGCGTACTGCACCCGGGTGCGCCAGGCCGGGACCTCGCCCCGGGAGACCTTGTCGCCGGGTGCGGGCTCGACGGTGCCGTCCCAGCCCGCCGCCTCGGGGGTGAGTCCGGCGAGGCGGCTGAGCTGCTCGGTGATCACATCGGCCTTGAGCCTGCGCTGTGCGCCCGGGGCGGCGTGCTGCCAGTCACAGCCGCCGCATTTGCCCGGCCCGGCGAACGGGCACGGGGCCTCGACCCGGTCCTTGGACGCCTCCAGCACCCGCACGGCGTCGGCGCGCAGGAAGCGCGCGCCCTCCTCGCCCTCGGTCACCTTGGCGACGACCCGCTCCCCGGGCAGCGCGTGCCGTACGAACAGCACCTGGCCCTCGGCGGTACGGGCGATGCAGTGGCCGCCGTGCGCCACCGGGCCGACCTCGACCTCGTACTCCTCGCCGACCAGCGACGCCTTGGATTCATTGTGCATGGCGGGCTCGGCTCCAGAAGGGGTGAGGGGGCGGTGGGGCTGCGGCCCAGCGGGACGACAGCCCCGTGGACAACAGCCCACCAGTCTACGTGGCCCGCCCCTCACTCCGTCCCGGACGGGTTCCGGGGCCCTACCGGCCCGGAACCCGCGAGCGGCCTACCGGCCCGGAACCTGCGACTTCACGCCCGGCTTCTCGCGCTTCGCCGGGGCCACCGGGCCGCGCCGCACCGAGCCCGGCGCGTTCCACTCGGCCCGCTTGCGCGCCCGCTTCCGGGCCAGCTCCGAGGAGTCCAGCTGCCAGGGCACGGACGTGACCATCACGCCCGGGGTGAACAGCAGCCGGCCCTTGAGCCGCAGCGCGCTCTGGTTGTGCAGCAGCTGCTCGTACCAGTGGCCGACCACATACTCGGGGATGTAGACGGAGACCACATCGCGCGGGCTGTCCCGGCGCAGCCCCTTGACGTAGTCGATGACCGGCCGGGTGATCTCGCGGTAGGGCGAGTCGAGGATCTTCAGGGGGACGTCGATGCCGCGCTCGGTCCACTCCTCCCGCAGCGCCTTGGTCTCGGCGGGGTCGACGCTGATGCTCAGCGCCTCCAGCCGGTGGGACCGCATCAACTTGGCGTAGGCCAGGGCCCGCAGCGTGGGTTTGTGGATTTTGGAGACCAGGACGATGGAGTGCACCCGGGAGGGGCGCACCTCCTCCTCGTCGGGCTCCTCGGTGGCCGCCGCCAGCTCCTCGGAGACGCCGTCGTAGTGGCGCCGGATGGCCGTCATGGTGGCGTAGAAGATGACCATGCCGAGCAGGGCCACCCAGGCACCGTGGGTGAACTTGGTGAGCAGTACCACGACCAGCACCAGACCGGTGAAGAAGGCACCGAAGGCGTTGATGGCGCGGGAGCGGACCATGCGGCGGCGCACGGCCGGGTCGCGCTCGGTGGCCAGATGGCGGTTCCAGTGCCGCACCATGCCGGTCTGGCTGAGGGTGAAGGAGACGAAGACGCCGACGATGTAGAGCTGGATCAGCCGGGTCGAGTCCGCGCCGTAGAGGTAGACGAGGACGGCGGCGGCCGAGGCGAGCAGCACGATGCCGTTGGAGAAGGCGAGGCGGTCGCCGCGGGTGTGCAGCTGCCGGGGCAGATAGCGGTCCTGGGCGAGGATCGAGCCGAGCAGCGGGAAGCCGTTGTACGCGGTGTTGGCGGCCAGGAAGAGGACCAGCGCGGTGGCCGCGGCGAGCACCACGAACATGAACGAGCCGTCGCCGAAGACCGCGGCCGCGACCTGTGAGATCACCGGGTTCTGGGTGTAGTCGGAGCCGACCGCGACACCCTTGTCCAGCAGATCCTTCGCCGGGTTCTCGGCCATCTTCACGTCGGTGGTGAGGGCGAGCGCGATGATGCCGCAGAACATGGCGACGGCGAGGCCGCCCATCAGCGCCAGCGTGCTGGCGGCGTTCCGGCTCTTGGGCTTGCGGAAGGCGGGCACGCCGTTGCTGATCGCCTCGACGCCGGTCAGCGCGGCGCAGCCGTCGGAGAAGGCGCGCAGCAGCAGGAAGACAAGGGCGAAACCGGCCAGCCCGGTGTGCTCGGCGTGAACCTCGTAGCCGGCGGTGGGGGCCTTCATGTCGTCGCCCAGGACGAGCCCGCGGTAGGCGCCCCACAGGATCATCAGGAAGACGCCGGTGACGAAGACGTAGGTGGGGATCGCGAAGAGCTTGCCGGACTCCCGTACGCCCCGCAGGTTCATCAGGGTCAGCAGCAGAATGATGCCGACCGCGCACAGTGTCTTGTGCTGGACGAAGAAGGGGATGGCCGAACCGAGGTTCTCCACACCGGAGGAGATGGACACGGCGACCGTCAGGACGTAGTCCACCAGCAGCGCGCTGGCGACGGTGAGGCCCGCCTTGGCGCCGAGGTTGGTGGTGGCGACCTCGTAGTCACCGCCTCCGCTGGGATAGGCGTGCACGTTCTGGCGGTACGAGGCGACCACCGTGAACATCAGCACGATGATCGCGACAGTGATCCATGGGCTGTAGTGGTAGGCCGACGCACCCGCCACGGACAGAACGATCATCACCTGCCCCGGCGCGTACGCGACGGAGGACAGCGGGTCGGATGCGAAGACGGGGAGCGCGATGCGCTTCGGCAGGAGGGTCTCCCCCAGCTTGTCGCTGCGCAGCGCCCGCCCGATGAGGATCCGTTTCGGGAGGTCGGTCAGTTTGGACACGCAGAGGATCGTAAGCGGTAGGCCCCGCCCCCGCCCAGCCGCCTACCCCAAGGTACGGCGGCGAGGCGGGGAAACGGTCGGCTCAGCCGGGGCGCCGGCGGCTCACTGCCCGCGCCACCACGCCGTGAAGGAACTCCACACGCGTCGCCTCCCCGGGCTCCCGTCGGGGCGGCTCGGCGCCGATATCCCGGCCAGGGGGGCCGAGGACGACGGGACGGGCAGATTCCCCTGGCCGTCTCCCACGGTCCCGGCCGGGCGGTCCGGCGCGGGGGCGGACGCCGGGGACCCGGCGGAGCTCGCCACCTGGGCGGGGAAACGCACGGGAAGCGCGGCGAGGGCCCGGTGGAAGGGGCCGGGCCGCCAGACCAGCTCCTCGACGGGGACGGCCAGCTCCATGTCCGGAAGGCGGTCCAGGAGCCGCTCGATCGCGACCGAGGCGATCACCCGTGCCGTCCGCTCCGCGGGGCAGCGGTGGGCACCGGCGCTCCAGGCGAGGTGGGCCCGGTTGCCGGCGCGGCGGTCGGAGGTGAGGGCGGCGTCGTTGTTGGCCGCGGCGTAGCTGATGACCACCGGTTCGCCCTTGCGCAGCCGTACGCCCGCCATCTCGACGTCGTACCGGGGGTAGCGGGTGCCGAAGTTGGCCAGCGGCGGGTCGTTCCACAGGACCTCGTCGAGGGCGTCCTGTACGGGCAGGCTGCCCCCGGACAGCTCACCGGCGAAACGATCGTCCGACAGCAGCAGGCGCAACGCGTTGGCGATCAGGTTCTGCTGGGGGTCGGTGCCGGCGGCCATCAGCAGGATGATCTGCTGCATCAGCTCGTCGTCGGCCAGCCGCGAGGGGTGGGCGATCAGCCAGGAGGTGACATCGGCCGAGGGCCGCTGGCGCTTGCTCGCCACGAGGCCCGAGATCCAGCGGAGCAGCTCGTCGTTGGCCCGCGCGGCGTCCTCGTCGCTGTTGAAGAGCTTCCCCATGGTCTCGACCAGCTTGGGGCCGTCCGCGGCGAGCGCGCCGAAGAGCTGGTTGAAGACGAGCAACGGGATGACCGCGGCGTACTCGCTGATCAGGTCGGCCTCGCCCGTGGAGGCGAAGGCGTCGATGAGGGTCTCAGCGCTGCGCTCGACGTAGTCGCTGAGCGCGTGCGGGTCCACCCGGTCCAGGCTGTCGGTGATCGCCCCGCGCAGCCGGGCGTGCGCCTCGCCGTCGCAGAACAGTGCGTTGGGCCGGTACATCATCAGGGGGGCCACCGGGCTGTCCGGCCCGACGGTCCCGTCGTGCACCGCCCGCCAGCCGCGGGGGTCCTTGGCGAACCGCTCGGTGTCGCGGAGGATCTCCAGCCCGAGCGGGTAGCTGGTGACGAGCGAGGCGAACACTCCGGGCGAGAGCTCGACCGGCGCGATCGGCCCGTAGAGGGTGCGCAGGCGCTCGTAGACGGTGTGCGGGTCGTCAGAGAAGTCGGTTCCGTAGATCGGCACGCTCGCACCCGGACCGGCGCCACCTGTGCCACCGGAGGGGCCCGCGTGTGCGGGGCAGCCCGGTGGCGGGGCGAGGTCGGTCGTGTCGGTGACTGGGTGGTGGCTCACACGTTCTCCTGGGCGGTGCGGGCCTGCAGGGCCTGCAGATACTGGACGAGGGCGATCAGGGCGTGGGTCGAGGAAATCGGGTCGCGGGCGTCGCAGGTCACCAGCGGGGTCTCCGGGAGCAGATCCAGGGCCTCCCTGACTTCGGCCTCGGCGAACCGGGGCGTGCCCTCGAAGTGGTTGACGGCGACCGCGTACGGCAGTCCGTGCTCCTCCAGGACGGCCATCACGGGGAAGGACTGCTCCAGCCGCCGGGTGTCGGCCAGGACGAGCGCGCCCAGCGCCCCGCGCGTCATGTCGTGCCACAGCGGGGTGAAGCGCTGCTGCCCGGGGGTGCCGAACAGATACAGGACCAGGGATTCGCTGAGGCTCAGCCGGCCGAAGTCCATGGCGACCGTGGTGGTCGTCTTCCCCTCCGTACCCTCGAGATCGTCGATGCCGGCACCGGCCTGCGTCATCGTCTCCTCGGTGCGCAGGGGACGGATCTCGGACAGCGAGCCGACGAACGTCGTCTTGCCGACGGCGAAGTGTCCGACGACCAGCAGCTTCGCCGCCACCCTCACTGTCCGGGGCAGATAGACCGCGTTCTCAGAGGCGAGCGCGGAGTCCATCCAACACCTCCTGCAGCAGCTGGGTGTCGGGCAGTTCGGCCGGGGGGATCGGGGACCGGGTGGTGATGTGGCCGCTGTCCACGAGATCGCCGAGCAGGACCTTGGTGACGCTGACGGGGAGCTCCAGGTATCCGGCGACCTCGGCGACCGAGAGCGCCCCGCCGAGGCAGAGCTCCATGACCCGCCGCTTCTCCGGGCTGAGCCCGGTCAGCGGCCGGTCGGTGTGGGGCATGACCAGCGTCACCAGGTCGAAGGTGTTCCGGGTCGGGTAGGCACGGCCGTCGGTCACGACATACGGCCGTACCAGCCCTCGTTCGTGCCTCCCCGGACTCATGCGAGGCTGCCGATGCCCTGTCCGATGCCGTGTGGTGCGATGCCCTGCCGCGGCGGGCTGGTGAGCTCCTTGCCGAGCCTGTCGACCAGCTTCTGCATCCGGTAGCTGACCCCCTCCATGTCCACCGCCTCAGTGGCGGAGACCGCGAGATACGCGCCGGGGCCGGCGGCGATCAGGAAGACATAGCCTCCGACGAACTCCACGAGGGTCTGCTGCCACGGCGTTTCCTCGTCGTCGCAGAACTCGGAGGTGCTGCGGCTGATCGACTGAAGCCCGGAGAGCGCGGCGGCCTGGCGTTCAGCCTCGTCACGGGGGATGCCCTGGGAGTGTGCCCGCAGCATCCCGTCCGCGGAGAGCAGGATCGCGTGCCGTGCCTCCGGCATCTTGACGACCTCGTCGAGCATCCAGCCGAGCTCGTTGTTCATGTGGTCGTTCATGCCTGGCGATTCCCTTCTTCGTTGTGGGGGGCGGCGTCCTGCCTCCGGGCGCGTCCGGAGCGCGTGCCGCGCGCGAACGCGCCCATCCGCTGGGCGGTTTCCTCGGCCGATCGGACACGGTGCGAGCCCGTGTCGGGTTCGGGGGCACCGGACGGGGATCCGGGCGCGGTGGGCCAGTCGTCGGCCGGCCGGGCCACGGTGGGCTGTCGGCGGCGGCGCTTGGGCAGACCGCCCGCCGTCGAGCCGTAGACGCGGGTGGCGTCCTCGTCGGCGGCCGGCTGGGCGGGCTGGGCGGGGGCCGGGTCCGGCGCCTGGGCCGGAACCTGTGCCTCCGCATGGGCCGGAGCAGGAGCCGAAGCCGGATCCGGGTCCGGCGCCGGCGCCTGGGCCGGAACCCGTGCCTCCGACTGGGCCGGAGCAGGAGCCGGGTCCGGGGCCGGGTCCGGCGCCTGGGCCTGGAGCCCGGCCTGGGCCTGGGCCTGGGGCCCGGCGCGGCGGGCGCGGGTCTGCCGGGAGGGGAGGGTGCGCAGCGGGGCGGCTCCCTGGCCGTCCTGGGCGGTGGCGGCGGTCCCCGGCGACTGGGGATCGATCTGGGTGAGCAGCGCGGCGGGCAGGAACAGCACGGCGCGCACACCGCCGTACGGGGACCTGGTGTCCACCGAGACGCTGAAGCCGTACCGCGCGGTGAGCAGGCCCACGAGGGCGAAGCCGAACTGCGGCGGGTCGCCGAGCCGGGAGACGTCCACGGCGCGCTGCCCGGACAGCAGGGTGGCGGCCCGCTGGACCTCCAGGCCGTCCATGCCGACCCCGGCGTCGTCGATCACGATGCAGGCGCCGTTGTGCACCGGCTGCAGGCTGACCTCGACGCTGGTGTTGGGCTGTGAGTGGCGGGCGGCGTTGTCCAGCAGCTCCGCGACCGCGAGCACGACGGGCTCGACGGCCCGGCTCACCACGGCGACGTCGATCAGGCTGTGCACCTGGACCCGCTGGTAGTCGCGGATGCGCGACTTCGACCCGCGGACGACATCGGTCAGCGAGGAGGCCATCCGCTGGCGTCCCGGCCAGGATCCGCAGAGCACGGCGATGGCCTGGGCACGGCGGCCGAACTGCGCATTGGCGTGGTCGATCTCCAGGAGGTCCCGCAGCACATCGGGGTTGTCGTGCCGGTCCTGCATCCGGGAAATGGACACCTGCTGCTCGTTGGCGAGCCCCTGGACGGCACGCATCGACGCCTTGAGCGCCGCCTTGGCGGACGCGTCGGCCCTCGCCTGGGCCTTGTCCACCGCCCGCGTGAACTGCTCCATGACGGCGTGCAGGCTCTGCGCGAAGGCCGTACCGGCCAGCTTCTCGTCGCGCAGTCCCGGCAGCGGGGCGGGCTGGCTCAGCGCGTCCGCGATCGCCGGAAGGCGCACCTCGACAAGATGCTTCGCCTCCTCGTCACGGGCCCGCAGGCTGTCCTCGAGCGTGGCATTGCGCCTGCGCACGCCGGCGGTGATCTGCCGCTGACGCATCAGAAGCACCGATACGACGAGGAGGACGACGGCCAGACACCAGCTCACCGCCTCCGATATGTGATCAGTCATCAGGATCCTCGTGCAGGAGAACGCGGGCGCGGAAGGAACGGTTCAGTGCCTGATGTCCCGTCCAAAACGGAAGACATCGATCATCTTAACCACGCCGTGACCGAGTGTCCGACGACCGTAACCGAGTTCGAACTCACGTGAGGCCAGGGCCAGTTCCCGTGATGAATGAGTAAAGGTCCTGGATGCCGGGCGAAGATGACGGGGCGAGGCCCCGAATGAACCGCCATTGTCCGGCCCCCACGGTAGTGGCCCAAGCCGATCGTCCACAGCATTTTCGCGTCTCGTCCTCATTCGGAAATGATCAGTCTTGCACCACCTGCTCCACCTCTCCGATCATCTCGGGAACTTTGCCGGTATGTCATACGTCACCCCCATCATTCGGGAGTGCCGTGCACGGGCGCGGGCCCGCGTCATGGGTACGGATACGGTGGGGGCAGACACCGGGCGGACGACTCGGCGTCCCCGCCGGTACCGGCACCGGGGTCGTGCCCCCCGCTGTCGCCCCGTAGGTCCTGGAAGGAAGATGTGAGCAGGGTGTTTGTGCAGTTCAGCACTGTCATCAGGAGTGCGGGGTAGGACGCATGCATATCGTGATCATGGGCTGTGGCCGGGTGGGGGCGGCACTCGCCCAGACCCTGGAGCAGCAAGGACACACGGTCGCGGTGGTCGACCAGGACCCCACCGCCTTCCGCCGCCTCGGCGCGGGCTTCGGCGGCCGCCGGGTCACCGGTGTCGGCTTCGACCAGGACACCCTGCGCGAAGCGGGCATCGAGGAGGCCGGCGCCTTCGCCGCGGTGAGCAGCGGCGACAACTCCAACATCATCGCGGCCCGGGTGGCCCGTGAGATGTTCGGCGTGGAGAACGTGGCGGCCCGTATCTACGACCCCCGGCGCGCCGAGGTCTACCAGCGCCTCGGCATCCCCACCGTGGCCACCGTGCGCTGGACCGCCGACCAGATGCTGCGGCGGCTGCTGCCGTCCGGTGCGGAGCCGCTGTGGCGGGATCCGAGCGGCGGGGTGCAGCTGGCCGAGGTGCACACCTCCCACGCGTGGGTGGGGCACAAGGTCAGCAAGCTCCAGGAGGAGACCGGGGTGCGGGTCGCGTTCCTGACCCGGCTCGGCGAGGCGATGCTGCCGACCTCCCAGACGGTGCTGCAGGAGGGCGACCTCGTGCACGTGATGATGCGCAGCGATGAGGTGGAGAAGGTCGAGGCGGCGTTCGAAAAGGGACCCGAGGAGTCACGATGAGGGTTGCCATTGCCGGAGCGGGCGCCGTGGGGCGCTCCATCGCGGGCGAGCTGCTGGAGAACGGGCACGAGGTGCTCCTCATCGACAAGGCACCGACCGCCATCTCGGTGGAGCGGGTGCCGCAGGCCGAGTGGCTGCTGGCCGACGCATGCGAGATCACCTCGCTGGACGAGGCGGCGCTTCAGCGGTGCAACGTGGTGATCGCGGCCACCGGTGACGACAAGGTCAATCTGGTCGTCTCGCTGCTGGCCAAGACCGAGTACGGGGTGCCCCGGGTGGTCGCCCGGGTCAACAACCCCAAGAACGAGTGGCTGTTCAACGAGGCATGGGGCGTCGATGTCGCCGTCTCCACCCCCCGCCTGATGTCGGCGCTGGTCGAGGAGGCGGTGAGCGTCGGCGATCTGGTGCGGCTGCTGCGCTTCAGCCACGGCGACGCCAACCTGGTGGAGCTGACGCTGCCGCCGGAGGCGGCGCTGGTCGGCACCCGGGTCGGCGATGTGGAGTGGCCGGAGGACACCACTTTGGTCACCATCATCCGCGGCACCCGTGTGCTGACCCCGAACAAGGACGACGTGCTGGAGGCGGGCGACGAGCTGCTGTTCGTCGCGGCGCAGGCACGCGAGGAGCAGCTGGAGGATCTGCTGTCCGTCAAGCGCGAGCCGGCCGAGGGCTGAGCACCGCGGCGTTGTACGACGCGAGGGCCCCGCGGCGTTGTACGACGCGAGGGCCCCGGGAACCACTTCGGTCCACCGGGGCCCTCGCGTAGGCGGGTATCGGTCAGCGGCGGTGCCGCGGTGGCCGGCGGCGGTCGACGGCGTCGGGCCGGGGCTGTGCCTGGGCCTGGGCCTCGCTGACGATCTGGTCCGTCCACTCCGCGATCACCGGCTCGGCGATCCTCTCGGCCTCGGCCTTGGTGCGCTCCCGATCCCGCTCCCGCTCGGCCTTCTCCTCGGCCTCCATCTCCGCGATCACATCGATCGGCGGCGGGGCCTTGGCGAGGAAGATCCAGGTGAGATAGACGCAGAGCAGGAACGGCGGAATGCCCAGCGCCACCTTGACCCAGCCCAGCTGGGTGGCGTCCCCCCACCAGTAGAGCGGGAAGAGCACCGCCGACTTGGCCAGCAGGATCAGCCCCCACGCCCAGGTCGACTTGGTGTACGCGCGGAACCGGCCCGGGTTGCGGGTGCGCCAGGAGAGGTTCTCCTTGAGCATCGGCCCGAGCAGCACACCGATCAGCGGATAACGGAAGATCGCCGAGAGGATGTAGGCGATCGCCAGGCCCAGGGTGTAGAGCATGCCCGGCAGATAGAAGTTCTTGGCGTCGCCGGACATCATCGCGAAGATCGCGCCGAACGCGACCCCGAAGACCCCGCTGAAGGCGTGCTTCAGTGTCTCCTTGCGCACCAGCCGGGCGACCGCCAGCAGCACGGTGAGCCCGAGCGAGGCGAGGGCAGCGAGGTGGATGTCGCGCTTGATCGTGTACAGCAGGACGAAGACCAGACCGGGGACGGTGGTGTCCACCATGCCCCGCACCCCGCCGAAGGCATCCAGGAGGGCGGTGTCCGCCGCCGCTCTGCCGCGGGCGGCGGCGTCCTGATGATCGGTCGGGGGCGTCGTGTTGTCTGACGTCACCGGCTACTCCTGTCCGAGCGGTCGGAGTTCGTACTTCGGATTGAACAGCACCCGGCGCCCGTGGCTCATGGAGATCCGGCCGCTGGCGATCAGCTTGCGGCCCGGCTCGATCCCGATGATGGAGCGACGGCCCAGCCACACCACGTCCAACGCGGCGCTGCCGTCGAAGAGCTCCGCCTCCAGCGCCGGCACCCCGGCCCGCGGCCGCAGCGTCACGGTGCGCAGCGTGCCCGTCACCTTGACGATCTGGCGGTCCCCGCAGTCACCGATCTTCGTGCAGCCCGCGGCCTCCGCGTCCTGCTGCAGTTCGGCGGAGTGGAGATCCTCCTGGGACGTCGACAGCCGGTCGAGCATCCGCCTGATGCGGCCGGCCGGCTTGTCACCCTTGTCGGAGGGTTGGCGTACGGAACTCATACGGCCAGCGTACCGGTGAGCCCCCGCCGCAACCCGCGCCTGGCCGCTCATCGCTCGAACCGGTACCCCATCCCCGGCTCGGTGATGACGTGCCGCGGATGGGAGGGGCCGGCCTCCAGTTTGCGGCGCGGCTGGGCCATGCAGATCCGCAGCTAGTTGGTCTCGGTCCCGCACGAGGGTCCCCAGACCTCCTGGAGCAGCTGTCTCTGGCTGACCAGCCGCCCCGGTTGCGCACCAGGACCTCCAGGAGATGCCATTCGGTGGGGGTCAGCCGCGCATCGCGGCGGTCGCGCCGGGCCTTCTTGGCGGCCAGGTCGACGGTGAACCTCCGGCAGCGACTTCACAGCTGCCTGGGGTCGAACAGGCCGCCGGAGACGCGCCCGCCGGAGCCCTCGGGCCCGGGTGGCTGCTCGTCTCCCGGGCGGTCCGTATGGGAGTGGTGGTGGTGCTCATGAAAGTCCCTCCGCCATCGGGCCAAGGGCCAGTGCCGGGAATTAGGTCAGACCGGTGGTGATCAGGATCGCGCCGACCAGCAGCCCCGCGAAGAGCGGCTTCTCGGTGCGGAGGAAACCCCCGAGCGTGCGGCGTGCGGCCTGGCGTTGACGGCTCCCATACGGCCATGGGCGCTCTCTTGGCGCATCCCTGACACCGACGCCCCCGCGCAAAAGCGGTGGGCCGTACTCCGCAGAGAAGAGTACGGCCCACCGGTCAACGCTCGTACCAGGCCGGGACCTGCGCCGGGGCTCAGCCGGATGCGAGCGACCAGCCCGCCAAGGCGTCAGGACCGAGGGGGCGGTCGGGCCCTGGCGGGAGTTGGAGGTCTCGCCCCCATCAGTACGGCTCGTGTGCGGCGCGTGTTCAACGCGGACCGGGAAAATACCGACGGGGCCCGGGGCCAGGCCCCGGGCCCCGTCGGGCCTTGGCTGTCGTTCCTCGCGGAACCGGTCAGCGCACCTCGCTGATCTCCGGGCCGCGCTGGAGCCGGTCGGCGCCGCCCGCGAACCGCGAGCCCTGCGCCTCCTCCTGCTGAACCCCGTCGGGCACCATCTGCGCGTCGTCCGGCAGCTTGAGCACGATCGGATCGCGCGGGGCCATCGGGCCGTCGCCGCGCACCACGACCGTGTCCTGGAAGATGGCCTCCAGCAGACTGCCGGTCTCGGGCTGCACGGCGCCCTGCCCGGAGATCACTCCGCGCAGGAACCAGCGCGGTCCGTCGACGCCGATGAAGCGGACCACCTGCACACCGTTCGTGCCGTCGGGCAGCTGCACCGGCACCTGGGCCCGCAGCTCCCAGCCGAGCGGGCCCTCGACCTCGTCCACGACACCGCCCTGCTGGGTGATGCCGGTGGCGATCTCGTCCCGTACCTCGCCCCAGATGCCTTCCTTCTTGGGCGCGGCGAACGCCTGGAGCTGCACGGCGCTGTCCCGCAGCACCACGGTCGCGGCGACGATCGCGTCGCCCGCGACCTCCACCCGCAGCTCCATGCCCTCGACACCGGGCACGAACAGGCCGCCCAGGTCGACCCGGCCCTCGCCGGGCCGGCGCACCTCGGATACATCCCATGGGCCATCGGGGCGTGGCGCCGGCGGCAGGCTCACCCGGCCGGTGTCCGCCTCCTCAGCGGTGTCCGCGCCTTCCGCGTCCTCGGCCAACTCCTCGGAGGTGACGTCGAGCGACTCGACATCCTCCTCGCTGCGCTTGCGGCGACGTCCGAACACGTCATCGTCCTTCCCGGTCGGAACCGACCGAAGCGTATCCATTCCCACCCGTTGTGCCGTCCACGGCGGCATGACCGCCGGTGGACCCGAAGCCCCCCTCGGCCCGCGCCGACCCGGGAAGCTCCGCCACCTCGTGGAAGCGCACCTTCTCGACCTGCTGGACGACCAATTGGGCGACGCGGTCGAAGCGCTCGAACCGTACGCTCTCGCGCGGGTCGAGATTGACCACGATCACCTTGATCTCTCCACGGTACCCGGCATCGATGGTCCCTGGGGCATTCACCATGGCTACTCCGCAGCGGGCGGCGAGTCCGGACCTCGGATGCACGAAAGCGGCATACCCCTCGGGGAGCGCGATAGACACTCCGGTGGGCAGAACCGCCCGCTCCCCGGGGGCGAGCTCCGCGGCCCGCGTGGTGACGAGGTCGGCGCCGGCGTCACCGGGGTGGGCGTAGCCGGGGACGGGCACCCCGGGATCCACCCTGCGGATCAGCACATTCACGGGATCGTGGCTCATGGCTTCACCTCGAAAGCGCGCGCGATCCTGACCTGGTCCGGGTCGGCGAGCGCCGCGTTGATCTCCTCCGGCCGGCCGTTCTCGATGAAGTGGTCGACCCGCACCTCTATGAAGAGCGCCTCCGCGCGCAGCGCGACCGGGCCGTCCGGACCGCCGATCCGGCCCGTGGCCACGCAGTAGATCTTGCGGCCGTACACGGCGGTCACCCGGGCTTCCAGGTGCAGCACCGCGCCGACGGGCACCGGCCGGACGTAGTCCGTCTCCAGCCGCCCGGTCACCGCGATCACCCGCTGAAGCCAGCTGAGCCCCCCGAGCGTCTCGTCCAGCGCCGCGGCCAGCACTCCGCCGTGGGCCAAGCCCGGAGCGCCCTGGTGGGCGGCCTGAGCCGTGAACTCGGCGGTGATGCTCACGCCCTCGCCGGCCCACGCCCGCATGCGCAGACCGTTCGGCTGGTCGTCGCCGCAGCCGAAGCACTGGTCGTTGTGTCTGTCGAGGGGTTCCCCGGGCGCGGGCGCGGCGGGGTGGCGCACGGGCGCCGTGGCACCGTCCGGCGGCGTCAGCACTGTCGTTGTTCCACTCACAACGGCTGACCTTACCCGCGCGAACAGCCCCGGTCGGCGGCCGTGCCAAGCTGATACGCATGGAGCCTTACGAAGAACGCCTCACCGCGCCCCGTTCGTGGTGGTTCATCGCCGTTTTGATCGGGGTCGCCATGGGGTTGATCATGCTGCCGTTCGGCACTCTGCCGATGCTCGGCGGCCTGATCGGCGGTGCGGCGCTGGCCTGTGTCGCGGTGAGTTCGTACGGCTCGGCACGGGTGCGGGTGGTGGCGGGCTCGCTGGTGGCCGGGGAAGCCCGGATCCCGGTGTCGGCGCTGGGGACCACCGAGGTGCTGGACGCCGCCGAGGCGGCCGCCTGGCGCACGCACAAGGCCGACCCGCGGGCGTTCATGCTGCTGCGCAGCTACATCCCGACCGCGCTGCGGGTGGAGGTCACCGATCCCGAGGACCCGACCCCGTATGTCTATGTCTCGACGCGGTACCCCGAGCGCCTCGCCGCCGCGCTCACGGCCGTGCGCTCCTGACGGGGCCTGGACCCCGGACTCACTCGGCCGGGGGCTCCAGGGCGCCCAGGGCGCCCCAGGGGACCTGCTTGGCGCGCAGATCCTTGCGGACCTTGCTCGCGAGCTTCCTGGTGTCGCGCCGGTTCATCGCGGCGCCGACGGCCGCCCCGACCATGAAGGGCGCCAGGATCGGCAGATTGCGGAAGCTGCGCTTGAGGACCTGCTGCCGCAGCTCGCGCTTCATCTGGACGCCCAGGGCGGCGTTCACCGTCGCCGGCACGGTCACGTCGATACCGCGCTCCTGGGCCCACGCGCCGAGATAGGCGGTGGCCCGCTGGCGCACGGTGCCGGGCGCACGCAGACCGTAGACCTCGTGCAGCTCGGCGATCAGCTTGATCTCTATGGTGGCGACGCCGACGATCTCGGCGGCCAGCTCGGTGGGCATGGCGGGCGGGGCCGGCAGCATCGCCGCGGCACCGACGCCCGCGCCCACGGTGGAGGTGCCGTTGGCGGCACCGGCCACCAGCTTGTCCGCGATCTGCTCCGGGCCGAGCCCGGGGAACTGCTTGCGCAGGCTCGCGAGGTCGCGGACCGGAATGCGTGGAGCGTTCGCGATGATCCGGTCGGCGACCGCGTGAACCCCCGCCCTCGCACGCTCACCGCCCCGTCGGACGCCACGGCCCACGGCGGTTGCGAGCGAGGCCATCCGGCCTCGCTCGACATGCGCCTCGCTCACGTCGCCGTGCTCCGCCTCCACGTCTGCCCCGCGGCTTATGCCGCGCAGTCGCGGCAGATCGGCTGGCCGTTCTTGGTCTCGGCGGCCAGCTGGCTGCGGTGGTGGACGAGGAAGCAGCTCATGCAGGTGAACTCGTCCGCCTGGCGCGGCAGCACCCGCACGGACAGCTCCTCGTTCGAGAGGTCCGCGCCGGGCAGCTCCAGGCCCTCGGCCTGCTCGAACTCATCCACGTCGACCGTCGACGCGGACTTGTCGTTCCGCCGGGCCTTCAGTTCCTCGATGCTGTCCTCGTTGACGTCATCGTCGGTCTTGCGTGGAGTGTCGTAATCCGTTGCCATGTCGCCTCTCCCCCTCTGGGTGTCTGTGGTGTCTCCAGCGCACGTAACGCGTGAGAGGCCGGACTTGTGCCCGACCCGAGGCGGAGATTTTGCCTCACATCAAGGTCTGTTACTCAATCGACACCCAACCGCACCCCTGAAGAGGTGATCGGGTTGGATGGCCATCGGGACCGTACACGGTCCGGATGTCGCACTCGCGCGCGCCATGACGTGTACTTCCCGTGATCACGGCCCCCGAAAACCCGGATTTTCCCGGCTTTCCGTCAGCCGTGACGATCACGGAGAGTATATGGCTGGAAATTCGTCCATGTGATCGATCACACACGATACGACTGGTGGGCGGATCACGAAAATTCCGCCCAAAGCGAACACATCCCGACGGTACCGCAGCTTCCGGCTTCCGGCCTCGGCTCCGGCCCCGGACCGGCGGCTCCCCCGGCCTCAGACCGGCAGCACCACCCGCATCACCAGCCCCCCGCCCTCGCGGGGCTCCGCGGCGATCCTGCCGCCGTGGGCGCGCGCCACGGAGCGGGCGATCGACAGCCCCAGGCCGACGCCCTTGTCGCTGCCGGTGCGCTCCGTACGGAGCCTGCGGAACGGCTCGAAGATGTTGTCCATCTCGTAGGCCGGAACCACCGGGCCGGTGTTCGAGACCACGAGCACCGCCTGACCCTGCTGAATCTCGGTGGTGACCTCCACCCAGCCGCCGTCCGCGATGTTGTACCGCACCGCGTTCTGGACCAGGTTCAGCGCGATGCGCTCCAGCAGGACGCCATTGCCCTGGACCACCGCGGGCCCGCGGACGCCCCGTAGCTCCACGCCCTTGGCCTCCGCCTCCGCGCGCACCTGCTCCAGCGCCTGGGAGGCCACCTCGGCGAGGTCCACCGTCTTGCGGTCGACGATCTCGTTGTCGCTGCGTGCCAGCAGCAGCAGGCCCTCCACCAGCTGCTCGCTGCGCTCGTTGGTGGCCAGCAGCGTCTTGCCGAGCTGGACCAGCTCCGGGGGCGCCTGCGGGTCGGAGAGCTGCACCTCCAGCAGCGTGCGATTGATCGCCAGCGGGGTGCGCAGCTCGTGCGAGGCGTTGGCGACGAACCGCTGCTGGGCGGTGAACGCCCGGTCCAGCCGCTCCAGCATGTCGTCGAAGGTATCCGCCAGCTCCTTGAGCTCGTCGTCCGGGCCGTCCAGCTCGATCCGGCGGGACAGGTCCGAGCCCGCCACCTGGCGCGCCGTACGGGTGATCCGGCCCAGTGGCGAGAGCACCCGCCCGGCCATGGCGTAGCCGAACGCGAAGGCGACCACGGCCAGGCCCAGCAGCGCCAGCAGCGAACGGCGCAGCAGCCCGTCCAGGGCGTAGTCGCGCTGCTGCTGCATGCACTGGGCCACCGCCCGGTTGAACGCGTCGTTGTTGCCCTGGCTGGGGAGATGGCAGGTGTCGGTCGGCTTGTAGTCGATCCGCACGATCTGCAGCGGGAACTCGCTGCCCCGGCGGATGGCGTCCGCCGCGAGCAGATAGATGATCGTCAGCAGCACCACCCCGGCGATCAGGAACATCCCCCCGTACAGCAGGGTGAGCCGTATCCGGATGGTGGGGCGCAGCAGGGGGTTGGGCGGCGAGGTGTGCTGCGGGTCCCAGCTGGGCTTGGGTGGTGCCGCCGGCGGAAGCGGGGTCGTGGCCATGCCGGATCAGATCCGGTAGCCGGAGCCGGGCACGGTGACGATCACCGCGGGCTCGCCGAGCTTGCGGCGCAGCGTCATCACCGTCACCCGGACGACATTGGTGAACGGGTCCGTGTTCTCGTCCCACGCCTTCTCCAGCAGCTGCTCGGCGGAGACCACGGCGCCCTCGCTGCGCATGAGCACTTCGAGGACCGCGAACTCCTTCGGCGCCAGCTGGATCTCCTTGCCGTCCCGGAACACCTCCCGGCGGTTGGGGTCCAGCTTGATCCCGGCCCGCTCCAGGACCGGCGGCAGGGCGACGGTGCTACGGCGGCCGAGCGCCCTGACTCGCGCGATCAGCTCGCTGAAGGCGAAGGGCTTGGGCAGATAGTCGTCCGCGCCGATCTCCAGGCCCTCGACCCGGTCGCTGACGTCGCCGGAGGCGGTGAGCATCAGGACGCGGGTGGGGATGCCGAGTTCGACGATCTTGCGGCAGACGTCGTCGCCGTGAACGAGGGGCAGGTCCCGGTCGAGGACGACGACGTCATAGTCGTTGACGGCGATGCGCTCCAGGGCGGCGGCTCCGTCATACACGACGTCGACGGCCATGGCCTCCCGGCGCAATCCGGTGGCCACCGCATCGGCGAGCAGTTGCTCGTCCTCGACGACGAGTACACGCACGTCGTTAGTCCTTCCCTCATTGCCGCAGTGGGCGTGAAGTGCCGCAGTGGGCGTGATCTCGCCAAACTCGATGAGCGTGTTCGGCGCGCCTCCATCCTGCCTCGAAGTCTCATAAACCGGCGGTAAGAGGCACCCCGGGGGCCGACTGCGAGATCCTTAAGATTCTTTTTGTTCGGAGGTTTCCGCTCCGAACGGGGTGGGGAGGACGACTGCACACCCCGCGATCACGCCCTGTATGTGGCATCCCATGACGCCGCTGCCACCCTCAGGGACACGCACGTGATCGCTCCCGCCGTCGGCACACCCCCGTGCCACCGACCCACGACGAGGGGGCGCACCATGGACGCGTTCACCGCAGGAATTCTGCAGCGTATAGAGACCACCCAGTCCGATCTCACTCGCGCCCGCGAGACCGGCGACGAGTTCCTCGCCGATGTGGAGCTGGCGGAGCTGGAAGACCTCCGTCGGCTGGCCGCCGAGCACGGCGTAGAAGTAAGCGCCGCCTGATCCACGGCCGATCCACGCCTCATCGCTTGAACAGCTCGACCTGCTTGATCCAGAAGTAATGTGCTTCTCTGATCCAGATCCAGGTCCGGATTCCGATCCAGAGCCGGACCGCTCTTCCGAAGAACGATCAGTCACACCACGCCGAAACGCCCCGGTGTCTTCCTGGTACCGGGGCGCTTCGCGTGCGCCGGGACGCGGATCAGCGGATCAGTCGTGCCACGCGCCCAGGTCGTCCAGCAGCAGCCGCAGCGGCTCGAACAGGCCGGGGGGTGCGGCGATGGTGAGCTCCCCGGAGGCGGGAACGCCCGGCCGTCCGCCGGTGAGCGCGCCCGCCTCGCGGGCTATGAGCTCGCCGGCCGCGTAGTCCCACGGGTTGATCCCACGCTCGTAGTAGCCATCCAGCCGGCCGCAGGCCACATCGCACAGATCGATGGCGGCCGACCCGCCGCGCCGGATGTCACGCACCTGGGGCAGCAGCTCATGGAGGACCCTGGCCTGGCCGATCCGCCGCTCGCGGACATAGCCGAAGCCGGTGGCGATCAGCGCCTGCTCCAGGGCCGGAGCGGGGCGGCAGTACACCCGCTCCCCGTTGACGTGGGCACCCTGACCCAGGACCGCGTGGTAGGTCTCGCCGCGCATCGGGGCCGTCACGACCCCGACGACCGTCTCGCCGTCCTTCTCGGCCGCGATGCTGACCGCCCAGGACGGCAGGCCGTAGAGATAGTTCACCGTCCCGTCGATCGGGTCGATCACCCAGCGGATGCCGCTGCTGCCTTCGGTGTCCGAGCCCTCCTCGCCGAGCAGACCGTCCTGCGGGCGGTGCTGGGCGAGGAAGTCGGTGATCAGCTTCTCGGCGGCGATGTCCATCTCGGTGACGACGTCGATGGGGCTGGTCTTGGTGGCCGCCACGTCGAGGTCGGCGGGGCGGCCGTCGCGCAGCAGGTCCCCCGCCCTGCGGGCGGCCTCCAGCGCCAGATCGAGCAGTTCGGTCGTGAGCGGGTCGGTCATCGTGCTCCTTAGCGGATTACCCGGATGTGCGAGCGGCGCCGACGGCGGTGGCGGGCCGCGGACGGGGACAGGGCCTGCTCAGTCGGCACCCGCGGCGGCGGGCCGCGGCGACCGGGCCGGGCAGCAGCCCGCCGGGCAGAGGTCGTGGCTCGCTCCCAGGGAACCCAGGGCGCACCGCTGGGGGGCGGCGTCCGCCCGGCCCACGACGAAACGCTCGGTGGCCGCGCGCTCCAGCACCAGATCGCGCACCGCCGCCGCGAACCGCGGATCGGCGCCGACGGTCGAGGCGCGGGCGACCGGCAGCCCGAGCTCGGCGGCCTTGGCCGTGGCCTCGGTGTCGAGGTCGTACTTGACCTCCATGTGGTCCGAGACGAAGCCGATCGGGATCATGACGGCGGCGGGCGCGCCCTCGCCGTGCAGCTCTTCGAGGTGATCGCAGATGTCCGGCTCCAGCCACGGGATGTGCGGGGCGCCGCTGCGCGACTGGTAGACCAGGCGCCAGGGGTGGTCGGCGCCGGTCCGCTCGCGCACCGCGTCGGCGATCAGCCGGGCGACGTCGAGGTGCTGGGCCACATACGCGCCGCCGTCCCCGTGGGACTCCACCGGGCCGGAGGTGTCGGCGGCGGCGGTCGGGACCGAGTGCGTGGTGAAGGCGAGGTGCGCCCCGGCGCGCAGCCCCTCGGGCAGCTCGGCGAGGGCGGCGAGCGTCGCGTCGACCATGGGCTGAACGAAGCCGGGGTGGTTGAAGTAGTGCCGCAACTTGTCCACGCGCGGCGGCTCGAGGCCCTCGCCCTCCAGGGCGGCCAGCGCGTCCGCGAGGTTCTCGCGGTACTGGCGGCAGCCGGAGTACGAGGCGTACGCGCTGGTGGCCAGCACGAGGATGCGCCGGTGACCGTCGGTGACCATCTCGCGCAGGGTGTCGGTCAGATACGGCGCCCAGTTGCGGTTGCCCCAGTAGACCGGCAGCTCCAGGCCGTGCTCTGCGAAGTCCTTGCGCAGCGCCTGCAGCAGCTCCCGGTTCTGGGCGTTGATCGGGCTGACTCCGCCGAAGAGGAAGTAGTGCTGCCCGACCTCCTTCAGCCGCTCGCGGGGGATGCCCCGCCCGCGCGTCACGTTCTCCAGGAACGGCACGACGTCCTCCGGCCCCTCCGGCCCGCCGAAGGAGAGCAGCAGCAGGGCGTCATAGGGAGCGGGAGATGGCTGTACTGGCTGATCCGGCATGCACCCGATCCTGCCACCAGCCTCTGACAGGCGGAAAATGACCCCACGCGGCCCGCGGGACACCCGTAAGCTGTTTCAGCTTTTACGATCCTTACCCTGCTCACCGGTGGAGCCCTGCTGTGTCCACTCCCGGCCCGTACCGCGCGATCTTGGCCACCCCCGGCGCCAAGGCCTTCTCCGCGGCCGGGTTCGTGGGGCGGATGACCCTGTCGATGACGGGCATCGGCGTGGTCACGATGGTCTCCGAGCTGACCGGCCGGTACGGGCTCGCGGGCGCGCTGTCGGCCACGCTCGCGCTGTCCGCGGCCGCCGTCGGCCCGCAGATATCCCGCCTCGTGGACCGGCACGGCCAGCGCCGGGTACTGCGCCCGGCGACGCTGGTGGCGCTCGCCGCCCTCGCCGGGCTGCTGCTGAGCGCGCAGCGGGACTGGCCGGACTGGACGCTGTTCGTCCTCGCCGCCTCGGCGGGCTGTGTGCCGAGCGTGGGCTCCATGGTGCGGGCCCGCTGGGCGGCCATCCACCAGGACGCGCCGCGTGAGCTGCACGCCGCGTACGCCTGGGAGTCCATCGTCGACGAGGCGTGCTTCATCCTCGGCCCGGTCATCTCGATCGGCCTGTCCACGGCCTGGTTCCCGGAGGCGGGCCCGCTGCTGGCCGGCTGCTTCCTGGCCGTCGGGGTCTTCTCGCTCACCGCGCAGCGCGCCACCGAGCCGGTGCCGCATCCGCGTGAGCACCACACCCCCGGCTCGGCGCTGCGCTCGCGCGTGCTCCAAGTGCTGGTGGCCACCTGTGTGGCGATCGGCGCGGTCTTCGGGTCGGTGGACGTGGTGACGGTCGCCTTCGCGGAGGACGAGGGCCGCAAGGCCGCGGCGAGCCTGGTGCTCGCGGTGTACGCGCTGGGCTCGTGTCTGGCGGGCGCGGTCTTCGGGCTGTTGCGCCTCAGGGGGTCGGTGTCCCGTCGATGGTTACTGGGTATTTGTGCGATCGCCGTGAGTATGATCCCCCTCCAACTGGTCGGGAATCTGCCGTTCCTGGCCGTGGCGCTCTTTGTCGCGGGCCTGTCCGTCGCACCGACGATGGTCACCACCATGGCCCTCGTCGAACGGCATGTACCACGCGCGCATCTGACCGAAGGCATGACCTGGGTGGGAACCGGGCTCGCGGTCGGGGTGGCGCTCGGTTCGTCGGCCGCCGGCTGGGTGGTCGACGCCGCCGGATCCCGCGCGGGGTACGTGGTGCCGGCCGGGGCCGGGACGCTCGCGGCGGCGGTGGCGTTCCTCGGGTACCGCCGGCTCCGGCCGGCGCCACAGCGGGAGGGGTCGGGTGCGGATGGCCGTCAGGACCGTGAAGACCGTGCGGAGCGGCGTATGGCGTAACTGGGCGGGGAATGTGACCGCCCGGCCGGTACGGAGCATGGCCCCCTCGTCCACCGAGGAGCTGGCCGAGGCGGTGCGCCGGGCGGCGGCGGACGGGCTGAAGGTGAAGCCGGTCGGCTCCGGCCACTCCTTCACCACCGCGGCGGCCACCGACGGCCTGCTGATACGCCCCGACCGCCTGGTGGGCGTCCGTGAGCTGGACCGCGAGGCCGGTACCGTGACCGTCGCGGCGGGCACCCCGCTCAAGCAGCTCAACGAGACGCTGTCGGCCCATGGTCTGTCGCTGACCAATATGGGCGACATCATGGAGCAGACCGTGGCCGGGGCCACCGCCACGGGCACCCATGGCACCGGCCGCGACAGCGCCTCGATCGCCGCCCAGATCAGGGGCCTGGAGCTGGTGACGGCGGACGGCTCGGTACTGCGCTGCTCGGCCCGGGAGAACCCGGAGATCTTCGCCGCCGCCCGGGTCGGGCTGGGCGCGCTCGGCGTGGTCAGCACGATCACCTTCGGCGTGGAGCGGGAGTTCCTGCTCACGGCGCGCGAGGAGCCCATGTCCTTCGACCGGGTGATGGCGGACTTCGAGCAACTCGTGGCCGGGAACGAGCACTTCGAGTTCTACTGGTTCCCGCACACCGGCAACTGCAACACCAAGCGCAACAACCGCAGTACGGGCCCCGCCGCCCCGGTCGGCCGCATCAGCGGCTGGGTCGACGACGAACTGCTTTCCAACGGCATCTTCCAAGTGGCCTGTTCGGTGGGCCGGGCTGTCCCGGCCACCATTCCCGGTATCGCCAAGATCTCCAGCCGCGCCCTGTCCGCCCGGACCTATACGGACATCCCGTACAAGGTCTTCACCAATCCGCGCCGGGTCCGATTCCTGGAAATGGAGTACGCGGTGCCGCGCGAGGCCGCGGTCACGGCGCTGCGCGAGCTCAAGGCGACCGTCGAGCGCTCCGGGCTGCGGGTCGGCTTCCCGGTGGAGGTGCGCACCGCGCCCGCCGACGACATCCCGCTGTCCACCGCCTCCGGCCGCGACACCGCGTACGTCGCCGTCCATCTGTACCGGGGCACTCCGCACCGGGAGTACTTCACCGTGGCCGAGCAGATCATGACCGCGCACGGCGGCCGCCCGCACTGGGGCAAGCTGCACAGCCGCGACGCGGCCTATCTGGCCGGGGTCTATCCGCGGTTCGGCGAGTTCACGGCGGTACGCGACCGGCTCGACCCGGACCGGCTGTTCGCCAATGACTATCTGCGCCGGGTGCTCGGCGACTGAGGGAGCTCACGGCCCGGCGGTGGCGCTCGGCGACGGCGTGGTGCCGGCCGTACCGGCCGTACCACTGTCCGTGGCGCCGCCCGACGGGGTCCGGGACGGGGCCGGGGTGGCGGGCACGGAGGTGCCGGGCGTGCTCCGGCCCGTGGCACCGCTTCCCCCGCCGGACGACGTGCCGGTGCCGGACGACCCGGAGGGGCTCGGTGTCGGGGTCACGGTGCCGGACGCGCCGCCGCCTCGGGTGGCGCGCGAGGCCGGGAGGTCACCGCCCCGGGACGGGTCCGTGGACGGCGTCGTCGAGTTGCGGCGCGAGGGTGCGGGCTTCGAACCCGACGACCCTGACGACCCCGAACCGGTCACGCTTTCGCTGACGGTCGTACCGCCCCGGTCGCCGCCCC
The DNA here is from genome assembly GCF_040607655.1 of Streptomyces sp. NPDC005266. Lineage (NCBI taxonomy): Bacteria > Bacillati > Actinomycetota > Actinomycetes > Kitasatosporales > Streptomycetaceae > Streptomyces > Streptomyces sp. NPDC005266. The sequence continues at coordinate 44,253 of NZ_JBEXHC010000017.1, forward strand.
AGACATTGGAGACCGGACCGCCCGAGAACCACTCGATCCCCGTGATCGTGCCCATCGCGACGGAGAAGGCGGCGAGCGTGGCGAGGAGGGGACGCTTGGCGCCGCGCAGCCGGGTGCCGTGCGTGGTCGGCTCGCCGTACTCGCCGGGCGCGGCGGGTTTCGTGCCGCGACCGGGCGCCGCGGCGCCGCGGCCCCGCTTCGGCCGCGTCTGGACCCGTACCTCCTTGATCTGCTCACCGGTGCGGTGGAACAGATGCTGGAAGAGGGTGCCGCCCGCGGTCGCCACCACGCTCACCACGCCCGCGCCCAGGATCGTCCCGTAGACGCCGAGCTTGGAGGCGAGCACCGCGGCGGCCACGGCCGCCAGGGCGCTCCCGGCGACCTGGGGGACGCTCAGCTCCAGCCGCCTGTTCTTGTGTTGCCCGTCGCTCTCGGACTTGCCGTACATCTCCCGCCCTCGCTCTGGACATTCGTTCCACCCTGCAGGGGGAAGTGACCCATAAGCGAAGCAGATCGTTCCGATTCTGACGTTTCTGTGAAACTTCCCACCCACATCGCGGTCTACTTCGAAGGATTGGGCATCCGATCACCGGGCGGCCCCGGAACTCGGCTGGCGCGCCGCTCCACCCGAGCGGCCCGAATGGAGTACTGTGGCGAGCCCTGGCCCCGCTTTCCCGTCCGGCCGCCCGGACCCAGCGGGAGGGGCCGAAATCGCGGCAATTCGACCGGCCCGGGCAACTCGGCAAAGTTGTGGCAGGCTGCACCCGGGCAGGCCACACTCGTCTAGCGGGAGAGCAGCGACGCAACCGTGACGTCGGCAGGCACCACCCGGGAGGTCCCCATGCCCGAACTGCGTGTCGTGGCCGTCAGCAACGACGGCACACGGCTGGTGCTCAAGGCTGCGGACAGCACGGAGTACACACTTCCCATCGACGAGCGACTGCGCGCCGCGGTGCGCAATGACCGCGCTCGGCTCGGCCAGATCGAGATCGAGGTCGAGAGCCATCTGCGGCCCCGTGACATCCAGGCCCGTATACGCGCCGGCGCCACGGCCGAAGAGGTCGCGCAGATGGCGGGCATCCCCGTCGACCGCGTGCGCCGCTTCGAGGGCCCGGTGCTGGCGGAGCGCGCCTTCATGGCCGAGCGCGCCCGCAAGACCCCCGTGCGCCGCCCCGGCGAGAACACCGGACCGCAGCTCGGCGAGGCCGTCGCGGAGCGGCTGCTGCTGCGCGGCGCCGAGAAGGACACCGCGCAGTGGGACTCCTGGCGGCGCGACGACGGCACCTGGGAGGTGCTGCTGGTCTACCGGGTCGCCGGTGAGCCCCACTCGGCGAGCTGGACCTACGACCCGCCCCGGCGGCTGGTCCAGGCGGTGGACGACGAGGCACGGGCGCTGATCGGCGAAGCCGATGACACGCCCGAGCCGAGCTTCCCGTTCGTCCCGCGCATCGCCCGGCTGCCGCGCGACCGGGACCGCGACCGGGACAGAGAAAGAGACCGCGATCGCGCGTCGCCCGAGCACATCGGCGACGATGACGAGCCGGTGTCGGCGTCCGCCGCGGTGGAGGACGGTTTCGGCGGCGAGCGTGACTCGCTGACCAGTCTGCTGGAGGCCGTGCCCAACTTCCGGGGGGACATGGTCGTGCCCGAGGCGCCGGTCGCACCGGCGCCTTCGCCGGACGAGCCCGCCGAGGAGCCCGAGGCCGTCGAGCCGCCCGCCCCGGCGGCGAGTGCGGGTTCGGCCTACGCCGATGTGCTGATGCCGCGTTCGGTCGCGGGCCACCGCGACCGGCTGACCGGTACGACCGACCGCCAGGCGGAGGCGGACGGCGTCCGTCCGGGCCGCCGGGCGGCGGTGCCGAGCTGGGACGAGATCGTCTTCGGCACGCGCCGCAAGAAGCAGGAGTAGGAGCCGCCCGGGCGCGCTTCCGCTCGCCGTGTCCCGTGTGTGTGGGCCCTGCCGCCAGGCGGCAGGGCCCACAGACGCGCTCAGCCCGGCTGGGGGCCCGTGGCCACCGGACGGCCCTCGGCCGCGGACCACTCGCTCCAGGAACCGACGTACAGCGCCGCCGGAATGCCCGCGACGGCCAGCGCCAGGACCTGATGTGCGGCGGAGACGCCCGAGCCGCAGTAGACCCCCACCTCGGCGTCCGGGGCGACGCCCACAGCCGCGAAGCGCTCGGCGAGCCGGTCGGCGGGCAGGAAGTGGCCGTCGGCGGTCACGTTGTCCACGGTGGGGGCGGAGACCGCGCCCGGAATATGGCCGGCGACGCGGTCGATCGGCTCGACCTCGCCCCGGTAGCGCTCGGCCGCCCGTGCGTCCAGCAGCACCCCGCGCCGCGCGAGCGCCGCCGCGTCGTCCGCCTCCAGCAGCGGAAGGGCCCCGGGCTCCGGGACGAAGTCGCCCTCGGGCTGGGCGGGGGCGTCCGTGGTCAGGGAGCCGCCGTTCGCCGTCCAGGCGGGCAGACCTCCGTCGAGTACGCGTACGGACGGATGCCCGGCCCAGCGCAGCAGCCACCATGCGCGCGCCGCCGCCCACCCCTGTCCGCCGTCGTACGCCACCACGCGCTGGTCGCGGCGGACCCCGGCTCGACGCATCGCGGCTGCGAACGCGGAAAGATCGGGCAGCGGATGACGGCCCGCCGCTCCGGCCGGGCCCGCGAGCTCGGTGTCGAGGTCGACGTAGACGGCACCAGGCAGATGCCCTGCCTCGTATGCGGGGCGGCCGGGTGGGCCGCCGAGCTGCCAGCGCACGTCAAGCAGGAGCGGGGGCTGGTCCCCCGCCAACTCGCTCATGAGTTCGGATGCGGTGATGATGGCGTTCATGGGAACCATCCTTACGTAGATAGCCTGCGATATTCGGATGACCCGATCAGCCCACGTGCAGCTGATGGCCACCCGAGCGCAATGAAGCCGAAACGGATGTGCAGTGGTAAATCGGGCATTCTCCCTGTGGGAGGCAGCGAATTCCGGTGCCGCCGGGGCGCGCCGTGCGACAGGTGGTGCGACCATCTGTCGGGCCCCCTCAGTAGCACCTCCGTACGACCGCCTCGCGCCGCCGACCGGCCCGGGGCAGCACGGCCACGACGATGATGGTCCGAGGAGAGATTGACGTATGACCGAGGCAGCGACTCGGCACACACCGGGCACGCCCTGCTGGACGAGTCTCATGGTGCACGGCCTTGCCGCGACACAGGACTTCTATCACGCCCTGTTCGGCTGGGAGTTCACACCCGGCCCACAACAGCTGGGCGCATACGTCCGGGCGGTCCAGGGCGGACGGCCGGTCGCCGGGTTGAGCGAGCTGCCTCCGGAACGCCACCTGCCGGTGGCCTGGATGACCTATCTGGCGTCCGGCGACGCCGATGAGACCGCGGAGATGATCCGCGCCTGCGGCGGCACCGTGGCGGTGGGCCCGCTGGACGCGGACGAGTCCGGCCGGATGCTGATCGCCGCCGATCCGGAGGGCGCGGTGTTCGGGGTGTGGCAGGAGGGCGGGTACGCCGAGACGAGCGAGTCCGGGGCCCCCGGCACCCCGGTGTGGCACGAATTGATGACCCGTGACTCCACCGGGGTCACGAAGTTCTACCAGATGGTCTTCGGCTACCAGCCGGAGCCGGCGGCCTCGCCCGGCTCCGGCTGCCGGACGCTGCGTCTGGACGGCCGGCCGGCGTGCGCGATCCAGAGCGTGGGCGACGCCCTGCCACGTGGCCGCGGACCGTACTGGATGACGCACTTCGCGGTGGCGGACGTGGACGAGGCGATGCGCCGGGTGACCTCGTCGGGCGGCCGGGTGGTGCGGCCGCCGTCGGACAGCAGCGCCGGGCGCACGGCCACGGTGGCCGACCCGGAGGGGGCCGCCTTCACCGTCGTCCAGACCGGTGGCCGATGACGGCGCGGCCGGGCACGGCCTAGGAAGCCGGCGGACCGGAGGGCGAGTCGACCGGCAGTACGTCGGGTGACAGGGCGGCGGCGTGCGCTCCGGCAGCGGTCATCCGGCGCCGGTGGTGGCGGCGGCACAGCACCTCGTAACCGACCTCCCCCTCCGCCTGGTTGACATCCCCGACGACGACCTGGGCGCCCTCGACGACCATCCGGCCGCCGACGGTACGGGCGTTGTGCGTCGCCCGCGCGCCGCACCAGCACAACGCCTCGACCTGCAGCACCTCCACCCGGTCGGCGAGCTCGACCAGGCGCTGTGAGCCCGGGAAGAGCTTGCTGCGGAAGTCGGTGGTGATGCCGAAGGCGAAGACGTCCACGCCCAGGTCGTCCACGACGCGGGCGAGTTGGTCGATCTGGAGCGGGGAGAGGAACTGCGCCTCGTCCACGATCACGTAGTCGGCGCGGCCCCCGGCCGTCAGCGTCGCGACCACATAGGCGTAGAAGTCGAGGTCCTCGGCCACCTCGACCGCCTCGGTGACCAGCCCGAGCCGCGAGGAGAGCTTGCCCTCCCCCGCCCGGTCGTTCCGGGTGTAGATCATCCCCTGGAGCCCGCGCGCCGAGCGGTTGTGCTCGATCTGCAGAGCGAGGGTGCTCTTTCCGCAGTCCATGGTTCCGGAGAAGAACACCAGCTCGGGCATGGGGAGGGCAGGACCTTTCGGACGGCGGGAGCGTGGGAGCGAGGGCTCAGGAGCGTACTTCGAGGAGCGGCACCAGCTGCTCGACCGGGGTCATCGAACCGTGCAGCCCGACCATCGTGGACTCCTTCGGCTCGGTCTCCGAGGCGACGATCGCGACATCCTGGCACGCGGCGGCCACCACATCGCCGATCCGCCCGTACACCCGGTCGTCCACGCCCTTGCCGCCACCGTCGCCCCCTCCGGGCGGCCCGAACCAGCCCGCCTCGATGGCCTCGTCACGGCTCGCCACCCACATCCGCTCCCCCAGCACCTCACGCCATACGGCCAGCACATCGCCGGCGGCACCGGGGACCGCGTACACATGCCGGGCGCGGCCCTCGCCGCCCAGCAGCCTGACGCCCGCCCGCAGCTCCCAGTCCTCGTCGAAGTCGATGCGCGACTCGGGGTCGAAGGGAATGTCGATCATGCCGTGGTCGGCGGTGACGTAGAGCGCGGCGCGGGGCGGGAGTTGCTCGGCGAGCCGCTGGGCCAGCCGGTCGACGTAGCGCAGTTGGTCACGCCACTCCTCGGAGTCCACGCCGAAGCGATGACCCTTGCCGTCCACTTCGCTGTAGTACGTGTAGACGAGCGAGCGGTCCGCGGCGCCGAGCTGCTCGGCCGCGAGATCCATCCGCTCCTCGCCGGAGAGCCTGCCGTGGAAGGTGCCACCGCTCAGCGCGATCTTGGTGAGCGGGGTCTCCTCGAAGGTGGGGGCGGAGACCTGGCAGGTGTGCACGCCCGCGGCATCCGCCCGCTGGAAGACGGTCGGATACGGCTGCCAGGCGTGCGGATCCGTCCAGGGCTGCCAGCGCAGCTGGTTCATCAGCGCACCGGTGGCGGGATCGATCACCGTATAGCCGGGCAGGCCGTGGGCTCCGGGCGGCAGGCCCGTGCCGACAGAGGCGAGCGAGGTCGCGGTGGTGGACGGGAAGCCCGCGGTCAGCGGCGCCCCCGTGCCGTTCAGCGAGCTGGACAGCAGCGAGGTGAGAAAGGGCGCCTCGGCGGGGTGGGCGCGCAGCAGCTCCCAGCCGAGGCCGTCGACCAGGAAGACGCAGACCCGGTCGGCGGGCGCGAGGGCCAGCCCGGAGGAGAGCCCCGGGACCTCCTGGCCCGCGGCGACGGCGGGCAGCAGATCGGCGAGCGACCCGGTGCCGTAGCGCGGCACGGGGGCGGAGCGGGGGTCGAGCGGGGTGGGCTCGGGCCAGAGCGAGCCGGCGGCTGCGATGGGGCCGGTGGTGGAGCCGGACATCAGCGGCCGGTGTCCGGCGTGGCCACGGTGGCCTCGGAGAGCGCCTGGGCGAAGGCGAGGGTCTGGCGGACGCTGTCGGGTCCGTCGCCCGCCTCGCTGACGCGCAGGCTCAGGTCGTCGGCGGTGGAGGACCCGGTGTATCCGTGGTCGGCCTCGCAGTTGGGGTCGCCGCAGGCGGCGGGCTCCAGGTCGAGGCGGTTGACCGCGCCCCAGCCGATGGTGAGCACGACCTCGCGGGGCAGGGTGCCCGGGGTGTACGACTCGGGGTTGGCGACGACCCGGCTGAGCACGACCGAGGAGATCCGCTGGAGCTTCACCGACTCGGTGGAGGTGGTGGCGTACGGCGACGGGGAGGTACCGTCCGCGGCCTGCTCGTCGGTGTGGCTGACGATGAAGCGATTGCCGGTGAGGACGAGGACCGTGACATGGCGGCGGACCTCATTGGCGTCGAAGGTGGTCTCCTGGTGGACCAGGTACGACACGATGGGCTCACCGCCCACGGCGGCCTCCACCGCCTCGGCAACGAGTGCCGGGTAATAGCCGCTGCGCTCGATCGCCGCGCGCAGCCCCTGGGTCGTCGTACCGGTCTTCGCCATGTGCACCATCCTACGGGCCCGTACCGACACGGGCGCCCATGCCCACCACGGTCCGGACGGGCCGGCGGACGCCCTCAGTAGGCGGGCAAGTGGCGCGGGCCCAGGTCGGTGCGCACGGGCGCCCATGCCCACCACGGTCCGGACGGGCCGGCGGACGCCCTCAGTAGGCGGGCAAGTGGCGCGGGCCCAGGTCGGTGCGCACGGGCGGCGGCGCGAGGCGCGCGGACGCGCCGAGCACGGACAGGCCGCGCTGGGCGACGACGACCGGTTCGAGGTCGATGGCGACCACCTCGGGATGGTCGTCCACCAGCCGGGACACCCTCAGCAGCAGCTCTTCGAGGGCCGCGGTGTCGACGGGCTTGGAGCCCCGCCAGCCGAAGAGGAGCGGCGCGGTCCGGATGGACCGGATCAGCCCGGCGGCGTCGCGGTCGGTGGCGGGAACGAGGCGATGGGCGGTGTCACCGAGCAGCTCGGAGGGGGCGCCGGCCAGCCCGAAGGAGAGCACGGCCCCGGCGGCGGGGTCTATGGCGGCCCGTACGACGGTGTCGATGCCGCGCGGCGCCATCCGCTGCACGACGAGCCCCAGCTCCTCGGGCGGGCCGAGGTAGTCCGTCAACTCGGCATGGGCGCGGCGCAGTTCCGCCTCGCCGCCGAGGTCGAGCCGTACGCCGCCCAGGTCGGTGCGGTGGCGCAGATGGGGGGCGGTGGGCTTGAGCGCGACCGGGAAGCCGAGCCGCCCGGCGGCCCGCACGGCGGTGTCCGGGTCGGGCGCCGGGAGAGCGGGCAGCACATCGACGCCGTAGCGGGCGAGGAGGCGCTGGGTGTCGGCGGCCGAGAGCTCGACGCCGGCCTCCTCCACCCCGGCCTCGCCGGGGATCCCGTCCGGGGCCGTGGGCTCCGGGCGCGGGACGCCGTCGGCCGGGGCGAGCAGCACCTCGATATCGGCGGCGGCCCCGGCCTCGTCGATGTCGTCGTACTCCGGCACCCGTCCGGGCTCGGCCGCCTCCCGCCGCCAGCGCGCGTACCGCACGGCCTCGGCGAGAGCCCGTACGGCCCGCTCGGCGGCGGGGTACGCGGGAATGCGAGGGGTCCCCGGGGCGACCTCATCGCGCGGGCCGGCCAGGGCCGCCGCGAGCTCCGGTATTTCCAGATGGACCACCGCCACCGGCTTGGCCGCACCCGGCACGGGGGCCTCGGCCGCCGCCTCTCGCACCGCCGCGGCGAGGTCGGCCGCGCGGGTGTCGCCGACCCAGGGGATGGCGGTCACGATGACGGCGTCGCACGCCTCGTCGGCGAGTGCTTCGGTGAGGGCACCCCGGAAGTCCCCGGGCGTGGCGGCCGTGGTGAGGTCGCGGGGCGGCAGCGGGCGCAGTCCCTCGGTGAGACAGGCGTCGTAGGTGAGCAGGCAGAGGGACTCGGAGTTGCCGAGTACGGCGACGCGCGAGCCGGCCGGGAGCGGCTGGGAGGCGAGCAGGACCCCGGCGTCGGCCAGCTCGGTGACGGTGTCGACGCGGATGACGCCCGCCTGTCGCAGCAGGTCGGAGACGGTGGCATCGGGGATCCGGGTGGTGGGCACGGCGTGGCCGGGCGGGGCACTGCCGCGGTGGCGGCCGCCCTTGACGACGACCACCGGTTTGACGGCGGCGGTGCGCTTGGCGAGCCGGGTGAACTTCCGGGGGTTGCCGATGGATTCGAGGTACATGAGGGCGACATCGGTCTGCGGATCGTCGTACCAGTACTGCAGAAGGTCGTTCCCGGAGACGTCGGCGCGGTTCCCGACCGAGACGAAGGTGGAGATCCCCGCGATTCCGGCGAGGCTCGACAGCCCCGCGCCGCCCCGGTTCAGCCCGGACAGCAGCGCGATGCCGATGGCCCCGGACTGGGTGAACAGGCCGAGCCGGCCGGGGTTCGGCAGCTGGGGCGAGAGGGAGGCGTTCAGCCGGACGCCCTCGGCGGTGTTGATGACGCCGAAGGCATTGGGCCCGATGACGCGCATGCCGTAGGTCCGCGCCTGACGGACGAGGTCGCGCTGGCGGGCGCGGCCGCCCGGCCCGCTCTCGGCGTACCCGGCGGAGAGGACGACGAGCCCCTGGACGCCGTGCTCACCGCAGTCGGCGACGACGGCGGGGACCTGCCCGGCGGGGACGGCGACGACGGCCAGGTCGACGGGTTCCTCGACCGTGTCCAGGGAGCGGTGGGCCGGGACGCCCTCGGGCTCCAGCAGCGTACGGCCCTCGGGGAAGGCGTGGTTGACGGCGTACGTACGCCCCGTGAAGCCGCCGTCGAGAAGGTTGCGCAGCACGGTGCGGCCGACGCCGCCCGGGGCGCGGCCGGCGCCGATGACGGCGACGGAGCCGGGGGCCAGCAGCCGCTGGACGGACCGGGCCTCGGCCCGCTGCTCGCGGGCGCGCATGACGGCCAGGGAGCGGTCGGTGGGTTCCAGGTCGAATTCGAGGCGGACGACCCCGTCCTCGAAGCTGCGCTGCTGGGTGTAGCCCGCGTCCGTGAACACCTTGATCATTTTGGTGTTGGCGGGCAGCACCTCGGCGGCGAAACGGCGGATGTCGCGCTCGCGGGCGACGGCGGCGACGTGTTCGAGGAGGGCGGAGGCGACGCCGCGGCCCTGATGGTCGTCCTGGACGAGAAAGGCGACCTCGGCCTCGTCGGCGGGTGCCGTGGCCGACCGGCCGTTGCCGTCGATGCGGTCGTAGCGGACGGTCGCGATGAACTCGTCCCCCACGATGGCCGCCAGGCCCACCCGGTCGACGTAGTCGTGGTGAGTGAAGCGGTGCACATCCCGGTCGGAGAGGCGGGGGTAGGGCGCGAAGAAGCGGTAGTACTTCGACTCGTCCGAGACGTGTTCGTAGAAGCTGACCAGCCGCTGCGCGTCCTCGGGGGTGATGGGCCGGATCTGGGCGGTGCCGCCGTCCCTGAGCACCACGTCGGCTTCCCAGTGGGTCGGGTAGGCGTGGTGGTCCTGGGTCCGCATGCGGCCCAGCGTACGGGCCTGGTACAGGAGGTCCGAATGGTGGACACCCTTGCGTTGGGCGCGGCTGTCGGGGGAAGGTCCGTATCGGGCCGGCCCGGGCATGCCCGGGCCCACTCGGACATGGACCGGATGCATACGGACACCGTATGATTTTGGTCTAGACAACAGCACCCGTCACACCTGAAGGGCATCACCATGGCTGAGCGCCGCGTCACCATCGGCTGGGCCGAGGGCCTGCACGCCCGCCCTGCGTCGATCTTCGTCCGGGCTGCCACCGCCGCGGGCATCCCCATCACGATCGCCAAGGCCGACGGCACCCCGGTCAACGCCGCCTCCATGCTGGCCGTGCTCGGCCTGGGCGCTCAGGGCGGTGAGGAGGTCGTCCTCACGTCCGAGGCCGAGGACGCCGAGGTCGCGCTCGACCGTCTGGCGAAGCTGGTGGCGGAGGGTCTGGAGGAGCTTCCCGAGACCGTCTGATTTCCCCGAATCCGCATTCGGGGCGACGGGGCCGCGGTGACCATTCCGGTCACCGCGGCCCCGTCGCTTTTCTCATTCCGGACGGACCCGGCGACGGAGACCGAAGCCGCGATAACGCGCCGGGAATTCCCCCCACCGTTGTATACGGGACCGCTGTTAATTCCGGCCGCTTCCCGTGTTGACGGAATGTTTCGAAGTGCTCACCGGAACCGGGCGGCGCCGGAATTCCGACAGCGCGCGCTCGGTGTGCGCCGTGGCGAGCGCCCGGGCCCGCTCCGCGTCGCCCCGCGCGACCGCGTCCACCAGCGCGCCGCGCTCCGCCCAGGACTCGATGGCCCGCGCCCGCGGATCGGGGCGCCCGGCGCCGCCCGGCGCCGGGGGCGGCACGGTCTGCCGGGCCGGATCGACCGCGTACACCCACGCGGTCTTGCGCCGCAGCTGGACCAGCAGCGCGGCCAGGCTCGGGTTGCCGGACGCCTGGGCGAGCGTCTCGTGGAACCAGTCACCCAGCGGCCGCACCTCGCTGAACTGGCCGAGCCGGGCCCGCTCCTGGCCGAGCCGGACCAGACCGCGCAACACCCTCAGATGGGCCTCGGTGCGGCGCTGGGCGGCGCGGGCGGCGCCCAGCGGCTCCAGCAGCGCGCGGATGTCCAGCAGATCGGCCGCCTCGCGCTCCGAGGGCTGCGCGACGCACGCGCCCGCGTGGCGCCGGGTCGTCACAAAGCCCTCGGACTCCAGGGTGCGCAGCGCCTCGCGGACGGGCACCCGCGAGACGCCGTAGCGCCGGGCGAGAAGTTCCTCCGTGAGTCGGCTTCCGGGCGGGTACGTTCCGGAGACGATGTCGTCGCGGATCGCCGTGCACACCGCGTGCGCCGAAATCCGCCGGCCGCCCTGGATCGCGGTCGTATCCCCGCTCACGTGACGACCCGCATTGTCGCACCTCCGCCTTAATGCCCGCGAAACGCACCTGATTGACGCTCGTTCGACGACTCTATTCCAAGCTGCCAGAATTGCCGATGGCAGAAGGCATTTCATGGATATTTTTTGGTCAGCGCGCGGCAGGCATGCCGAAGGCCCCGTCCGGGCCGGACGGGGCCTTCACGCGATGTCGACGGTCAGACGCTGACGCCGTGCGAGCGCAGATACGCCACGGGGTCCATGTCCGAGCCGTAGTCCGGGCTGGTGCGGGCCTCGAAGTGCAGATGCGGGCCGGTGACGTTGCCGGTGGCGCCCGACAGGCCGATCTGCTGCCCGGGGGTGACCTTCTGGCCGACCGAGACGCCGATCGACGAGAGGTGGCCGTACTGGGTGTACGTGCCGTCGTTCATCTTGATGACGATGTTGTTGCCGTAGCTGCCGCCCCAGCCCGCCTCGACGACCTCGCCGGAGCCGACGGCGTGCACCGAGGTGCCGGAAGCGGCGTGGAAGTCGATGCCGGTGTGGCTGCCGGAGGACCACAGCCCGCTGGACGCCTGGTAGGCGGTGGAGACGTAGGAGCCCGAGATCGGCGCCATGAAGGTGTTGAGGCGCTTGCGCTCGGCCTCGCGGGCCGCGCGCACCTTGGCCTCGCGCTCCACCTTGGCCTTCTTCGCCGCCGCCTCCGCCTTCCTGGTGGCCTCCTGGCGCGCGATGGCCTCGGCCCGCGCCTTGGCCGCGGCCTGCTGGGCCGCGGTCTCCTGGGCCTGCGCCTGGTCCTCGATGTCGTCGGCGAGCCCGTCGCCGATCACGATCGCCTGGCGCAGACCGGTGTCCTGGGGAGCGGGGCCCTCGTCGGACGCGGCGAAGGCCGGTCCGGCTATCCCGGCGACGACGCCCGAGGCGACCGTCGTGATACCCAGGAAGTTCGCTCCGGTGCGGACGGTGGCCCTGTGGGAGCGGCGGTGCCTCCCGGTGGCACTGGTGGACGCCATGGTCAGGCGTACTCCTTTCCTTCCTTCTCGCCTACCGGGTTAGCTGACGGGTTCGGAGCAGGAAGGTCTCCTACGGGCCCCTCCCCCGGCCGGGGAAGGCGTCCGATTCACCCCTGGGGATCGGGCCCCTCCTGCGACGAAGTCGGCGCAGGAAGACGGGTCCCCGGCTCCCCTGGCTCGCGCCGTACGGGGACTCGGCGATGACTGTCCGTGCCGCGGGTGCGGCGTGCAACTGGCGAACAGCCGCACTGACGCTAGACGGGCCGTGATTCGATCACCAAACAGATCCGGGTTTTTGTTGCTCTCACCACAAACCAAACACATAACCTCGCCATGAAACGGGCATGCGAAAGGGCCCTGGCGCCGCACACGACGCCAGGGCCCTTCCCCCTGGTGGCTCGTCGGACCTGTCGGCCAACTCCGCGCGGCTCAGCCGGAGATGACGCGCACCTCGCCGATGCCCAGCGCCTTGACCGGCTCCGCGATCACCGAGGCGTCCCCGACCAGCACCGTGACCAACCGGTCCGCGGGGAAGGCGCTCACCACCGCCGCGGTCGCCTCCACCGTCCCGGCCTCCGCCAGGCGGGCGTACAACTGCGCCTGGAAGTCGTCCGGAAGGTGCTGCTCGACCTGATCGGCGAGGGTGCCCGCGACGGCCGCGGCCGTCTCGTACTTCAGCGGGGCGACACCGACGAGGTTCTGCACGGCGACATCGCGCTCGGCGTCGGTCAGACCCTCCTCCTTCAGCGTGCGCAGCACCTTCCAGAGGTCGTCCAGCGCGGGTCCGGTGACCTCGGTGGCCACCGAGCCGCTGATCGCCAGCATCGCGGCGCCCGTGGACCCGCCGGTGGGCGACGGGGGCGAGGAGCGCAGCACCTGGCCGAAGGCGCGCACCCCGTAGGTGTAGCCCTTCTCCTCGCGCAGCACCCGGTCGAGCCGGGAGGTGAGGGTGCCGCCCAGGCAGTACGTGCCCAGCACCTGCGCCGGCCAGATCCGGTCGTGGCGGTCGGCGCCGATACGGCCGATGAGCAGTTGGGTCTGCACCGCGCCCGGCCGGTCGACGATCACCACACGGCCGGTGTCGTCGGCGATGATCGGGGGCATGGGGCGTGGCGCGGCCGTGCCGCCCTTCCAGGCGCCGAGGGTGTCGGCGAGCGCCTTGTCGAGGTCCACGCCGCTGAGGTCGCCGACCACGACGGCGGTCGCCGTCGAGGGCCGGAAATGCGCGTCGTAGAAGGCCCGTACGGCCGCGGCGTCGATGCGCTCGATGGTCTCCTGGGTGCCCTGGCGCGGCCGGGACATCCGGGACTCGGCCGGGAACAGCTCCTTGGCCAGGGCCATCGAGGCGCGGCGGGCCGGGTTGGCCAGCTCGTGCGGGATCTCGTCCAGCCGGTTGCGCACCAGCCGCTCGACCTCGCCCTCGGGGAAGGCGGGGGCGCGCAGCGCGTCGGCGAGCAGGCCGAGCGCCTTCCGCAGCCGGGAGGCCGGGACCTCCAGCGAGACGCGGACGCCGGGGTGGTCGGCGTGTGCGTCCACCGTGGCGCCGCAGCGCTCGAGCTCGGCGGCGAATTCCTCGGCGGTGTGCTTGTCGGTGCCCTCGGACAGGGCACGCGCCATGATCGTGGCGACGCCGTCGAGCCCGTCCGGCTCGGCGTCGAGCGGGGCGTCCAGATTGATCTCGACGGCGACGACCTGCTGGCCGGGGCGGTGGCAGCGCAGCACGGTGAGGCCGTTGGACAGCTCACCGCGCTCGGGGGCCGGGAAGGCCCACGGCTTGGGGGCACCACCCTGCGGCTGGGGGTGGAACGTCATGGTCGCGGTGACGGCGTCGCTCACTGGGCCGCCTCCCCTTCTGCGTCGGTGTCGTCGGCTTCGGCGGCGTCGTCGGCGTCCTCGGCGCCTTGCACGGGCTCGTAGACCAGGACGGCGCGGTTGTCGGGGCGCAGCCGCGCCGCGGCCACGGCCCGCACCTCCTCGGAGGTGATGTCGAGCACTCGCTCCACGGCGGTCAGGGCCAGCTGGGGGTCGCCGAACAGCACGGCGAACCGGCACAGCTCGTCGGCCCGGCCGCCGACCGTGGCCAGCCGATCCAGCCATTCGCGCTCGACCTGGGCCTGGGCGCGCTCCATCTCCTGCGGGGTCGGGCCCTCCTCGGCGAAGCGGGCCAGCTCCTCGTCGACGGCGGCCTCGATGGCGGGCACCTCGACGCCGCCGGAGGTCTTCACGTCCAGCCAGCCGAGCGAGGGCGCGCCCGCCAGCCGCAGCAGCCCGAATCCGGCGGCCACGGCGGTGCGGTCGTGGCGCACCAGGCGGTTGTGCAGCCGGGAGGACTCCCCGCCGCCGAGGACGGTCAGCGCCAGGTCGGCGGCGTCGGCCTCCCGGGTGCCGTCATGCGGCAGCCGGTAGGCGGCCATCAGGGCGCGGGCCGGGACCTCCTCCTCCAAGACCTCGCGCAGCTGCCCGCCGATCACCTCAGGCAGCGTGCCGTCACGGGGCGGCCGCTTTGCGTCGTGGGCGGGGATGGAGCCGAAGTACTTCTCGACCCAGGCGAGCGTCTGCTCGGGGTCGATGTCGCCGACGATCGACAGGACGGCGTTGTTCGGCGCGTAGTAGGTGCGGAAGAACTCCCGCGCGTCCTCCAGCGAGGCGGCGTCGAGGTCGGCCATCGAGCCGATCGGGGTGTGGTGGTACGGGTGGCCCTCGGGGTAGGCCATGGCGACGAGCTTCTCGAAGGCCGTGCCGTACGGGACGTTGTCGTACCGCTGGCGGCGCTCGTTCTTGACGACGTCCCGCTGGTTCTCCAGGCTCTCCTCGTCCAGCGCGGTCAGGAGGGACCCCATCCGGTCCGCCTCCAGCCACAGGGCGAGCTCCACCTGGTGGGCGGGCATGGTCTCGAAGTAGTTGGTGCGCTCGAAGCTGGTGGTGCCGTTGAGCGAGCCGCCGGCCCCCTGCACCAGCTCGAAGTGGCCGTTGCCCGTCACCTGCGCCGAACCCTGGAACATCAAGTGCTCGAAGAGGTGGGCCAGCCCCGTGCGCCCCTCGACTTCGTGGCGCGAGCCGACGTCGTACCAGAGGCAGACCGCGGCGACCGGGGTCAGATGGTCCTCGGAGAGCACCACGCGCAAGCCGTTGGCCAGGCGGTGCTCGGTCGCTTTCAGGCCGCCGGAACCGGCCTGTTGCGTGGCCGTGTGACCCATGGGCATGTACGTCCCTTCGATCGCGTGATGGAGCGCGTGCGAACCGCGTGCTGAGCGCTTCTGTCACTGTATGCAAGCGCAAGGACATCTGGCGAAGTTCCCGTCTCCCGGAGATCCGGCGGACCGTTTCGGCGCCGTGCGGGGACGGTTTCCGGGCCCCGGCGGCCCCCCTTGCCCCCGGCCCGTTCCACAGTTGTCGGTGGACGGGGCCACAATGGTCGGCGTCAGGATCCCGCATCGGCAGTTGAAGGAGCCGCAAGCGCGATGGCCCGCCGCAGCACGAAGACCCCGCCGGACGACTTCGAGGAGCGCATCCTCGACATCGACGTCGTCGATGAGATGCAGGGCTCCTTCCTCGAGTACGCCTACTCGGTCATCTACTCCCGCGCGCTGCCCGACGCCCGGGACGGGCTGAAGCCGGTGCACCGCCGCATCCTCTTCCAGATGAACGAGATGGGGCTGCGCCCCGAGCGCGGCTTCGTGAAGTGCGCCCGCGTCGTCGGCGAGGTGATGGGAAAGCTCCACCCGCACGGCGACGCGTCGATCTACGACGCGCTGGTGCGCATGGCCCAGCCGTTCTCGATGCGGCTGCCGATGGTCGACGGCCACGGGAACTTCGGCTCGCTGGGGAACGACGACCCGCCGGCGGCCATGCGGTACACCGAGTGCCGGATGGCCTCGGCCACCTCACTGATGACCGAGTCGATCGACGAGGACACGGTCGACTTCTCCCCGAACTACGACGGGAGTGAGCAAGAGCCCGTCACCCTCCCCGCCGCTTATCCGAACCTGCTGGTCAACGGCACCTCCGGGATCGCGGTCGGGATGGCGACGAACATGCCCCCGCACAACCTGGGCGAGGTGATCGCGGCCGCCCGCCATCTGATCAAGCACCCGGGCGCGGATCTCGAGACGCTGATGCGGTTCGTGCCGGGCCCGGACCTGCCGACCGGCGGCCGGATCGTGGGCCTCGGCGGCGTCCGGGACGCGTACGAGACCGGACGCGGCAGCTTCAAGATCCGCGCCACGGTGTCGGTGGAGGACGTGACGGCCCGCCGCAAGGGCCTGGTTGTCACCGAGCTGCCCTTCGCCGTGGGCCCCGAGAAGGTCATCTCGAAGATCAAGGACCTGGTCGGCGCGAAGAGGCTCCAGGGCATCGCGGACGTGAAGGACCTGACCGACCGCGAGCACGGTCTGCGACTGGTGATCGAGGTCAAGAACGGCTTCAACCCCGAGGCCGTACTGGAGCAGCTCTACAAGCTCACGCCGATGGAGGAGTCCTTCGGCATCAACAATGTGGCGCTGGTGGACGGTCAGCCGCTCACGCTGGGGCTGAAGGAGCTGCTGGAGGTCTATCTCGACCACCGCTTCGACGTGGTCCGGCGGCGCAGCGAGTTCCGGCGCGGCAAGCGGCGCAACCGGCTGCACCTAGTCGAGGGGCTGCTGGTCGCCCTCCTCGACATCGACGAGGTCATCCGCATCATCCGGCAGAGCGATAACGCGGCGGAGGCGAAGCAGTCGCTCATCGAGCGCTTCGACCTCTCCGATGTCCAGACGCAGTACATCCTGGACACTCCGCTGCGCCGGCTGACCAAGTTCGACCGGCTGGAGCTGGAGGCGGAGCGCGACAAGCTCAAGACGGAGATCGAGGAGCTCACCCGGATCCTCGACTCGGACACCGAGCTGCGCAAGCTGGTCTCCTCCGAACTGGCCGCGGTGGCCAAACAGTTCGGCACCCCGCGCCGCACGTCGCTGCTGGAGTCGTCCAACGCTCCGGTGACCGCGGTGCCGCTGGAGGTCGCGGACGACCCGTGCCGGGTACTGCTGTCCTCCACCGGGCTGCTGGCCCGTACGGCCAACGGGGAGCCGTTGGCGGGCGAGGAGAAGGTCAAGCGGGCCAAGCACGATGTGATCGTCTCCGCCGTCCCGGCGACGGCCCGCGCGGATGTGGGGGCGGTGACCTCCACCGGGCGGCTGCTGCGGCTCTCGGTGATCGATCTGCCGATGCTCCCGGAGAAGGCCGGGCCCCCCAACCTGGCGGGCGGGGCGCCGATCGCCGAGTTCCTCTCGCTGGACGAGGGCGAGGAGCTGATCTGCCTCACCACTTTGGACGAGTCGTCGCCGGGGCTCGCGATCGGCACGGAGCAGGGCGTCGTCAAGCGCGTGGTCCCCGACTACCCGGCCAACAAGGACGAGCTGGAGGTCATCTCCCTCAAGGAGGGCGACCGGATCGTGGGCGCGGTGGAGCTGCGCACGGGTGAGGAGGACCTGGTCTTCATCACCGACGACGCACAGCTGCTGCGCTACCAGGCCGGCCAGGTGCGGCCCCAGGGCCGAGCGGCGGGCGGTATGGCGGGCATCAAGCTCGGCTCCGGCGCCAAGGTGATCTCGTTCACGGCCGTCGACCCGGCGGCCGACGCGGTGGTGTTCACGGTCGCGGGCGCGCGGGGCACGCTCGACGACTCGGTGCAGCAGACGGCCAAGCTCACCCCCTTCGACCAGTACCCGCGCAAGGGCCGGGCGACGGGCGGCGTGCGCTGCCAGCGGTTCCTGAAGGGCGAGGACTGCCTGGTCCTGGCCTGGGCGGGCACGACCCCCGCCCGCGCGGCGGCGGCGAGCGGCGCCCCGTCGTCGCTGCCGGACCTCGACCCGCGTCGTGACGGCTCGGGCGTGCCGCTCGCCAAGGCGGTGGCAGTGGTGGCCGGGCCGGTGTAGCGGCGGCCGGTTACGGACGGACCAGACGGACCAGGGGCGCGGCATCAGAGAGTGCCGCGCCCCTGTGCGTCGCCGGACCGTGAACGAGCCTGGCGGCAGCCTCAGACGCCGCTGCCGTTGCCCCGGGCGCGCAGCTGCCGCAGGGCGACCCGGGCGCCGGAGTGGCCCCGCTCCGCCGCCCGCCGGAAGTGGCGCTCGGCCTCGGCCGGATTGCCGAGATCCATGTGCAGGGTGCCGAGCACCACCAACGCCGACAGGTCCCCCGCGGCGACCGCCTTGGTGAGCCAGTGCACCGCCTCGTCATACACGCCCCGGTTTCCCAGGCCGATGCCGTAGACCGTCATGCCCTGCGGATCACCGGCGCGCGCCGCCTCACGGGCGAGCGCTTCGGGGATCGGCCGCCCCTCGTCGTAGGCCGCCCTCACCATGGCCTTCACCGCGGGGTCCAGCGGCCGCGCCCTGCGTTTCCCCCGGCGCCCTCGCCACCGCGCCCACAATCCGCCCATCCGGCCCCCCTCCGCCCGCGGAGCGCCATTCTCCCGCGTGCTCCCGCATCACGGAACCGTATCCACCGCCCCGCATGCGGATCGCGGGGCTCCGCCAGGGATCACCGGAGAGAAGGTGTGACTCATACGTCACCTCCTGCCCGGGCAACGGCGCGCCAAGACGATCGACAGAGGTTAGGCTTACCTTCGTGAGCATGTGCGCGACCGCCTCCCGCGACCTGTCCGAGCCGCTCGCCGGGACGGCGGCCACCGCCCCCACCTGGCTGCTTGTCGAACAGCCCGGCCCCTGGGGCACCGACGCCCTCACCGCCAGCCATCTCGACCCCGCCGTGGGACGCGCCCTGGAGCGCGCTGCCAAGAACACCGGCGTCCGGGTCGCGCTGATCCGCCGCCCGGGCCGCCACGCCGATCTGCACACCGGCGCACGGCACCGGGTGTTCGTCGCCCACACCCGTCCCGGCCGCTCCTGGATCCGCACGATCGCCCTCGACGACCCCGGACGGCTGCTCGCCCTCGACTTCGCCGCGCTGGGCGCGGGCGACCCCGGCGGCCTGGCTCTCGAGCCGGGCGACGCCCCCGCCCAGTGGGCTAAGTACACCGGCGATCCGCTGGTCCTGGTGTGCACCAACGGCAAGCGCGACCGCTGCTGCGCCCTCCTCGGCCGTCCGCTGGCCGCCGATCTCACCGCCTCCGGCGTCCACGGCACCTGGGAGGTCACCCATATCGGCGGCCACCGCTTCGCACCGACCCTCGTCGTGCTGCCGTACGGGTACACCTACGGCCGCGCCACCGCGCAGGGCGTGAAAGACGTGCTGGATGCGGTGCGGGATGGCCGTGTCGTCACCGCCGGCTGCCGCGGCCGCTCGTCCTGGGAGCGTCCGGGCCAGGCGGCGGAGCTGGCCGTCCGCGAGCTCACCGGCGAGGACGGGGCCGACGCGCTGACCGTCGCGGGGACCCAGGGCGCCGCTCCCGCGTGGTCCGTGACCCTCGCGCACACCGACGGCCGGGCCTGGCAGGTCAGCGTCGCGCAGGTCGCCGCGGCGCCGCCGCGGCCCGAGAGCTGCGGGTCCGCGCTGGGCTCCCCGGCCCGGACGGACGTCGTCGGGATCCGGCCGCTGCGGCTGCCCGCACACCGCGTCCGCGCCCTCGCCGCGGGCCGCCCCTGAGCCGGGCCTCGAGGGCCTGGCGCCGTCCCTCCGGCCCCTTGGTTACCCTTCGGTGGCATGAGCGCCGCGATACCGCCGGGACCAGGCCCCGAGGCCCCACGGTGGCGCATCGGCCGGCCCCGCCGCGTCTTCTCCCAGGTGCTGCTGATGCAGCTGACCATCGCCACGGGCGTCACCGTGCTCGCGACCGGGCTCTTTCTCGCCCCGCTCAGCTCCCAGCTCGACGACCAGGCCATGCGCCGCGCCCTTGCCATCGCGCAGACCACGGCCGCCGAGCCGCGGCTGGCCGAGGGGCTCCAGCACACCCGGCCCACCGCGGACGGGCCGGTGCAGACCGAGGCGGAGCGCATCCGTCGCGCGACCGGCGCCGAGTATGTGGTGATCATGGACCGGCGCGGGGTGCGCTGGTCGCACCCGTCCCGCGAGGAGATCGGCGAGCATGTCTCCACCGACCCCAGCGATGCCCTCGCGGGCCGGGAGATCATGCAGATCGACGACGGCACCCTCGGCCGGTCGGCCCGCGGCAAGGTTCCCCTGCGCGACCAGCACGGCAGCATCGTGGGAGCCGTGTCGGTCGGCATCGCGTACGAGAGCGTGCGCGGCCGGCTCGTCGGGGCGGTGCCGGGGATGCTCGCGTACGCGGGCGGGGCCCTCGCCGTCGGCGCCCTGGCGGCGTATGCGGTCGCCCGCAGGCTCCAGTGGCGCACCCATGACCTGGCCTTCTCCGACATCTCCGCGCTGCTCGCCGAACGCGAGGCAATGCTGCACGGCATCCGCGAGGGCGTCGTCGCCCTCGACGCGCACGGCCGGATCCGGCTGATGAACGACGAGGCGCAGCGGCTGCTGGATCTGCGCGCCGAGGACACCGGGCGACCGCTGGAGGCCGTACTGCCGCCGGGCCGTACGACCGATGTGCTCGCCGGACGGGTCACCGGCGCCGATCTGCTGACCGTCAGCGGCGGCCGGGTGCTCGTCGCCAACCGCATGCCGACGGACGACGGCGGCGCGGTGGCCACGCTGCGCGACCGCACCGAGCTGGAGCGGCTGGGCCGCGAGCTGGACGGCACCCGCGGGCTGATCGACGCCCTGCGCGCCCAGGACCATGAGCACGCCAACCGGCTGCACACCCTCCTCGGACTGCTCGAACTCGAACTGCACGAGGAGGCGGTCGAGTTCATCACCGAGGCGGTCGGCGTGCACCGCGCCACCGCCGAACAGGTCACCGAGCGGGTCCACGATCCGCTGCTCGCCGCCCTGCTGGTCGGCAAGGCCACGGTCGCCACCGAGCGCGGCGTCGGTCTGAGCATCGCCGAGGACACCCTGCTCCCCGACCGGCTGGTGGACCCGCCGGGTCTGGTGACGATCGTCGGTAATCTCCTCGACAACGCGCTGGACGCGGCCGTCGATTCGCCAGAGCCCCGGGTCGAGGTGGAGCTGTGCGCCGACGGCCGAACGGTGCTGCTGCGGGTCTCCGACACCGGCCCCGGAATCCCCGCCGACCGCCGCGAGGTGGTCTTCACCGAGGGCTGGTCCACCAAGGAGCCGCCCGCCCACGGGAAGCGCGGTATCGGGCTGGCACTGGTGCGCCGCCTCGCCGAGCGCCAGGGGGGCAGCGCACGGGTGTCCGACCGCGACGGCGGAGGCGCGGAGTTCACCGTCGTCCTCCCCGAGGCGCTGGCCGAGGAGCCGGCCGAGGAGCCGGCCGGGGCGCCGCTGACCGCGACAGGAGAGCCGCGATGACCGCTGGAACCGGACCGGGCGGCCCCCTCGAGGTGCTGGTCGTGGACGACGATCCGCGCGTGGCCCGGGTCAACGCGGCCTACGTCGGAAAGGTGGCCGGCTTCCGCGTCGCCGGACAGGCGCACACGGCGGCCGGGGCGCTGGCCTTCCTGGAGCGCGCCGAGGTGGACCTGGTGCTGCTGGATCACTATCTGCCCGACGAGACGGGGCTCGCGCTGGTGCGGCGGCTGCGGCAGCTCGGCCATCACACCGACGTCATCATGGTGACCGCCGCCCGCGATATCGCCACCGTCCAGTCGGCGATGCGCCACGGCGCCCTGCAGTACCTGGTCAAGCCGTTCACCTTCGCGGGGCTGCGCGCCAAGTTGGAGGGGTACGCGGCGCTGCGCCGTGCTCTGGCAGGCGGCGGCGAGGCCGGCCAGGACCAGGTGGACCGGATCTTCGGCGCCCTGGGCGGCGCCTCGGCCGGCCCCGCGGAGCTGCCCAAGGGCCACTCCGCGCTCACCGCCGATCTCGTACGGGAGGTGCTGCGTGGCGCCGTGGGGCCGCTGTCGGCGCAGGAGGTCGCCGAACGCTCCTCGCTCAGCAGACAGACCGCCCAGCGCTATCTGAAGTTGCTGGAGCGCACGGGCCGGGTGCGGCTCAGTCTCAAGTACGGCGAGACCGGCCGCCCCGAACATCGCTATGTCTGGGTCTGAGCCAGGGCCAGGGCTGTCCAAGCGGTTACGGCGAAGTCAAGTGCTGATCCTTCTCGGCGTCCAAGCCCTCGGCCAGGCCGAACGGCGAGGGATCAGCGGCGAACTTCACCGCATCCGCTTAGACCGCTCCCGCGCCGGTGAGGGCCCGCACCTCCGTCTCCGCGTGCTTGGCGGCATGGCCGCGGGCGTCCACGACGGCGGGTGAGGTGACGGTGCCGAGCCAGCCCGCGAAGAAGCCGAGGGGCACGGAGACCAGGCCCGGGTTCTGCAGCGGGAAGACATGGAAGTCCGCCCCGGGGAAGATCGCGTCCGGACCGCCGGAGACCACCGGGGACAGCACCACCAGCGCGACCGCCGGAACCAGCCCACCGTAGACCGACCACACAGCGCCGCGGGTGGTGAACCGCCGCCAGAACAGCGAGTAGAGCAGGACCGGGAGGTTCGCGGACGCGGCGGCGGCGAACGCCAGCCCCACCAGGAACGCCACATTGAGATCCTCGGCGAGCAGCCCGAGACCGATCGCGGCCGCTCCGATCCCGACCGCCGCGACCCGTGCCACCGCGACCTCGCTGCGCGGCGTGCGGTCCGCGCGGCGGCTCAGCGAGGCGTACAGGTCGTGGGCGACGGAGGCCGAGGAGGCGAGGGTGATCCCGGCGACGACGGCGAGGATGGTGGCGAAGGCGACGGCGGCGACGATCGCGAACAGCACCGTCCCCCCGGTCGATCCGGCGCCGCCGCCGAGGTCGAGGGCGAGCAGGGGCACGGCCGTGTTCCCGGCGGCGTTGGAGCTCCGTACGGCATCGGTGCCCAGCACCGCGGCCGCGCCGAAACCGAGCACGATCGTCATCAGGTAGAAGCCGCCGATCAGCCCGATGGACCAGATGACCGAGCGGCGGGCGGCGCGGGCCGTGGGCACCGTGTAGAAGCGCGAGAGGATGTGCGGCAGCCCGGCGGTGCCCAGCACCAGGGCGAGCCCGAGGCTGACGAAGTCCAGCCGGGCGGTCCAGTCACCGCCGTACTTCAGGCCCGGGGCGAGGAAGTCCGCTCCGTGTCCGCTGTGGCGCGCCGCCGTGCTGAGCAGACTGTCGATGTCGCCGTTGAAGCGCAGCAGGACCAGGACGGTCAGCGCGATCGCGCCGCCCATCAGGAGGACGGCCTTCACGATCTGGATCCACGTCGTGGCGCGCATCCCGCCCAGCGCCACGAAGACCACCATCAGGGTGCCGACGCCGATCACCGTCCAGGCGCGGGCCCGGCCACCCGTCTCACCGATCAGCAGCGAGACCAGACTGCCCGCTCCGACCATCTGGGCGACGAGATACAGCACACAGACCGTGACCGACGAGAGGCCCGCGGCGATCCGGACCGGACGCTCCCGCATCCGGGCGGCCAGCACGTCGGCGAGGGTGAACCGGCCGCAGTTGCGCACGAGTTCGGCGACCAGCAGCAGGACCAGCAGCCAGGCGACGAAGAAGCCGACGCAGTAGAGCACTCCGTCATAGCCGAAGAGCGCGATGAGGCCGGAGATGCCGAGGAAGGAGGCGGCGGACATGTAGTCACCCGCGATGGCGAAGCCGTTCTCCATCGGGGAGAACAGCCGCCCGCCCGCGTAGAACTCCTCCGGGGAGCCGTGGCGTCTGCGTCCCGCCCAGGTGGTGATGGCGAGCGTGGCCGCCACGAAGACGCCGAAGAGCAGCAGCGCCAGGCTCTGCTGATTTCCTGTCACCGACCCTGCCCCCGCATCATCTCCTGCGTCACCCAGCGGAGTTCCAGCGCGGCCCGGTCCCGGCGCAGCCGGGCATGGCGGGCGTACGCCCAGGTCAGCAGGAAGGTGGTGGCGAACTGGGCCAGCCCCGCGAGCATCGCGACATTGAGCACGCCGACGACGGGGCGGGCCATGAGCTCGGGGGCGGTGGTCGCCGCGACGACATAGACCAGGTACCAGAGGAGAAACGCGGCCGCGGCCGGGAACACGAACCTGCGGTAGCGCCTGCGCACTTCCTGGAAGGCGGCGCTGCCGTGCACCTGCGTGTAGACCTCCTCCGTGGCGCGCGGGCTCGCGCACCGAGGTCTGCTGTCCGTGTCGTCCGGCTCGCCCCAGCCGGACGCGAGCGCGTCGTACCAGGGATCGTCCAGCCGGGCCGCTCCCGTAGCGCGCGCGTTGTGCATGTCCACCCGAAAACTCCTTGTTCACTGCCGCGTTGGCCGCGTGCCCAAGGATGGGCAGATCAGGAAGGCCCGGGACCCACCAATACCGGACGTTCACCCCATCAGGTGACTCAGGTGATGAACAGCCCGGAAGCGGCGCCGGGTGGACGGGCGATGCCGTGGCGGTAGGCGTAGCGCACGGCCTGGGCGCGGTCGCGCACACCGGCCTTGGCGAAGAGGTTGTTGATATGGGTCTTCACGGTCGCGGGGGCGACCCGCAGCCCGCGCGCGATCTCGGCGTTGGAAAGTCCCTCCGCGACCAGCGCCAGCACCTCCGCCTCGCGGGGCGTGAGCCCGTCGGGCAGCGGTGCGCGGGCATAGGCGGTTGAGGCTGATCCCGCCGGGGCGGGCTCCTCCCGTGCCGCGAACCGGTCCAGCAGCAGCCGTTGCGCCTTCGGGGACAGCCCGGCGTCCCCGGACATCACGTCCTCGATGGCCCGGAGGAGCTCGTCCGCGTCGGCGTCCTTGGTCAGATAGCCGCGGGCGCCGGCCCGCAGCGCGGGGAAGAGCGAGTCGTCGTCAGCGTAGGTCGTCAGCACGACGACCTGAGTACCCGGATGCTCGGTGCGTACGCGCCGGGTGGCCTCGACGCCGTCGCACCGCGGCATCCGCAGATCCATCAGCACGACGTCGGGGGCGAGTTCGGCCACGAGCCGCAGGGCCTCCTCGCCGTCGCCCGCCGAGCCGACGACCTCGATCCCGGGCAGCAGCCCCAGCAGCATCACGATGCCCTCGCGCACCACGGTCTGATCGTCGGCCACCACCACCCGCGCGCTCACCCGCACCCCGCCCCTCTCACCACGGCAATCCTCACAACGGCACCCTCAGTCGCACCACGAACCCCTCCTTCTCCGGTCCGGCCTCCAGCGTGCCGCCGAGGAGTTCCGCGCGCTCCCGCATCCCCAGCAGACCGTACCCGGCGCCGGTCGCGGTCAGACCGGCACCGGGCGGCGCCCCGCGGGCTCCGCCGTCGCGGACCTCGAGCGCCACCTCGTGCTCCCGGTAGGCCAGCCGCAGCCACACCTGGGCGCCCGGGGCATGCTTGCGGACATTCGTCAGGGCCTCCTGGGCGACCCGGCGTACCGCGAGCCCCGCCTCGGCGGTCAACCGCCTCGGCTCCCCCTCCGTCTCGAACCGGGCCCCCTCGGCCTGGGCCGCCTCCCGCAGGAAGTCCTCGACCGGCGCCATCTCACCGCGCAGGGCCGACAGCGCCTGGCGGGTCTCCGCGAGCCCCTCGCGCGCCATCCCCCGGGCGGCCACCACCCGCTCCAGCACCCTCGTGGAATCCTCCCCGCGCTCGATCAGCAGCCGCGCCGCCTCCAGATGGACGAGTTGCGCGGACAGGCTGTGCGCCAGCACGTCATGGATCTCCCGGGCGATCCGCGCCCGCTCGGCGAGCGCCGCGGTCTCCGCCTCCGCCCGCCGGGCCGCCCGCTCCTGCTCCAGCAGCCGGTAACCGGTGCCGCGGGCCTCCTCGTCCAGCCGGAGCGTATAGCCGATGAGCATCAGGCCGCCTGCGGTGGCCGCGCCGGTCAGCGGGGTTTCTCCGCGGCCGAGCACATAGCAGGCCGATGCCGCTGCCGAGCACCCCACCGCGCTCAGCAGCGGCAGCCGCTCCATCGCGAGGATCGCGGTCACGATCCACACCACGTCCGCCACCGGCCGCGCCCCGGCCACCCGTAGGGCCGCGCCCACACCGATCAGCAGGACGACCAGCGTCAGGGCGGGCACGAGCCGGTGGTCCACGGTGACGCGGCGCAGCGCGACCATCATGGCCACGCATCCGACAAGGGCGACGATCAGCACCGCCCGTCCCCGCCCGTGGATGGTGTCGTCCCGGAAGACACGCCAGACCAGCCAGCCGGTCCCGCCGATCCACAGACACGTGTTGATCACCAGCCGGACCCGGGGGACGCCCTGGCGGGAGAGCGCCTGCCGCGAGGGCCACTGTGTCCATCGGCTCATCGGCCGAGCCTCCGTACGACGGGATACGACATCGCCCCGACACTACGGACGGGCCCCGCCACGGGGATCGGAGCCAGGCTTGATCCCGGGTGGAAACGCCGGCGGGCGCCCCTCCACCCCTGGGTGGACGGACGCCCACCGAAGCTTGCTCTCGGCACGCGGCGCGTGTCAGGCGTCGATGCGCGAGCGGTCCAAGGTCGCCGCCGAGTTGGTGATGAACTCCTTACGGGGCGCGACCTCATTGCCCATGAGCAGGTCGAAGACCTGCTCGGCCGCCTCCAGGTCGCTGATGTTGATGCGCCGCAGCGTGCGGTGGCGCGGGTCCATCGTGGTCTCCGCGAGCTGGTCGGCGTCCATCTCGCCGAGACCCTTGTAGCGCTGGATGCCGTCCTTGTAGCGGACGCCGCGGCGCTGGAGGTCCAGCAGCGTCTCCTGGAGCTCGTTGTCGGAGTAGGTGTAGATGTACTTCGCCTGCCCCCGCTTGGGGTTCACCAGCTCGACCCGGTGCAGCGGCGGTACGGCCGAGAAGACCCGCCCCTGCTCGACCATCGGCCGCATATAGCGCTGAAAGAGGGTGAGCAGCAGAATGCGGATGTGGGCGCCGTCGACATCGGCGTCGGCCAGGAAGATCACCTTGCCGTAGCGTGCCTGGTCGATGTCGAAGGTCCGGCCCGATCCCGCCCCTATGACCTGGATGATCGAGCCGCACTCGGCGTTCTTGAGCATGTCGGAGATCGACGCCTTCTGGACGTTCAGGATCTTGCCGCGGATCGGCAGCAGCGCCTGGAACTCGGAGTTCCGCGCGAGCTTGGCCGTACCGAGCGCCGAGTCTCCCTCGACGATGAACAGCTCGCTGCGGTCCACGTCATCGCTGCGGCAGTCGGCCAGCTTCGCGGGCAGCGAGGACGACTCCAGCGCGGTCTTACGGCGCTGGGCCTCCTTGTGCTGGCGGGCCGCGATGCGCGTGCGGGCCGCGGCCACGACCTTCTCCAGGACGGCGCGGGCCTGCTGCTTGGCGTCCCGCTTGGAGGAGGTCAGGAACGCCTTGAGCTCCTTGGAGACCACGTTGGCCACAATCCGGGACGCCGCCGAGGTGCCCAGCACCTCCTTGGTCTGGCCCTCGAACTGCGGCTCCGCCAGCCGGACGGTCACCACCGCGGTGAGACCCTCCATGGCGTCGTCCTTGACGACGTCGTCCTCGGCGACCCGCAGCAGCTTGGTGGCGCGCAGCGCCTCGTTGACGGTCTTGGCCACCGAGCGCTCGAAGCCGGCGACGTGAGTGCCCCCCTTGGGGGTCGCGATGATGTTGACGAAGGACTTGACGGTGGCGTCGTAGCCGGTGCCCCAGCGCAGCGCGATGTCCACGCCGAGCTCACGGGTGACCTCGGTCGGCGTCATATGGCCGCGCTCGTCGAGGACCGGGACGGTCTCCTTGAAGGTGCCCTGCCCGGACAGCCGCAGCACATCGCAGACGGCCTTGTCCTGGGCGAGGTACTCACAGAACTCGCTGATGCCGCCGTCGTAGCGGAAGGTCTCCTCGGTGGGTCCGCCCTCGGAGGTCCGCTCGTCCCGGACGACCAGCGTCAGGCCCGGCACCAGGAAGGCGGTCTGGCGGGCCCGGGCGTACAGCGTGTCCAGGGAGAGCTTGGCGTCCTTGAGGAAGATCTGCCGGTCCGCCCAGTAGCGGACGCGGGTGCCGGTGCGGGTCTTGGGAACCCTCTTGCCCTTGAGGAGGCCGCTGGAAGGGTCGAACGGGGCGTCGGGGCCCGATTCGGTGAAGATCCCGGGAACGCCGCGCCGGAAGCTGATCGCGTGGGTCTTGGCGTCGCGGTCCACCTCCACGTCGAGACGGGCGGAGAGCGCGTTCACCACGGAGGCGCCGACGCCGTGCAGACCGCCGGAGGCCGCGTACGAGCCGCCGCCGAACTTTCCGCCGGCGTGCAGCTTGGTCATCACGACCTCGACGCCGGACAGCCCGGTCTTGGGCTCGACGTCGACGGGGATCCCGCGGCCGTTGTCCCGCACCTCCACGGAACCGTCGTCGTGCAGGATCACCTCGATGCGGTCACAATAGCCGCCCAGGGCCTCGTCGACCGAGTTGTCGATGATCTCCCAGAGGCAGTGCATCAGGCCCCGGCTGTCGGTCGACCCGATGTACATACCGGGGCGCTTGCGCACTGCCTCGAGACCCTCGAGGACGAGAAGGTGCCGCGCGGTGTAGTTGGAGCCGCCCCGGTCTGCTCCGGTCAGCAGCGCAGTGGACGGCACGGACGTGTCGGCGGTCACGCGGTTCGCTCCTCGCTGAATTTCTGATGGGCCCAGCTGGTGGGCACGATGGTGGCACGGTCGCCCGACAGAGCGTACCGAGGCCTGATAGAGCCTTTGTGCCACCACCCGTGAAACGTCCATGCTAGTCGAGGCCACGCCCGCTTCGCTCATGCGTTCGATAGTCCGTTTGGCGTGAAGCACACATCACGTTCCCTTCGAGGCATGAACCATTTAGGCTCCGGGCACGTCCTCATTCACAACCGGCAACCCGGCCGGGGGGACAAACCCGACAAGCGACGTGAATCCGTAAACCAACGCAATACGGCTCATTCGCCGCCAACCGTCATCATCCGGCCTACTCAGATCCAACTTTTGAGAAAAAGCCACGAGCGGGAACGATATCGGGCTGGTTGGATGTTGACCCTGGTACGACAGCTCGTCGAGCTAGAGAAGAGGCGACGTGACTACTGTTCTGACCCCCGCGAGCCCGCTGACGGCCGCTGACCGCTGCGACCGCTGCGGCGCCCAGGCTTACCTGCGCGTCGTCCTGACGAGCGGCGGTGAACTGCTCTTCTGCGCCCACCACGGACGCAAGTTCGAGCCGGAACTCAAGAAGATCGCCGCGGAAATACAGGACGAGACCGAGCGGCTGACCGCCGCTCCTGCGTCCGCGTCCGACGACGAACGCTGACGCCTCGCACCCACGACGACGAGCGACGCCGGCCCAGGGCCGGATCCCGGGCGGTCTGCCCCCTGTGTGGGGCGGCCGCCCGCGCTCGTGTCGTGGACCACATCGGCCCCGGACCCCAGGCCCCTGATCATGGGCGCCGTGTCAGCCATGGGCTGCCACCAGGCGCGCCACCGCCGAGATCCGCGTATAGACACCGGGGCGGCCCGCCACCGCGCAGCCGCTCCCCCAGGACACCAGGCCCACCAGGCGCCCCTGGGCGACCAGCGGCCCCCCGCTGTCCCCCTGGCAGGCGTCCCGCCCGCCCTTCGGCACCCCCGCGCAGACCATGGAGTCAGCGGCGTAGTCCCCCTCCGCATTGCCCGGGTAGGCCGCCTCGCAGGTCGCGTCCGCCAGCACCCGTACGGTCGTCGTGCGCAGGGCCGACGCATAGCTGCCGTTACCCTCCGTATCGCCCCAGCCGTACACCGCGGCCCGCTCCCCCGGCTGGTACGCCCGGTCGCCACTGCCCGCCATCGGAACGATGTAGGCCGACGGCAGCGGATAGCCCAGGGTGATCACCGCGATGTCCCCGGCCCTGTTGTCGCCCTCGTAGGCCGGATTGACCCACACCTTCGCCGGCGGGTACTCCACGCCGTCGCTCGCCCGCAGATCATTGCGGCCGATGATCACCCGGAGGTCCCGCGCCTCCCACCAGTTCACGCCGAGCACCCCACGACTCAGGCAGTGCGCCGCCGTGAGGACTATGGTCGGACCCACCACCGCCCCGCCGCAGAACTGGCCCGACCGCTTCTTCCCGAACAGCTCACGGCTGGCCAAAGCCACCGCCCAGGGCGCCTCGACCGTACGGACCGGGTGCCCGCCCACCACGACGCGGTCGGCCGTCGCGGGCGCGGGCGCGAGAAGTAACAGCGCGAGCGCGGCGGCCAGCGGAACCGCAAGGGCGGCGAGGAGCGGACGGGGCGACCTACGCATGCAGCCTCCTGACCGTACGGAGCGTGTCGCGCACCCATCGTCACCCCGATCGACGCGCGCCGCATCCCGGGTGGCCCAAGCGGGTCAGGAGCCGTCGGCAAACAGCGTGAAGGCCGGGTCCTCCAAAGAGGCCCGGCCTTCACGCTGCGCCGCTCGCTTCAGGCGGCGGCCCGTCAGTCCAGGTAGTAGAGGTATATCTGGGTTAGCTGCGCTGTGCTAAGACAGCAAAGCGCCCCTGACCGGGAAACGCAATGGTCAGGGGCGCTTGGGGATGCTGCTGTCAGTCCAGGTAGTCGCGGAGGACCTGGGAGCGGGACGGGTGCCGCAGCTTCGACATCGTCTTGGACTCGATCTGGCGGATACGCTCACGCGTCACGCCGTAGACCTTGCCGATCTCGTCCAGCGTCTTCGGCTGGCCGTCGGTGAGACCGAAGCGCATGGAGACCACGCCCGCCTCGCGCTCGCTGAGCGTGTCGAGCACCGAGTGCAGCTGCTCCTGGAGCAGCGTGAAGCTGACGGCGTCGGCCGGGACGACGGCCTCGGAGTCCTCGATGAGGTCACCGAACTCGCTGTCGCCGTCCTCGCCGAGCGGGGTGTGCAGGGAGATCGGCTCACGGCCGTACTTCTGGACCTCGATGACCTTCTCGGGGGTCATGTCGAGCTCCTTGGCCAGCTCCTCCGGGGTGGGCTCACGGCCCAGGTCCTGGAGCATCTGGCGCTGCACCCGCGCGAGCTTGTTGATGACCTCGACCATGTGCACCGGAATACGGATGGTGCGGGCCTGGTCGGCCATCGCCCGGGTGATCGCCTGACGGATCCACCAGGTGGCATACGTGGAGAACTTGTAGCCCTTGGTGTAGTCGAACTTCTCGACGGCGCGGATCAGACCGAGGTTGCCTTCCTGGATGAGGTCCAGGAAGAGCATGCCGCGGCCGGTGTAGCGCTTGGCCAGGGAGACCACCAGACGGAGGTTGGCCTCCAGAAGGTGGTTCTTGGCCCGGCGGCCGTCCTCGGCGATGATCTCCAGCTCGCGCTTGAGCTTGGGGGCCAGCTTGTCGGAGTTGGCGAGCTTGTCCTCGGCGAACAGACCGGCCTCGATGCGCTTGGCGAGCTCGACCTCCTGCTCGGCGTTGAGCAGCGGGACCTTGCCGATCTGCTTGAGGTAGTCCTTGACCGGGTCCGCGGTGGCGCCGGCCGCGGCAACCTGCTGCGCCGGGGCGTCGTCCTCGTCCTCGTCGGAGAGCACGAAGCCCGCGTTCTCCGGCTCGCCCTCGGCAGTCTCGGCACCGGGCTTGCCCGCCGGTGCCTCCTCGATGACGTCCTCGCCCTCAAGGAGCTCGTCGGTGGCGTCCTTCTTGGCGGTGGTCTTCTTGGCGGCCGTCTTCTTGGCGGCGGTGGTCTTCTTGGCCGCGGTCTTCTTGGCCGCGGTCTTCTTGGCGGCGGCCTTCTTCGCGGGCGCTGCCGTGGCCTCGTCCGCCGAGGCGCCTTCGGCATCGGCCGCGGGGGTGGCCTGGGCGGCGGCAGCCTTCTTGGCGGTCACCGTCTTGGCCGCGACGGTCTTGGTGGCGGTGCGCTTCGCCGGGCTCTTCGCTGCGACGCTCTTGCGGGTGCGCTTGGGCGCCTCTGCGGCACTGACCATCAGCGTCACACCCTCCTCGTCGAGGACCTGGTTGAGGCTGCGCAGAACGTTCTTCCACTGGGTTGGCGGAATCTGGTCAGCCTCGAAGGCCCGACGCACGTCATCGCCGGCGATCTGCCCCTCAGCCTTTCCCCGCTCGATGAGCGCCATGACAGACTCGGACTCGGCGATCTCCGGCGGGAGCGTACGGGATGTGCTGGCCGACACGAACAACCTCTCGGAACGTTGGAAACGGCTTCCGGCTCAGTCCGTTGGGGACCGGAGCCGACGACCGCCGGCAGGGATGAACCGACGGCGCGGGCGGACTGCGGAGGAGTACAGCGTCTGCGAGCGACCTCCGTATTCCCTCCGCGGCTGCCACCTCTTTAATCATCGCGCTGCCCCAAAGAGCGTTACGCCCAATCGTCGTGGCCCGAGTCACACCCCATAACGGTCTTGATACCCATCCAACGGGACAGAAAACTCCGAGTTGATCATGTTCGGGCATCGCGCGGCGCCGACCGGCGGATCGCGCCGCGCCGCCGAACCCGCGGGGCGGGATCCGGCGACGCCGCTCTCGTGCGCCGTACAGCGCCCACCGGGCCATCGCCCGGGCTCGCGGCCCGCCGCTCGCCGTACGTCATACGCCGCGCGCTCCGGACGCCCTACGCTCCGGACGCCGAACGCGCCGCGGATCAGTGCTCGCGCGGCGCGGGCACGCCGACCTCGGCGTGATCGAGGTCCGGGTGCACGGTCAGCAGCTGGCGCATCGCCGCCTCGGCCGCCCCGGCGTCGCCCGCGGCGATCGCCTCGACGATCCGGCGGTGGTGGCCGACGCTCGCCTCGGTGAGCCGGTCGCAGCCGGTGACCGGGGCGCCGGAGACATGGAGGGCGCCGGAGACGATGCCCGCCAGGTGCTCCAGCATCCGGTTGCCCCCGACCTGCAGCAGCAGCCCGTGGAACTCGGCGTCGGCGCGCGAGAAGGTGAGGGTGTCGCCCTGCCCCAGCGCGTGGCTCATGATCTCGACCATGTCGGCCAGCCGCTGCTGCACCTCCTCGCGGCCGTGGCCCGTGGCCAGGCGGGCGGCCAGCGGCTCGATGGTCCAGCGCAGCTCGCACAGCTCGCGGCGCTGGTCATCGCGCTGGGGGCCGAAGGCGCGCCACTCGATGATGTCGGGGTCGAGCAGGTTCCAGTCGCTGACCGGGCGGACCCGGGTGCCGACATTGGGGCGGGCGCTGACCAGGCCCTTGGCCTCGAGGACGCGCAGCGACTCCCGTACGACGGTGCGGGAGACCTCGAAGCGCTGCCCGATCTCCTCGGGGACGAGCGGTCGGTCCGCGCCCAGGTCACCGGAGACGATCATCTGTCCCAGCTGCTGGACGAGTTGGCCGTGCAGCCCGCGGCCGCGGTTGCCGGCCGCGCGTCGGCCCACCCGGCCGATCTCCGCGTCCGCGCCGTCCCAGGAGGGGGCGCTGCCGCGGTCGGCGCCGGGGGCGTCGGCGTAGGAGTAGCGGTCAAGCTCGCCCGAGCCGGCCAGGCCGGAGTCGGCGGAACGAGCCGCGGTCATGGTGGTGTGCGCAAGGGTACTCACGCATCCTTTGTCGGCGACGCCCCGGAACCCCTTGAGGTCTTTGGTGAAAAGCACACGAAAGGGTGATCGCCCATTACCTCATAATTGACGCTCAATCGGACAGAAAGCAGCACCCTCCGAGGAGTTGCGACCACTTCATGCGATGGGCCTGCGAAACCGCTCCCGACCTGGTTCCCCAGGGCACCGTTTTGCGGGGCGGCCGTCCCGCCGCGCACGCCCGGCCCGCTGCGCCCCCGCCCGCACTACTGACGCGTCCTTCTGCCGCGCAGGCCCGTGAGGGCGTACGCACACAGCAGGGCC
Organism: Streptomyces sp. NPDC005266; assembly: GCF_040607655.1. Classification (NCBI taxonomy): domain Bacteria; kingdom Bacillati; phylum Actinomycetota; class Actinomycetes; order Kitasatosporales; family Streptomycetaceae; genus Streptomyces; species Streptomyces sp. NPDC005266. The sequence goes on from NZ_JBEXHC010000017.1 coordinate 77,729, forward strand.
GCCACCGACAGCATCAGGGCCTGACCGACGGGCTGGCCCGCCAGCCGCAGGAGGACCGCGAACGCCCGGTCGAGCATGGACGGCGGACGGTCCAGCACCGCCGCGCGCATCCGGTGCGGCAGCATGACCAGCGAGCGCAGCGCGGGGTCCGCCATCGCGCGCTGGACGACGGGCACCGCCACGATCGGCACCGCGAGCAGGGTGGCCAGTCCGAACGCGGTGGACCGGAAAACACCGGCGGCGAGCAGCCCGGCCCATGACGAGCCGACGCTGAGACCGACGACGCTCGCCACGAGCTCGGGCCAGTCGCCCGGCAGAGGCACCGCGTTGCCGCCGACGAGCAGCAGAAGCGCCGCGCTGTCGAGGACGATGATCACGAGCGACAGCAGGATCGCGCCGGCCGCGCAGACGACCAGTTTGGCGGCGAGCAGTCCAAGGCGGTGGGGCACGGCGTCCCGGGCGGCGGCGAGCGCGGGATAGCGGAACTCCTCGCCGAAGGCGAGGGCCCCCAGCAGCCCGGAGGCGATCGCGACGGGGGGCAGCGGAAGGTCGGCCGGCCAGCCGGTGAGCCGGTGCAGCTCCCCGGCGCCGCCCCCGCGGGCCAGCAGTACGGAGGCGACGAACGAGGCGACGAGGGCCGCGACGGCGATCAGCCAGCCGGTCCGCACCCCGGTGGCGCGGCGCACCTCGTAGCGCAGCGGCCAGGCGGGGCCCGGGAACCGGAGCCTTGGGAGCAGCCGGGGCAGCGATGCCTGCTGGTCGCGGGCGCGGGCGCCGGCCAAGGTCGCCGGGCCCAGGTCGGCGGTCTCCTCGACCAGCCGGTGGACCACGATGCCGTGACGGTAGGCGGCCTCCCCGACGAAGGCGGGAGGGAGCCCGTAGACGGAGATACGGGTCTCGTCGTCCCGCACCACCGAGAACGGCTCGGCGGCCGCGACCACCGCGCCCTCGTCCGCTTCCTCGGCTTCCCCGGCTTCCTCGGCTTCCCCGGCCTCGGCCGGGGCACCGGAACCGGCCTCGGCCGGGGCACCGGACCCGCCGCCCTTTCCGGTGGCGGTCCCGGCCTTGCCCTCGGCTCCGTCCTTCATTCCGGACGTGGCTTCGGACTTGGTCCTGGGGCCCCAGAGCTTGACCCTGGTCTTCCCGCTCGTGCCACCGGCCTCCTCGGCCCCGGCCTCGGCCTCGGCCGCCATCTCCGCCGCCGCCTGCGCCTCGGCCCGGGCCTGAGCCTTGGCCTCGGCCCGGGCTACCGCCCGAGCCTCGGCCTCGGCGGCCTGCCGGGCGGCTCCGGCCTCCTCCTCCAGCACGGCGGCGAGCCGGCCGGCCACGGGTGAGCGGACCACGACACGCGGGCGCAGCCGGGTGCGGGCGAACTCGTCCACCGGCTGCTCCGCCACCAGCCGGCCCTCCTCCAGGGTGAGGACCTGGTCGGCGAGACGGATGACGCCCTCGGGGTCGGCGGAGGTGACGAGGACGGCGCCGCCCTGATCGGCGAATCCGCGCAGCAGCCCGTTGAGCCAGGCGGTCTCGCGGACCGAGAGTCCCCGTGCGGGCTCATCGAGGATGAGGGTGTGCGGGTCCCCGAGAAGTGCGATGGCAAGGCCGAGACGGCGCTCCGGGCCGGTCGCCAGATCACCGAGCCGCTCGTCCGCCAGATCGGTGAGGCCGACCACGTCGAGCACGACGTCGGCGCGGGCAGCGGGCACCCCGGCCGCGGCACCGAGCATCCTCAGATGGCCCCGCACCGTACGGCCCGGGTGGCCGGGGATGTCCTCGAGAAGCACGCCGATCTCTCGCGCCGGACGCCGGATGCGGTGCAGCGGGCGGCCTCGAAAGAAGGCGGAGCCATGCCCCCGGTCGAGCTGCAGCAGAAGCCGCAGGGCGCTGGTCTTCCCCGCACCGGGGCCACCGAGCAGGGCGGTGACACGACCCGGTGGAGCCTCGAAGGTGAGGTCATCGATCACCGGCGGATGGTCGCGGCGGGGGGTGCTGGTCAGTCCGGTGGCCTGGATCATGGCTTCTCCCGCGGGGCATGGAACCGCTCGATGGCACGTGGGGACTGGTGACGTACCGGAGCACGGTAACCCGCTATGTCCTATTTCGTCAGCACATAACCCCTTTGATGGGTCGTCGTGTCATGGACCGTCACACCTCGGGACGCAGCATGGGCGGATTGAGCACCGTGGCACCCCCGGCCCGGAACAACTGGGCGGGACGGCCGCCCTGACGGGTCGTCGTACCCCCGGTGGGCACCAGGAATCCGGGGGTGCCGGTGACCTTGCGGTGGAAGTTGCGCGGGTCCAGGGCCACACCCCACACCGCCTCGTACACCCGGCGCAGCTCGCCGACCGTGAACTCCTGGGGGCAGAAGGCGGTGGCCAGCGAGGAATACTCGATCTTGGAGCGGGCGCGCTCGACTCCGTCCGCGAGGATGCGGGCGTGATCGAAGGCGAGCGGGGCGGCCAGCTCGGCGTCGCGCCCGAACGCTCCGTCCTGGTCGAGCAGCGATTCGACCGGGGCCCAGCGCACACTGTGCGCGTCACCACCGGCGCGGGGCGCCGGCAGATCGGGCGCGAGCGCCAGGTGCGCGACGCTCACCACCCTCATCCTGGGGTCCCGCTTCGGATCGCCGTAGGTGGCCAGCTGTTCGAGATGGGCGGCGTTCGGCGGGGCCGGAAGCGCCGGGTCATGGGCGAGCAGCCCGGTCTCCTCCGCCAGTTCCCTGGCAGCGGCGGCGGCCAGGTCCTCATCGGCCCGTACGAACCCGCCCGGCAGCGCCCATCGCCCTTGGAAGGGCGGCTCTCCGCGACGGACGGCCAGCGCACACAGCGCATGCCGCCGTACGGTGAGCACGACCAGATCCACGGTGACGGCGAACGCCGGAAAGGCCGACGGGTCGTAGGGCATAACGCGATCATAGTCGTCTTCCTGACGATAATCAGGCCCTTGAGCATGATCTTCGGTGTTCGTGGCATCGCTCTACCAGGGGCTTCCCCGTACGACTCCCGCACCTCTTTCCGAAGGGCACCGACATCCCCTGACGGTCCGTCCGCCATCCCCGGCCGGTCCCCGGGCAGTCGGCGCCCTGCGGGGGTCAGCGGCGGCTGCGCGTCCCCCGTCCCCCGCTCCGGCGCCGCGTGCGCTGCTTGCCCTCGGGGCGGCGCCTGCCGCCCGGCACACCTGCCCCCGTCGGTCCGCCCGGGCCGCGCGACGCGCCCGGGCCACCCGGGGCTGCCGCACCTCCCGGCGACCGTTCCTCACGCTGCCGCTCCCCATCGTCTCCCCCCTCCGCTGACGGCGCCGCTTCCGCGGGCTCCGTCGGCTCCGTCGGCTCCGTCGGCTCGGCCTGCTCGGCCTGCTCGGCCGGCCGGGCGGCATCGGCACCCGGCTCCGGCCCCTTGTGCAGCGCGGCGTGCACCGCGCGGTCCACCCCTTCCTGCCGAAGGCAGTCACGCAGCAGCTCCGGGTCGAGCCCCTCGTTGCACGCCTGGTGCAGCAGCCTGGCGAAGAGATAGTCGGGATCGACCTGCAGCGCTCGGCCGAGCGCGACCCGTGCCGCGGGCTCGTCACCGGCCGACCAGGCGACCCAGCCCGCCAGGGTGAGCGGCGCCGCGGCGTGCTCCCCGTACGAGCCGACGCAGCGGCGGGCCAGCGCGCGCCACAGCCGCTGCGCCGTCTCGGCGTCCGGCCCCTCCATCCATGCGGCGGCCCGGTCCCGCGCCAGCCGGTCCTGCAACCCGATGATCATCGCGGCCGCCTCCTTGTCGTCGAGGAGATCGTCATCGCGGGCGTCCGCCGCGCACGGATCGGCGATCGGCGGCGCGGCCCCGAAGCGCTTCAGCATCCGGCCGACGAGGACGAGGGTCTGGGCGCGCACCGCCGCACTGTCCACACCGCCCAGAATCCTCGGCACCAGCTCGCACCCGGCCGCGTCCAGCGCGCGCTCCTGCTCCTCGGCCCGGGGCGCGCCGAGCGGCGCGAGCCTCGCCTCCATCTCGCGCAGCGAACCACGCACCTGAACACCCGCGAAGGTCGCCGCCGCGGCCATCACCGAGGTGCCGGGCAGGGTGAGCGGAACTCCTTCCGGCGGGCAGCAGCGCCGGTCGGGGCAGACATACGACCAGAACCGGCCCTCGGAGACGCACAGCGCCTCGAAGACCGGCACCTCAAGCCGGCCGCACGCGATGCGCAGGCGCTGAGCGAGGGGCCGCAGCCGCTCCATCACCTCCTGACCCGATGCGCCCTCCGCAGGCTCCTGACACAGGAAAAGCACGATCCCGTCGGGCCGCTCGCCACGCCGTTCACTACCGCTGATCAGGCACTCGGCCAGCTGGTCGCAGACCTCCGGCCACTCCTCCCGGACGCCGGGAATGCCAAGCCTCAGCCTGCCGCCGAACCGGCCGCGGGGGCCGTGCAGCGCGATCATCACGACGCTGTCGTCCGGATGAAAGCCCAGAACATACGGCAGAGCATCGGCGAGCTCGGCCGGGCTGCGGAGGGTGACCTGCTCTTCGCCGGACAGGCCGGCCGGTTCGTTGTGTCGAGTCATGGCTCGACGGTCCCTCAGCTCCGGCGACCCCCGCCACCCCTGTGGATAACGTTATCCACAGGTCACCGGGCCCGCTCGCGCGATGTCGGTGGGATCGGGTTGCATGGAGGCATGAGCGACGAAGACCTGCGCACCTCGGCCGACACCGTCCTGGCCCGCCTCGTCGGGGACACCACCGACTCCGCCCGGCTCCGGGAGGATCAATGGCGGGCTGTCGAGGCGCTGGTCGCCGGCCGCCGCAGGGCGCTGGTGGTCCAGCGCACCGGCTGGGGCAAGTCGGCGGTGTATTTTGTCGCCACCGCGCTGCTGCGCGAGCGGGGCAGCGGTCCGACCGTGATCGTCTCCCCCCTGCTCGCCCTGATGCGCAACCAGGTCGAGGCCGCGGCGCGGGCCGGTATCCACGCCCGCACCATCAATTCGGCCAATACCGAGGAGTGGGACACCATCCAGACGGAAGTGTCCGCGGGCGAGGTGGATGTGCTGCTGGTGAGCCCGGAGCGGTTGAACAACCCAGACTTCCGTGATCAGGTGCTGCCCCGGCTCTCCGCCACAACCGGCCTGCTGGTCGTCGACGAGGCCCATTGCATCTCCGACTGGGGCCATGACTTCCGGCCCGACTACCGCAGGCTCCGTACCATGCTCGCCGATCTGCCCCAGGGTGTGCCCGTGCTCGCCACGACGGCGACCGCGAACGCGCGGGTCACGGCGGATGTGGCCGAGCAGCTGGGCACCGGCGAGGGAGAGCGGGCGCTGGTGCTGCGTGGCCCGCTGGACCGGGAGAGCCTGAGCCTGGGCGTGCTGCCGCTGCCGGACGCCGCGCACCGGCTGGCCTGGTTGGCCGACCACCTCCATGAGCTGCCGGGCTCCGGAATCATCTACACCCTGACGGTCGCCGCAGCCGAGGAGGTGACCGCCTTCTTGCGGCAGCGCGGCCACACCGTCGCCTCGTACACCGGCAAGACCGAGAACGCGGACCGTCAGCAGGCCGAGGAGGATCTGCTGGCCAACCGGGTCAAGGCCCTGGTCGCCACCTCCGCTCTGGGCATGGGTTTCGACAAGCCGGACCTCGGCTTCGTGGTGCACCTGGGCTCCCCCTCCTCCCCCATCGCCTACTACCAGCAGGTCGGGCGCGCCGGGCGCGGTGTGGAGCACGCCGAGGTGCTGCTGCTGCCCGGCCGTGAGGACGAGGCGATCTGGCGCTATTTCGCCTCCCTCGCCTTCCCGCCCGAGGAGCAGGTGCGCCGCACGCTCGATGTGCTGGCGGCGGCGGAACGGCCGGTGTCACTGCCCGCGCTCGAGCCGCAGGTGGAGCTGCGGCGGTCGCGCCTGGAGACCATGCTCAAGGTGCTCGATGTGGACGGCGCGGTGCGGCGCGTGCGCGGCGGCTGGACCGCCACGGGGCAGCCCTGGACGTATGACGCGGAGCGGTATGCCTGGGTGGCGCGGCAGCGGGAGGCGGAGCAGCAGGCCATGCGCGACTACGCGGCGACGGCCGACTGCCGGATGGAGTTCCTGCGGCGGCAGCTGGACGACGAGAAGGCGGCGCCCTGCGGTCGCTGTGACAACTGCGCGGGGCCCCGGTTCACCGCCGAGGTGTCCGCCGCCTCGCTGGACGCGGCGCGTGGCGAGCTGGGCCGGCCCGGTGTCGAAGTGGAGCCGCGCCGTATGTGGCCGACCGGGCTGCCCGCGGTGGGTGTCGAGCTCAAGGGCCGTATCCCGGCGGGAGAGCAGGCCGCTCCCGGCCGGGCGCTGGGCCGTCTCTCCGACATCGGCTGGGGAAACCGGCTGCGCCCGCTGCTGGCCCCGCAGAGCCCGGACGCTCCGGTGCCCGACGATGTGGCCGACGCGGTGGTGACCGTACTCGCCGACTGGGCCAAGGGCCCCGGCGGCTGGGCCTCGGGCGCCCCGGACGCCCCCGCCCGCCCGGTGGGCGTCGTCACCATTGCCTCCCACACCCGGCCGCGGCTGATCGAGACGCTTGGCGAGCGGATCGCCGCCGTCGGCCGGATGCCGTTGCTCGGCACCATCGCCTACCACGACGCCGAGGTGGACACCCGGGTGCCGCGCACCAACAGCGCCCGGCGACTGCGGGCGCTGCACGGTGCGCTCACCGTGCCGCCCACGCTGGCGGCGGCCCTGTCCGAGACCGGCGGACCGGTGCTGCTGGTGGACGACATGGCGGACACCGGCTGGACCTTGGCCGTCGCCGCCCGATTGCTCCGCCGGGCCGGCGCTGCGGATGTGTTTCCCCTGGTCCTGGCCGTGCAGGGATAAACCGCTGCCGGGCCGGGGCGGACAGCGGGCCGCTTCGGAATATAGACGACGCACCGTCGCAAACCGGTCGGCTGCGCCAACTGCTCATTGCCGCACAGGGGCGCGACCGCAAGAATTGTCAGGAGCTCCCCGCCCGGCCCACCCGTGGTCCCGTTGGGGCCGTGTCGTGGCCTGCGCCCGTGCCCGACCCGTCGCCGGACCGTGGGCGCGCAGACGAAGGGAGGACCGTGACCTTCGGCTTCGCTCCGCCCCCGTCCGCCGATCCCACTTCCCGGCTGGGCCGGATGCTCGAACCCGCCGAGTGGGCGGCGGCGGGCATCCCGCTGCTGCGCAATCCGCGCGAGGTCGTCACCGGGCTGCACAGCCGCCATCTTCCAAAGCCCTCGACGGCCGTCGTGGCGGTGCTCGACCCGGAGGAACGGCTCACGGCGAGCGCGTCGTTCCCCCGGCACGCCGCTGCCGCCGCCGACGGCTGGCAATTCCGTAACGCACTCCTGGCGCAGCTGCGCCGGGTCATCCCGCACGATCTGCGGCGCCGCACACCGGTCCGCACCGCCGTGCTGCTCTACTGCCGCGAGGGCGAGAGCCGGTGGACGGAGGAGGACGGTGCCTGGATGTGGGGTCTGCGCGATGCCTGCACCCTGCATGGGCTGCGCTGCGGCGCGTACATCACCCTGACCCGCGGGGGGTGGCAGGTCCTCGGCGAGGGGCGGGGCGGCCGTCGGCCGAACGCCGCTTCGCTCCGTACCGCGCTGAACGTCGCCGCCCGGGGCGACGATGATGCGCAGGCCCTGCCGCAGCCCCGGGCCGGAGCGCACAAGGCGCTGAGCCACTCCGCGGCCGTTTGACTGCCGCACGACCACCGGCCGTCCGGGCGCCGGACACCTCCACCCCTGGGACGGGGGCTGCCGGCCACCGGGCGTACGGGGTCGTGCGGAATCAGACGCCCGCGGTGATGAGGGAGTTGATGCGCTGCGGATCGCCGCAGACGATCAGCAGCGCCCCGGCTCGGCTCATCGCTTCGGGCAGCGCACGGGCGACTGCGTCGTCCGCTCCGCCGTTGACGGCGACGACCACGACCGGGCGGCTCTTGCTACGGTCGGCGCCCGCGGCGGCGTAGAAGACGTCGTCACCGGCGTCGTGCTGCGCCCAGTAGGACGCCTCACCGAAGGACAACTCGTGAGCCGCCCACGGGTGCTGGTCGCCGGTGGTCAGCACCAGGACCTCACCGGGCGCTCGACCGGAGTCCAGCAGCAGGTCGACCGCCTCGTCCGCCGCGTCCAGAGCGCCGTCCACCGAGGCGGGAATCAGCTGGATCTGGGGAGCGGCCGTCGCGGCGGCGGATGGGGTGGCCTTGGCAGCCGAAGCCGCTGGAGCGGTCGGCGCGGTCGGCGCGGGCTTCGTCGCATCGCTCGTGGTGCGCTGTGACGGAGCCGACGAGGTCCCGGCGTGGCCGCGGTTGGGACCGGGGCTTCCGGGCCGCCGCGGGGCGGGCCGGGGGCCGGGACCAGGGACAGGACGAGGGGTCGGCGCGGTGCGGCCTGCGGCCGGTGTCGCGCGAGGACCCGGGACACTCTCGTGAATCTGAGGCTCCTCGGGGATGAGAGGCATGGGCTGATGTCTATCAAACGCCGGTGCGAGTCGCATCGGCGGGTGGCGGTTTCGACCGCTTGGTCTGGTCAGAAATCGAAGCCGAGTTGGCCTTCGCCCTCCAGCTCGACCGGTTCAGGTGTGCTGCGGACCCGCTTGAGGTGCTTCCACCGGGGCAGCCCGTCCAGGTAGGCCCAGGACAGCCGGTGGTAGGGGGTGGGCCCCAGCTCCTGCAGGGCGGCGCGGTGCACGGGGGACGGATATCCGGCGTTGTCGGCGAAGCAGAAGTCCGCGTGGGCGGCTCCCAGTTCGCCCATCATCGCGTCCCGCCGGACCTTGGCGAGCACCGAGGCGGCGGCGACGGAGACACAGGACTGATCGCCCTTGATCACCGTACGGACGGTCCAGGGAGCGCCGAGGTAGTCGTACTTGCCGTCCAGGATCACCGCGTCCGGACGGACCGGGAGTGCGTCGAGCGCACGCGTCGCGGCGAGCCGGAGGGCGGCCGTCATCCCCAGGTCGTCGATCTCCTCGGGCGAGGAGTGACCCAGGGCGTGCGCGGTGACCCAGGTCTCCAACTCTTGTGCCAGCGCCGTGCGCTTCTTGGGGCTGAGCAGCTTGGAGTCGGTGAGCCCGGTCGGCGGACGACGCAGACCGGTGACCGCCGCGCAGACCGTCACCGGACCGGCCCAGGCCCCGCGCCCGACCTCGTCGACGCCGACGACGATCTTTGCTCCTGTGGTGGCGCGGAGCGAGCGCTCGACACTGTGGGTGGGCGGTTCATAGGCCATGACGAGGACAACATTACGCCGCTCCTTCAGGCGTTCGGAACCCGGACCAGCTGCCACGGCCTCGGGCCGGTGGCGCCGGGCGCCTCCCGGACCGATCCGGCGGCCGCTCCGCTCAACCCGACGCGACGGACGGCCGGTTCACGCCGGGCGGCGGACCGGCCGCCGCCCGGCAACCGGCCGTCATCCGGCCGATGCCGGAAGCCACCCCGGAAGCGCCTCGGTGCGGTCCTGCCACTCACGGGGTGGCGCACCCGCGGCCCCGGCCGCGACCACTCCCCCGGCGATGGCACAGGTGGTGTCCACGTCACCGCCCGCCTGGGCGGTCCGCCAGAACGCCTCCTCGAAGGAGCCCAGGTGCCGGGCCGCCGCCCACAGCGCGAACGGCACGGTGTCATGGGCGCTGGTGCGGCGGCCGCAGCCGAGTACCGCGGCGACGGTGCCGGCATCCGCGTAGTCGAGCATGTCCCGGGCGCGGCGCAGCCCCGCCTGGACGGCGCTGCGCGGCACGGCCTCCACGACCCGGTCCAGCAGGCCCTCGGGCCCGCCGTGGCCCTCGGGGTCGGCCACCAGCGCCGCGGCGGCGGCCACCGCCATCGCCCCGGCCACGGCCTCCCGGTGCTGATGCGTGGTGTACGCCGAGATCTCCGCCTGGTGGGTGGCCTGCTCGACGTCGCCCGCGTACCAGGCGCCCAGCGGGGCGATCCGCATGGCGGCGCCATTGCCCCAGGATCCCTGCCCCTTGAACAGGCCGGCGGCCAGATCACGCCAGTCGCCGCCCTCCCGGACCAACCGGAGCATCCGGTTCACGGTGGGCCCGTAGCCCCGGTCGAAGTCATGGTGTTCGGCGAAGGACCGGGCGAGATCGTCCTGGTCGATCCTGCCGTGTGCGGCCAGGACGGCCAGCACGGAGCAGGCCATTTCGGTGTCGTCGGTCCACTGCCACGGGCCGGGCGGCAGTTCGCGGCGCTTGAGGAACGGATAGTTGGCCGGGACGAAGAACTGGGAACCGAGGGCATCGCCCACGGCCAGTCCGTGCAGGCTCCCGAGGGCCCGGTGGAAACGGTCAGCGGTCATCGCTGCGCACTCTAACCGGTGAGGCCGTAGGGCTCGGGGGTGCACCAGCGCTCAAACGGCCGGTCGAGGTGGTAGCGGCCGTCGGGCCCGAGCAGCAGGGCCCGGGTCTCGCCGTTGCCGGGGTTCGACAGCGACTCGAATTCCGCGACGCTCCAGTGGAGCCAGCGCATGCAGAACAGCCGCATCGTCAGCCCATGGGTGACCAGCAGGACGTTCGGCGGATGGGCGGGGTCCTGGAAGCTGCGCCACAGGCTCTCCAGGAACGCGTCCACCCGGTCGTAGACATCCGCGCCGGATTCGCCCTGGGCGAAGCGGTAGAAGAAGTGGCCGTAGGCGTCGCGGTATGCCTTCTGTTTCCGCACGTCATCGCGGTCCTGCCAGTTGCCCCAGTCCTGCTCACGCAGCCGCGGCTCCTCCCTGACCCGGGTCAGGGACGGGTCCAGGCCGAGCAGCTTCAAGGTCTGGTGGGTGCGTCGGTACGGCGACACATACACCGATATGCGCTCGTCGGCGAAGGTGGCGCGCAGCCGCTTGCCTGCCTCCTGCGCCTGGCAGCGTCCGGTCTCGGTCAGCCTCAGGGCATGGTCGGGCACTCGTTCATACACCGTGTCATCGACATTCCCCTCCGATTCTCCGTGCCGTATGAGGACGATGCGCCGAGGTCGTGCCATGCCGCCACCCTAGATCGAGCGTGCGGCACCCGCCTCGCTCCCGTCTCCGGCCATGGGCCGACCGCCGTGCATCTCGTATACCCGACCGGTGAACCTGCTGCGCAGCAGCCGGTCGTGCGAGACCACCACCAGCGCGCCGGTCCACTGGGCCAGCGCCTCCTCCAGCTGCTCCACAAGGCCGAGGGCCAGATGGTTGGCCGGCTCGTCGAGCAGCAGCAGATCCGCGGGGCGCGCCAGCAGCCGGGCGAGGGCGAGCCGACGGCGCTGGCCGGCGGAGAGCGATCCCACCGGGACGTGGAGATCGCTCGGCCGGAACAGGCCGTAGGAGAGAAGGAGGGCGGTGTGCTCCTCCGGTGTCCCCGGCAGTCCACGGCCGAAGGCCGACAGCAGCCGCTCCTTCGGGCGGGCGGCCGGAATTTCCTGGGCGAGATAGCCGATCCGGCCCCGGCGCACCACGCTGCCTTCGTCCGGCCTCTCGACCCCGGCCATGACCCGCAGCAGGGTGGACTTCCCCGCGCCATTGGCGCCCTGGATCAGCAGTCTCTCCCCCGTCTCGACGGTGAGCCCGTCCACCGCCAGCCGGTCGCCCACCCGGACGCCGTGGAGACCGACGAGAGCGCCCTTCGCGGTGCCCGCCGCGGGCCGCGCCGCGAACCGCAGCGGCTCCGGCGGGCGGGGCACCGGATCCTCCCGGAGTCTGCGCAGCCGCTCCTGGGCGTTACGCACCCGGCTGGAAACCGAGGCCTGCACCCGGCCCCTGTCCCGGTCGTAGGCCATCTTGTTGCCGTCCTTCATGCCGCGGCCCGGAGCGACCCGCCGCGTGACGGTCGAGGCGGCCTCGGCCAGCGTGGCCGTTTCGGCACACCACTGCTCGTACGCCTGCTCCCACCGGCGGCGGGCGGCGGTCTGCTCGGCGACGAATCCCCCGTACCCCCCGCCGTACCGCACCAGGGTGCGCCGGTCGGCGTCCACCTCGACGATCGCGGTCGCCACCCGCTCCAGGAACACCCGGTCGTGGGAGACCGCGAGGACTGTGCCCGGATGCGCCCGCAAGGCGTCCTCGAGCCAGGTGAGCGCCGCGCCGTCGAGGTGGTTCGTCGGCTCGTCGAGCAGCATCACCTCGGGCGCCGCGGCGATCAGGCAGGCCAGCCCGAGCCGGGCCTGCTCACCGCCGGACAGGCTGCCGAGCCGCCGGTGGCGCCCGAGGCCACCCAGGCCCAGACCGTGCAGGGCCTTGTCCACCCGGGCGTCGGCCTCATAACCACCGCGCGTCTCGAAGGCGGTGAGCAGATCGCCGTACTCGGCAAGGGCGTCGGGGGCGCAGCCGCCGAGGTCCGCTTCCAGCTCGCGCAGCCTGCGCTCCATGGCGCGCACCTCGGCCAGTGCGGCGTCGATGGCATCGTGGACCGTGTGGTCCTGGGGCAGCTCAGGCGTCTGGCCGAGATGGCCCAGGCCGCCGTCGGCCACGGCCACCACGGAGCCCTCGTCCGGCGGCTCCGCCCTGGCCACCATCCGTAACAGCGTGGACTTGCCCGCACCGTTCTCCCCGACGATGCCCACTCGCTCACCGGGCCGCACCGAGAAGGACACGTCGTCGAGCAGCAGCCGGTCACCCCGGGACAGCGTCACGCCGCGCAGTGAGATCTGAGTGGGCAAGGGGGAACCTCCGAGCACGAGAGATGGGCGGACGGGATCATGGAGGCCGATTCCGAACCACCCCTCCAAACACAACCACTGTTGCATTACCCTCACCCTGACACAGGTAACCGGCTAACACAACTGGAGTTGCAATTGCCTGCAGAGGGCGCCACCTGGACACCGGGCACCGTCCGTCCCGGCGGGCGCACCGCGCGCACCCGCGCCGCCGTCCGCGACGCCGTGCTGTCCGGCCTCGCCGAGCACGGCTATCCGGGGCTGACGGTCGAGTACGTCGCCGAGCACTCCGGCGTCCACAAGACGACGGTCTACCGGCGCTGGGGCAGCGTCGAGGGGCTGGTGGCGGACGCACTCGAGCTCGCGGGCGAGGACGCCTGGACGCCCCCCGACACCGGCAGCCTCGACGGCGATCTGCGCGCCCTCGCCCGCGAGGTGATCGAGACCTTCGGAGACGACTCGGCCGCGGCCGCACCGACAGCCTTCATCGCGGCGGCGTTCCAGTCGGAGCTCGCGGCGGAAGCGCTGCGCGGCTTCTACGCGGAGCGGTTCACGCGCTGCGAATCCGTCGTCCGGCAGGCCGTCGACCGCGGCGAGGCCCCGCCCGGCACCGACGCCGCGGCGGTCGTACGGGCCGTCTCCGCCCCGCTGTTCCTCCGGGCGTTCATCACCCGTGAGCCCCTCGACGCACCGCTCGCCGACCAGACGGCGGCAGCCGTCGCCGCCGCCGTCCGGGCCGGGGCATATTCCCGGGCCCAGGCCCAGGCCCAGGCCCAGGCCCAGGGATGATCAGGCCGGCGACCGGGGCAGCGGCGGCGATGAAGGCCCTCACACCGTCCAGGCGGACTCGACACCCACGACGTCACCGGCGATCGCGGCAACATCCGCCTCTATCTGCGAGCGCAGCCCAAGCCGTTCCACCCGCTCCACGCGGTACTTCCCGTGCTCGGCCGCCGAATCCCACATGGACAGCACGAGGAACTCGTTCCCCGGCGCCTCGCCGAACACCCCGCGCAGCATCCCGGGCGATCCGGCCATGGCCGGATTCCACACCTTCTCCTGCACCAGAGTGAAGTGGTCCACCCGGTCCGCGTGCACCCGGCAGTGCGCGACCCGCACCACGTCCGTGTCCGTGAATCGCGGCTCGAAGCCGACCTTCACATCGAAGCGGTGCTCGAACAGCCGGACCTGCATGTCTGTGTACGTGCCCGACTGGGCGGCCGCCAGCCGGTCGTGCGACCGCGCCATGAAGGAGTCGTAGAACACCCGGCTCTCCCAGAACGCGAAGACATGCGCCACGTTCGGACGCCCCCGGCTCCAGCCACCGCCCTGCCCCCGGAATCCCGGTTCGCCGGGCAACCCCGCCCACTTCCGCTGCCCCCGCTCGAAACCCGGACGGTCCACGACGGTGCAGCGTATCCACTTGACCAGCACCGCGCTATCGTACGGCCCCACGGTGGCCCGCATCACATACCGGAGGGTCCGCCTCAGGCTCCGGGCAGGGGCGCGTACCAGGAACTGCCGTACAGCACCGCGCTCAGCCCGGTCAGCAAGCGCTGCACATCCGGCTCCGACCGGACCACCAGCCGCATGAACCGGCTGCTGCTGCCCAGTTTGTTGCCGCACTCACGCACCAGTACCCCGTGTTCGGCCAGCAGGCGGTCCCGGACCTGCGCGCCGTTCGCCCCCTCGGGCAGCTTGGCGAACACGAAGTTGCCCTGGGAGGGGAAGACGGTCATGCCGGGCAGACAGGACAGCTGCGAGGTCATCACCTGCCGGTCGCGGGCGAGCATCCTCAGGCTCATTCGGTAGTCCTGCTGGTAGTCCTTGAGCATGAAAACGATGATCTCCGCGAAGGAGTTGAGGTTCCACTTCGGCAGCCTGGAGCGGACCTTGCGGGCGAGCGCCGGATTCGCGACCAGATAGCCGAAGCGCACCCCGTGCAGGCCGAAATTCTTGCCCAGGCTGCGCAGCACGATGACATTGGGGCGCACCACGGCCTCCTCCACGACGCTGGGCCACCGACCGATATCGGGGTCCGTGAATTCCAGAAAGGACTCGTCGATGACGACCAGATCGAGGTCGCACAGGGCATCCATGATCGATAACACGGCGTCATAGGAAAGGAGGCCGCCATCGGGGTTGTTGGGGTTGCAGATGACGGCCGTGCGTGAGCCCCGCTGCCGTACGAAGGACACGAACGCCGCGGGATCGAGGGCGAAGCCCTGCGCCTCCGGAAGCCGGAACATGTCCACTCGCTTGCCGGTCTCCTCCGGCTGGTCGGTCCACCGGCCGAAGGTGGGTATCGGCACGGCCAGACTGTCCTTCACCAGCAAGTGGTCGATCCAGGTGATGAGTTCCGTCGATCCGTTGCCCATCGCCATGGTCTGCGGCTGGAGGTCGAGCAGACCCGCCAGTTCCGCTGTGATCGTGTCGGCGGAGCTCGGATAGTAGGTCAGGATGTCCCGCAGCCTCGAGGAGAGCTCATCGAACATGGCGGGGGTCGGGAAATACGGGTTGCAGGGGATGCAGAAATCCACGATGTCCTGCCCGCCGCCCGAGACCCCCGCCCGGTTCAGCATGAAGTACGACGGACTGTGGTTGGTGCCCCGGAAAAGCTGTGCGGCATTACCTGTGGTGCCGATTGCGGCGACGGTCACGGCAAGACCTCCTCGGTCACATGGGCCGTGCCGGCACGCGCTGCGGCCGGCCTCGTGCTGAGGGTGGCGCATACTCCCCTGCCTGTCGGCCGGTTGAGGAGTTTCATGAGTCGTGTGAGAACTGGAGTGACAGCGGTTGCATGGTCCGCTAAAGTCCCGGTTTTGCCTCCGCGACGAACGTCCCGGATCCGCGCGGGCCGTGCCCGTCCGCCACGCGCGTGAGCCCATCCCCAAGGCCGGGCGCCGGATGCCACCGACCACCAAAGCGGGGTGCGGGCCCGAAGGCCCGCACCCCGGATCGGACATCGCCCCTGGGGCGGTCGATCAGCTGCAGCCGCTGGTCGAGCCGCACCCCTCGCACAGGTAGCAGCTGCCCGCGCGGCGCATCTTCGTGCCGCAGGAGAAGCACAGCGGTGCGTCGGCGTTCAGCCCCAGCTGAATCTCGACCAGCTCCGTGGAGCTGTGCGCCTCCTTGGGCGCCGGGGCCGCGGCCTGCGGCTGGGACGTGGTGTTCTTCGGGACGTCCACACGGCGCGGCGCCGACTGGGCCAGGCCCTCGACGTCCACCTCGTCCTCGGCGGCCTCGTACGAGCCCGTCTCCAGGTGGCGCTGACGCTCCTCGGCGGAGTGGATGCCGAGCGCCGAGCGCGTCTCGAAGGGCAGGAAGTCCAGCGCCAGCCGACGGAAGATGTAGTCGACGATCGACTGGGCCATCCGCACGTCCGGGTCGTCCGTCATGCCGGCCGGCTCGAAGCGCATGTTGGTGAACTTCGAGACGTATGTCTCCAACGGCACGCCGTACTGCAGACCGACCGAGACCGCGATCGAGAAGGCGTCCATCATGCCCGCGAGGGTCGAGCCCTGCTTGGACATCTTCAGGAAGACCTCGCCCAGACCGTCGTCCGGGTAGGAGTTGGCGGTCATGTAGCCCTCGGCGCCGCCCACCGTGAAGGAGGTGGTGATGCCGGGACGGCCCTTGGGGAGGCGCTTGCGGACCGGGCGGTACTCGACGACCTTCTCGACCTCCGGCTCGGCCTGCTCCGCCGCCTTCTTCTCCTTCTTCTTGGCGGAGAGCGGCTGGCCGACCTTGCAGTTGTCACGGTAGATCGCCAGCGCCTTGAGGCCGAGCTTCCAGCCCTCGAAGTAGATCTCCTCGATCTCCTCGACGGTGGCCGACTCGGGCATGTTGACCGTCTTGGAGATCGCGCCGGACAGGAACGGCTGGGCAGCGGCCATCATCCGCACGTGGCCCATCGGCGAGATGGAGCGCTCGCCCATGGCGCAGTCGAAGACCTCGTAGTGCTCGAGCTTCAGCCCCGGCGCGTCGATCACATTGCCGTGCTCGGCGATGTGGGCGACGATCGCCTCGACCTGCTCCGGCTGGTAGCCGAGCCGCTTGAGCGCCTTGGGGACCGTGTTGTTCACGATCTGCATGGAGCCGCCGCCGACCAGCTTCTTGAACTTGACCAGGGCCAGGTCCGGCTCGACGCCCGTGGTGTCGCAGTCCATCATCAGGCCGATGGTGCCGGTCGGCGCGAGCACCGACGCCTGGGCGTTGCGGAAGCCGCTCTTCTCGCCGAGGCGGAGCACGTCCTGCCATGCCTCGGTGGCCGCGGCCCAGACCGGGGTGTCCAGGTCGTCCATGCGCTTGGCGATGGCGTTGGCGTCCGAGTGCTGCTTCATGACGCGCCTGTGGGCGTCCGCGTTACGGGCGTAGCCCTCGTACGGGCCGACGACCGCCGCGAGCTCCGCGGAGCGCTTGTACGACCTGCCCGTCATCAGGGAGGTGATCGCCCCGGCCAGGGCGCGGCCGCCGTCGCTGTCGTAGGCGTGGCCGGTGGCCATCAGCAGGGCGCCCAGGTTGGCGTAGCCGATGCCCAGCTGGCGGAAGGCGCGGGTCGTCTCGCCGATCTTCTCGGTCGGAAAGTCCGCGAAGCAGATGGAGATGTCCATCGCGGTGATGACCAGCTCGACGACCTTGGCGAAGCGCTCCGCGTCGAAGCGCTGGTTGCCCGCGCCGTCGTCCTGCAGGAACTTCATGAGGTTCAGCGAGGCCAGGTTGCACGAGGAGTTGTCCAGGTGCATGTACTCGCTGCACGGGTTGGAGGCGGTGATCCGGCCCGTCTCCGGCGAGGTGTGCCAGTGGTTGATGGTGTCGTCGTACTGGATGCCCGGGTCGGCACAGGCCCAGGCCGCCTCGGCCATCTTGCGGAAGAGGGACTTGGCGTCCACCTCTTCGATGGCCTCGCCGGTCAGCCGGCTGCGCAGATCGAAGGCCGAGCCGGACTCCACGGCGCGCATGAACGCGTCGTTCACCCGGACGGAGTTGTTGGCGTTCTGGTACTGGACGGACGTGATGTCGTCGCCGCCCAGGTCCATGTCGAAGCCCGCGTCACGCAGGGCGCGGATCTTCTCCTCCTCCTTGACCTTGGTCTCGATGAAGGCCTCGACGTCCGGGTGGTCGACGTCGAGGACGACCATCTTGGCGGCCCGGCGGGTCGCGCCGCCCGACTTGATCGTTCCGGCCGAGGCATCGGCGCCGCGCATGAAGGAGACAGGACCGGAGGCGTTGCCGCCGGAGGAGAGGAGCTCCTTGGAGGAGCGGATGCGGGAGAGGTTCAGGCCGGCGCCGGAGCCGCCCTTGAAGATCATCCCCTCTTCCTTGTACCAGTCCAGGATCGACTCCATGGAGTCGTCCACAGAGAGAATGAAGCAGGCGCTGACCTGTTGCGGCTGCTTGGTGCCGACGTTGAACCACACGGGCGAGTTGAAGCTGAACACCTGGTGCAGCAGCGCGTAGGTGAGCTCGTGGTCGAAGATCTCGGCGTCCGCGGGCGAGGCGAAGTAGCCGTGTTCCTCACCGGCCTTGCGGTAGGTGCGCACCACGCGGTCGATGAGCTGCTTCAGGCTCGCCTCGCGGTCCGGGGAGCCCACCGCGCCACGGAAGTACTTGCTCGTGACGATGTTGACCGCGTTCACCGACCAGAAGTCGGGGAACTCCACGCCGCGCTGCTCGAAGTTGACCGAACCGTCGCGCCAGTTGGTCATGACGACGTCACGGCGCTCCCAGACCACCTCGTCGTACGGATGCACCCCAGGAGTGGTGTGGACGCGCTCGATACGCAGGCCCTTGCTCGCCTTGCTTCCCTTGGAGCGGGAGCCTCGTGCCGGGCCGCTCGTCGTCTCTGTCATTCCGCCTCCCATTACGGGCGAAAACGCCCTGATGTGCCCAGTTTCTTCCCGAGGCACGGTGTCTGTCGTTCACCCGGCCGCGCGTTGCGCCCCGGGCAGGTGTCTGGGCCGCCGGTCAGTCGGCGGCGATGGCCGACGCGGGGTCCTGTGCGGCCCCGTCGGCACCGGATCCGCGGTCGCCCGCGGAAGGCCGCCGCCGATTACGCAGCTCCGCGACCGCGGCCTCGAAGTCCTCCAGCGAGTCGAAGGCGCGGTAGACGGAGGCGAAGCGGAGATAGGCGACGAGGTCGAGCTCCTGGAGCGGGCCGAGTATGGCGAGCCCCACGTCATGGGTGGACAGCTCGGCGCTGCCGGTGGCCCGGACCGCCTCCTCCACCTGCTGGCCGAGCTTGGCGAGAGCGTCCTCGGTGACCGGACGGCCCTGGCATGCCTTGCGCACCCCGGAAATGACCTTGTCGCGGCTGAAGGGCTCGGTGACCCCGCTCCGCTTGATCACCATGAGTGACGCGGTCTCCACGGTCGTGAAGCGGCGCGAGCAGTCCGGGCACTGGCGGCGCCTGCGGATGGAGCAGCCATCATCCGTGGTTCGGCTGTCGACGACACGGCTGTCGGGGTGCCTGCAGAAGGGGCAGTGCATGACTCCGTACCCTCCCTCACCCTCAAGAACGGCGCATGGCTGACATGGCTGACAAGCCTCGACCCGGCCGCGAGAGCCCGGCGAAGCGGCCACAAGCATAGGCGAAAACCGTGGCAACCAATGACCAGTAACCACAACCTGTAGGTGGCTTGCATTCATCAAACCACTAGATCTGGTGTCTGGCACTCAACCGTACCGGGTGGCGTGTCACGGCTCGGGAGCAGGCACGAGCCTACGCGAACCCCACCGGTCCCCGATTCGCGGGGGTGGGGATGCAACACTGGACCCGCCCGACGTCGGCAACAGAAACCGGCCTATACACCCAATCCTGTGATCACGTCAGCCCATCTGCGAAATTTCACTCGAACGTGTGTTTGGCGCAACCTTTCGAAAGCAACTACCGTTGTCCAACTAGGGAGAACATCTCGAGAGGGGCCGTCGTGACCACCACCGCAGAGAGCACCACCGTTACCGCCCAGGAGCGCTCCCAGAGCCGACTCGAACAGACGCACGCGATGAACCAGACCCACGCGATGAATGACGCCGACACGAACCCGGAGGGGCAGAAGCCCACGCGCGCACTACCCGGCCGACCTCCAGGAATCCGGGCGGACAGCTCAGGGCTGACCGACCGGCAGCGCCGCGTCATCGAGGTCATCCGCGACTCTGTGCAGCGGCGTGGTTACCCGCCGTCCATGCGGGAGATCGGCCAGGCGGTGGGCCTCTCCAGCACCTCCTCCGTCGCCCACCAGCTGATGGCTCTGGAGCGGAAGGGCTTCCTGCGGCGCGACCCCCACCGGCCCCGGGCGTACGAGGTCCGCGGCTCCGACCAGCCCAGCGCCCAGCCGACGGACACCACCGGCAAGCCCGCCGCGTCCTATGTTCCGCTGGTTGGCCGAATCGCGGCCGGCGGCCCGATCCTCGCCGAGGAGTCGGTCGAGGATGTCTTCCCGCTCCCCCGGCAGCTGGTCGGCGACGGTGAGCTCTTCGTTCTGAAGGTCGTCGGCGACTCCATGATCGAGGCCGCCATCTGCGACGGCGACTGGGTCACGGTCCGCCGCCAGCCCGTCGCCGAGAACGGTGACATCGTCGCCGCGATGCTCGACGGAGAGGCCACGGTGAAGCGCTTCAAGCGGGAGGACGGCCATGTATGGCTGCTCCCGCACAACGCCGCGTACCAGCCGATCCCCGGCGACGAGGCCACTATTCTGGGCAAGGTGGTGGCGGTGCTGCGGCGCGTCTGAGCGCGACGGATCGAGGTGCGCCCCTGGCGTGCCCAATCGACCGGGCCCCGGGACCACTGCGCCGGTTCCGGGGCCCTGCTGTGCGCGACGACGCCTCCGCTACGCCCCCTCGGCCTTGGCGGCGGCGTCAATGGCGGCCAGGGAGCGACGCACCTGATTGCGGTCGGTCGTGTACCAGAAGTCGGGCATGGACTTCCGCAGGAATGAGCCGTAGCGCGCCCGCTCGACGCGCGGATCCAGAACGGCGACGACGCCACGGTCACCCGAGGCCCGGACGAGCCGGCCCGCGCCCTGCGCCATGAGCAGGGCGGCATGCGTCGCGGCGACGGCCATGAAGCCGTTGCCCCCGGCCTCCTCCACGGCCTTCTGGCGGGCGCTCATCAGCGGATCGTCGGGGCGTGGGAAGGGCACCCGGTCCATGACCACCAACTGACAGCTCGGACCGGGCACATCGACGCCCTGCCAGAGCGAGAGCGTGCCGAACAGACACGTCCTGGCATCGGCCGCGAAGGCGCGGATCAGCTCACCGAGGGTCTCCTCGCCCTGCAGCAGGATGGGCATGTCGAGGCGCCCACGCAGCTCCTCGGCAGCCGCCTGCGCGCCGCGCATGGACGAGAACAGCCCGAGCGTGCGGCCCCCCGCGGCCTCGACCAGCTCGGCGAGCTCATCGAGCATGTCGCTGCGGCTGCCCTCGCGGCCGGGCTGGGCGAGATGCTTGGCGACGTAGAGAATGCCCTGCTTCGAGTAGTCGAAGGGGGAGCCGACGTCGAGCCCTTGCCAGCGCGGCGCCGTGTCCTCACCGCCCTCGGGGTCCTGAGGGCTCTCGGGAGCGAGGCCCAGCGATGCCGCCACCCCGTTGAAGTCCCCGCCGAGCTTGAGGGTGGCGGAGGTGAGAATGACCGAGCGGTCCTCGAACAGCTTCTCGCGCAGCAGCCCCGACACGGAGAGCGGAGCGACGCGCAGCGAGGCGCCGAAGCGGTCGTGGCGCTCGTACCAGACCACGTCGTACTCGGAGCCCTCGACGATCCGCTCGGCCACTTGGTGGATGTTCTCCACGGAGCCAAGGGCCTGCTTACGGACCGCGTCCTCGTCCTGGACCGAGGCGTCACGGGTGGAACCGAGCGCCGAGATGACCGTGCGGGCCGCGTCGCGCAGCGCCATCAGGGCATAGCCGAGGTCCTCGGGGATCTTCTCCAGGCGTCCGGGAAGGGCGAGCTCCATGACCCGCTCGAAGCTCTCCGCGGCGGTCTGCAGACCGTCCGCCGCCTTCTCGTTGACCAGCTTCGCGGCCCGGCGCACGGCCCGGTTGACCTGGCCCGGGGTGAGCTCACCGCTGGCGACACCGGTGACGCGGGAGACCAGCTCATGGGCCTCGTCGACGATCAACACCTCATGGCTGGGCAGCACGGGGGCGCCCTCGATGGCGTCGATGGCGAGCAGCGCATGGTTGGTGACGACGACCTCGGCGAGCTTGGCCCGCTCACGGGCGGCCTCGGCGAAGCACTCCGCACCGTAGGCGCACTTGGACGCGCCGAGGCACTCCCGGGAGGTCACGGACACCTGGGACCAGGCCCGGTCGGAGACGCCGGGGGTCATATCGTCCCGGTCGCCCGTCTCGGTGTCATCGGCCCAGTCGCGCAGCCGCAGCAGATCCTTGCCGAGCCTGCTGGTGGGCGCGGCGGCCTCGAAGGGGTCGAACAGACCGGATTCGTCGGCGTCCTCCTGCGGCGCGCCCTCGTGCAGCCGGTGCAGGCACAGATAGTTGGAACGGCCCTTGAGCATGGCGAACTCGGGGCGGCGGCGCAGCAGCGGATGCAGCGCGTCCACCGTGCGGGGCAGATCGCGCTCGACGAGCTGCCGCTGCAGGGCAAGGGTCGCCGTGGCGACGACGACGCGCTCGCCGTGGGCGAGGGCGGGCACCAGATAGCCGAGGGACTTTCCGGTGCCGGTGCCGGCCTGGACCAGCAGATGGGAGGTGTCGTCGATCGCCTCGGCTACCGCCTCGGCCATGGCGGTCTGGCCAGGACGCTCGGTGCCGCCGACAGCGGTGACGGCGGCGTGCAGCAGGTCGGCGAGTGGAGGCGAGGACGATTCAGTCATAGGGCTGCCAGCCTACGGGGCGGCACCGACATCACTCTCCTCGGCTGGTCGGTGACGGACGGCTTCGGCCATGGGCGGAACTCCTTGACCGGGAACCCGGACCGGACGAGCGGTGTAGGAAAAGTAGCGCCGCGCATCCGGGCCGGCGCATCACCATGGGGGCACGGATGATCACGGAGCATCACAGAAGGTGGCGCAGTGCGCGATCGCGCAGCATCAGCGCCGCGCGTTTGCCGGGGAGTTCGACCTCGGCGGAGAAGCGGAAGCCCGCACCGAGGAAGGCCGCGATGGAGGGGGTGTTGCGCAGATCGGGTTCGGCCACCACACGGTGGCAGGACGGACGGTGTTCGAGGACGAGGTCGGCGGCGGCGCGGAGCAGGGTCGTGCCCAGCCCCCGGCCGCGATCGCTGACCCGGCCGATGAGCAGATGGATACCGGTGTCATGCGGGCGGGCGGGGTAGTACCGGGCGAGCGCGTCGAGATCGGCGCGGTACACCTCCCAGTAGCTCATGGGCACGCCGTCCAGGACGCCCAGGCACGGCACGCTCCGGCCGTCGCCGTCGAGCTGGCCGCCCAGGTGGCCGGCGGTGGCCTCGTCGGGACCGTCGAGCTCCCAGAAGGCGGCGACGGCCGGGTCGTTCATCCATTGGGCGATGAGCCGCAGATCGCGCCCGATGCGGACCGGGACGAGCTGGAAAGCGCCCGCCGTGGTGCTGGTGGGGCCCCACTCGGCGATGTGGTCGAGCAGATCCGGTCGATCGCCGGTTCCTGGGCCCGGGACGTGTGTGTCGGTGAGGTGTGCGGCGTCTTCTTCCTGGCGCAGCCGCAGGTCGATGGTGTCGTCGGTGCTGGAGCTCGTACTGGAGTCGGTGTGCGGCACGGCGACGCTCTCCTCTCATGGGTCTCAGGCATGTCGTGAGGAGCGTGAGGGTGAAGTGCGTGATGTGAGGGGCGTGACGGTGGTGTCCTGATGGCGGGGAGCTGGAGTCATTCCGGCGGGGCGGCAGGAGCAATGACGGACGTGGCACACGCGGCAAGGGGGTTGGCGATGGTGACGTAGACGGACTGGGTGTCCACCGGCCCCACGAGTTCGTCCAGGCCGTGCAGCCGGGTGAGCAGGTTGGCCTTGCAGCGCAGGGTGGGAGAGTCCAGCAGCCGGGCGGGGAGCGGTGAGCGGGTCCTGCCGCGGCCGGACGCGGCGTCGGTGAGAAAGCGGCGGAAGGCGGCCAGCAGCACTCGCTCGTCCACGAGCCGCTGGGACCCGAACGCACCGATCAGGCCGAGGACGTGGTTGATGCCCAGGTAGTAGGCAAACCGCTCGTCGGTGACCTCATCGGACACGAAGGTGTCGCTGCGGGCACCGATGCCGGGCAGTCGGCGCTGGAGCTCGGCGTGCCGGGACGCACGGAAGTAGTAGCCCTGGTTGTCCCGGTAGCGGCCGCCGACCGGCCAGCCGTCCGGATCCAGCAGCACCAGGGTGTTCTGCTGGTGCGCCTCGAGCGCGATCCCGGCCTCCCCGTCCAGCCAGAGCACGGGCCGAACGACCGTGTGCAGATAGCGCAGGAACCACTCGGCGCCCACGGCGGCCGGGGAGCGGCCGGTGCGGGCGGCGAGACGAGCGACGAGATGGGCGAGGCGCGAGCGCATCACCGGCTGCCCCGGCCAGGGGCGCAGCGAGATGAGTCCGGCGACGCACACGGCGTCGTCGCCCGGACCGAAAGGGTTGTGCCGGATGACGACGTCGATTCCGGTCAGGGGTTCGCCGTCGGGTCCGTCGACGGCGAGCCAGGCCGGGTCCCGGACGATGTCGAAGCCCGGAAATCCGGGGAAGGCCGCCCGCCACTGCTCCGCCAGGCCGCTGCGGAGCAGCCGGTGCACCTCGACGCCGCGGCGGAGCTCCTTACGGAGGTTCTCACGACAGGAGTTGGTGATCCGTAGACCGAGGGAGAGCTTCAGCATCGCGGGCGCGCCGGGCCGGTACACGGTGCGCACGGAGGAGGTGGGGTGCCAGGGTCCGCCGGACGGTCCCAGATCGTGCAGCAGACCCGCGTCGAAGAGCCCGGCGACCGCCGGTCGGTGCCGGATCTCACGGGCCTGCCAGGGGTGCAAGGGCAAGGGCACGAATCCGGGGGGAAGTTGGAGGCCGCTGCCCGCCAGCGAGAGGGCGAGCCGCTCGGCGGGCACTGTCCGGCCGCGCTCGGTCCAGGCCGACTCGCAGGCCAGTACGGACGGGTCGACGGCGATCCAGTGCAGAGGGAAGGAGCCGCGCGATTCCGGTGAGAAGACGGATGCCTCGGTGTCGGAGAGACCCTCACGGCTCTTCGGCGTGGGGTGAAGGGGGTGGCCGAGGACTAGAGACTGTTCCGCGCTGAGAAACGGGGTGCCCGATCCCGGGTCGGCGGGGGCGGCTCGTCGATGGGTGAGGAAGAGGGCGGTGCGTCCTACGGAGTCGGCGACCCGGCCGACGAGGTCGGTGGCGTCCGGGACGGGGTCGTCCTGCCGCGTGCTGTACGCCGCCTCGCGGGTGAGCAGGGCCGCAAGGGTGACCGCGCCGACGGCGGGGGCGTCATGGGGGCCGTGCTCCAGCAGCGGGGGACCGAAGCGGTGCCAGCCGGTGGGCGACCAGTACCGCACGGGGACGAGAAGGACGGTTCCGCTCGCGGCGAGGGGGATGCGCAGCGAGTCTCCGTCGGGGCGCGCGATGTCGCTCTCCCGGACCCAGCAGCGCAGCAGGTTCTCGACGGCCGCGGCGTCGGCGGCGACCTGCGGATCCGGATCGTCGAGCGGGTCCGGGCCATCCGCCGGTGCGCGGTCGCCGGGGGTTTCGGGGCGGCAGCGGTCCTGCCGGGGAACCGCCGCCATGACGACGGGGGGCTCGGATGAGGACGGCTCGGCCGCTCCCCCTGCGTCCACGAGCGGCACCCCATCGGGCGGCGGTACCGCGGGCGGCGCCGCTGGGGGTGGAGCGGCCAGGGGTGGAGCCGCCGACGGGGGTTGGGCGGCCCGCTCCCCCGCGGGCCTCATGACCGTGGACGGCACCACCACCGTCGGCACCACCACCGCGGGCGGCTCCGTCGCCACCTCCGCAGGGGACTCCGTGGGCACCACCGCGGGCCGCTCCGTCGCCGTGGGCGGCGGCGCAGGGGGTGACGGGGAGAGGCTCGGCGGGAGACCGGGGCCGCGGTCGGGGGCGTCGCGGTCCGTCATGGCACCGGCCTCTGGTTCCGGCTGGGGGGACAAGGGGGCTCCCTCAGGGGAGTGCGGCATGGTAGGTGCGGCGCGGGCGTCCCGGCAATCACGCCGTGAGCCTGGCGCCTGCCTCCTTCGGTGGTGCGGTGGTGGTGCGGTCGTACGGCAGCGGGGCGCGTCACCGGTGGCCTCCGGCGAACGGCGCCGCGGTCGTCGGGAGTTCGTGGGCTGGGGCTGCGAGCGCGCGGGACCCGGCGGCGCGGATCGCCGCGTCAAGGGCGTCGGCGAGCCGGTCGAGGACGGCCTCGGCCTGTTCGTCGGTGATGGTCAGCGGCGGAAGGAGACGGATCACCGCGGCGTGGCGGCCGCCGAGTTCGACGATGAGGCCGCGGTGCAGGCACTCCCGCTGGACGGCCGCCGCGAGCTCCGGTGCGGCAGGCCGGGGCCCGCCCGACGGACCGGCGCCCTCGGCGGTCCCGGGCTCGCCGTCCTCGTGCATGGGTCCCGCCTCCTTGGCCCGCTCGCCCCGGACCGGTTCGCCCGAGTCCGGCTCGCCCCGGGCCGATTCGCCCAAGTCCGGCTCGCCCCGGGCCGATTCGCCCGAGTCCGGCTCGCCCCGGGCCGGTTCGGGCTCGCCCTCCGGGTCGATGAGTTCCAGGCCGATCATGAGGCCCCGGCCGCGTACATCCCCGATGTGAGGCCACCGAGCGGCGAGTTCACGCAAGCGCGCCAGCATCCGCTCGCCGACGGTCGCCGCCCGCTCGGCGAGCCGGTTCCGGCGCACGTAGGCGAGGGTCGCCGCACCCGCCGCCATGGCCAGCTGATTGCCGCGGAAGGTGCCCGCATGGGCGCCGGGGGGCCAGACGTCGAGCTCCTCGCGGTAGACCACGACGGCCAGCGGGAGGCTGCCACCGATGGCCTTCGACAGCACCATCACATCGGGCACCACACCGCTGTGCTCAACCGCCCAGAAGGCCCCGGTGCGCCCGACGCCCGTCTGCACCTCGTCCACGATCAGCGGGATGGAGCGGGCCGCGGTGATCTCGCGCATCCGGCACAGCCAGCCGTCCGGTGCGGGGATCACCCCGCCCTCGCCCTGGACCGGTTCGAGGATCATCCCCGCCGGGGTCGGCACCCCGGACTTGGGATCGTCGAGGAGGCTCTCGGTCCAGCGCGCCGAGAGCTCCGCGCCGCGCCGCCCGCCCACGCCGAATGGGCAGCGATAGTCGTACGGGAAGGGCAGCCGGGTCACGCCGGGCGACGGGGCGCCACCGGAGGCGGCCAGCGCCCCGGCCGTCATCCCGTGGTACGCCCCGGAGAAGGCGAACAGATCGTCGCGCCCGGTGGCGGTCCGCACCAGCTTGAGCGCCGCCTCGACCGCGTCCGTGCCCGCCGGGCCGCAGAACTGCACCCGTGCGCGGGAGGCGAGTTCGGACGGGAGGGTCGCGAACAGCTCATCGGTGAAGGCGTCCTTGACCGGTGTGGCCAGATCCAGGACCTGCAGAGGCGCCCCCGAGTCCAGGACCGCCCGGACGGCCTCCAGCACCACCGGGTGGTTGTGCCCCAGCGCCAGCGTCCCGGCCCCGGAGAGACAGTCGAGATAGCGGCGGCCGTCGGCCCCCTCGATCGTCAGCCCCCGGGCGCGCACGGGGACGATGGGCAGCGCCCGCGCATAGGTGCGGGCCGACGACTCGCGCAGCGCCTGGCGCCGCAGGATGCCCCGGGTGGCCCCGCCGTCGTCGGACACGGCGGACAGGGGCATCGGCGGGAGCTGGGTCACGGCCATGACTCTCGGTCCTCCTGCTGCTGAACACCCTCCGGCTGTCCCCCGTACGTACCAACGACGCGTCAGCCCCGAGATCACGGGCTGCCCGAAGATCCTTGCCCGCCGGGAACCAAGGACCCGGCTGCAGCCGTCGTAGGCGGCACCGGCATAGTGGGATTCCACCCCATCGCCGGGGCGGTGCATGACAATTCCACGCAGGCCGTAGAGCAGCTCAGAACCTCAGGGGGAGTTCCGCCCATGCCATCCAAACGCCGACCCACGCTGGCCGCGGCCGCCGTCGCCGCCGTCCTGGCGCTCACCGCCACCGGGTGCGGCTCGTCGGACGACACGACCGAGGCCAAGTCGACCGCGCCGTCGGACCAGCAGGGCACGGGCGACATCAAGCTGCCCGACAACCTCAACGACAAGATGAAGAACCTCGGCATCGATCCGGACAAGTGGAAGAACGGTGCCTGGAACAAGTGGGGCAGGGACGACTGGCTGCGCGAGGCCGGTGACTTCATCAACCCGATCATCAAGGGCCTGTGGAAGCCGGACCGGATGCGGGACGCGCAGGAGCCCGACAAGCCGGTCGACGACAGTGACATCGCGGACGACCAGGGCGTGACCGACCCCGACCCGCAGCCTGTCGCGGCCAAGGAGGTCACCAGCCCGTACAGCGGCAAGGTCCCCTACGCGGGCAAGGTCTTCTTCGACGGCCCCGAGGGCTCGATGGTCTGCTCGGCGACCGTGGTCCAGGACCCCGCGCACCCCGGCAAGTCCAACCTGGTCTGGACGGCGGGCCACTGTGTCCACGCGGGCAAGGGCGGCGGCTGGTACAAGAACCTGATGTTCGTCCCCTCGTACAACGACGCCGGCAAGTCCGAGGCCGAGCTGAAGAACGCCACCAAGGAGCAGTTGGCCCCCAAGGGCGTGTGGTGGGCCGACTGGGCGCAGACCTCCTCGCAGTGGATCGACAGCGGCGCGGCCACCGGCGGCAAGGGCGCCCCGTACGACTTCGCGGTGATGCATGTGAAGCCGGAGGTCAGCGGCGGCAAGTCGCTGGAGGAGACGGTCGGCGGCGCGCTGCCGGTCGACTTCAACGCCCCCGCGGTGAAGTCCATCGACCGGATCACGGCCACCGGATACCCGGCCGCCCGGCCGTTCGACGGTCAGAAGATGAACCAGTGCGCGGACAAGCCGGGCCGGCTCTCGCTGGACGCCGAGCAGCCGACCATGTACCGAATAGGCTGCACGATGACCGCCGGTTCCTCCGGCGGCGGTTGGGTCGCCAACGGCTCGGACGGCAAGCCGGCGCTGGTGTCCAACACCTCGATCGGCCCGTCCAACGCGACCTGGCTGGCCGGCCCGCACCTCGGCCCGGAGGCCAAGGGCGTCTACAACGCGGTCAGCAAGAAGTTCGCGAACCAGTAGAGCCGCTCGAGCCAGCCGACAGGCCACACGCTCAAGGGCCCGCCCCCGGATTCCGGGGGCGGGCCCTTGCCGTATGTCACCGGGTGCGCGGGGCGCCCGGACCGGGCCTAAGCGGTTACGGCGAAGTCAAGTGCTGATCCTTCTCGGCGTCCAAGCCCTCGGCCAGGCCGAACGGCGAGGGATCAGCGGCGAACTTCACCGCATCCGCTTAGTGCCGCGCGGCGGCAGCCGGGACGAACCGCCGCAGCTCGGCGGCCAGCTCCTCGTGCACCCGTGCCTTGAGCAGCGTGCCCTCCGGGGTGTGCTCCTCGGAGATCACCTCACCGTCGGCATGGGTCCGCGAGACCAGCTTGCCGTGGGTGTACGGCACCAGTGCCTCGATCTCGACCTGGGGCCGCGGCAGCTCCTCGTCGATCACCGCGAGCAGCTCGTCGATGCCCTGCCCGTTGCGGGCCGACACCGCCATGGCCCGCCGCTCCATGCGCAGCAGCCGCTGCAGGACGAGCGGATCGGCCAGATCCGCCTTGTTGATCACGACGATCTCGGGCACATCGACCGCGCCCACATCGCGGATCACTTCGCGGACCGCGGCCAGCTGCTCCTCCGGCGCCGGATGCGACCCGTCCACCACATGGAGGATCAGATCGGCGTCGCCGACCTCCTCCATGGTCGAGCGGAACGCCTCCACGAGGTGATGCGGCAGATGGCGCACAAACCCGACGGTGTCCGCCAGGGTGTACAGCCGCCCGCTCGGCGTCTCGGCCCGGCGCACGGTCGGGTCCAGGGTGGCGAACAGTGCGTTCTCCACCAGGACGCCCGCGCCCGTGAGCCGGTTGAGCAGCGAGGACTTGCCCGCGTTGGTGTATCCGGCGATGGCGACCGAGGGGACCTTGTTGCGCCGGCGCTCCTGCCGCTTGATGTCGCGGCCGGTCTTCATCTCGGCGATCTCACGACGCATCTTGGCCATCTTCTCGCGGATGCGCCGCCGGTCCGTCTCGATCTTGGTCTCACCGGGACCACGGGTGGCCATGCCGCCGCCCGAGGAACCGGAGCCACCGCCACCCATCTGCCGGGACAGTGACTGACCCCAGCCGCGCAGCCTCGGCAGCATGTACTGCATCTGGGCGAGCGAGACCTGCGCCTTGCCCTCTCGGGACTTGGCGTGCTGAGCGAAGATGTCGAGGATCAGCGCGGTGCGGTCGACGACCTTCACCTTGACGACGTCCTCAAGGTGGATCAGCTGGCCGGGGCTGAGCTCACCGTCGCAGACGACGGTGTCGGCGCCGGACTCCACCACGATGTCGCGCAGTTCCTCGGCCTTGCCGGAGCCGATGTACGTGGCGGGGTCCGGCTTGCCGCGGCGCTGGATGACGCCGTCGAGCACCAGCGCGCCCGCGGTCTCCGCGAGCGCGGCGAGCTCCGCCAGGGAGTTCTCCGCGTCCTGCATGGTGCCGGAGGTCCAGACGCCGACCAGCACCACGCGCTCCAGGCGCAGCTGCCGGTACTCGACCTCGGTGACGTCCTCAAGCTCGGTGGACAGCCCCACGACCCGCCGCAGCGCGGCACGGTCGGAGCGGTCGTACTGGTCGCCGTCACGCTCCTCGTCGATCTCGTGACTCCAGGCGACGTCCTCTTCCATCAGGGCGTCGGCCCGAAGGCTCTCGGCGAGGCGCTGCCGGTCCTGCGGAAGGGAAGAGGAGTGGGTCAAAGGAATCCTTACGTCGTGGAACATCGTCTTAGTCGTCAACGCGCGACAGGCCCGTGGGATTCCCCCCGGGACGGCCGTGATGCCGACTCGTTGATGGTCGCATGCGGCGGCCGGGCCGTCACCGGGGTTTCGCGGCGTGCTGTACGGCGGCATGGGGCGCCTGGCGCATCGCGCGCCGTACCGATGGCAACGGGGCACCCTTCGCGCTCGGCTTTTCGTCGTTCTCATCGGACTTCCAGCGGGGGTGTCCGGGCATGGGCGGTGTCTTCGTCCCGTACAGCCAGGGACGCAGGAATCCGGCCTGGTCACGGCCCGACACCTCGGAGGCGAGCCGGATGAAGTCCGTGGTCGAGGCCACGCCGTCGCGGTGGCGGAGCACCCACTGCCGTTCCAGCCGTTCGAAGGCGGCGCGCCCGATCCGCTGGCGCAGCGCGTAGAGCACCAGGGCGCTGCCGTCGTAGACGACCGGGCGGAAGATGCCGATCTGCTGTCCGGGCTCGGCGGGCCTCGGCGCGGCGGGCGGGCCTCCGTCGGCCCGCCAGGCATCGGACTGCCCGTACGCCAGGCGCATCCGCCGCCCCAGACTCGCCTTGCCGCGCTCGTCGGCATACAACGCCTCGTACCAGGTGGCGTGGCCCTCGTTGAGCCAGAGATCGGACCAGCGGCGCGGGCTGACGCTGTCGCCGAACCACTGGTGCGCCAGCTCATGCACCATGATCGATTCGACGTACCACCGCGGCAGCTCATGGCCGGTGAACAGACCCCGTTCGAAGAGCGAGAGCGTCTGGGTCTCCAGCTCGAAACCGGTGGTGGCGTGGGAGATCAGCAGACCGTAGTTCTCGAAGGGGTATCTCCCGGCCTTCTTCTCCATCCAGGCCAGCTGTCCGGGGGTGCGTGCGAGCCACTTCCCCAGCCGGGCGCGGTCCGCCGCCGGCACGACGTCGCGCACCGGCAGCCGATGCGGCCCGGTGCGGTGCAGCACGGCGGAGCGGCCGATGGAGAGCTGGGCCAGCTCGGTGGCCATGGGGTGGGCGAGGCGGTACGTCCAGGTGGTCCGCGCCCCCTTGCGGACGCGCTTGCCCAAAAGCCCGCCCGCGACGACCGTGAGGGCCTTCGGGGCAGTGATCCGGAAGGAGAAGCGCGCCTTGTCGGAGGGGTGGTCATTGCAGGGGAAGACCCGGTGGGCGGCGTCGGCCTGATTGGCCATGGCCAGTCCGTCGCGGGTACGGACCCAGCCGCCCCCCGAGCCGTCGCGCGGATCGCTGGTGTGGTGGACGGTGATCGTGAACGCGGCGCCCCGGCGGATACGTCCGGCAGGGATGATCACCAGGTCCTCACCGGTGGTGACGAACCCGGCCCGCGCGCCGTCGACCTGCACGGATCGCACGCTGCCCTGGGTGAAGTCGAGGTTCACGGAGCGCAGGGAGGCGGTGGCACGGGCGTCGATGGTGGTTACGGCGCCGAGCGGCTGGTCCTGGCGGCGGTAGTCCAGGGCGATGGCGTACGCCCTGACGTCGTACCCGGGGTTGCCGAGCCGCGGGTAGAGGGGGTCGCCGATACCGAGCGGGCGCGGGCCCGTGGCGTCCACCGGCCCCGCGGCGGAGGACGGGCCGACCGCGGCGAAGACGGTCGCCATGGCGGCGGCCACGAGAGCGGTCCTGCGGCGCCCGGTGCGTGGCGGAGTCCAGGGACGGCGCTCCGAAGAATGCGTCATGACCTACCGCTACCAGCGGCCCGGGGCGGGCGCAGGCCCACCGGGCCCCGATCCACCCGAAGGAGTTCCGGTCAGCCGGCCGAAGCCGTCGGCGGCCGAGGGGGTCAGGAGCGCGCCGCCGCCATCCGGCGGCCCTCGCGCGTCACGTCGTAGACGCCGGGCACGTTGCGCATGGCCCGCATCAGCGTCGGCAGCCGGCCCGCGTCGGGCAGCTGGAGCGTGTACGTATGGCGGACCCGCTGCTCGCGCGGCGGCTCGACGGCGGCGGCCACCACCTCCGCGCCCTCGGCGGCGATGGCCTCGGTGAGATCCGCGAGGAGATGCGGTCTGCTGAACGCCTCGGCGAAGAGAGTCACGCGGTAGTCGCCGCCTCCGTCGCCGTCGTCCTCGTCCGCCCAGCGGACCGGGACCGTGCCGCGCCCGGCCGCGGTCATCCGCGCCACGCCGGGACACTGCTCCCGGTGCACGGTGACGGCTCCACCGCGGACCGCGAAGCCGGTGATCGCGTCCGGCGGCACAGGGGTGCAGCATCGGGCGAGCCGTACGATCGCGCCGGGCAGGTCGACCACGATGCCCGCTTCGGGGCGCCCCGTCCCGGCCGCCGGGGTGGTGGGGGCGACGGCGGGGGGCGGCGCGGAGCCCTCGCCGTGCGAGGCGGGCTCGGGAGCCGGGGCGGCGGGATCCGCGGCAGGGTCGTCCTGGGGGTGCTGTTGCTGCTGCGGCTGCTGCCCGGGGTGGGAGGCCAGCCAGCGGTTGATGGCGATGCGGGCGGCGGGGGTACGGGCGTGGTCCAGCCACTCGGGCGAGGGCCCGTGCGATGCGGTGTCCCGGGCGTCGCCGGCCATCAGCAGCTGCAGGGTGTCGCCGTCGTGCAGCACCGTGCTCAGCGTCGCGATCCGGCCGTTGACCCGGGCCCCGATGCAGGAGTGGGCGTCCTCGCCGTACTGGGCGTACGCGGCGTCGACACAGCTTGCGCCCGCGGGCAGGCCGAGCGTGCCGCCGTCGGACCGGAAGACCGTGATCTCGCGGTCCTGGGCGAGATCGTCGCGGAGCGAGGTCCAGAAGATGTCGGGGTCCGGGGTGGCGCTCTGCCATTCGAGCAGCCGGGACAGCCAGCCGGGGCGGGTGGGGTCGGACCGCTCGCCGTCGGTGGCGTCGGCGGTCTCGGTGGGGGCGTACGGATTGCCGAGCGCGATCACCCCGGCCTCCGCCACCCGGTGCATCTGGTGCGTACGGATGAGGACTTCGGCGACCTCGCCGCCGCGCCCCGCCACCGCCGTGTGCAGCGACTGGTAGAGGTTGAACTTGGGGACGGCGATGAAGTCCTTGAACTCCGAGATGACCGGCGTGAAACAGGTGTGCAGCTCGCCGAGGACGGCATAGCAGTCGGCGTCCTCGCCGACGAGCACGAGCAGCCGGCCGAGGTCGGAGCCGGTCAGCTCGCCGCGCTTGAGCCCGACACGGTGGACGGACACGAAGTGCCGTGGCCTGACCAGGACTTCTGCGGCGATGCCCGCCTCGTGCAGCACCTTGCGTACGTCCTTGGCGGCGCGGGCGAGCGGGTCGGGGCGGCGGGCGTGGGCCAGCAGGAGGTCGCGGGTGCGGGCGTACTCCTCGGGGTGGAGGATGGCGAAGACCAGGTCCTCCAGCTCGGTCTTGAGCGCCTGCACCCCGAGCCGCTCGGCGAGCGGGATCAGCACATCGCGGGTGACCTTGGCGATGCGGGCCTGTTTCTCGGGGCGCATCACCCCCAGGGTGCGCATATTGTGCAGCCGGTCGGCCAGCTTGATCGACATGACCCGGACGTCGTTGCCGGTGGCGACGAGCATCTTGCGGAACGTCTCGGGCTCAGCGGCCGCCCCGTAATCGACCTTCTCCAACTTGGTGACGCCGTCGACGAGATAGCGCACCTCCTCGCCGAACTGCTCCCCGACCTGATCGAGGGTCACGTCGGTGTCCTCGACCGTGTCGTGGAGCAGCGAGGCCGTCAATGTCGTGGTCTCGGCGCCCAGTTCGGCGAGGATCAGCGTGACGGCCAGCGGATGGGTGATGTACGGCTCACCGCTCTTGCGCATCTGGCCGCGGTGCGAGGACTCGGCGAGGACGTACGCCTGGCGCAGCACATCCAGGTCGGCGCCGGGGTGGTGCGCCCGGTGGACCTTCGCCACATGCTCGATCGCGTCCGGCAGCCGGCCGCGGGACGCCGGACCGAGCAGGGCGGCCCGGCTGAACCTGCGGATATTGCGCAGGTCGATACGGGGGAGGCCGCGCCTGCGGCCGAGAGCGGCATGGTCTGTGGCCTCTGCGCTCATGGGCACCTCCGGCGGCGTCGAGCGTCAACCGGCGTGGGCACTCCCCCGGGGCCGGTGCTTGATGCTATCGAGCCCATCACGCACGGCCGACCGGCTCTCGCCCAGAGTGAAACGGATCACCCATTCGAGGGAGGTGTCAGCCAAGCGCTGTGTCCAGCCACGAGGGATCCAACTCCCCCTCGGCCACGATCACGGCAGGGCCGCTCATCTCCACCGTACCGTCCGGCCGCTCGCTTATGACAAGCCGCCCTCCGGGGACGTCCACGGTGTAGGTGACGGGCCGGCCGGTGACCGCCGGGTCGGCTCCGTCGCGGCGTGCGGCGGCCACCATGACGGCGCAGGCGCCGGTGCCGCAGGAGCGGGTCTCGCCGGAGCCGCGCTCGTGCACGCGCATCGCGACATGGCGCGGACCGCGGTCGACCACGAACTCGACATTGGTCCCGTGCGGATACACGGACGCGGGGTGGACGGCGGGGGCCGCGAAAAGATCGCCGGCCTGGCCGAGGTCGTCGACGAAGGCGACCGCGTGCGGGTTGCCCATGTTCACATGGCGGGCGGGCCAGCTGTGCTCGCCGACCGTGACCGTGATCGGGCCCTCGGGGCCGGGCTCGGGCAGCAGGGCCTTGCCCATGACGACCGTGATCGCGCCGAGTCGGTCCGGGGTGCCCGCGGTGCCACCGGTGTTCCCGGCGTCCTTGGCGATGTGGACGTGGCGCAGTCCGGCTCGGGTCGCGACCGCGAGATCACCCGCCTCGACCAGCCCGGCCCGCTGGAGGTAGCGGGCGAAGACCCGCACACCGTTGCCGCACATCTCGGCGATGCTGCCGTCGCTGTTGCGGTAGTCCATGAACCACTCGGCCTCGTCGGCCATGCCCCGGGCCTCGGAGTGCGCCGAGGACCGTACGACGCGGATCAGCCCGTCGCCGCCGATACCGGCCCGGCGGTCGCAGATCCGGGCGACGGCCTCCGCGGACAGGTCGAGACTGCCGTCCAGGTCGGGGACGATGACGAAGTCGTTCTCGGTGCCGTGGCCCTTGAGAAAGGCCGGCCGGGGCGCGGTGCTCATCCCTCGATCCTACGGGGCGCCCCGCATGCCGTCGCTCCGTGCCGGGGCACCGGCCCGGGCCCCTGCGGGGCGGCCGCCGGACACCCGTCAGCGGAGGCGGGCCACGCGCCAGAAGGTGAGCGCCGCGAGCAGCGCCACGATCACCACATAGAGCACCACGAAGCGCCAGTCCGGGCGGCGGCCCGAGCCCCGGGGCGGCAGTCCGGGCCAGGTGTAGCCCACCCGGCGGGCGGCCATCAGCCCCCAGCCCGCCGCACAGCAGCTGAGCAGCAAGCCGAGCATGGCCACGACCGCCCCGCCGTCCCCGAACTCGAAGGCGAGCGGGAAGGCGAACATCAGCGAGCCGAGGATGGCCAGGCCCACGATGGGCGCGATCTGCCAGATCCGCAGCCGACGCGGCGGGCGCAGCTCGCGGAAGGACTCCTCGGAGACCGGTTCGGAGCCGTCCTCCAGGACCGGAGCGCCGGGCTCGTGGACCGCTCCGGCCTCATCGGGGCCGTCCGGGGTCAGCGGCTCGGGATCGCCGTGCGGCGATTGCTGCGATGCGTCACGAGGGCCGGCCTCCATCGCCACACGCCCTCCCAACTCCAGACACCACGGCACGATCGGAGCTTGATGATGGCATGCCCGTGGGGGCCCTCATGACGAGCGGAGCGTCCCGATGCCATCACGTGATCAGGCTGTGACCGGCCGTTCAACCAACGCGAGCGCGTGTGCCAGGAGTTCCCCGCGGTGGGCGGCGGCGCCGTTGAGCCAGTGGACCCGCGGATCGCGGCGGAACCAGGAGTCCTGGCGGCGCGCGAACCGCTTGGTGGCACGCACGGTCTCGGCCCGCGCCTCGTCCTCGGTGCACTCCCCGGCGAGCGCGGCGAGCACCTGCTGATAGCCGAGCGCCCGGGAGGCCGTGCGGCCGGAGCGCAGGCCGGCGCGCTCAAGCCGGCGGACCTCCTCGACCAGCCCCGCGTCCCACATCCGGTCCACCCGCAGGGCGATCCGCTCGTCCAGCTCGGGTCGCTCGACGTCGACGCCGATCTGGAGGGTGTCGTAGATGGCCTCATGGCCCGGGAGATTGGCTGTGAAGGGACGCCCGGTGATCTCGATCACCTCCAGCGCCCGCACCACCCGGCGGCCGTTACTGGGCAGGATCGCCCGCGCCGCCTCGGGGTCGGCGGCCGCGAGCCGGGCGTGCAGAACGCCCGGGCCGTGCTCCGCCAGCTCGGCCTCGAGC
This sequence comes from Streptomyces sp. NPDC005266, assembly GCF_040607655.1. NCBI lineage: Bacteria > Bacillati > Actinomycetota > Actinomycetes > Kitasatosporales > Streptomycetaceae > Streptomyces > Streptomyces sp. NPDC005266. The sequence continues at coordinate 114,580 of NZ_JBEXHC010000017.1, forward strand.
CTGGCCCGGACGGCGGGGTCGGTGCCCGGGAACTCCAGCGCGTCGATGGCGCCGCGGATGTACAGGCCGGAGCCGCCGACGAGGACGGGCGTGCGCCCCTCGGCGAGCAGCCGGTCCATCTCGGCGCGGGCCAATCGCTGGTATTCGGCGACGCTGGCGGTCTGGGTCACATCCCAGATGTCCAGCAGCCGGTGCGGCACTCCGTGCCGCTCATCGTCCGTCAGCTTGGCGGTGCCGATGTCCATGCCCCGGTAGAGCTGCATGGAGTCGGCGTTGACGACCTCGCCGTCGAGATGTCGGGCGAGTGCGACGCCCAGATCGGACTTCCCGGCCGCGGTGGGGCCGACGACGGCGATGACTCGCGGCGGATGGCCTGCAGTATTCACCGGACCAGTCTCGCAAACCCTGGGGGCCTCCTCGAATGAGCGACGTGACGGGACACCGCCGGGTTCGTTGCCTGTTGCGAGGTTCCGAGGACCGGTTCGGGGAACCGGTCTCCGCGAGCGGCGCAATGGGACGCTCCGAGCGGTACGGGATTTCGCCCACACGAGTAGGGTATGGAGTAGTTATGGGCGTGTTTGCCAGGTTTCGTCGTGCTTCGAGGGAGGCGAGCCGTTCGTCCGAAGAGGCACGGGCTGCTGAAGCCGAGGCCATCGCGGTGACGGCGGAGCCGGAGCCCGGGACCGCTGACGAGCCGGAGGCGACACGGGGTGAGAAGGAGACCCCGGCGGGGCAGCGGTCCGCGGCCGAGGCGGCCGACAGCGAGGCCGGTGAGGGCGCCCGCACATAGGCATCCGACAAGGGAAGGTGCCCCATGGGCTTGATGGACAATTTCAAGGCCAAGGCCGGTCAGATGAAGGGCAAGGCCGGCAGCTTCGCGCAGCAGCACGAGGCCAGGATCGAGCGGGGTCTGGAGAAGGCCGCCAAGACGGTCGACACCAAGACCAAGGGCAAGTACAGCGGCAAGATCGAAACTGGCACGGGCAAGGCGAAGGACGCCCTCACCCGCCTCTCCCGCATGGACGAGGACAAGCCAAGGCATTAGAGCCGCGACGCAAGCGGGGGCCGCAGCCCCGGCGGCGAGAGCGTCTGTACCCCGTGGGCGCGTGGCCGCGAAGCGGAGGCTTCGCGGCCACGCGGAACCGTGCCGCCCGCCGGTCGCCCTCGTGGGGCTAGGACGACCAGGTCGCCACGAAGTACCCCACGCCGTACGGCGCCTCGTCATACCGCAACTCCCCCTTCAGCCGCGCCCCCTCGGCCGCCCCCGCGAGCACCTGCAGTGGCGCGCGGCCCGCCGCCTGCAGCTCGTACGCCAGCTCCTCGTCGAGCGCGACGAGGGCCCCGGCGTCCGCGGCCCCCAGCGCCCGCGCCACCTCGGCGTCGAACGGGGCCGCCCGCTCGTCGAGATAGCCCGGAGCCTTCAGCGTGCGGCACGCGGTGCCGTCGCCCATGACCAGCAGCGCGACCCGCTCCGCCTGCGCGGCGAGCTCCCTTCCGACTTCAATACACCGCTCGGCCGCGAGGGGTTCCCCCACGCCCAGCCCCTCCACGTCCACGGCCTCGTAGTCCCACCCCGTGCGCTCCAGCAGCCAGGCCCCGACGGCCAGCGAGGGCGGCAGAGCCGGTTCCACGGCGTCACCACCCGCCGGCTCACCGCCGGCCGTCCCGTCCCGGCCGAGCCGGACTTCCACGTCCACCCCGAAGCCGCGGAACGATCCGGTCGTGCCGCAGGGGTGAGGTCCGCGCCCGGCGGGCTCGGCCGGCCCGAGGACGATCAGACGCTCGGGCCGCGCCGCCGCGAGCACGCGCACCGCCTCGACGCACGCCGTGCGCAGCTCGTCCAGCTCAGGGGCGGCACCGGCGGCGATTTCGGGCACCAGCAGCGGCGGACACGGGCAGACGGCGGCGGCGATCAGCATGATCGCCAGCCTATCCGGCGGGCCGGGGCCGGGCGCCGGTCCTCCGGTGGCCGGAAACGGGCTCCGTCTCCGCTCAGCGCGGACCCGGCAGCGGTCGGTCCCGCTCAGTCACAGCCGCAGCCCGCGGCGGGCGCGGGCACCGGGGCCGGAGCGCCGACCGTGGGCAGCCCCAGCATCACGCCCGCGGGCTTCTTCTCCTCGGCCGCGTTGCGCCGCTCCCAGGCGTCGCCCGCGCGGGTGCGCCGCACGCCCCGCGCCGGGCCCTCGGCCAGCAGATGGTGCGGTGCGGCGTAGGTGATGTCGACGGTGACGACGTCGCCGGGGCGCACCGGCTCCTCGGGCCGGGCGAAGTGGACCAGGCGGTTGTCGGGGGCGCGGCCGGACAGCCGCCGCGTGGCGTCGTCCTTACGGCCCTCGCCCTCGGCGACCAGCACCTCCAGAGTGCGGCCGACCTGCTTCTTGTTCTCCTCCCAGGAGATCTCCTCCTGGAGGGCGACCAGCCGCTCGTAGCGCTGCTGCACGACCGCCTTGGGCACCTGCCCGTCCATCTCGGCGGCGGGCGTCCCGGGCCGCTTGGAGTACTGGAAGGTGAACGCCTGGGCGAACCGCGCCTCGCGCACCACATGCAACGTCTGCTCGAAGTCCTCGTCCGTCTCGCCGGGGAAGCCGACGATGATGTCGGTCGAGATGGCGGCGTCCGGCATGGCGGCGCGCACCTTCTCGATGATGCCGAGGTAGCGCTCCTGCCGGTACGAGCGGCGCATCGCCTTCAGCACCGTGTCCGAGCCGGACTGCAGTGGCATGTGCAGCTGCGGCATCACGTTCTCCGTCTCCGCCATGGCGGAGATGACATCGTCGGTGAAGTCGCGTGGATGCGGCGAGGTGAACCGGACCCGCTCCAGTCCCTCCACGCTTCCGCACGCGCGCAGCAGCTTGCTGAACGCCTCACGGTCGCCGATGTCGGAGCCGTACGCGTTCACGTTCTGGCCGAGCAGGGTGATCTCGGTGACGCCCTCGGCGACCAGCGCCTCCACCTCGGCGAGGATGTCGCCGGGGCGGCGGTCCTTCTCCTTGCCGCGCAGCGCCGGGACGATGCAGAAGGTGCAGGTGTTGTTGCAGCCGACCGAAATGGAGACCCACGCCGCGTACGCGGACTCGCGCCGGGTCGGAAGCGTCGAGGGGAATGCCTCCAGGGCCTCGGCGATCTCGACCTGGGCCTCCTCCTGGACGCGGGCCCGCTCCAGGAGCACCGGCAGGCTGCCGATGTTGTGCGTGCCGAAGACCACGTCGACCCACGGCGCCTTCTTGACGATGGTGTCGCGGTCCTTCTGGGCCAGGCATCCGCCGACGGCGATCTGCATGCCCGGGCGCCGCGCCTTGATCGGTGCGAGCCGGCCCAGATTGCCGTACAGGCGGTTGTCGGCGTTCTCCCGCACCGCGCAGGTGTTGAAGACGACGATGTCGGCCTCGCCCTCACCGGTGCCTTCCGGCGCACGGACATAGCCAGCGTCTTCCAGGAGGCCGGAAAGCCGTTCGGAGTCGTGGACGTTCATCTGACACCCGTAGGTGCGCACCTCATATGTCTTCGCACTCATCTCAATCGACCAGGGTACGTGTTCGTGCCGCTCCCCCGCCCCTCCCTTGCGGGGACGAGGCCTGGCAGGATCCTCGCCATGGCCGTCACTCTTCCGCCCCTCGGCAGACGCCGCGCCCTGCAGTCCGCGGCCACGGGCCTGGTCGCCCTCGCGCTGCTGCTGTGGTGGCTGCTGCCGCTGGGCGGCGGGCCCTCGCCCAGCGGGCGGGTGACCTTCGCGACGGGCGTCTCCACCGGGGTCTACGAGACCTACGGCGAGATGCTCAAGCGGGACCTCGCCGGAAGCCTTCCGGATGTGGATGTACGGCTTGTGCGGACCAGGGGGTCCCCGGACAACGTCGAGCGGCTGGCCGAGGGCCGGGCCACCTTCGCCATCGCCGCCACCGACGCGGTCGCCAAGTACCACGGCAAGGGGGCGGAGCGGCTGCGCGCCTGCGCACGGCTGTACGACGACTACATGCAGCTGGTCGTCCCGCGGGGTTCGAAGGTGCGCTCGGCCCGGGATCTGAAGCGGCTGCGGGTCGGCGTGGGCGACGACGGCTCGGGCGTACAGCTGATCACCCGGGCCCTGATCAAGGCCGCCGGGCTCGACTTCCGCACGGACATCCGGGCGGAACGCGTCGGCATCGACAAGATGCCGGGCCTGCTGAAGGCGGGCAAGCTGGACGCCTTCTTCTGGTCGGGCGGGCTGCCCACCACCGCGGTGCGCACCCTGGCCCGGGACTATCCGATCCGGCTCGTCCAGCTCGGCGATCTCACCGGGCCGCTGCACCGGCAGGGCGGGGTGACGCGGTACTACCGGGCGGCGACCGTGCCGGCCGACGCGTACGGGGAGATACGCCGTCCGGAGCCAGTCAAGACGATCGCGGTACCGAATCTCCTCGTCACCACGGACCGGGTGGACCCCGATCTGGCCGAGGGCGTCACCCGCACGGTGATCAGGAACCGGGACCGCATCGGGGAGAAGGTGCACGCCGCGCAGAAGGTGGATCTGCGGACGGCCGTCTTCACCGATCCCCTCTCGCTCCACAAGGGCGCCGCGCGCTACTACCGCTCGGTCAAGCCGTAGCCGGCAGGCGGCCCGGTGCCCTGGTCGCGGGGCGGCCTGGTGCGCGGGACGGTGATCGTCACCCGCAGACCGCACGGCTCGTTGGGGGCGTAGGCGATCGTGGCCCCGCCCGCGGTGAGCAGCGCGCGGGTGATGGACAGGCCCAGGCCGGAGCCCGAGACGTTCTGGTGGCGGCTGCTGCGCCAGAAGCGGTCGCCGATCCGGGCGAGTTCGTCCTCGGTGAGACCGGGGCCGCCGTCGGCGACGGTGATGGCGACGGTGTCGCCTTCGGTCCGTGCCGAGACCTCCACCCGCGCTCCGCCGGGCGTGAACTTCAGGGCGTTGTCCACGACGGCGTCCAGGGCGCTGGACAGGGCCACCGGGTCGGCCCACCCGGTCACGGCCCCGGGGCCGGTGTGGGCGAGCTCGACCTCCTCGCGCCGGGCGACCGGAAGCCAGGCGTCCACCCGGTCGGCGGCCAACGCGGCGATATCGGTGAGCCGCAGGTCGGCGGCGGAGTGCTCGGCGAGGGCGAGGTCGAGGAGGTCGTCGACGACGCGGGCCAGCCGTTTGCCCTCCGTGCGCACCGAGGCGATCTCCTCGTGGCCGTCCGGCAGTTCCAGCGCCAGCAGCTCGATGCGCAGCAGCAGCGCGGAGAGCGGATTGCGCAGCTGATGGGAGGCGTCGGCGACGAACGCCCGCTGCTGCTCGAGGACTTCCTCGACGTTGTCGGCCATCTCGTTGAAGGAGCGGGCCAGTCGGCGCAGCTCCGGCGGCCCGGAGGCGGCCGCGACCCGTGACTGCATCCGTCCGGTCGCGATGTCGTGCGTGGCGGTGTCCAGGATCCGCACGGGCCGCAGCACCCAGCCGGTGAGGCGGATGGCGGCCCCGACGGCCAGCAGCATCGCGGCGCACTCGCCCGCGCCGATCAGCAGCCAGCCGTGCAGGATGCCCGACCGCATCTGCCCGGTGGGCGAGTCGGTGACGACGACGGCCACGACATCGCCGTCCCGTACGACGGGCGATGCGACGGTGATCCTGCCCCGCCGCCAGGGCCACACCTGGTGCGGGTCGTGGCTGCGGCGGCCGGCGAGGGCCTCGTCGAACGCCTGGGCACCCTCGCCGCCCCCCGGCAGCCGCCAGCCGGTGGGCGCCTCGGCCATGGGCCGCGCGTTCCGGTCCCGGTAGAAGACGCCGGCCCGGATGCCGTACAGATCGTGATAGCGCCGCAGCTCGGCGCGCAGGGTGTCCAGCCGCTCGTCCCCGTCGGAGGCGGCCGTGTCCGAGGGGCCGACGGTGACGAACTGGGCGAGCGCGGCGAACCGCGCCGTGTCGTCGATCCGGTCGACCACCACCCGCTGCTGTTCGCGCGCGGCCAGACTCCCGGCCAGCGGAAAGCCGAGCGCGAGCAGCACGCCCGCCATCAGGACGATGAGCAGCGGGAGGAGTCGGGTGCGCACCGGGGCCGGCCCTGGCCGCTCAGGCGGCCGGAGCCACGAGGCGGTAGCCCACGCCCCGGACCGTCTCGATCAGGGCGGGCATCCGCAGCTTGGAGCGGAGCGAGGCGATGTGCACCTCCAGGGTGCGCCCGGTCCCCTCCCAACTGGTGCGCCAGACCTCGCTGATGATCTGCTCACGGCGGAAGACCACACCGGGGCGCTGCGCGAGCAGCGCGAGCAGGTCGAATTCCTTGCGGGTGAGGGAGACGGCGGCGCCTCCCACCGAGACCTGGCGGGTGGGCAGCTCGATGGTCACCGCGCCGAGCCGCAGCGGCGGCTGGGGCCCGTCCGGCGCCTCGTCGCCGGCCGTGCCGGAGTCGTGGGTGACGGTACGGCGGCTGACGGCATGGATGCGGGCGAGCAGCTCCATGGTGTCGTACGGCTTGACCACATAGTCGTCGGCGCCGAGGTTGAGGCCGTGTATGCGGGAGCGTACGTCCGCGCGCGCCGTCACCATGATCACTGGCGTGGCGGTGCGCTTGCGGATCTTGCCGCACACCTCGAATCCATCCTGGTCCGGGAGCCCGAGGTCGAGGAGCACGACGCCGAAGGGCGCGCCCGAGTCGGGCAGCAGCGCCTGCAGCGCCTCCTCACCGCTGCGGGCGTGCGTGACCTCGAAGCCGTGCCGGGAGAGCACTGCGGACAGGGCCGCGGCGACATGGTTGTCGTCCTCGACGAGCAGCAGTCTCACCGGCCCTCCGCCACCTTCCGCATCAGGGGGATCCGCGCCCCGGAGTCGATGGCCACGATGCATGGCCTCAGGGCATCCATCCCGATTCGGGCGCATCCGTCAAGACGCATTCCGTCGCGTAGTGGTTTCCGTTATGCAGCCGGTACGCCACCCCCTCACCCCGTTTACACAGCGTGCCGGGTCGAAGCCATATCGTTATGCTCAATTTCCGCTCAGATGTAATGACGCAGGTCGCAGCGGCTCATTAAGGTCCTCCCAACCGAGGAGGATGGAGCGAGACGCCGATGAGCGAAGTATCGGTGACCAAGGACGCCACACCGGTGGCGAACGCGTTGGTCGCGCTGTCAGGAGTCAACAAGCACTTCGGCGCGCTGCATGTGCTCCAGGACATCGATCTGACCATAAACCGGGGCGAAGTGGTCGTCGTCATCGGGCCGTCCGGGTCCGGCAAGTCCACGCTGTGCCGCACGATCAACCGGCTGGAGACGATCGACGCCGGCAGCATCACGATCGACGGCAAGCCGCTGCCCCAGGAGGGCAGGGAGCTCGCCCGGCTGCGCGCGGACGTCGGCATGGTCTTCCAGTCCTTCAACCTCTTCGCGCACAAGACGGTGCTCGAGAACGTGGCGATGGGTCAGGTCAAGGTCCGTAAGGCGAACAAGAAGGCCGCCGAGGAGAAGGCCCGGAAGCTGCTCGACCGGGTGGGCGTGGGCGCCCAGGCGGACAAGTACCCCGCCCAGCTGTCCGGTGGCCAGCAGCAGCGCGTGGCCATCGCCCGCGCGCTGGCCATGGACCCCAAGGTGATGCTCTTCGACGAGCCGACCTCGGCGCTCGACCCGGAGATGATCAACGAGGTGCTGGAGGTCATGCAGCAGCTCGCCCGGGACGGCATGACGATGATCGTCGTCACCCACGAGATGGGCTTCGCGCGCTCCGCCGCGAACCGGGTGGTCTTCATGGCCGACGGCCGGATCGTCGAAGAGGCCGAGCCGGACCAGTTCTTCAACAACCCCCGCAGTGACCGGGCCAAGGACTTCCTGTCGAAGATCCTCCACCACTGAGCCGGGCGGCGGCTCAGCGGGCCGCCACCACGTTCCGCCAGTACGTACTCGATCAAGAGGGATGGGCACCATGAGCATTCGTAAGACGGCCGCGGCGGCCACGGTGATTCTCGCGCTGACCGCGACGGCGACCGCCTGTGGCGGCGACTCGGGCACCGCCGGCGACAAGCCGAAGGGGGGCGACGTCAAGAGCGGCACGTACAAGGTCGCCAAGGACGTGAAGCTGGACTCGCAGACCCTGAAGAAGGCGCAGAAGCGCGGCAAGCTCGTCATCGGCGCCAAGGCCGACCAGCCCTTCCTCGGCTTCGTGGACACCGAGGGCAAGCGTTCCGGCTTCGACATCGAGATCGCCAAGATGATCGCCGCCGACCTCGGCTTCTCCGAGAAGCAGATCGAGTTCAAGACGGTCGACACCAATGTCCGCGAGACCTCGATCTCCAAGGGCCAGGTCGACTACTACGTCGGCACCTACACCATCAACGACGAGCGCAAGAAGCAGGTCGGCTTCGCGGGCCCGTACTACCAGGCCGGCGCCGATCTGCTGGTCCGCAAGGACGAGAAGGGCATCACCGGCCCGGACAGCGTCAAGGGCAAGAAGGTCTGCTCGATCGTCGGCTCCACTCCGCTCCAGGAGATCAAGAAGTCGAAGTACGGCGCCAAGACCACCGAGCTGGGCAAGTACTCGCTCTGCGTCAAGCAGCTGCTCGACGGCCAGGTCGACGCGGTCACCACCGATGACGCGATCCTCAAGGGCTACGCCGCCCAGCGCCCGAGCAAGCTCAAGGTGGTCGGCAAGCCGTTCACCGAGGAGCCTTACGGCGTCGGCATGGACAAGGGCGACAAGGTGCTGCGTGACGCGATCACCGACGCTCTTGAGAAGCACATCAAGAACGGTGACTACAAGAAGGCGTACGAAGGCACGCTCGGCAAGTCCGGCTCCTCCTACGTCGCGCCGAAGACGCCCCTGCCCCGTTACTGAGCAGGTTCCCCGTTCCCCTCGAAGCCGGTGCGCTCCGCACGCCGCTGACCTGACCGCTACCGCGGAGAATCGATGAACGTACTCCTCGATCATTTGCCCGAGTTCCGCGAGGGGTTCCTGGGAACCCTTGCCATCACGGCGGCCAGTGCGGCGCTCGCCCTCGTCCTGGGCATTCTCATAGCCGGCTTCCGGGTGTCCCCCATTCCGCCGCTGCGGGCGTTCGGCACGGCATGGGTCACCCTGCTGCGCAACACCCCGCTGACCCTGCTGTTCCTGGTCGCGTTCTTCGTGATCCCCCAGATCTTCTTCCCGGGGACGAGCCCGTTCGTCCTCGCGACGGGGGCACTGGGCTGCTATACGTCGTCCTTCGTCTGCGAGGCCGTGCGGTCCGGTATCAATACCGTGCCGCTCGGCCAGGCGGAGGCCGCCCGCAGCCTGGGGATGACCTTTTTCCAGACCCTGCGGATGATCGTCCTGCCGCAGGCCACCCGGACCGTGCTTCCCCCCATGAGCAGCATCTTCATCGCGCTCACCAAGAACTCCGCCATCGCGGGCGCGTTCAGCAACACCGAACTGTTCAATATCTCGAAGCTGCTGAGTGACAAGGGCTTCGCGATCGGCTGGATCTTCCTGTGGATCGCGCTGTCCTACCTCATCATCACCTTCGCCATCAGCGGCGTCTTCCGACTGCTGGAGAGCCGCCTGGAGGTGGCCCGATGAGTTCGAGCGTCCTGTACGACGCGCCGGGCCCCAAGGCCCGCATCCGCAACCGCGTTTACTCGGTCGTCGGTTCCCTGGCCGTCCTCGGCCTCATTCTCTTCGCCGTACTGCGCCTGAATGCCAAGGGCCAGTTCGCCCCGGAGATGTGGAACGTCTTCAACAACGCGGGTGTGCGCACCAATATCCGCGACGGTGTGCTCACCACGCTCAAGGTGTTCGCGGTGGCGGCGGTCCTGTCGCTGCTGCTCGGCACCCTGCTCGCCGTCGGCAGGCTCTCGGACCACAAGCCCGTCCGCTGGTTCGCCACCGGCTTCATCGAGCTGTTCCGGGCCATTCCGCTGCTGATCACCATCTACGTGCTGTGGGTGCTCTTCCTGACCTACCGCTCCGATCTGGGATTCAGCGGCGACGGTACGGCCTTCTGGGCGCTGGTCATCGGCCTCACCGTCTACAACGGGTCGGTGCAGGCCGAAGTCCTGCGGGCGGGCATCAACGCGGTGCCCAAGGGGCAGCGGGAGGCCGCGTACGCACTGGGCATGACCAAGACCCAGGTCATGGTGACCGTCCTGATCCCCCAGGCCGTGCGGGCGATGCTGCCGACCATCATCAGCCAGCTCGTGGTGACCCTGAAGGACACCTCGCTCGGCTTCGTGATCACCTACGAGGAGCTGCTGTACGCGCTGCAGCAGATGGCGGGCAATATCGTCGTCAACGACGAGAACCCATATGTACCGATGATCATCGTCGGCGGTGTCATCTACATCTCCATGTGCATGGCCCTGTCCGCGCTCGCCACCTGGATCGAGCGGCGCGGCCGGCGCACCAAGACCGGCATCCCGGTCGCCGACGCCGCCCAGCCGCTCGCCGCGGGCGACGCGCTCGACACCATCGACCATCCCGCGGCGGAGGCACCGGTCGCCAAGACGAACTGAGGTACGCCGAACGGGGGTACGCCGAATCCTCCCGGGGCGGTGGCGCACGCGCCACCGCCCCTTCGTCGCTTGACGCGGGCACCGGCAATAGGTTGCATGCTTTCTGTGATCGCTCACCGGGTTTCAACTGCCAGTTTCCGTACCTCACGTACGGCCCGCAGCGCTTCAGGAACCGCGCCGTGGACCCGGTGATCGTCGCCGGGGCGGGTCCGGTCGGCCTCACCCTGGCCCTCGCACTCGCCCGCCTCGACGTGCCCGTCGTCCTGTTGGACGAATCCTCGGGCAGCGACGAGAGCCGCCTCGCCCGCACCGTCGTGCTGCGCCCGGACACCGCCGCCCTGCTGGAGCGGCTGGGCTGCCGGGCCGCCGCCCGCACGGAGCCATGGGCCGGATGGCGCACCCTGCGGCGGCGGCAGCTGGTGCGGCAGCTGCCGCTCATCCCCGGCAGCCTCTTCGGCGCCGGGCGCGGCATCGACCTGCCCGGCGCCCGCGACGGCGACGCCGCCGGCGGGCACGAGGGCGACGAGACGGACGCGCCCACGGCGTCGGCGACGACCTCGCCGGTGCATCTGCCGCAGCACGAACTCACCCGGGCGCTGCGAGGGGCGCTGGCCGCCGTCGGCGACGAGGACCTGGTCCGGGTCGTCTCCGGCACCCGGCTCGACACCTTGGAACAGGACGCCCACGGGGTCAGCGTGCTCACCCGGGGCGCCCAGGCCACCTGGTGGCGGGGCAGCTATGTGGTCGGCTGCGACGGGCCGCGGTCCACCGTCCGCAAGGTCCTCGGCGTGCGCTTCCCGGGCCGTACGGCGGTGGAGCGGCACGCGGTCGCGGCGCTGCGCGCCGAACTCCCCTGGCCCGGCGAGGCCGTACTGCACCGCTCGCCGCCGTGGCGCAGCATCGATGCCGAGGTGACCGCCCGTCCGTTGCCCCGCGGGGTGTGGCGGATCGACTGGCTGCTGCCGCCGGGCCGCGATTTCGTCACCCCCGACGCCCTGATGGTCCGGGTGCGCGACACCCTCGCGGGGTGGTGCGGGGATTCCGCACTCCCCTATGAGCTACTGGACACCGGTGTGCACACCGTGCACCACCGGCTCGCGCGCCGCTGGCGCGTCGGTCGCGCCTTCCTGGCCGGGGACGCGGCCCATCTGCTCGGCGCGCTCGGCACCCAGGGGCTGGAGGAAGGGCTGCGGGACGTCGGGAACCTCGCCTGGAAGCTGTCCCTCGCCTGGCACCACGGGGCTTCGGACGCGCTGCTCGACAGCTACCAGACGGAACGGCGCGGAGCCGTCGGCGCCCGGCTGCGCGCGGCGGACCAGGCGCTGCCGCTGGTACGGGCGGCCGGCGGCTGGCACGCGGTACGGCGCACCGTGCTCCCCGGCGGGGCGCGCAGCCATGACGCGCTGCTCACCGACGGTCACCTCGGCCGCGGCCCGCTGGGCGCGCCGCCGGTCTACGGACGCTCGCCGCTGACCCCCGTGGCACCCCCGGAGGGCTCGGTCACGGTAGGCACGCCGACCGGGGCGCTGGTCGCCGATGTGCCGGTGACCGCGCCGGACGGCTCGCTCGTACGGCTGCGCGAGCGCCTGGGCCGGGAGCTGCTGGTGGTGCTGATCGCCCCCGGGACCGGGGTGTGGGAACGCCGCCACTGGATGCGCGCCGGGCTGATGCCACGGCTCGCGGCGGCGGTCGCGGCACTGCCGGTACGGACCGAACTGCTGGTCGCCGAGGAGTACCCGGGTGCCCCGGCCCACACCGTGCTGCTGGTGCGGCCGGACGGCCATCTCGCCGCGGCACTGTCCGGGGTGCGGCCGAGCGAGCTGTACGCGTGCGCGGACGCGGCACGGGGCGGGGACGCCGCGCGGGGTACGCCGTCGAGGGACGCGGAGGCGACGGCACGCCGGTAGCGCGGGGGACGCGGCACGGGGCGGAGAGGCCACGGCACGCCGGTACCCCGGGCGACGCGGCACGGGGCGGGGACGCCACGCGGGGTACGCCATCGAGGGACGCGGAGGCGACGGCACGCCGGTAGCGCGGGGGACGCGGCACGGGGCGGAGAGGCCACGGCACACCGGTAACCCGGGCGACGCGGCACGGGGCGGAGAGGCCACGGCACACCGGTAACCCGGGCGACGCGGCACGGGGCGGAGAGGCCACGGCACGCCGGTACCCCGGGCGACG
>NZ_JBEXHC010000017.1:127300-159677 GCF_040607655.1 Streptomyces sp. NPDC005266
ACGCGGCACGGGGCGGAGAGGCCACGGCACGCCGGTACCCCGGGCGACGCGGCACGGGGCGGGGACGCCACGCGGGGTACGCCGTCGAGGGACGCGGAGGCGACGGCACGCCGGTACGCGGGGGACGCGGCACGGCGGTGCGGCCGACGCGGCGCGGGATCCGGCACATGCGCGCGGGGGCTGGATGGCGTCGGGGCGCTTGTCGATGAGCGGCGTCAGATCCGGCACATGCGGGGGCTGGATGAGGTTGACCATCTGTTCGGGCGCATGCTTCACTGCGGAGCGTGACTGACACCTGCCTGCCGCGCTTCTGGCGGAGGGTCCATCTGGACCTCGTCCGCTACGCGGGCTGTGTGTGTCGTCCGTCCTGTTGATCCGCCTTTACTCCCGCGCGGCCCGGCCGCGCCTCTTTCGCGATCATTCAGGACGGTCTTCGTGCCCGACGTACGCACTTCCTCCTCTGCTTCCCCGCGCTCTTCCGCGGACGCCGCAGCGCGCCCCGCTTCCGGCGTCGCCGCCGCGGCCGGCGCCGCTCCGCCCAGCGCCGACGAGCTGCTCGACTTCGCCCGCGGCGCCGCCGCCGACACCACGCTCGTCGCCTCGCTTCCGCTCGATCCCGAGGGCCGCACCTGGCTGCGGCTGGAGGGTCCGGGCGGCAGCGAGGCTTGGCTGATCGGATGGCCCCCGGGCACCGGCACCGGCTGGCACGACCACGGCGGCTCGCATGGTGCCTTCGTCACGGCGGCCGGTGAGCTGAACGAGCAGTCACTCGCCGCGCGGCTGCCCACCGATGGCTGGAAAACCCTTGAACTGGCCGATGACGTGGACCGCGACCGACGGCTGCCCACCGGGCAGGGCCGGGCGTTTGGGCCGCATCATGTCCATGAGGTGATCAATCCGTCGCCCACCCGGCATGCGGTGTCCGTGCACGCCTACTACCCGCCGCTGCCGCTGATGAGGCGTTACAGCCGCACCGGTCAGGTCTTGCGGCTGGAGCAGGTCGAGCGGCCCGAGGAGTGGGGATAACGAGATGAGTGTGACCAAGCGGAGCGTGGACGAGCTGCTGGCCGAGGCCCGCGAGGGTCTCGACCGGCTCGGCCCTCTCGATGCCGCGGCGGCGCAGGCCGCGGGCGGGCTGCTGGTGGACATCCGGTACGCGGCGCTGCGGGATCGCGACGGCACGATCCCGGGGGCGCTGATCGTGGAGCGGAACGAGCTGGAGTGGCGGCTCGATCCACAGTGCGACCACCGGCTGCCCGAGGCGACCCACCACGATCTGCGGGTCGTCGTGGTGTGCAACGAGGGGTACGCGTCGAGCTTCGCCGCGGTCTCGTTGCGACAGCTGGGCCTGGCCCGCGCGACCGACCTGGTCGGCGGCTTCCAGGCCTGGCGCGCTGTGGGCCTGCCGGTGCGTTGGCCTGCGGCGCATTTCGGGGATCGCCCCACCTGGTCACCCGACGCGAGAGCCGACCGACCGTCGTGACTGCCGGGGCCCCGCACGGGCAGCGCCGTCACTCGTGACGGCTGCGACCGCCGGTGTGCCCAGGCGTACCGCCGGTGTGCCCAGGGGTATTGATCCGCAGCACCCTCGCCGGCGGCGGCTCCGGAGAGCCTGAGGCCACGCGGGCCACCGCTCAGACGTCGGGCAGATGGTGCTCCAGCAGCTCCGGATCCTCCCCCTCCTCCTCCAGGGCGCGGCGCACCACCCGCAGCGCCAGACCCTCGGAGTAGCCCTTGCGGGCCAGCATTCCGGCGAGGCGGCGAAGCCTCTTCTCCCGGTCGAGGCCGCGGGTCGCCCGGAGCTTGCGCTCGACCAGCTCCCGGGCTGTCCGCTCCTCCTGATCGGCGTCGAGCTGCCCCATGGCGTCGTCGATCAGCACGGAGTCGACCCCCTTGGTCCGCAGCTCACGGGCGAGGGCCCGGCGGGCGAGCCCCCGGCTGTGATGCCGGGACTCCACCCAGGCGCCGGCGAACGCCGCGTCGTCGATCAGCCCGACGTCTTCGAACCGGGACAGCACCTCCTGCGCCGCGTCATCGGGGATGCCCCGGGTCCGCAGCGCGTCCGCGAGCTGCTTACGGGTGCGCGGGGTCCCGGTGAGCAGGCGCAGGCAGATGGCCCGCGCCTGCTCCTCCGGGCCGAGCGGCGACCCCTGCTCGGCCCTCGACAAGGAGGGGGTGCCGCCGTCCGGACGGTCCGGGCGCTCCGGACGGCCCGCACCGTCCGGCCAGTCGGTCCGCCGTGTCATGGATCAGCTCTTGGCCGCGGCGGTCTTGGCCACCTTCGCCCCGGACTTGGCCGCCAGGGCGGGCGCGGCCTTCACCGGTACGGCGGCCACGTCCGCGGCACCCGCCGCGTCCGCGCCGGGCTCGGCCGGGGCCTCGGGCTTGACGCCGATGCCGAGCTTTTCCTTGATCTTCTTCTCGATCTCATCCGCCAGATCGGGGTTGTCCTTGAGGAAGTTGCGGGCGTTCTCCTTGCCCTGCCCCAGCTGGTCGCCCTCGTAGGTGTACCAGGCGCCGGACTTGCGGATGAAGCCGTGCTCGACGCCCATGTCGATCAGACCGCCCTCGCGGCTGATGCCGTGGCCGTAGAGGATGTCGAACTCGGCCTGCTTGAAGGGTGGCGCGACCTTGTTCTTGACGACCTTGCAGCGGGTGCGGTTGCCGACCGCGTCGGTGCCGTCCTTGAGGGTCTCGATGCGACGAATGTCGATGCGGACCGAGGCGTAGAACTTCAGCGCCCGGCCACCGGTCGTCGTCTCCGGGGAGCCGAACATGACACCGATCTTCTCGCGCAGCTGGTTGATGAAGATCGCGGTGGTCTTGGACTGGTTGAGCGCGCTGGTGATCTTGCGGAGCGCCTGGCTCATCAGCCGGGCCTGGAGACCGACGTGGGAGTCGCCCATCTCACCCTCGATCTCCGCTCGCGGCACCAGGGCGGCGACGGAGTCGATCACAATGAGGTCGAGGGCGCCGGAGCGGACCAGCATGTCCACGATTTCGAGCGCCTGCTCGCCGTTGTCCGGCTGGGACAGGATCAGCGAGTCGGTGTCCACGCCCAGCTTCTGCGCGTAGTCGGGGTCGAGGGCATGCTCCGCGTCCACGAAGGCGACCGTGCCACCCGCCCGCTGGGCGTTGGCCACCGCGTGCAGGGTCAGGGTCGTCTTACCGGAGGACTCCGGACCGTAGACCTCCACCACCCGGCCGCGGGGCAGACCGCCCACGCCGAGGGCGACGTCGAGAGCGGTCGACCCGGTGGGGATGACCTCGATGGGCTCGTTCGGCCGGTCGCCCATGCGCATCACGGCGCCCTTGCCGAATTGCCGTTCAATCTGCGCGAGCGCGGCGTCGAGCGCCTTCTCGCGGTCGTTTCCTGCCATGGGCTCCACCCGGTTTGCTTGAGTCGATCGCTTCACGTCCACGACGCTAGCGCCTGCCACTGACAAGCGGCCCGAACGTCCTCGGCCTGTGGATAACCCGGCCGGACCTCCATGAGAATGGATGTTCGATTTTTGTGTCAACTACGCCGCGACAGCGCGTTCCGCATCCGCGCGAGTGCCGACGCCCCGCGCCGCCGTGCCCGCCCGTGCACCCGCGGATCGTCCGTGACGTCGTAGCGCTTGATGTACGCACCGAGGAACGCCTGCAGGGTCGCGGTGGCCGGGATGGCGATCAGCGCGCCCACCGCGCCGAGCAGCGCGGTGCCCGCTATCACCGATCCGAAGGAGACGGCCGGATGGATGTCCACCGTCCTCGAGGTGATCCTCGGCTGCAGCAGATAGTTCTCGAACTGCTGGTAGATCACGACGAAGCCCAGCACCCACACCGCGTACCAGGGGTTCACGGTGAACGCGATCAGCATCGGCAGGGCACCCGCCAGATAGGTGCCGATGGTCGGGATGAACTGCGAGATCATCCCCACCCAGACGGCGAGCGCCGGCGCGTAGGGCACGCCCAGGCTCTCCAGCAGGATGTAGTGGGCGACCCCGGAGATCAGCGCCATCAGCCCGCGTGAGTAGATGTAGCCGCCGGTCTTGGCGACCGCGATCTCCCAGGCGCGCAACACCTCGACCTGCCGGGTCGGCGGCAGTACGGAGCACAGGGCGCGGCGCAGCCGGGGGCCGTCGGCGGCGAAGTAGAAGGCGAACAGGGCCACCGTGAGGACCTTGAACAGC
This sequence comes from Streptomyces sp. NPDC005266, assembly GCF_040607655.1. Taxonomy (NCBI): domain Bacteria; kingdom Bacillati; phylum Actinomycetota; class Actinomycetes; order Kitasatosporales; family Streptomycetaceae; genus Streptomyces; species Streptomyces sp. NPDC005266. The sequence continues at coordinate 131,476 of NZ_JBEXHC010000017.1, forward strand.
CCGCCGAGCACCTGTGTGGAGATGTCCAGCACATTGTCCGCGCTGTTCTTGACGTAGCTCTGGAGCCAGTCGGAGTGCAGCAGGCTGTCCTGGATCTCCAGACGCGACAGATGCGTATGGAACGTCTCGTTGATCCAGCTGACCACCTTGTCGAGGTACTGGGGGAAGTCCTCGACCATGGTCGTGATCTGGTCGGCGAGCATCGAGCCGAGCAGGGTGAAGAAGCCCGCGGCGCCGACGAGGATGCCGAGGAAGACCAGCCCCGTGGCGAGCCCCCGGCGCATACCGCGCGCGGCCATCCGGTCCACGGCGGGCTCTACGGCGAGTGCCAGGAAGAACGCGATCAGGATGTTCAGCAGCAGCCCTGTCAGCTGGTCGAAGGCCCAGGTGGCCAGCCGGTAACAGGCGACCAGCGCAAGCGCGAGCACCATGGCGCGCGGCAGCCAGCGCGGCATGCGCGCGGGTGGATCCTGAGGAGCCGCGGAGGCCCGACCAGCGGTCGGGGTGTCGTCGGCGTCGGGCGAGAGCGTCTCTTCGGTCGGGGCCACGGGGCAAGTGTGGCGTACATCGGCCGGGGAAATCCGGCCACCCCTGGATCCCGGTCGCTCGGGCGGTCGCGGACCGCTCAGCGCTTGCTTTCCGGGATCTCCATCGCGGCGCACACCTGGCGCCAGACGTCCTTGGTGTCCCAGCCGGCCTCGAGCGCCTCGTGCACGGTCCGGCCGCCGAGTTGGGACATCACATGATCACGCGCGAAGGAGTCGGCGTAGGTGTCGCCGAAATGGTCCGCCATCCGTTGCCAGAAGTCCGTCAACCGCATGTGACCAGTATCGCGCTCCCGGGGTGCACCGGGGCGTGAGGCCCCTACCGGCGGTGTTTTCCGGCCTACGGTCTGTCCATGGATCGATCCGCAAGCCTCCCCTCCTCGCCGTCGTCGCCCCCGGTCGCCTCGGCCGCCTCGGCCGCCTCGTCGTCGAATTCCCTGCTGTCCCGCGCCGAGCGGTTCGTCTGGCTGACCGCCCGGGTGCTGGAGCAGCGCAGATTCGCCTATCACTTCCGGGGCGCCGGCGCCGAGGCGGTGGAGACCGCGCTGGCCGCGTACCTGGGCCCCGACGGGGGCTACGGCCACGCGCTGGAGCCGGATCTGCGCGGCCCGGTGAGCCAGCCGCTGCACGCCGCGCACGCCTTACGGGTGCTCGACGGGATCCGGCGCTGCGGCGGGCAGCGGGTGGAGCGGCTGTGCCGCTATCTGACGGCCGTCTCCACCCCGGACGGCGCGCTGCCCGCGTGCCACCCCTCGTCGCGCGGCTATCCGGTGGCTCCCTGGATCCCGCTGGCGGACGATCCGCCGAGCGCTCTGCTGACCACCGGGCCAGTGGTGGGGCTGCTGCACCGCAACGAGGTGTGGCACGCCTGGCTGTTCCGGGCCACGGACTTCTGCTGGACGGCTGTCGCGGCGCTGGAGGAGGGCGCTCCGGCGCATGCGTCCGAGGTGGCGGCGGCCGTCGCCTTCCTGGACGGCGCGCCGGACCGCACGCGCGCCGAGGCGTCGGCCGAGCGGCTCGGCCGCCGGGTGCGCGAGCAGCGGCTGGTGGTGCTGGACCCCAAGGACACCAAGGACACCAAGGACACCGAAAACACCGGGAACACCGGGAACACAGCCGCCTGCCCGCTGCCGCCGGGGCACGGCCCCGGTGAGTACACCTATGCGCACGATGTCGCCCCTACGCCCGGCTCGCTCGCCCGCCGCTGGTTCACCGACGCCGAGGTGGAACGGTCGCTGGACTTCCTGGCGGCCGCGCAGCGGGAGGACGGCGGCTGGCCCGTGCGCCGGCGGCCCTGGACCCCGGCGACGGCGCTGGAGTGGCGGCCGGTGGTCACGGTGGAGGCCCTGCTGACGCTACGGGCGTACGGCCGGGTGGTCTGAGGGCCGCACCCCGCCGTCCGGGCGGATCACAGGGCCCGGACGGCGGCGGTGACGACGACGGCCACGGCGACCACCACCAGGAAGGGAGCGCGCAGCACCAGGGCGAGCGCCGCCGCCCCGAGCCCGGCCGCCCGTGCGTCCAGGACCAGATGATGGCCGTCGCTGAAGGTCTGCTGGGCGGTGAGGGCGGCCAGCAGGGCCACGGGGAGCAGCGCGGCCAGACGTCTGACGAGCGGGCGCTCCAGGGCGCCCGCGGGCACCGAGAGGCCCAGCAGCTTGACGAGGTAGCAGCCCGCCGCGGTGATGCCGATGGCGATCCAGGTGGTCATCGGGCGTCCCCCGGCTCCGCGTCGCGCGCCAGTCGCCCCCGCACCATCAGGACGGCGGGGGCGGCGAGCGCCGCCACCAGGACCGGGACCCCGGCGGGCAGCACCGGCTGGCAGAGGAGCACGAGCAGGACGCCGAGCCCGGCCACGGCCCGTTCGACCGTGCCGCTGAGCATGGGGGCCAGCAGGGCGAGGAAGACGGCGGGCCCGGCGGCGTCCAGGCCCCAGGCGTCGGTGTCGCCGAGCGCCGACGCCCCGAGGGCGCCGACCAGCGTGGTGAGGTTCCACAGGACGTACAGGGTCAGCCCGGTGACGGTGAAGCCGAGCCGCGCCGTGCGCCGGTCGGGCTGGGCGAGAGCGACAGCCGAGGTCTCGTCGATGACCCAGTGGGCGGCCAGGGGGCGCACCGCCCGGCGCAGATCCAGGAGGCCGGACAGCCGCAGCCCGTAGAAGGCGTTGCGCACCCCGAGGAAGAACGCCCCGGCCGCGGCCGTGTACGGATTGCCGCCCGCGGCCAGCGCACCGACGAGGGCGAACTGCGACGCCCCGGTGAAGACGAGCAGGCTGAGCGCGCAGGTCTGCAGCAGGCCGAGCCCGGCGCCCGCCGAGGTCACCCCGAAGGCGAAGCCGGAGAGCCCCACGGCGATGCCGACGCCCAGGGCGTCGCGTACGACGGTCGAGTCCGCCGGGGGCGCAGCGGGGCCGCTTCGTATGTGAATCTGATCTGCCACATCGTGTTCTGCCACATTGCACACGCTAGGAGAGCAGGTCGGGAGCGGTCTTGTACGTTCTTGCGCGCTCCCGTCGGTAGGCGCCCGGTGGCACTCCGACGATGCGGGTGAAGTGGCGGGTCAGATGCGACTGGTCGGTGAAGCCGACGGCCACGGCCGCCTCGGCGGTCGCTGCCCCGGCGTCCAGGAGGTGCCGGGCCCGGCGGACCCGGGCGTCGGTGAGCCAGGTGTGCGGCGGCATCCCGTAGGCGGCGCGGAAGGCGCGCAGCAGGGCGAAGGGGCCGGTGCCCAGCTCGGCCGCCAGCCGTTCCAGGGACGGCGGGTCCGTCATGCGCTCCTCGAGGATGGCGCGGGCGCGCACGGCCATCCGCGTGCCCGCGCTGTGCGCCGTGCGCGCGGGGAGCGGGCCGCCATGGTCGCGCAGGAGACGGGCGACGGCGATGCGCAGCAGACTGTCGGCGGCGAGCGCATCGCCTTCCTCGGCGGCCCGGTGCACCTCGGTGACGAGCCGGACGGCCTGCGGATCGTCGACGACGGGGGCCCGGAATCCGGCGGTGCCGCGGATCGTGGTCGTCTCGGCCGCGATGTCGGCGACCAGCTCCGCTGCCGGATACAGCGCGCTGTACGTCCACCCCTCGGGCACTCCGGCCCGCCCGGTGTGCGGGGTGTCCGGGTTGATGAGCGCGAGCCCGCCGGGCCCTGCCCGCTCGACGTCGCCGCGGTGATGGAACTCCTCCACACCCGCGGTGATCGCCGCGATCACAAAGGTCTCATGGGTGTGCCGGACGAAGGTCTTGCGAATGTAGCGGGCACGCAGCAAGTCCACGCCCGGCAACTGCGGGTACCGCCAGTGCCGCGCCCGTTCCCCGTTGTCCATGACACCATTGTGCGCCCCGTCCAGACCCCTCTGACCTGCGGCTCCGCCCATTGTCAGTGGTCAGGTGCACGATGGAGGGCATGGCAGGTTCGGCACTCGACGGTTTCTCCCCGGCCACCCGCGGGTGGTTCACGGGCGCCTTCAGCGCGCCCACGGCCGCGCAGGAGGGTACGTGGCGGGCGATCGGCGAGGGGTCGGACGTGCTGGCCGTCGCGCCGACCGGCTCGGGCAAGACCCTGGCCGCCTTCCTGGCAGCCCTGGACCAGCTGGCCGCCGAGCCGCCGCCCGCCGACCCCAAGAAGCGCTGCCGGGTGCTGTACGTCTCTCCGCTCAAGGCCCTGGCGGTGGACGTCGAGCGCAATCTCCGCAGCCCGCTCACCGGTATCCGCCAGGAGGCCGTGCGGCTGGGCTTGCCCGAGCCGGAGATCAGGGTGGGCATCCGGTCCGGTGACACCCCCGCCGCCGAGCGCCGCGCCCTGGCCAACCGGCCGCCCGACATCCTCATCACCACCCCCGAGTCGCTGTTCCTGATGCTCACCTCAGCCACCCGGGAGGCGCTGCGCGGCGTGGAGACGGTGATCCTGGACGAAGTGCACGCCGTCGCCGGGACCAAGCGCGGCGCCCATCTCGCGCTGTCCCTGGAGCGGCTCGACGAGCTGCTGGAGCGCCCCGCCCGGCGGATCGGGCTGTCCGCGACCGTGCGGCCGGTGGACGAGGTGGCCCGCTTTCTGTCGCCGCGGCGGAAGGCCGAGATCGTCCAGCCGCCCTCGGGCAAGGAGTTCGACCTGTCGGTGGTCGTCCCCGTGGAGGACCTGGGCGAGCTGGGCGGCTCCCCCGTCCAGGACGGGGAGAAGGGTGAGCGGCCGTCCATCTGGCCCCATGTGGAGGAGCGGATCGCCGATCTCGTCCAGGCCCACCGCTCCACGATCGTCTTCGCGAACTCCCGCCGCCTGGCCGAGCGGCTGTGCAACCGGCTCAACGAGATCGCCTATGAGCGGGCCACCGGGGAGGCGCTCCCCGAGGACCACTCCCCCGCCGAGCTGATGGGAGGGTCGGGAGGGGCCTCAGGCGCGCCCTCGCTGCTGGCCCGCGCGCACCACGGCTCGGTGTCCAAGGAGCAGCGGGCCCTGGTCGAGGAGGACCTGAAGGCCGGGCGGCTGCCCGCCGTGGTCGCCACCTCCAGCCTGGAGCTCGGCATCGACATGGGCGCGGTGGACCTGGTCGTCCAGGTCGAGTCGCCGCCGTCGGTGGCCTCCGGTCTGCAGCGGGTGGGCCGGGCCGGCCACCAGGTGGGGGCGGTCTCCACCGGCGTGGTCTTCCCGAAGTACCGCGGCGACCTCGTGCAGGCGGCGGTGGTCACCGAGCGGATGCGCCAGGGCGCCATCGAGTCGCTGCGGGTGCCGGCCAACCCCCTGGACGTGCTCGCCCAGCAGCTCACCGCCATGACGGCCATGGACACCTGGGACGTGGACGAGCTGCTGGCGCTGGTCCGCCGCGCCGCGCCCTTCGCCTCGCTGCCCGAGTCGGCGTACACCTCGGTCCTGGACATGCTCGCGGGCCGCTACCCCTCCGACGCCTTCGCCGAGCTGCGGCCGCGTCTGGTGTGGGACCGGGTCGCCAATACGGTGACCGGGCGCCCAGGTGCACAGCGGCTCGCGGTGACCTCCGGCGGCACCATCCCCGACCGCGGTCTGTTCGGCGTCTTCCTGGCCGGCGCGGACCCCAAGAAGGGCGGCGGCCGGGTCGGCGAGCTCGACGAGGAGATGGTCTACGAGTCGCGGGTGGGCGATGTGTTCACCCTTGGCACCACTTCCTGGCGGATCGAGGACATCACCCGCGACCGGGTCCTGGTGTCCCCCGCCCCCGGCGTCCCCGGCCGGCTGCCCTTCTGGAAGGGCGACCAGCTGGGCCGCCCCCTGGAGCTGGGCCGGGCGCTGGGCGCGTTCCTGCGGGAGGTCGGGGCGCTGGCTCCCGACGACGCCCGGCTGCGGCTGCTGGCCGCCGGTCTCGACGCCTGGGCCGCCGACAATGTCATCGCCTACCTCGACGAGCAGCGGCGCGCCTGCGGCCATGTGCCGGACGACCGCACCCTCGTCGTGGAGCGGTTCCGCGACGAGCTGGGCGACTGGCGCGTGGTGGTCCACTCCCCCTTCGGCGCCCAGGTGCACGCCCCCTGGGCACTCGCGCTGGGGGCGCGGCTGTCCGAGCGGTACGGCATCGACGCCCAGGTCATGCACGCCGACGACGGCATCGTGCTGCGGCTGCCCGACGCCGACATGATGGGCCTCGACCTCCTCGACACGGACCCGCTGCGCCAGAGCACGGCGTACGACACCGAGCAGTCGCCCGTCGGCGCGGCCGACGTCGCCTTCGAGAAGGGCGAGGTCGGGCAGATCGTCACCGACCAGGTCGGGGGCTCCGCCCTGTTCGCCTCCCGGTTCCGCGAATGCGCCGCCCGCGCCCTGCTGCTGCCCCGCCGCGACCCCGGCAGGCGCACCCCGCTGTGGCAGCAGCGTCAGCGGGCCGCGCAGCTCCTCCAGGTGGCCAGCGAGTTCGGGTCCTTCCCGATCGTCCTCGAGGCCGTCCGCGAATGCCTCCAGGACGTCTTCGACGTGCCGGGCCTCACCGAGCTGATGGGGGACATCGAGGCCCGCCGGGTCCGGCTGGTGGAGGTGACCACCCCCGAGCCGTCCCCGTTCGCCCGCTCGCTGCTCTTCGGCTATGTGGCCCAGTTCCTGTACGAGGGCGACTCCCCCCTCGCCGAGCGCCGCGCCGCCGCCCTCTCCCTGGACTCGCGGCTGCTGGCCGAGCTGCTGGGCCAGGCCGAGCTGCGCGAGCTGCTCGACGCCGAGGTCCTGGCCGAGCTGGAGCGCGAGCTGCGGTGGCTCAGCGAGGACCGCCGGGTCAAGGACGCCGAGGGCGTCGCGGACGTCCTGCGGCTGCTGGGCCCGCTGACCGACGCCGAGCTCATCGAGCGCGGCGCCGAGCCGGCGTGGGCGGAGGAGCTGGCGCGGGCCAGGCGCGCCATCCGGGTCCGGATCGCCGGCGAGGACCACTGGGCGGCCATCGAGGACGCGGGGCGGCTGCGTGACGCGCTCGGCACGGCGCTGCCCGTCGGCGTCCCCGAGGCGTTCACCGAACCGGTCAAGGATCCTCTCGGCGATCTGCTGTCCCGCTACGCCCGTACCCACGGCCCGTTCACCTCCGCCCAGGCCGCGGCCCGCTTCGGCCTCGGTGCGGCCGTCACCGACGGTGCGCTGCACCGCCTCGCCGCGAGCGGCCGGGTCGTCCAGGGTGAGTTCCATCCCGCCGGCATCGGCCAGGAGTGGTGCGACGCGGCCGTACTGCGGCGGCTGCGGCGCCGTTCGCTGGCCGCCCTGCGCCATGAGCTGGAGCCCGTGCCGCCCTCGGCGCTCGCCGCCTTCCTTCCCCAGTGGCAGCATCTGGGCACCCACAGCCTGCGCGGCATCGATGGGCTGGTGCGCGCGATCGAGCAGCTCCAGGGCGCGCCGGTCCCCGCGTCCGCCCTGGAGAAGCTGGTCCTGCCCTCCCGGGTCAGCGACTACACCCCGACAATGCTGGACGAGCTCACCGCCGCCGGGGAGGTCGTCTGGGCCGGGGCGGGGGCGCTGCCCGGCAAGGACGGCTGGGTGACCCTCCATCTCGCCGAGAACGCGCCGCTGCTGCTGCACACGCCGCATCCGCTGGAGATGAGCCCCCTCCACCAGGCGGTGCTCGACGCCCTGGCCGGCGGCTACGGCCTGTTCTTCCGCCAGATCGCCGACCAGGTCCGCGCCGCCGGGCACGAGTTCCAGGACCCCCAGCTCGCGGAGGCCCTGTGGGACCTGGCCTGGTCCGGCCGGGTCACCGGCGACACCCTCGCGCCGCTGCGCTCCCTGCTGGGCTCCGGCCGTACTGCGGGCTCCACCGCCCACCGCGCCAAGCGCACGGTCCCCCGGGGGCGCTACGGCGGGCTCTCGGGCCGGGCCGCCCGTCCCACCGCCTCGCGCGGCGGGCCGCCCACCGTCGCCGGGCGCTGGTCCCTGCTGCCGGAGCGCGAGCCCGAGCCCACCCACCGTGCGCACGCCCTGGCGCACACCCTTTTGGACCGGCACGGTGTGGTCACCCGCGGGGCGGTCGCCGCCGAGGGGGTCGAGGGCGGCTTCTCCGCCGCCTACCGGGTGCTGTCCGCGTTCGAGGAGACCGGCCAGGCGCGCCGCGGCTATGTGATCGAGGGGCTGGGCGCGGCACAGTTCGCGATGGACGGCGCGGTCGACCGGCTGCGCGCGGTCAGCACCGCCCGCGACCGCGCGGCGGCCCCCGCCGGCTTCGACGGTCAGCCCGGGGGCGCGTCGCAGCGCATCGTGGTCCTCGCCGCGGCCGACCCCGCCAATGCCTATGGCGCGGCCCTCCCCTGGCCCGATCCGCCCGCGGACGCGAGCCACCGGCCGGGGCGCAAGGCGGGGGCGCTGGTGGTGCTGGTCGACGGGGAGCTCGCCCTGTATATGGAGCGCGGCGGCAAGACCCTGCTCGCCTGGCCCGCGGGCGAGGCGGAGGCCGCCTCCCCGGAGGACGACGACAGGCTCCGGGCCGCGGTCGAGGCGCTGGCCCGGTCCGCCCGTGCGGGCGCCCTGGGCTCGATCACCGTCGAACGGGTCAATGGCGCCCAGGCGCTCTCCTCGCCGGTCGGCCGCATCCTGGAGGCCGCGGGCTTCCATCCCACGCCCCGCGGCTTCCGCCTACGTCCCTGAAAGGGCCCGGTATGCCCGAAGGAGACACCGTCTGGCAGGCGGCCCAGCGCCTGCACGGGGCCCTCGCGGGCTCGCTGCTCACCGGCTGTGATCTGCGCGTTCCCCGGTTGGCGACCGCCGATCTCACCGGCCGCCGGGTCATCGAGGTCGTCTCGCGCGGCAAGCATCTGCTGACCCGCGTGGAGGGCGGGCTGACCCTCCACTCCCATCTGCGGATGGACGGCGCCTGGCAGGTGTACGGCCCCGGCGAGCGCTGGCGCGGCGGCCCCCGCCACCAGATCCGTGCCATCCTCGCCACCGCCGAGCGGACCGCCGTCGGCTACCGCCTCCCCGTCCTCGAGCTGCTCCGTACCACCGACGAGGACCGGGTGGTCGGCCATCTCGGCCCCGATCTGCTCGGCCCCGACTGGGATCCGGACGAGGCATTGCGCCGGCTGCTCGCCGATCCGTCCCGGACGCTGGGCGAAGCGCTGCTGGATCAGCGCAACCTCGCGGGGATCGGCAATGTCTTCAAGTCCGAGATGTGCTTCGTGCTGCGCCTCTCCCCCTGGCTGCCGATCGGCCAGGTCCCCTCCCCCGAGCGCCTGGTGACCCTCGCCAAGGAGCTCCTGGAGGCCAACCGGAAGGGGCCCGGCCGCGTCACCACAGGCCAATCGCGCCCCGGCCACCGGCTGTGGGTGTACGGGCGCCCGGGGCGCCCCTGTCCACGCTGCCGTACACCGGTGCGCGTCGCCGATCAGGGGCGTGCGGGCCAGGAGCGGACGACCTTCTGGTGCCCGAGCTGTCAGCCGGAGCCGCCCCAGCGGTGATCCTCTCGGCGTCTCCGGGCGTACCACCGCATATCGGCGGGCCACCGCTTCCGGGCCCGCCGGTCCTGGGCCTCCGGGGCGAGGGGCCGCAGTGGACCGGCAGCAGGCTAAGCCCCCAGCCGCCCACCGCTAACGCCCCCTCAACCGGACCGGTCTCCCCCGGCTGCACCACCAGCCGTATGACAGACCACCACCACACACTGCCGAGGGCGAGCGCCAACACCCATCGGATGGGCCTTCGGCCCCGGGTGCCGGTCCCTCCCACGGCTGCCATGACTGCCTCCTTCGGGCGACGCTAGACGCCTGTTCGCAGGCGGCGGGAGGGCGCACAGGAGGACACGTCAGCGCGTGTCGGACGCTCGCGCTCCACCAGTCTGCCCAGCCGGGCCGCGCGGCGCACCCAGAGCGAAGCGCCGGGACGCCTGTCAGCCGCCGTTCTCCGCCTGGAACATCCAGTGATGCTTCTCCAGATCCCGGGTGACCTCGATGAGGATGTCCTGCGTCACCGGGTCGGGCTCGTCGGTCGCGGCGATGCGCTCCCGCATCCGCGTGATCACGGCCCCGAGCGCGTCCACCAGAATCCGTACGGCTTCCTTGTCCTCTGTCCAGCCGTCCTTGACGGTGTCGACCGCGCTGGTCGCGGAGACCGTCTGGGCCCGGCCGTCGGGAGCCACTCCGATCGCCGAGGCCCTCTCCGCCACCGTGTCGGCGTGCTCCCTGGCGGTCGCCACGACCTCGTCGAGCTGCAGGTGAACCGTGCGGAAACGCGTGCCGACGACCGTCCAGTGGATCTGCTTGCCAACCAGGTGGAGGTCGACGAGGTCAACGAGGGCGCCCTGCAGCGCATCGCTGACGATCTTGAGGTTCTCCTCCGCGAGCGGGCTCTTCACCACAGACATCCACTTCCTCCAATACGACCGTTTGGCCCCCCTTGATTACCTCTCTCCATCAGGCAGGGTGACCCGAAAGCGGCCGCACAAACATCGAGCCCCGGTCGGATGGACACCGACCGGGGCTCGCAGAGGTTTCTGAGTTCGTGAAGGCTCTCAGGCCGCCACCACGTCCACGGCTTCTGCGCCGCTGGGCGCCTTGATGGTCACCCGCTCCTCCGGGACGCCCGTCACGGACGACACGGAGACGGAATTGAGCACAGGCCGCATCGGCGCGGGCACCTTCTCGGTCGCCGCGGCCGACTCCGCCAGCTCCGCGAGCGACAGCTCATCGCTGACCTCGCGCATGACCTGCGACATCCGTACCTCCAGGGCGTCGCAGATCGCCGACAGCAGCTCGGATGAGGCTTCCTTCTGCCCTCGCTCGACCTCTGACAGATAGCCCAGCGACACTCGGGCGGAGGAGGAAACCTCGCGCAGAGTACGGCCCTGACGCTGGCGCTGCCGGCGCAGCACGTCACCCAGCAGGCGACGGAGCAGAATCATCGCTGGCTCCCTCCTCGGACCTCGGATCCGGATCCTTCTCGCCCCACCGTACCGCCTCCGGCTGCGCCCGTGCGGGGAGCGATGTCGTGTTCACTCAGGGCTGCAAACATCAAATCTCGCCGTATTGTTCCGTATCCTGTGCCCCCGCCGTTGCGATCAATTCGCTGAGCAGCAGCTTGACTGCGGCATGGACGCTCTGTGCACGGATTCCGGCGCGATCTCCCTCGAACCTGAGCGAGGCCCCGGTCACCCTGTCCGAGGGCCCCGCGACAGCCACGTGGACGGTGCCCACGGGCCGGCCGTCCTGCGGTGTGGGACCGGCCACACCGGTGGTCGCCACGCCCCAGTCGGCGCCCAGCGCACTCCGTACGCCCCGGGCCATCTGCCGGGCGACCTCCGCATCGACCGCCCCGCGCTCGGCCAGCAGGGCGGCGTCCACACCCAGCAGCCGGTGCTTGAGCTCGGTGGCGTACGCGGTCACGGAGCCGCGGAAGGAGCGGGACGCGCCGTCCACGGCGGTCAGCGCCGCGGCCACCAGACCGCCGGTGAGCGACTCGGCCACGGCCACGGTCTGCCCGCGCCGCTCCAGCAGCGCCAGCACCTCGGCCGCCGTGCCCCGGCCGGACTCCGTCGCGCCGGGGGCCGTCCCGCCGCCCGCCGCCGCGCCGCCACTCACCGGGCGGCCTCCTCCGCCGCACGGCCGGCCCGGCGCAGCACGAGCGCCTGCCGGACGTAGTCGAGACCGGTGACGACGGTCAGCGCGACGGCCACGGCCATCACCCAGAACCGCAGCGTGGCCAGCGGCCCGGTGAGCGCCAGGATGTACATCCCGACCGCCGTGCCCTGGACGAGAGTCTTCAGCTTTCCCCCGCGGCTGGCCGGGATGACACCGATCCTGATCACCCAGAACCGCATCAGGGTGATCCCGAGCTCACGGAAGAGGATCACGCCCGTCACCCACCAGGGCAGATCGGACAGGGCCGACAGACAGATCAGCGCCGTACCCATGATCGCCTTGTCCGCGATCGGGTCGGCGATCTTGCCGAAGTCGGTGACCAGGTTGTACCGGCGGGCCAGATGGCCGTCGAACAGATCGGTGATCATGGCGATGGCGAAGGCGGCCCACGCGAAGGCGCGCCAGGCCGGGTCGTACCCGCCGTTGTGCAGCATCAACAACACGAACCCCGGTACGAGGAGCAGTCGCACCATGGTGAGGATGTTGGCGATGTTCCACAATCCGGCGGGCCGGACGGCCGCGGCCGGACGGTGGTGGCCTCCCGCGGCGGAGGCCGGGACGCCGGTCATCTGGAAGCCTCCTTGGTACACCCGCCGCCGCCCTGCCGCTCCAGCGGCTCAAGCGGCTCCGCGACGAGGTCCACTCCCTCCGTCGCGACCACCTTCGCCTCGACCATGCGGCCCACCTCCGGTGTTCCGTCGGTGCTCAGCAGCGTCTGGCCGTCGGTCTCCGGCGCCTGGTGGGCGCCACGGCCCAGGACGGCCCCGGTGTCGTCGATCTCCTCCACCATCACCTCGACGATCTCGCCGAGCCGCTCCTCCGCCCGCTGGGCGGTGAGCTCCTCAGCGAGGCGCGAGATGTGCTCCAGGCGCTCGGCGACCACATCGGGGTCGACCTTGTTCTCGTAGCCGGCGGCCTCGGTGCCGTCCTCGTCCGAGTACCCGAAGACGCCGATCGCGTCCAGGCGCGCCTCGGTGATGAAGCGCTCCAGCTCGGCCAGGTCCTCCTCGGTCTCGCCCGGGAAGCCGACGATGAAGTTCGACCGGGCGCCCGCCTGCGGCGCCTTGCCTCTGATCGTCTCCAGCAGCTCGAGGAACCGGTCGGTGTCCCCGAAGCGCCGCATGGCCCGCAGCACGCCCGGCGCCGAGTGCTGGAAGGACAGATCGAAGTACGGTGCGACCTTCTCGGTCGAGGTCAGCACGTCGATCAGCCCGGGGCGCATCTCGGCGGGCTGCAGATAGCTGACCCTGATCCGCTCGATGCCGTCCACCGCGGCGAGCTCCGGCAGCAGCGTCTCCAGCAGCCGGATGTCCCCGAGGTCCTTGCCGTACGAGGTGTTGTTCTCGGAGACCAGCATGATCTCCTTCACACCCTGCTCGGCCAGCCAGCGGGTCTCGCCCAGCACATCGGAGGGGCGGCGCGAGATGAAGGAGCCGCGGAAGGACGGGATGGCGCAGAACGAGCACCGACGGTCGCAGCCGGAGGCCAGCTTCACCGAGGCCACCGGGCTGCTGCCCAGTCTGCGGCGCAGCGGGGCCGGGGGCCCGGAGGCGGGGGCCACACCGGCGGGCAGATCCTCGGGCGGGGTGTCCTGGGCGTGGCCGGGCAGCGCCACGGTCGAGGCGCCCTGCCGCTCGGCCGGGCTGATGGGCAGCAGCTTGCGGCGGTCGCGCGGGGTATGGGAGGCGTGGACGCCGCCGGAGAGGATGGTCCGCAGCCGATCGGAGATATCGGCGTAGTCGTCGAAGCCGAGCACCCCGTCGGCCTCGGGCAGCGCCTCCGCCAGCTCCTTGCCGTAGCGCTCGGCCATGCAGCCGACGGCCACCACGGCCTGGGTGCGCCCGTGGTCCTTCAGGTCGTTCGCCTCCAGCAGGGCGTCGACCGAGTCCTTCTTGGCGGCTTCGACGAAGCCACAGGTGTTGACGACGGCCACGTCCGCGTCGGCGGCTTCCTCGACGAGCTCCCACCCGTCCGCCGCCAAGCGGCCTGCGAGCTCCTCCGAGTCCACCTCGTTACGGGCGCAGCCAAGGGTGACAAGGGCGACAGTGCGGCGTTCGGGCATGGACTCAGACTACTTTGTCGAAAGCCCTGCTCCTGCTGGCAGGGCTCCCGGCCGGTGGCGGCTCAGCCCGCCTCGGGGTCACCCTTGGTGTAGCTCAGCCGCTGGACGGCGCCGGTGGTGCCCACGTTCCTCACTTCCTTGCCGTTCACAAACAGCTTGATCGCCCCGGCGTTCCCGAGCACCAGGTCGATGCGCTTGCTGTCGGTGAACGTCTTGGAGTCGCCCTGCCGCAGCACCCCCTCGCCGATCAGCCGGCCGTTGTGGTCCTGGGCGGAGACCCAGCTCTGGCCGCGCTCGGCGGTCAGTTTGACCGTGACCTTGTCCGCCGGGACGCCCGCGATGGCGCTGTCGGACGGCTCGGGCTTCGGCGGGGCGGGCTTGGTGGGGGCGGCGCTGTTGGTAGGGGCGGACGCGCTGGGCTTGGGCGACGCGGAGTCCTCGGCGACCGTCCCGCCATCGCCCTTGTCGCCGCCGCTGAAAAGCGTGAAGCCGACGAATCCGACGACGGCGACGATGGCGGCGACCATCGCGGCCGTCCAGTTGGGGCGGCGGGGCTCGGGACGGATCCGCTCGGCCTCGAACAGCGGCGCCGGCGCGGTCGGCGTGGGCCGACCGCCGTGTTCGGCGTCGAACTGCGCGATCAGACTGTCCGGGTTGAGGCCGACGGCGCGGGCGAGCACACGGATGTGCCCCCTGGCGTATACATCGCCGCCACAGCGCGAGTAGTCGTCCTGCTCGATTCCCCGCACGATGGGGGTGCGCACCCGGGTCGAGGAACTGACCTCGTCGACGGTCAGCCCTGCGGCGCTACGGGCCTGCTGGAGGGCGCGACCGACGGAAGGCCGGTCGTCTTCGGGAGAGTTGCCGATGGACACGGGGGCGCCTTTCGAGCGTGAGCCACCTGCTGGAGGTTCAGTCTAGGGGTGGGGCGAAAGGGTCGGGCAAGCGGGAGGACGGACTTTGTCCGCCATCGGGATTGCGGTCCGATCACGATTAGGAGGCCTCACTCCGCCACCTCCCTCAACTTGACGTCTCGGCAGGGGAAACGGTTGCCTGCCGAACCCTTACGAGTGAGCCTTACCGCGGATCACGTCGAGCACTCCATCCAATTCCTCCGGCTTGACGAGCACATCGCGCGCCTTGGAGCCCTCACTCGGTCCGACGACCCCGCGCGACTCCATGAGATCCATCAGCCGCCCCGCCTTGGCGAAACCCACCCGCAGCTTGCGCTGAAGCATGGACGTCGAGCCGAACTGGGTGGAAACCACCAGCTCAGCGGCCTGGCACAGCAGATCGAGATCATCGCCGATGTCCTCGTCGATCTCCTTCTTCTTCGCCGTCCCGACCGTCACGTCGTCGCGGAAGACGGGCGCCATCTGCTGCTTGCAGTGCGCGACGACCGCCTCGACCTCGCTCTCGGTGACATAGGCGCCCTGCATCCGCACCGGTTTGTTCGCACCCATCGGCAGAAAGAGGCCGTCGCCCTTGCCGATCAGCTTCTCGGCGCCGGGCTGGTCCAGGATCACGCGGCTGTCGGCCAGCGAGGAGGTGGCGAAGGCGAGCCGCGAGGGCACATTGGCCTTGATCAGACCGGTGACGACGTCCACGGAGGGACGCTGGGTCGCCAGCACCAGATGGATACCGGCGGCCCGGGCGAGCTGGGTGATGCGCACGATCGAGTCCTCGACGTCGCGCGGTGCGACCATCATCAGATCCGCCAGCTCGTCGACGATCACCAGCAGATACGGATAGGGCCTCAGCTCCCGCTCGCTGCCCTCGGGCTGCTTCACCTTGCCGCTGCGGACCGCCGCGTTGAAGTCGTCGATATGGCGGAAGCCGAACGCCGCGAGGTCGTCGTAGCGCAGATCCATCTCCCGCACGACCCATTGGAGCGCCTCGGCGGCGCGCTTGGGGTTGGTGATGATCGGTGTGATCAGATGCGGAATGCCCTCGTACGCGGTCAGCTCCACGCGCTTGGGGTCGACCAGCACCATCCGCACATCGTCCGGAGTGGCACGCGCCATGATCGATGTGATCAGGCAGTTGATGCACGACGACTTGCCCGAACCCGTCGCACCCGCCACCAGCACATGCGGCATGGTGGCCAGATTGGCCGCCACGAAGCCGCCTTCGACGTCCTTGCCGAGGCCGACGAGCATCGGATGGTCGTCGCCGACGGAGGCCGCCGAGCGCAGCACATCCCCCAGGTTCACCATCTCGCGGTCGCTGTTGGGGATTTCGATGCCCACCGCCGACTTGCCGGGGATCGGGCTGATGATCCGCACATCGGGACTGGCAACCGCGTACGCGATGTTCTTGGTCAGCGCCGTGATCCGCTCGACCTTCACGGCCGGGCCCAGCTCCACCTCGTAGCGGGTGACCGTCGGGCCGCGGGTGAAGCCGGTGACGGCGGCGTCCACCTTGAACTCCGTGAACACCTTGGTCAGCGCGTCGACGACGGCGTCGTTGGCGGCGCTGCGCGTCTTGCCCGGACCGCCGCGCTCCAGCAGGTCGAGCGAGGGCAGCGCGTAGGTGATGTCGCCGGCGAGCTGGAGTTGCTCGGCGCGCGGCGGCAGCGGCTCGCTCGCCTCGGTGGCGGGCCGGGTGAGATCGGGGACGACCGAGCGCTCCGGCTCCTCGGCACCGTCCGTACGGCCCTTCCCGCCCGCCGCCGTCCCGGGGACCTTCCCGGGCGCCTGGTCGGCGCGCGCGGTCGGCACCGCGCCACTGCCGTCGGCGGTGTCGCGCTCCCCCGAGATCCCGCTGCTGAGCCCGGCGACGAGCGGCGAGGGGTGCACGCCGTGCAGAACGGCGCCGTCGAGCGATGCGGCAGCGGCGGCCGCCACGTCCACGGCGTCCATGGGACGGTCCGGCGCGGGCTGCGCGGACGACGCGCGGCGCGGTCGCCGGCGCTTGCGCAGCGCCTCCTCCTCGGCCTGCTCCGGGCCGTCCGGGCCCTGCGGGGCCGATGAGGTCCTCCGAGGCCGCCTGCCAGGCGTCTCGCGCCACTCCTCGGCGCACTCGGCGTCCGCGGCGTACAGTCCCTCGTCGTCCTCCACCAGGCCGAGCCTGATGCCCAGCTGCCGCAGCCGCTGCGGGATGGCGGCGACCGGAGTCGCGGTGACGACCAGCAGCCCGAAGACGGTGAGCAGTACCAGCAGCGGTACGGCCAGCACCGCGCCCATCGCGTAGATCAGCGGCGTGGAGACGCCCCAGCCGATCAGACCGCCCGCGTCCTGTATCGCCTCGGTGCCCTGGCCGCGCCCCGGCGCCCCGCAGGCGATGTGCACCTGCCCGAGGACGCCGATGACAAGCGCCGACAGGCCGATGACGATGCGTCCGTTGGCCTCCGGCCGCTCGGGGTGGAGGAACAGCCGGCCGGCGATGGTGCCCAGCAGTATCGGCACGATCAGGTCGAGACGGCCGAAGGCACCGGTGACCAGCATCTCCACCAGATCGCCGACGGGCCCGTCCAGCTGGGACCAGGTGCCGGCGGCGACGATCAGGGCCAGGGCGAGCAGCAGCAGCGCGCTGCCGTCCTTGCGGTGGGCCGGATCGAGTCCCTTGGCGCCCCGTCCTATGCCGCGGAACAACGCCGCGACGGTGCGCGCCAGGCCCATCCACACGGCGCGCACGGCGCGGTAGACACCGCTGGTGGGATTCGGCGCCGGCGGCGGAACCTTGCGCGGGGCGGCCTTCTTCGCGGGCGCGGCGGCCTTCTTGGCGGGCACCCTCTTGGCCGCCGCCTTCTTCGGGGGGGACTTCTTCACGGCGCCTCCGGGCTGCCCGGCGCGCTTCTTCGAGGTGCCCGCCGTGCTCTGGGAACCCTTGCCGGACGTACGAGAGGCCATGGGGCGAGGTTACCCGCGTCCGCCGTACGGAGCACGTATCGCGGGGGTATCAGGCACCACTGACGTCACACCCGGGTCGCACACCGGCGAAGCGTCGAGCCGTCCGTGACGACACGTCAAAGGCGTGGTGACCGGTCGGCGGCGAACGACCGGGGGCGAGGCGGCGGTGACCGCTCAGTTCTGCTCAGTTCTGCGAGGGGACCTGACCGGCTCCGCTGCCGGCGCCCGGCTCCAGCGCGTCCAGCGCGCGGCGCAAGCCGGTGAGTTTGCGCTCCAGATGGGCCGCGGTGGCCACGGCGGCGGCATCCGCCGACTCGTCCAGCTGCTTGGACAGCGCCTCGGCCTGCTCCTCGACGGCGGCGAGCCGCGCGGAGAGCTCGGCGAGCAGCCCCGCCGACTCCTTGGCCTCCCCGGCGGGCTGGCCGCCCTCCAACTGCAGTCGCAGCAACGACGCCTGCTCCCGCAGCTGGCAGTTCTTCATGTAGAGATCGACGAAGACCGAGACCTTGGCTCTGAGCACCCACGGGTCGAACGGTTTGGAGATGTAGTCCACCGCGCCGGCCGCGTAGCCCCGGAAGGTGTGGTGCGGACCGTGGTTGATCGCGGTGAGAAAGATGATCGGGATGTCGCGGGTCCGCTCCCGGCGCTTGATGTGCGCCGCGGTCTCGAACCCGTCCATGCCCGGCATCTGGACATCCAGCAAGATGACCGCGAAGTCATCCGTCAGCAGCGCCTTGAGCGCTTCCTCCCCTGACGATGCCCGCACCAGGGTCTGATCGAGCGCGGAGAGAATGGCCTCCAGCGCCAGCAGATTCTCCGGCCGGTCATCGACCAGGAGGATCTTGGCCTTCTGCACCATGCCCCGTCCTCCTCGTCCCGGCTTGGGGTCTCCCCAGCTCGAAGAGCCGGGGGAAGCACCGGGCGCCGCCCCAGGGGACGACTCCCTTGCGCCGCCCGTCCTTGTGCCGGTCATGGTAGCCGCACCCCGCTGTTCGCCACACCCTGTCACCGTGATGTCACTGTGCACATAGCAGAAACGCGGTGAGAGACCAGAAGGTTCCCCGGATACCGCGTTCCCACACGTGTTCGGCGACAGTCAGTCAACACCACGACCGGGCCCGGTGTCCCGCCCGGTCACTCCTCTGACATCCACTGCTCCATCACCGCAAGGAGATGATCGGTGTCGACGGGCTTGGTGACGTAGTCCGACGCGCCCGCTTCGATGCTCTTTTCACGGTCGCCCTTCATCGCCTTCGCGGTGAGCGCGATGATCGGCAGCCCGGCGAACTGGGGCATCCTGCGGATCGCGGCCGTCGTGGCGTAACCGTCCATCTCCGGCATCATGATGTCCATCAGGACGAGCACCACATCGTCGTGCTGCTCCAGGACCTCGATGCCCTCCCGGCCGTTCTCCGCGTAGAGCACCTGCAGCCCATGCTGCTCCAGCACGCTGGTCAGCGCGAACACATTGCGGATGTCGTCGTCGACGATCAGCACCTTCTCGCCGTGGAAACCTCCCGCCGGCTCCGGCGCCACCAGGTCCTGGCCGCCCAGCAGCCACGGCTCCGGAGCCTGCGACTGCCGTCCGGCCGCCCGGCGGCCCGCCGCCCGGCCCGGGGGCAGCTCCTGCGGCTGCGGCTCGGGGGCCGGCGGTTCCTCCAGCTCGGCCCGCCGACGCCGCCCGAAGAGCCCGGAGCCGCCGCGGCCGCGCTGTGCCGCCGCGGAGGCGTCCCGTCCGGCCTCCCGCTCCGCCGCGGCGCCGTCCTCCGTCGCGGACTCCTCGGCGCCGGTGTCACGTGGTGACTCCAGCGCCCGGGTGCCGGCCGCGCCGCTGCCGGGGGCGAGCTGCGGGTAGCCCTGGGGCGGCAGCTCGCTGGGGTGCAGCGGCAGGTAGAGCGTGAAGGTCGAGCCGCGGCCCGGCTCACTGGCCGCGTGGATCTCGCCGCCGAGCAGCCGGGCGATCTCCCGGCTGATGGACAGACCGAGGCCGGTACCGCCGTACTTACGGCTGGTGGTGCCGTCGGCCTGCTTGAACGCCTCGAAGATCACCCGCATCTTGCTGGCCGCGATGCCGATACCGGTGTCGGTGACCGAGAAGGCGATCATCTCGGCGTCGGGGTCACGCAGGGCGCCGTGCTCCAGCAGCTGTTCGCGGATGGCGTTGGGCACGTCCGTGCCCGCCGGCCGGATGACCAGCTCGACGGCTCCGGTGTCGGTGAACTTCACCGCGTTGGACAGCAGATTGCGCAGCACCTGCAGCAGCCGCTGCTCGTCGGTGTGCAGCGTGGACGGGAGCTCCGGCGAGACCCGTACGGAGAAGTCCAGGCCCTTCTCCGCGGTCAGCGGCCGGAAGGTAGCCTCCACATAGTCGACGAGCTGGACCAGTGCGATGCGGGTCGGGCTGACGTCCATCTTGCCCGCCTCGACCTTCGACAGATCCAGGATGTCGTTGATCAGCTGGAGCAGATCCGAGCCCGCGCCGTGGATGGTCTCGGCGAACTCCACCTGCTTCGGCGAGAGATTGCCGTCCGCGTTGTCGGCGAGCAGCTTGGCCAGGATCAGCAGCGAGTTGAGCGGGGTGCGCAGCTCATGCGACATGTTGGCCAGGAACTCGCTCTTGTAGCGCATCGAGACCGCGAGCTGCTCCGCTCGCTCCTCCAGCACCTGCCGGGCTTCTTCGATCTCGGTGTTCTTGACCTCGATGTCGCGGTTCTGCCGGGCCAGCCGATCGGACTTCTCCTCCAGCTCCGCGTTGGACGCCTGGAGCGCCTTCTGCCGGTTCTCCAGCTCGGCCGACCGCTCCCGCAGCTGCTCGGTCAGCTCCTGCGACTGCTTGAGCAGCACCTCGGTCTTGGTGTTGACGCTGATGGTGTTGACGCTGGTGCCGATCATCTCGGCGATCTGGTTGAGGAAGTCCTTCTGGATCTGGGCGAAGGGCTGGAACGAGGCCAGCTCGATCACCCCGAGCAGCTGCCCCTCGAAAAGCACCGGCAACACGATCACATGGGCCGGGGCCGCCTCGCCGAGCCCTGAGGCGATCTTGAGGTAGCCCGGTGGCACGTTCTCCACCAGGATCGGGCGCTTCTCCTCGGCGACGGTGCCGATGAGCGTCTCGCCCGGCCGGAAGGACGTGGGCATCGAGCCGTGGGAGTAGCCGTAGGAGCCGACCAGGCGCAGCTCGTAGCCCTCCTCGGAGGTGCTGCCGGCGACGACTGCGGTGCCCTCCCCGGTGGGCACGGCCAGGAAGAACGCGCCGTGCTGGGCGGAGACCACCGGGGTCAGCTCGCTCATGATGAGCCGCGCGACGTCCTCCAGGTCGCGCCGGCCCTGCATCAGACCGGAGATCCGGGCCAGGTTGCCCTTGAGCCAGTCCTGCTCCTTGTTGGCGAGCGTCGTCTCGCGCAGGTTGGCGATCATGGTGTTGATGTGGTCCTGGAGGACCTGGATCTCGCCCGAGGCATCCACGTCGATCTTGAGATTGAGATCGCCGCGGGTCACCGCGGTGGCGACCTCGGCGATGGCACGCACCTGACGGGTCAGGTTGCCGGCCATCTCGTTCACCGACTCGGTCAGATCCTTCCAGGTGCCGGCCACGTCCCGCACCCGCGCCTGGCCGCCCAGCTGCCCCTCGGTGCCCACCTCACGGGCGACCCGGGTGACCTGGTCGGCGAAGGAAGACAGCTGGTCGACCATGGTGTTGATCGTGGTCTTGAGCTCGAGGATCTCGCCCCGCGCCTCGATGTCGATCTTCTTGGTCAGATCGCCCTGGGCAATCGCCGTGGTGACCATCGCGATATTGCGGACCTGACCGGTGAGGTTGGACGCCATCGAGTTCACGGACTCGGTGAGGTCCTTCCAGGTCCCCGAGACGCCCGGCACCCGCGCCTGACCGCCGAGGATGCCGTCCGTGCCCACCTCGCGGGCCACCCGGGTGACCTCGTCCGCGAACGAGGACAGCGTCGTCACCATGGTGTTGACGGTGTCGGCCAGCGCCGCGACCTCGCCGCGCGCCTCGACCGTCACCTTCTTCGTCAGATCGCCGTTGGCGACCGCGGCCGAGACCTGGGAGATGTTGCGCACCTGGATGGTCAGATTGTTGGCCATCAGGTTGACGTTGTTGCTCAGATCCTTCCAGATGCCGGTGACGCCCGGCACCCGGGCCTGGCCGCCCAACTGCCCTTCCGTACCGACCTCACGGGCCACCCGGGTGACCTGCTCGGCGAAGGACGACAGCTGGTCCACCATCGTGTTCACGGTGGTGACGAGCTCCAGGATCTCGCCCTTGGCATCAACGGTGATCTTCTTCGACAGATCGCCCTTGGCGACCGCCGTCGTCACCTCGGCGATGGAACGCACCTGCGACGTGAGATTGTTGGCCATGCCGTTGACGGACTGGGTCAGGTCCTTCCAGGTGCCGGAGACGCCCTGCACCTCGGCCTGACCGCCCAACTGTCCCTCGGTGCCCACCTCGCGGGCGACCCTGGTGACCTCCTCCGCGAAGGACGACAGCTGGTCGACCATCGTGTTCAGGGTGTTCTTCAGCTCCAGGATCTCGCCGCGCGCATCGACGTCGATCTTCTGCGAGAGGTCACCGCGGGCGACCGCGGTGGCGACCTGGGCGATGTTACGGACCTGGGCGGTGAGATTGCCCGCCATACCGTTCACCGAGTCGGTCAGATCGCGCCAGACACCCGCCACACCGGGCACCTGCGCCTGACCGCCCAGCCGCCCGTCCGTGCCCACCTCACGGGCGACCCGGGTCACCTGCTGGGCGAAGTCGGAGAGCTGGTCGACCATCGTGTTGATGGTGTTCTTCAGCTCCAGGATCTCGCCGCGCGCGTCCACCTCGATCTTCTGCGACAGATCGCCGCGGGCGACCGCCGTCGTCACCTGCGCGATACCGCGCACCTGCGAGGTCAGGTTCCCCGCCATCGAGTTGACGGAGTCCGTCAGGTCCTTCCAGGTGCCACTGACGCCGTCCACTCGCGCCTGACCGCCCAGCCGGCCCTCGGTGCCCACGTCCCGCGCCATCCGCGTGACCTGGTCGGCGAACGAGGACAGCTGATCCACCATGGTGTTCACGGTGTTCTTCAGCTTGAGCATCTCGCCGGAGACGTCGACGGTGACCTTCTGCGACAGATCGCCGTTCGCCACCGCCGTCGTCACCTGGGCGATGTTGCGCACCTGTCCGGTGAGGTTGCGGAAGGCGGTGTTCACCGAATCGGTGAGGTCCTTCCACGTCCCCGCCGCACCCGGCACCTGCGCCTGACCGCCCAGCTCGCCCTCGACGCCGATCTCCCGGGCCACCCGGGTCACCTCGGCGCCGAAGGACTGGAGTTGGTCGACCATCGTGTTGACGGTGTTCTTCAGCTCCAGCATCTCGCCGGCCACATCGACGGTGACCTTCTGCGACAGATCGCCGTTCGCCACCGCCGTCGTCACCTGGGCGATGTCCCGCACCTGCGCGGTGAGGTTACGGAAGGCGGTGTTCACCGAATCGGTGAGGTCCTTCCACGTCCCCGCCGCACCCGGCACCTGCGCCTGACCGCCCAGCAGCCCCTCGGCGCCGACCTCGCTGGCCACCCGCGTCACCTCGTCCGCGAAGGTGCGCAGCGTCTCGGTCATGGTGTTGATCGTGTCGGCCAGCTGCGCGACTTCGCCGCGTGCGCTCACCGTGACCTTCTGCGACAGATCGCCATTGGCGACCGCCGTGGTGACCTGGGCGATCCCGCGCACCTGCGCGGTGAGATTCCCGGCCATCAGATTGACCGAGTCGGTCAGGTCCTTCCACACACCGGCGACGCCGGGCACCTTCGCCTGGCCGCCCAGCTCACCCTCGGTGCCCACCTCGCGGGCGACGCGGGTCACCTCGGCGGCGAACGAGGAGAGCTGGTCCACCATCGTGTTGACGGTGTTCTTCAGTTCGAGCATCTCCCCGGCCACGTGAACCGTGACTTTCCGGGACAGATCACCCTTGGCCACCGCCGTCGTGACGAGAGCGATGTCACGTACCTGAGCCGTGAGCCGGGAGGCCATCGTGTTGACGGATTCCGTCAGGTCCTTCCACGAACCCGACATTCCGCGCACCCGGGCCTGACCGCCCAGCTTGCCCTCGGTGCCGACCTCGCTCGCGACCCGCGTCACCTCGTCGGTGAACGCGGAGAGCTGGTCCACCAGGCCGTTGACCGTGCGTCCCACCTTCAGGAACTCACCGCGCAACGGGTGCGCCGAACCGTCGGCGCCCTGCGCGCGCAGGTCCATCCGCTGTTCCAGGTCGCCCTCGGCCACCGCCGACAGCACCCGGCCCACCTCGGACACCGGCCTCACAAGATCGTCCACAAGGGCGTTGGACGCGTCGATAGCCGCCGCCCACTGGCCCTCGCAGGCGCCCGTCTCCAGCCGCTCGGTGAGCTTGCCCTCGCGGCCGACCACCCGCCGCACCCGGGCGAGTTCGCCGGTCAGCTGCATATTGCGGTCCGCGACCTCGTTGAATACGGCGGCGATCTCGGACATGACGCCCTCGCCCGAGACCGTCAGCCGCTTGCGGAAATTTCCGTCCCGCATGGCCGTCATCGCCGTCAGCAGCCGGTTCAGTGCCGCCGTGTCGACCTGGGTCGTCCCATTGCTCCGGGAACGTCCGCCTTTCGCGCGCGTCTTCGTGCCCCGCGCCGCTGCGCCAGACTCCACCGTGTCCCTCCCGCAGGGTTGACCGTCCTCGTCGGGTTCTTCTTCCAGCTTGCCCAGTGTTTCACCCTGGCCCTACCAGGCCATAACAGTTCGGCAGCATCGCACACCGTAGACGGCACACTCTGGGTGGAATCAGTGCCGACCGGCATTCGCGAGGGCCGTGGAGGTAAGTAACCTGGCATCCGGCCAGGGCATCGGAGGGGCGCTGCGACATGGGTGAGCGACATGGGTGAGCAGATCGCCGAGACACAAATGAGGAGACCTGTGATCACCGCGCGGGCAGCCGCCACCTTCGAGCCGGTGGGACGCTCGGTCGCCGCCGCCCGCACCTTCGTCCGGGACACCCTCCAGGGCTGGGGCCTGACCGGCATCGTCGACGATGCCGTCGTCCTCACCAGCGAGCTGGTCACCAACGCCGTGGTGCACGCCGGTACCACCGCCGATGTCGTGTGCATCCGCGCGGACACCGGCGTCCGCGTCGAGGTCGCCGACCGCTACCCCGAGCGCGAACTGCCGCTGCAGAGCAACGGCGGCCACCACTTCGGCAATCCCGACCGCGAGGGCGGCCGCGGACTGCTGCTGTGCGCCGCGCTCGCCGGCCGCTGGGGCGTGGAGTACACGGCCACCCACAAGCACGTCTGGTTCCAGCTCGACTTCCCCGACCGCCCGGCCGGCACCCGGGCCGCCGGCCCCGCGCTGCCCTCCAGCGCCCTGCCCATCGCCGACGCCCGGGTCCGGGTCGCCGTCGTCCAGGTCGACAGCAGCGGGCTCATCAGCGCCTGGAACGACGACGCCCAGGAACTGTTCGGATACACTCCGGAGCAGGTCATCGGCAAGCCGCTGACCGACCTCGCCGCCTGGCCGCACACTCCCGGCACCGGTACGGGCGTCGCCGAGGCACTCCAGCTCTCCCGCTGGGAGGGGTCGTACGGCATCCGTGGCGCCGATGGCCGGGTCGCCCCCGTCTACGCCTCCCACCTGCGCATCCGCGATGCCGAAGGCGAGCCCTCCACCATCTGCCTGCTGGTCCGCGACCGCGAGCGCGCCGTGCTGCAGAGCCCGCTGCGCGGAGTGGCCGCCGACACCGGGGACACCGCGGAGCGCGGACCGGCCTCCGACGCCTTCGAGGTCTTCATCGGCTCCCCGGCCCCCGATGACCTCGACGGACTGCTCCAGCGCACCGTCGAGCGCGCCCGCGACATGCTCGACGGGGACGCCGCCTATCTGCTGCTGGCCACCGACGACGAGACGGAGCTGGAGGTGCGCGCCTCCACCGGGTTGCCCTCCGCCCGCCAGCGCTTCGCCCGCGTCCCCGTCGAGGCCGGCACCGGCCGCTACGGCTCGGCCCGGATGCCCGCCGTCCACGAGGACCTGTCCGCCGTGCCCGGTGCCGTCCCGCTGCTGGTGAACACCGGTATGCGCTCTGTCGTCACCGTCCCGCTCAAGGTCGAGGGCCGGCTGACCGGTTCGCTCGGCGTAGCCGCCGAGGCCCCCGCCCGCTACAACAACGAGGAGGCGCTGCGGCTCCAGTTCGCCGCCGACCGCATCGCGCTCGCCGTCGAGCGCGCCCGCCTCACCGAGTTGGAGCGGCTGCGCCGCGGCTCCCTCTCCTTCCTCGTCGAGGCGTCCGACCTCCTCGCGGGCACCCTCGACCGCGACCAGACGCTGGCCCTCATGGCCCAGATGACGGTGCCCACCCTGGCCAGCTGGTGCGCCGTCTATACGGTCGCCGACCAGGTGTCCGACCCCGAGCTCTCGTATGTCCTGCACGAGGACGAGGACCGGATCGACGGGCTCAAGGCCCTGCTGCTGAAGATCGACCCACCGGAGCAGGTGCCCACCGGCGGCGCGCGCGGCTGGTCCGGCCCCTACGACGCGGCCCACGCCGCGGCCCTGCGCACCTCGCTGCGCAGCCTCAGCCTCGGTGACTCCGCCCGCCCCTCCTCCGGCCCCGGCGCCTCGCTCGCCACCGCCTCCGCGGTCGGCGGCGAGACCGTGGTGCTGCCCCTGGTGGCCCGTAACCGCGTGATCGGCATGCTCGCCCTCGGCAAGCCCACCGACGAGCACTTCCGCCAGGAGAACCTGGAGCTCGCCGAGGACCTCTCCCGCCGGGCGGCGCTCGCCCTGGACAACGCCCGGCTGTACTCGGAGCGCACCGCCATCAGCCAGTCCCTGCAGCGCAGTCTGCTGCCGCCGGAGCAGCCCGAGGTCCCCGGTGTCGAGGTCGAGGTCATCTACCGCGCGGCGGGCGAGGGCAATGAGGTCGGCGGTGACTTCTACGACCTCTTCCCGATCCGCGACGGCGCCTACGGCTTCGCCATCGGCGACGTCTGCGGCACCGGCCCGGAGGCCGCCGCGGTGACCGGTCTCGCCCGGCACGCGCTGCGCCTCCTCGCCCGCGAGGGCTTCGGCGGCCCGGCGGTGCTGGAGCGGCTCAACGCGGCCATCCTCGACGAGGGCGCCCGCAGCCGCTTCCTCACCCTCCTCTACGGGGAGTTGTGGCCCCAGCACGACGGCAGCGCGGTCCTCAAGGTCGTCTGCGCCGGACATCCGCTGCCGCTCCGGCTGCGCCAGGACGGCTCCGTGGAGGCGGCGGCCGAGCCGCAGCCGCTGCTCGGCGTCATGGAGGACCTGGAGCTGTACGAGCAGACGGTGACGCTCGACCCGGGCGATGTCCTGCTGTGCGTCACCGACGGGGTGACGGAGCGGCGCGAGGGAATCAGGATGCTCGGCGACGACGGCCTGATCGATGTGCTGACGACCTGCACCGGGCTCACCGCGGGCGCGGTGGCCGCCCGGGTGCTGCGCGCGGTCGAGCGGTTCGCGGCGGAGCCGCCGTCCGACGACATGGCGATCCTGGCGATGCGCGTTCCCGAGCGGCACGACTCCTGAGGTCCGGCCGGGTGGGGGCAGTGCCCCCACCCGGAGGTCCGAACACGACGAAGGCCCCCGCCACTTGGCGGGGGCCTTCGGATAAGAGCCCCAATACGGAATCGAACCGTAGACCTTCTCCTTACCATGGAGACGCTCTGCCGACTGAGCTATTGGGGCGCGGCAACGGAATAGATCTTACCTGATCTCGAGCGTGGATCCGACCAGCCGCCCCCGGCCGCTCAGGCAGCTGACTGCAACAGCCCACCGAGCGCGTTACAGGCCGACACCACGCGCTGCAACTCCCGCCGCGACATGGAGGCATCGACAGGCAGCGCCAGACACTCGTCAGCCGCCCGCTCCGTCTCCGCGAGCCACAGATCGCGCCGGAACCTCGCCGTGCGGTGTGCGGGCGTCTGTACGGGCACATGGCACACGACGCCGCGAGAGCGCAGCGTACGGGCGAAGGCGTCCCGGTCCGGCCGGCCGTTGCCGGGGACTCGGACAACGTACTGCTGGTAAGTGTGCTCCACGCCGGGGGTAACCGGCGGCGTGATGACCCCGCGCAGCTTCCCGTTCAGATAGGCCGCGTTCGCCTGGCGCGGAAGAATGTCCGCGGTGGACTCGCGCTGCCCCCCGTGCCCGATCACCACCACATCGTGCCGCTGCCCGAGTTCGGTGAGGCGCGCCATGTCGGCCGGGTGCCCAAAGGTGTGTATGGCTACGATCGCCGCGGTCCGGGACGTCAATGCCTCGGCCACCGCGGCGGGGTCTATGCAGAAGGTATGGGCGTCGATGTCCACGAACACCGGTCTCGCGCCGGCCAGCAGCACGGCTTCCGCCGCTTCCGGTGTGCCGTAGGACGGCACGACAACCTCGTCACCGGGTCGTACGTCGGCCCGGGTCAGCTCATGCAACAGCTCATCCGTTGGAGTCCCCATGACCCGCATGGTGCCCACGCAACATGAACACCGAGTGGCCCGTAGCACAACAGAAGAGAGCCCTGTCCGGAACCGAAGTTCCCGACAGGGCTCTCTGCAATGTTTGTTCGGCGGCGTCCTACTCTCCCACAGGGTCCCCCCTGCAGTACCATCGGCGCTGAAAGGCTTAGCTTCCGGGTTCGAAATGTAACCGGGCG
>NZ_JBEXHC010000018.1:0-98979 GCF_040607655.1 Streptomyces sp. NPDC005266
GACGCCACCAGGCGACAGCCCGACACAGCCACTACCAACGACGATCCGCCGACGAACCTGCTGGATAGATCACGAAACCGCACTGGAGTACTAGGAGCATGGGTCAGTAACAGGCAATTGGCGGGGTGGCCGTGAGCGTGGGATCAGTCGCGGTCGTCCGGTCGACGCTGGTGAGGTGGGAATGGGGTTCTGCCCGTCAGGTGCGCGGTCTGGTAGGGGCGGGATGGGGCCGGGGCCCGGCTGATCAGCCGATCATGGTGGCGAGTCCGGCGGTTCCGGTGTGTCCGAAGATCTTGCGGAGGTTGTGGCAGGCGGCCAGCAGGCGCCACTCGCCGCGGGCGCCGTCTTCGCCGCGCAGGAGGAGCTGGCGGCCGTTCTGGCAGGTCATGATCTGACCGAAGACGGGTTCGACGATGGCCTTGCGGCGGCTGTAGGCGGCTTTGCCGGGCTTGGTCCGCAGCTTGCGGGCCATCCTGTGCCGTTCGGAAACTTCATCCCTCCTGCTCGCGGGTGGTCTGGCGCGCCATCACCGTCTGCTGGAACCCTGTCCGGGTGATCGTTTCGCTCGTATACCAGATGACTCGGAAGCTGCTCAGGGTCCCGGCGGTGCTGCTACGCCGGGACACAGCCAAGAACGCGGAATTGCTCGTGCTCCGGCACGAGAATGCGGTGCTGCGCAGGCAGCTCACGAGGCCAGTGCGCTACGAGCATGCGGACCGGCTGTGGTTCGCAGCGCTGTCCTCGCTGGTCCCCCGGCGCCGGTGGGCGCAGGTGTTCCCGGTGACGCCCGCGACGCTGTTGGCGTGGCACCGCAGGCTGATCGCCCGGAAGTGGGACTACAGCAAGCATCGGCGCAGGCCCGGGAGACCTTCGACGGCGGGTGCGGTGAAGGCTCTGGTGCTGCGGCTCGCCAGGGAGAATCCGCGTTGGGGCTGTCGAAGAATTCAGGGCGAGCTGGTCCGGCTCGGACACCCGGTTGGCTCGACGACGATCTGGGAGATTCTCACCGCGGCGGGCATCGATCCAGCCCCACGCCGCAGCCGTCCGACAT
Source organism: Streptomyces sp. NPDC005266 (assembly GCF_040607655.1). Classification (NCBI taxonomy): domain Bacteria; kingdom Bacillati; phylum Actinomycetota; class Actinomycetes; order Kitasatosporales; family Streptomycetaceae; genus Streptomyces; species Streptomyces sp. NPDC005266. The sequence goes on from NZ_JBEXHC010000018.1 coordinate 1,052, forward strand.
GGCGCGATTTCCTGACCGCGCAAGCCCAAGCCATCATCGCCTGCGACTTCGTCCACATCGACCTGGTCGATCTGCGCCGGGTGTACGCGCTGGTGTTCCTCGAGCACGGCACACGCCGACTGCACATCGCGGGAGTGACCACCCATCCCACCGGCCCCTGGACGGTGCAGCAGGCAAGAAACCTCGCCGTCGAGTTGGGTATTCGGGTGGACTCGCTGCGTTTCCTGCTCCGCGACCGGGACGCGAAGTACACCGAGTCCTTCGACGCGGTCTTCAAAGCCGACGACATCCAGGTCATGAGGACCGCGCCACGGTCCCCACGGATGAACGCGCACTGCGAACGTGTCATCGGCACCATGCGCCGCGAGGCCCTCGACCACCTCTTGATCTGGAACGAGACGCACGCTCGGCAGGTCCTCGATGCTTACGCCCGGCATTACAACGGTCATCGCCCCCACCAGGCTCGTGGGCGCTCCCTCCCCTCCTCCAGGAGCACCCGACGTCCATGGTCGGCCTGTCCGCTCACCAGGTTCTGCGCACCCGAATACTCGGCGGCGTGATCAACGAGTACAGATACGCCGCCTGACCGGGAACGACGAGTTTCCGAACGGCACAGGGTGCAGACCTGCAGACACGAGCTCCTGGACCGAACCTTGATCTGGAACCAACGCCACCTACTCCACGCCCTGCGAGAGTTCGAGGAGTCCTACAACTCCCATCGACCGCACCAGGGCATCGCGAACGCCCGACCGCTACACCCACTACCCACACCAATCAACGATCCAGACAAGCTAAGCCACCTCGACATACGACGCCACGACCGCCTTGGCGGCATCCTCCACGAATACAGACATGCCGCGTGACCTGCACGGACGAGGTATTCGGCAAGCGCAGGGCTGCACCACGACAACCATCGGCAACCCGGGAAGCGGGACACGTCAGACGATGCTCTGTTCCCACAGCTTGAGCCGGATGTCGCGCGCCGCGCTGAAGTGTTCCCCGGCGATCTTCTGGGCCCTCGCCTCGTCCCGCGCGATGACCGCGGTGACCAGCTCACGGTGCTCGCGCAGCGACTGCTGCCAACGACCGGGGGTGGTCAGGGTCGTGACGGGGTATCGCAGCAGGTGCAGATTGATCCGGTCCAGGACGTCGATCAGTGTCTGGTTGTGGCTCGCGGCCCAGATGCCGCGATGGAATTCTCGATTCCGTTCGGCCAGGACGTCCCCCGGAGCGTCGTCACTCGTCTCGGTCAGCAGCGTCATGAGGCGTTCGAGGCGGATCTGGTCGATACGTGTGTGCCGCACCGCCGCGAGTCGGGCCGCCGTGACCTCGAGCGCGATGCGTACTTCGTAGATGTCGAGGATTTCCTCGGGGGTCCGCTCCCGCACCGCCATTCCGCGGTCGGTCTTGTTGACCACACCATCGCGTTCCAGTCGACTCAGAGCTTCACGCACGGGCGTTCGGCTGACGCCGCACCATTCCGCGAGCGCCGATTCAACAAGGGCGGAACCGGGCGCAAATGTACCGTCCAGAATTCCCTGCTTGATTTTCTCGTAAGGGGAATTTTCATCCTTTGAGTCATTGGTCCTTTTTTTGGTCATAACGGCTCCCCCATGAAAGTGACCAGAATCAGGCACTCCGCTTCGACGTCATAGACACCTCAACGAAGCGCATGAATGCAACGCCCGGCGCAGATTACCGATCGCTATGACGGTACGCAACCACACACAGTCGTATACGAAGCGAGCTGAGAGTGTTACCCCCGGCCGGCATGCGACAGCCATCTCCGCACCAGTCCGCCCGACCATGTCGGCGAGGCCGGACCGGGCTCTGCTCTCGACACGGCCCGGCGAACCCTCGACAGCGCAACCGCCCGTCGTGGGCCACCTTCGCTGACCTGGCCAGTCTCCCCCAGATCTCTGCAGACTCGCGCCGGGGGACCCGGACAGTCACGACCGCACACCCGCCCAACTGCGGATGAACCGCTCGAGACAGGGTCTTGCGTCATCCCTGCATACCTCTGTATACATCGGGGACCCCTTGCTTGGGAGGTGACATGCGAGTCCGTAAGCCGCAGTCCGTTGCGGCGACTCTCCGGCTGCTGGACGAAACCGGCGACGAATCCAAAGTGATCGCCGGTGGAACAGCACTGATGATCATGATGCGCAATGGCCTGCTGCTCCCGGAGCAGTTGATCGCCCTTGAGCGTCTGACCGAACTGGACTACATACACGCCGATTCGGAAGGCGCGATCCGGCTCGGCGCGCTGACTTCACTGAAAAAGATGCAGAGCTGTCCCGAATTGCGCCGGTCACTGCCGACCCTGACCGCGACGCTCGGTCTCGTCGCGAACCACCGCGTCCGGCAGCGCGCCACCATCGGCGGAAACCTCAGCGAAAGCGACTACGCCTCGGACCCGCCGGCTGTGCTGACCACGCTCGGCTGCCGGGTGCATATCGCGAGCACCGGGTCGCAGCGGGTTCTGCCGTTGTCCGAATTCCTGGTCGACTACTACGAGAACGCGCTGGAACACAACGAGCTGGTGACCGAGGTGGAGGTTCCCCGCCCGTCGCCGACGGCGCGCACGACCTACCTCAAGTACGTCAGCCGAAGCGCCGAGGACCGGCCCTGCGTCGGCGTGGCGGCCTATGTCGACACCGACCTCTCGGGCCGTCTCACCGAGGTCCGGGTGGCGGTCTCGGGCGCCACGCCGACACCCTTCACCCTGCCATCGGTGACAGACGACTGCCGGGGCGCGAGGCCCGACGGCGGCCTGTGGCAGGAGGTCGGCGCCGCCTACGGCGCGGCCATCGAGCCCATCGACGACGTCAGGGGATCGGCGGACTATCGCAAGCACCTCACGACGGTGCTCGTCCGCCGTGCCCTGGAGACGGTGTCCAGCAGCGGGGAGAACGGAGCGTCGAGACTATGAGCGGCACCACTGTGGGCCGGTCCGTGGACATGTTCGAGGCGAAGGCGCGGGTCACCGGCACGGTCGGCTACGCGCTCAACGCCGAAGTGCCCGGCATGGTCTTCGCCAAGCTGATGCGCAGCACGGTCCCGCACGCCCGGATCCGCTCCGTGGACGTGTCGGCGGCGGAGAAGATGCCCGGCGTGGTCGCCGTGCTGACGGCGGCCGACCTCGACCAGCCAGGCGGGCCGGCCGGCCACCACGGGCCGGTCATCCGCGACCAGCCCGTGCTCTGCCGCGACAAGGTGCGGTTCGTGGGCGACCCGGTGGCAGCGGTGGCGGCCGAGACCGAGGAGGCCGCGGCGGCCGCACTGCACATGATCGAGGTCGAGTACGAAGAGCTGCCCTTCGTGACCACCGTGGACGAGGCCCTCGCCGAAGGGGCGGAGCAGGTCCACGACGCCCCGCCGCCGCCGCGCGAGCGCTCCTACTCGGACATCAACCTGGTCGGGCGCGAAGGCAACATCTGCACCAAGTTCCAGCTGCGCACCGGCGACGTCGAGGCCGGCTTCGCCGCCGCCGACCTGATCATGGAGAACGTCTACGAGAGCCCGGCGGTCCAGCACGTCCCCATGGAACCGCACGTGGTCATAGCCTCCTTCAAGGACGGCCGGCTCCATGTGATCAGCTCGACGCAGGCGCCCTTCGCCGTCCGCGACAGCCTCAGCGAGATGTTCGGCCTGCCGGCCTCGGACGTCCGGGTCACCGTGCCCCCGCTGGGCGGCGGATACGGCGCCAAGACCTACGCCAAGTTCGAGCCGGTCACCGCCGCGCTGGCATGGAAGGCCAAGCGTCCGGTGAAGCTCGTGCTGACGCGCGAGGAGGAGTTCATCTCCATCACCAAGCACGCCGCCCGCATCCATCTGCGCACCGGCGTCACCAAGGACGGGCGGCTGGTCGCCCGCGAGGTGAAGGCCTACTTCAACGGCGGCGCCTACGCCGACATCAGCCCGCGGCTGATCAAGAACGGCGGCTACAGCTGCGTCGGCCCGTACGCCATCCCCCACGTCCGGGTGGACTCCTACGCCGTGTACACCAACCTGCCGCCCGCCGGCGCCTACCGGGGCTACGGGGTGTCGCAGGCGGCCTGGGCGTACGAGCAGCAGATGGACGAGCTGGCCGACGCACTCGGCCTGGACCCGGTGGAGTTCCGCCGCCGGAACCTGCTGCGGGAGGGCGAGCGCTTCGCCACCGGCGAGGTAATGGAGGAGGCCACCTGGGAGGAGCTGCTCGACCGTAGCGCCTCCGCCATCGGCTGGCCGGCCGACCGGCGCCGCGAGGTGGAGGGCAACCGCGTCCGGGGCAAGGGCCTGGCGGTGATCCTGAAGTCCACGATCACCCCGTCGACCTCCCACGCGTCGCTGCGCCTGGACGCCGACGGCAGCCTCCAGGTGCTGACCTCCTCCGTGGAGATGGGCCAGGGCGCGCACACCGTCCTGGCGCAGATCGCCGCCGGCCCGCTCGGCATCCCCATCGAGGCGGTCAACGTCACCGCACCGGACACCGACTACACCCCCTACGACCAGACCACCAGCTCCAGCCGCACCACCCGGGCCATGGGCGGTGCGCTGGTCCAGGCCGCGGAGATGATCCGCGACAGACTGCTGGCGCTCGCGGCGGACCTGCTGGGGGCCGCTCCGGAGGACCTCGTCCTCACCGAGGGCGCGGTGGCGCTCCGCTCGGACCCCGCCACCCGGCTCACCGTCCAGGACGTCTTCTGGCGCACCCGCACCGGCAGCATCAGCGGCCACGGCGAGGTCCGGACGACCGGCGGACTCGACGCCGAAACGGGCCAGGGCGTCGCCAGCGACCACTGGCACCAGGGCGCGGCCGGCGCGGAGGTCGAGGTGGACCTCGACACCGGCAAGGTCTACGTCAAGCACCTGCACGTGATCGCGCACGCCGGGCAGGTCGTCAACCCCAAGCTCGCCGACATGCAGATGCACGGCAGCGCGCTCTTCGGGATCGGCCACACCCTGTACGAGGAACTGGTCTACGACGACGGCGTCCTGACCAACCCGAACCTGTCGGACTACTCGATCCCCGCCATGGACGACCTGCCCGAGGTCCTGCAGATCGAGTACCTGGAGGACGACGCCCCGGGCAACATCCACGGCCTAGGCGAAACGGTTCTGCCCCCGGTGATCGCGGCCATCGGCAACGCGGTGAACGCGGCCGTCGGCGGCCGGGTGCGCTCCCTGCCCATCACCCCCGAACGAGTTCTGCGAGCGAGGAAGCCGTAATGGACGCCATGGACCAGAACAGCGACGAGATCTCCGTCACCTGCGTGGTGAACGGCGTCCAGACAGCCCTCACCGGGGACCCCGCCGCCGCGCTGAGCACGGTCCTGCGGGCGAACGGCCTGTTCAGCGTGCGCGAGACCTGCGGTCTGGGGGTCTGCGGGACCTGCACCGCGCTGCTCGACGGCGAACCGGTGAGCACCTGCATCCTGCCGCTGTACGCGGTCGAGGGCCGCAGCGTGCAGACCGCGGAGGGGCTCGCCGACGAGGGCCAGCTCACCGAGTTGCAGCGGCAGTTCATCGAGAAGCAGGCGTTCCAGTGCTCGTTCTGCACCCCCGGTTTCCTGATGAGCGGCCACGCGCTGCTCGAGTCCGCCGGGGGCCGGCAGCTCAGCGACCAGGAGATCGTGGACGGACTGCAGGGGCACCTGTGCCGCTGCGGCTGCTACGCGAGCATCAAGGAGGCGGTCAGCGCCTGCGGCGGCCGCGCGGGCGGTTGCCCGCCGCGCGCATGACCGCGGGCGGGAACGGGACGGGCGCCGCGGCGGCGTACCCGCACGAACGCCCCTTCGACCCGGTCCACGACCGGCTGCCCTACGCGCCGATCGTGGACCGTCCGCCGATTGCCTGGCCCGGCGGGGCGCGGATCGCCGTCTGGGTCGTGCCCAACATCGAGCACTACGAGTACCTCCCGCCCGCCGGCGCGGTGGACCCGTACCCGCGCACTCCCCACCCGGACGTGCGCAAGTACGCCTACCACGACTACGGCAACCGGGTCGCGTTCTGGCGGATGGCCGAGGTCCTCGACCGCTACGAGGTCCCGGCCACCGTCTCGCTGAACGTCGCGGTCCTGGACCACTATCCGCAGATCGCGGCGGCGATGGCCGAGCGGTCGTGGGACCTGATGAGCCACGGCCTGTACAACACCCGCTATCTGACCGGTATGGACCGGGAGCGGGAGCGGGAGTTCCTGGAATCGTGCAACCGGGCGCTGGAGCGGCACACCGGCCGCCGCTTCAGCGGCATGCTCGGCCCGAACATCACCGGCAACCGGCACACCCCGGACCTGATGGCCGAGGCCGGCATGCGGTACCACGCCGACTGGGTGCACGACGAACGGCCCTCGCCCCTGCTGACCGCCGGCGGCGAGCGGATGGTGGCGCTCCCCTACAGCTACGAACTCAACGACGCCCCGCTGCTGATGCGCTCCCACGTCGAGGGGAGCGCCTACGCCGACCGGTGCATCGCCCAGTTCGAGCGGCTGTACGGGGAGGAGGACGGCGCGGGCCGGATGATGTGCCTGCCGCTGCACCCCTTCACCATCGGCCAGCCGCACCGCATCGGGCACCTGGACCGGGTCCTGGCCCATCTGCGAGCCCGCGACGACGTGTGGATCGCGACGGCGAGCGACATCGTGGACCACTATCTGCGCCACCACTACGACGCGGATCTGAGGGAGAGTTGTGGGGGCCGCCATGAGTGAGCGGACAGCGACGGGGCGGGCGGCGGCCGAGCGGACGCCGAACGTCACGGACGCCACCGGCACCCGCGGTGCCGAACCCGGCTACGACCACGGCTGGTACTCCTGGCTGCCGCTGCCGGCCCGGCCCCCGCTGCGGTGGCCGGGCGGCGCGAAGGTGGCGGTCAGCGTCGTCCTGGATCTGCGGGCCGCGGAGTGGGACGACCCGCGGCACGCCACCCCCGTCCCGCCGCCCGGCGGACGCGGTGTGGCGCCGTCCCCGGACTTCCCCCGCATGTCGCACCGGGAGTTCGGCCACCGGGTCGGGGTCTTCCGGCTGCTGCGGATCCTGGGGCGGCTGGGCATCGCGCCCGCCGTCGCCGTCGATGTGCTGACCGCCGAGGAGTACGGGCCGCTGACGGGCCATCTGCGGCCCGCGGCCGCGGAGTTCCTCGCCGGCGGCCTCAGCGCCAGTCGGCCGCTGACCAGCCGGATGACCGAGCCGGAGGAGGCCCACTACATCCGGCTGACCCTGGACCGGCTGGAGGCCGCGCTCGGGGTGCGCCCGTCGGGCTGGCTCAGCCCCGAGCACAGCGAGTCGGCGCGCACCCCGGCGCTGCTGGCGCGGGCGGGCCTGGACTACGTCGCCGACTGGGGCAACGACGAGCAGCCGTACCCGCTGCGCGGCACGGCCGACGGCCTGTGGGCGTTCCCGCTGTCGTGGGAGCTGAGCGATCTGGCCGCGATGTTCCTGCGCGAGGTCCCGCCCGCGGACTACGGCCGCGGCCTGCGGGAGGCGTACGACGTGCTGTGCCGGGACGCCGCGGCCTCGGGCCGGGTGCTCGCGCTGCATCTGCACCCCTGGGTCTCCGGTCAGGCGTTCCGGGCCGGCGCGGTCGAGGAGGCGCTGCGGCACATCGCCGCGGACGGCGGGGCGTGGCTGGCCACGCCCGGTGAGATCGTCCAGTGGTGCCGCACGGCCGAGGGCGCTCCGGGTGAGAGCGCTCCGGGCGAGGGCGCTCCGGGCGAGGGCGGGGTGGTCCGGTGACCGCCCGCCCCCGCGTCGCCCTCATCCAGACCGGCGGCACCATCGACTCGGTGGGCGCCTCCCGGCTGGACCTGGCCTGGTACTACGAGACCGGTGAGCGGCTGCCCGACGGCGGACTCGTCGCGTCCGTACCGGAGTCGGGCGAGTTCGCCGCGGTCGAGGAGAAACCGTTCCGGCGGCTGTCCAGCTCCGCGCTGACCATCCGGGACTGGCTGGAGCTGGCCCGGACGGTGGAGGCGCTGCTGGCCGGCGACGACTACGCCGGCGTCGTCCTCACCCATGGGACGAACACCCTGGAGGAGACGGCCTACTTCCTCCATCTCGCGCTGCGCTCGCCGAAGCCGGTGGTCCTGGTCGGCGCGATCCGGCCGCCCTCGGCGCTCAGCCCCGACGGCCCGCTCAACCTGCTGCGCGCCGTCCAGGTGGCGGCGTCCCCGCAGGCGCGCGGCCACGGCGTGCTGGTGGTCGCCAACGACACGATCCACTCGGCGCGGGACGTCACCAAGACGGCGCCGTTCCGGGTGCAGGCCTTCCAGGCGCCCGATCTGGGGCCGCTGGGCTATGCCGACGCCGACGGCCGGGTGGTCTTCTACCACCGCCATCTGCGGGCCGGCCCGGACCGTCCGCGGTTCGACCTGGCGGGTCTCGACGATCTGCCGCGGGTCGATGTCGTCGCCTCCTATGTGGGAGCCGACGGCGCCCTCGTCGACGCGGCCGTGGCCGCGGGGGCGCGCGGCATCGTGAGCGCGGGCACCGGCGGCGGCCGGCCGACGCCCGCCGAGGACGCGGCGCTGGACCGGGCCGCCGCGGCCGGCGTCGTGGTGTGCCAGAGCTCCCGGGTGGGCTCCGGCCGCATCCCGCCGTCGCCATCCCTGCGTGCCCGCGGGGCGGTGGCGGCGGACAGCCTGCAGCCCTGGAAGGCCAAGGTCCTGCTCGCGCTGGCGCTCACCCGGACCACCGATCCGGACGCGGTGCAGGACCTCTTCGACCGTCTCTGATTCCCTGAAGATTCTCCGGAAGATTCTCCTCACTGAAGGATTGACCGCGCTGTATACCGCTGTATACAGTCACACGAAATGGCCGCCGGACGACGTTTCATAAAACGGCTGCCGACCGTACCGCCCGAAATCAGCACCGCCCCAGAATCGCATGGCGAGGGGAAGAAAGCGGAATTCGCTCACAGGCCCGAAAGGCCGGACCAATCTCCAGGAGAGGTCGGGTGTACTTGTGCGTACCGGCGATGAAATAATTCAGGAACTGCCATGGAGATGGCGCGTTCACGGCAAGATCGCACTACTGGCCGGACTCGGCCTGCTTTTCGACGGATGGAACGTCGTCCTGGCCGGCTATGTCCTGCCGCTGCTGAAGGCCGACATGCTGCTCAGCGCCGCACAGCTCGGCCTGTTCGGCGCGGCGGGGCTGGCCGGCATGGCGGTGGGCGCGTTCGCGTGGGGCACGGTCGCCGACGTGATCGGCCGCAAGCGGGTGTTCATGCTCACCGTGCTGGTCTACGGGGTCGCCTCGCTGGCCTGCGCGCTCTCCCCCAACTTCGAGATCCTGCTCCTCGCGCGCTTCATCGAGGGCACCGGCCTGGGCGGATGCCTGCCGGTGGACTACTCCCTGGTCTCGGAGTTCACCCCGCGCAAGGTCCGCGGCCGCGTCATGGCGCTGATGGGCATCGCGTTCCCGCTGGGCGCCACCCTGTGCGGCCTGATTTCCACCCTGATGCTGCCGCTGGAGGACTGGCGGCTCATGCTCGGCCTGATGGTCATCCCCGCCGTGCTGGCGGTGTGGATCCGCAGAGGAATTCCTGAATCGCCGCTCTTCCTGTTGCGGCGCAATCGGGAGGCCGAGGCACGCGCGGTCATCGATGACCTGGTGCGCCGCACCGGCGCTCCGGTTCAGGAATGGCGGAGCCCGCAGCTCAACGACGAATCGCGACTGTCCCCCATGGTGTTCGTCAGCCGGCTCGGCGACATCTGGAAATTCAGCTGGAAGAACACCATGCTGATCTGGGGGCTCTTCATCACCGTGTTCTTCCTCTACTACGGTGTGCTGAACTGGATGCCATCCATTCTGGTCGGTGAGGGACTCGGCCGCTATGCGGCCTTCCTGAAGACCACCCTGATGACCGGTGCCGGCGTCATCGGCACCTTGCTCTCGGCGTGGCTGGTGGACGTCCTCGGCCGCAAGAGCGGGCTCCTGGTCGGCGGACTGGGCTCGGCGGGCGGGATCGTCATGTTCGCCCTGTGGCTGGACGTCGGCCGCGACGCGGCGGTCTGGCTGGCCGTCTACGGCTTCTCCGTCCAGCTGCTGATCGCCACGCTCTACGTCTACGTCCCCGAGATCTACCCGACCCTGCTGCGGGCCACCGGGTTCGGCTGGGCCTCCGCGATCAGCCGGATCGCGGCCAGCCTCGCCCCCATCCTGCTCGGCAGCGTCCTGTGGCCCGTGCTCGGCCTGGTCGGCGCCTTCGGCGTCACCTCGGCCGTGGTCGGCCTGGTGCTGCTGCTCACCCTGATCCTCGGCCCGGAGACCAAGGGGCAGGGACTGACCCTGCACACGGAGCCGGCCGAGCGCACCCCCGAACCCGGCATCCGGGTGCCCTGACCCGCCGGGCACCGCCCCGCCACCCCGACAGCCCGCCGCCCCGGCCGGCACCGACCCGCCTTGAGCACAGTGGAGGCAGACATATGCGCATCGAATCCGAATTCCACGTCAACGCGCCCGTGGAGAAGGTCTGGGAGTACCTCCTCAACGTCGACGAGGTCGTCACCTGCGTTCCCGGCGCGGAGATCGTGGAGAAGATCTCGGAGGACGAATACCTGGGCCAGGTGACGCTCAAGGTCGGCCCGCTCGGGCTGAACCTCCAGGGGACGGCGGTCATCGAGTCCCGCGACGAGGCGGCCAGAGCCATCACCATCTCCGGCAGCGCCAAGGACAAGCAGGGCAAGGGCGGGGCCAACGCCCAGGTCGTCGCCCGCCTCACGGACTCCCCCGAGGGCGGCACCCAGGTGGCCATCGAGCAGGACCTGCGGGTGACCGGACGGATCGCCCAGTTCGGCCGGGGCGTCATGAAGGACGTCTCCCAGCGGCTCTCCCGCGACTTCGCCCAGCGGCTGGAGGCCAAGATCGCCGCCGACTCGTCGGCCGGGCCGGGCACCGCGGCGGCCGGGCAGCCGGCCCCGCAGGACACCGCCGCCGCACCGGTCGGCGGGCTGTCCCTGCTGTTCTGGGCGATGGCCAGGGCCGTCGGCCGGTTCCTCCGCCGCATCACCGGCCGCGAGTCCGCCACGGCACGGTGACATGACACCCCGCCACCCCGCACCGGAGCCGAGCCGTCGGCTGCTCGGCACGACCCCCTGGACAGACAGAAGTCGGAGACACACCGCATGACCCATACGATGCTGACCCTGCTGAGCGGAGAACGGCTGCGCGCCTTCTACGCGGCCGGGCACTGGCGGGACGACACGATCCACTCGATGGTGCGGGCCCAGGCCGAGCTCCGGCCCGACGCGATCGCGATCCAGGAGCGCTTCCGCTCCGTCACCTACCGGGATCTGCTCGACGCGGCCGACCGCCTGGCCGGGGCGCTGGACGCGGGCGGGGTGCGGCCGGGCCAGCGCGTCGCGGTCTGGCTGCCCAGCCGCATCGAGACCGCGGTCGCCGTACTGGCCTGCTCGCGCAACGGCTATGTCGTCTCCCCGTCCCTGCACCGGGACCACACCGTCGCGGACATCGTCGAGGTGCTGCGGCGGATGCGGGCCTCCGCGCTGATAGCCGAGGACGGCTACGGGGCCGACGCCGACCGGCGCGACCTGTTCGGGCGGCTGGGCGAGGTCGACAGCCTGCGGTACGTACTGCGGCTGGAACCGCTCGGCGAGCACGCCGCCGGCCGCCCGGTGCTCGCCGAACTGCCCGCCCCCGCGGCGCCCAAGGAGGTCTGGCGAGACCCGGACTCGGTGGTCTACCTCGCCTTCACCTCCGGGACGGTGGGCCGGCCCAAGGGCGTGATGCACTCGGACAACACCCTGCTCGCCCCGGCGCGGGCGCTGGCCGAGGACTGGTCGCTGGACCAGGACATGGTGGTGTACTCGGCCTCCCCGCTGAGCCACAACCTCGGATTCGGTGCCATGATCATGGCGCTGACCGGGGGCGGGCGGCTGGTGGTGCACGACCTGCCGCGCGGCGCGAGCATGCTGGAGCGGCTGCGGGAGACCGGGGCGACCTTCCTGTTCGGCGTGCCCACCCACGCCATGGACCTGCTGGCGGAGCTGCGGCGGCCCGGGGCGCCCGGCCTCCCCGCCCTGAAGGGCTTCCGGGTCTCCGGCGCCGCGATGACCCCGGTGGTGGCCGAGGGACTGCTGGCGCACGGGATCGTGCCGCAGAGCGGATACGGCATGACGGAGGCGGGGTCGCACCACTACACCCGGCCCGACGACCCGCCCCGGCTGATCGTCGAGTCCTCCGGCCGGCCCTGCGCCGGGCACGAGGCGCGGATCTTCTCGCGCGAGGACCCGGACCGAGAGCTGCCACCGGGCGAGGTCGGCCAGATCGGCGGCCGGGGCGCCTCCCTGATGCTCGGCTACTTCGACGACCAGGCGACAACCGAGGAGTCCTTCAACTCCTCCGGCTGGTTCATGACCGGCGACCTGGGCTGGGTCGACGAGGCGGGCTACATCAGGATCACCGGCCGCAAGAAGGACGTGATCATCCGGGGCGGCCACAACATCTTCCCGGCCCGGATCGAGAACCTGGTCACCCGGCACCCGGCCGTGGCCAAGGCGGCCGTCATCCCGGTGCCCGACGACCGGCTCGGCGAGAAGGTCTGCCTGGTCGTCACGGTGAAGCCCGGTCACGAGGTCGAGCCCGACGAGCTCCTGGTCCACCTGGACACCCTCGGGCTGTCCAAGTACGACATGCCGGAGTACTTCCTGCGGCTGGCGGAGATCCCCCTGCTGCCGTCCGGCAAGGTCTCCAAGCGCGACCTGGTGGCGCAGGTCGAGGACGGGCGGGCGGTGCCGACACCGGTCCGCTTCAAGGCACCGGCGGTGAACGCGTGACCGCCGCCGCCCTGGACCGGCTGGAGACCGAGCTGGCCCGCTGCCCGTACCACGACTTCCTGCGGCCCCAGGCCGTCGCGGCGGACGCGGACGAGGGCACCGTGGTCGTCCGGCTGCCGTACCGCCCCGAGTTCCGCCTCGCCCGGGACAGCGACTTCTTTCACGGCGGGGTCCTCGCGTCGTTCGTCGACATCACGGCGCACGCCGCTGTCGCCGTGCGCACCGGCCGGGTGTCCCCCACCGTCGATCTGCGGATCGACTACCTCAGGGCCGCCGCCGGCGCCCCGCTGACCGCCAAGGGGAAGGTGCTCCGGGCCGGCCGCTCCGTCGCCCGGGCCGATGTGGAGGTGCTCGATGCCTCCGGCGCGCTCGTCGCGGCCGGACGGGGCACCTTCAGCACCTTCGCCCCGCCCCGCGCCGAGCGCGGACCCGAGACCGGAGGTGAGGCCGTATGCGCGCGGTGATGGTGGACGAGCTGGGCCCGTCCTACAGCGCCGCCCTCCAGGAGACCCCCGATCCCGTCCCCGCGGCGGGCGAGGTGCTCGTGAGGATCGAGGCGGCGCCCGTCAACTACGTCGATCTGGTGACGTTGACCGGCGCGTACCAGTTCAAGCCGGAGCTCCCCTACACCCCGGGCAAGGGGCCCGCCGGGGTGGTGGAAGCCCTCGGTGAGGGGGTGAGCCATCTCGCCGTCGGCGACCGGGTACTGGCGATGGCCGAATACGGCGGGTACGCGGAGCTGGTGACAGCCGACCACCGGCAGGTGTACCGGCTGCCCGACGCGATGCCGTTCGCCGACGCCGCCGCGATCTCGCTGGCCTTCGACACCGCCTGGATGGCGCTGCGGGAGCGGGCGCGCATCCAGCCCGGCGAGTCGGTGCTGGTGCTGGGCGCCGGCGGGGCGGTCGGCGGGGCCGCGGTCCAGCTCGCCAAGGCGATGGGCGCGGGCCTGGTCCTGGCCGGGACGTCGTCGCCGGACGGTTCCGCCGCGGTACGTGCGGCCGGCGCCGACGGCGTGGTGGACCTGTCCCGGCCGGACCTCAGGGAGAGCGTCAAGGAACAGGTCCTCGCCGCCACCGACGGGGCCGGCGTGGACATCGTGATCGACCCGCTGGGCGGCGACCCGTTCGACGGCGCGATCCGCTCGATCGCCTGGCGGGGTCGACTGGTGGTCGTGGGTTTCGCCGCCGGGCGCATCCCGACCCTCAAGGTGAACTACACGCTGCTGAAGAACATCGAGGTGTCGGGGCTGCAGATCAGCGACTACCGCAGGCGGCGCCCCGACCTGATGGCGGAGTGCTACCGCGAGCTGTTCGCGTTCTACACCGCCGGGGCCATCAAGGCCCCGCCCAGCACCGCGCTGCCGCTCTCGCAGTGGCGGCGGGCACTGACGATGGTCGCCGAGCGCGCGGCGCCCGGCCGGCTCGTCCTCGTGCCGCGGGAGTAGGCCCGCCGGCCCCGCATCGACAAACTCAGGTACTCACGGCCTCCGGTCCCGGCATGGACCGGTGCGGCCGTACGACATTCGTGGAGAGGGAGATCATGGCCGAAGAGTGGGACGTCATCGTCGTGGGCAGCGGCAACGCCGGGTTCTCCGCGGCGCACTCGGCACAGCAGCAGGGCGCGCGCGTCCTGCTGCTGGAGAAGGCGCCGAAGCAGTGGGCCGGCGGCAACTCGTACTTCACCGCGGGCGCGGTCCGCACCACCCACGGCGGCCTCGCGGATCTGCGGCCGCTCCTGGACGACCCCGCGGAGCAGCGGCTCGACCGGGTCGACCTCGCCCCGTACTCCGCCGCCGACTTCCTCGCCGACCTGCAGCGGGTCACCCGCAACCGCACCGACCCGGTGCTCGCCCAGATCCTGGTCGACGAGTCCCGTGAGATCATGTCCTGGCTGCACGACCTCGGCCTCCGCTTCGAGCTGATGTTCCACCGGCAGGCCTACGAGAACGACGGCCGGTTCCGCTTCTGGGGCGGCCTCGCGCTCGGCGTGGTCGGCGGCGGCAAGGGCATGATCTCCCAGCACCAGGCCGCGGCCGACGCCGCCGGCATCGAGGTCCGCTACGACGCCAACGTCACCGGCCTGGTGACCGGCGACCACGGCGAGGTGCGCGGCGTGCTCGTCGCCGATGGCTCCACCGTCCGGGAGCTGCACGCCCGCAGCACCATCCTGACCTGCGGCGGCTTCGAGGCCAACCCGCAGATGCGGGCCGCCCACCTGGGCCCCGGCTGGGACATGGCGCTGGTGCGCGGCACCCCGTACAACACCGGCGACGGCCTCACCATGGCGCTCGACGCGGGTGCCCAGCCGTACGGCAACTGGAGCGGCTGCCACTCGGTGGCCTGGGACGCCGAGGCGCCGCCGACCGGCGACCTGGAGCTGACCAACCAGCTCACCCGCGGTGGCTACCCGTTCGGCATCGTGGTGAACACCGAGGGCCGGCGGTTCCTCGACGAGGGCGCGGACTTCCGCAACTACACCTACGCCAAGTACGGCGCCGAGATCCTCAAGCAGCCCGGCAGCACCGCCGTCCAGGTCTTCGACGCCAAGGCGGAGCCGCTGCTGCGCCCGGAGGAGTACCGCTCCGTCGGCATCACCAAGGTCGAGGCCGACACCGTCGAGGATCTGGCCAAGGCGCTCGGGATCGACGAGGCCGAGTTCGTGCGCACGGTCGAGGAGTACAACGCGGCCGTCACCGGCAACGCCACCTTCAACCCCACCGTCAAGGACGGCAGCGGCACCACCGGCATCACCCCGCCGAAGTCCAACTGGGCGCAGCGCCTGGACACGCCGCCGTACAAGGCGTACCCGGTCACCTGCGGCATCACCTTCACCTTCGGCGGACTGCGGATCGACCCGCAGGCCCGGGTGCTGGACCGGGCCGGGCGCCCGATCAGCGGTCTGTACGCGGCCGGTGAGCTGGTCGGCGGTCTGTTCTACTTCAACTACCCCGGCGGTTCGGGCCTCACCTCGGGGTCCGTCTTCGGCCGCCGCGCGGGCCGCACCGCCGTGACCGACGCGGCGTAGCCGCACCGCCGCCCGCCCACCGCCCGGCGGCCCACCCCATGACGGCGATCGGAGGACGAACACCCATGCGTGACGTGCTGTCACAGTTGCTCCAGTGGCACGAGGAGGGAACCGCGTTCGCGTTGGCCACCGTGGTCGCGGTACGCGGCAGCGCGCCACGCCTCCCCGGGGCGGTGATGGCGGTGAACGGAGCGGGCGAGGCCGTGGGCAGCGTCTCCGGCGGCTGCGTCGAGGGCGCGGTCTACCAGGCCGCCACAGAGGTGCTGGAGACCGGGCGACCTCAGCTGGAGACCTACGGCATCGGCGACGAGGATGCCTTCTCGGTGGGCCTGACCTGCGGCGGCACCCTCGAGGTCCTGGTGCAGCGGGTCGGGCCGGACTCACCCCTCGGCGCGGTCCTCGGCTCGCTCGACCGGACGGAGCCCGTCGCGGTGGCAACGGTCACCGGCGGCGGCGCGCCGCTCGGGGCACAGCTGTACGTCTGGCCGGAACGCACCAGGGCCACACTCGGTGACCCGGAGCTGGACGCGGCGGTCGCCGACGACGCCCGCAGCATGCTCACGCAGGGCGTGAGCGGCGCCAAGCACTACGGGGCACAAGGGCAGCGGCGGATGGACGAGGTGCACGTCCTCGTGCAGTCCTTCGCCCCGCCCCCGCGGATGCTGGTGTTCGGCGCCATCGACTTCGCCGCCGCGCTCAGCCGGATCGGCGCCCATCTGGGTTACCGGGTCACGGTGTGCGACGCCCGCCCGGTGTTCGCCACCCGCAAGCGGTTCCCGGACGCCCACGAGGTGGTGCGGGCCTGGCCGCACGACTACCTCGCCGCCACCGAGGTCGACGAGCGCACGGTGGTGTGCGTCCTCACCCACGACCCCAAGTTCGACGTACCACTGCTGCTCACCGCGCTGCGCACGCCGGCTGGGTACATCGGGGTGATGGGCAGCCGGCGGACCCACGACGACCGTTTCGACCGGCTGCGCGAGGCCGGTGTCACCGAGGCCGAACTGGCCCGGCTCGCCTCACCGATCGGCCTGGACCTCGGTGCCCGCACACCCGAGGAGACGGCACTGTCCATCGCCGCCGAGATCCTCGTCACCCGTACCGGAGCCACCGGGCGGAGGCTGGCCACCCTCACCGGGCCCATCCACGCGTCAGCCGCTCCGGGTCCGTGAACGCGCTGCGCCACGGCGGCCTCGTCGGGACTGGTCCGCCGGGCCTGGGAGTTGGCTGCCCAAGGTATGCGCCTGGCCGGTGACGGCGAGCCCGATGTGGAGGACGAGCCCGAGGGCGTCATGCGCCGCCCTGACCTCATGGTGAGCGCCGAAGAGGACATGGACATCGACGGTCCCTTCGATGCCCGTACGCTCATCGCGGCGATTGAGGTCGTCTCGCGGGGTGGGGTGCGGCGCTGCTCGGGGGCGGGCGACGGTTACTGCCCGCCCGGCCGACGCCGCTGGCCGGGCCGCATCGCGGCGGGGCGGGTGACAGGGGGCGGGCCGCGCGGGGACGGGAGGGGGCCGCATCCCTCGCGCGGCCCGGTTGAGATCAGTCGCTCACCGCACACAAGAGGGCATTCGTGGCGGGCGTTCCCGGCCGCGCCGACTCTGTCCTGCAGGCGAGTTAGTACTCCAGCCGGACTTCTGTATTTCTGCTGGTCAACGGCTTGGCGGTGGGGAGTGTAGCGGGGGTTGGGCATGCGCGGGACGGTCTTGGACAGGTCGTCCCACCAACGTGTGTCCGCGCCGCATGCAGTGACAGCGCGACGAGCAGTCCGTTCTCATGATCCACGACGTACCAACGAATGCTTGGGACCTGGAACTCGAAGAACTCTTCCTGCGCACCGGAGCCCGCTTCTCCCGGGTGGAGTCCCGGCGGAGGATGCGAGACTACGTCCGCGGACTGCTCGGCCCGGTCGGCCGAAAGAACAGCTGGCAACTCGCCGAGTACGCCGGCCATGCCACCCCACACGGCCTGCAGCACCTGCTCTCCCACAGCCGGTGGGACGCTGACGGCCTGCGCGACGACCTCCTGGCATACATCGCAGAACAACTCGGCACGCCGAACGGCGTGTTGATCCTCGACGACACCGGCTTCGTGAAGAAGGGCTGCGCTTGCCGAGAATGCTATCCGCCCCTGGTCGGAGGCCTGCACCGGGACTGGCGGTCGTCAGCCTCATCGCTCGAGTCGGCGCTCTCGCGTAGTCGGTGGTTCACGCGTCATGATGATCGACCGTGCTGCTGCGACTGGCCTACCTGGGCGTGACCAACGCGTTCGCGCTGCTGCGTCTGCTGCCGATGAGCGACCGGGACAAGGATGCGGAGATCCTGGCCCTCCGCCATCAAATCACGGTGCTCGAACGCCAACTCGGCGGTGCCCGACTACGGTTCACTCCGAGCGATCGGGCGTTCCTGGCGGCGCTGCTGCACCGGATGCCGTTGTCCGCCCTGCGGCGTGTGCGACTGCTCGTGCGTCCTGACACAGTACTGCGCTGGCATCGTGACCTTGCCAGGCGCCGTCATGCCGTCTTATCGCGGCCCCAGCGACCCGGTCGACCTCGTACCGTGCGCTCCATCCGGACTCTGGTACTGCGCCTGGCCAGGGAGAATCCGAACTGGGGCTACAGGCGTCTTCACGGCGAACTGCTCGTACTGGGAGTGAAGGTGGCCGCCTCGACCGTCTGGAAGATCCTCAAGGAATCCGGCATCGATCCAGCCCCCGACCGGAACTCCAGCACCTGGGCCGACTTCCTGCACTCCCAAGCCGACGCCCTCCTGGCCTGCGACTTCTTTGAGACGGTCACCCGGTCCGGCGCGCGGATGTACGTACTCGCGGTAATCGAACACAGCAGTCGCCGCATCCGGATCCTGGGCGCCACCGCACACCCGACCACCTCATGGGTGGCGCAAGCGGCGAAGAACCTGGTCATGGATCTCGAGGACGTAGGCTGCCGGGCACGGTTCATGATCCGGGACAGGGATGGGAAGTTCCCCGCCCTGTTCGACGCCGTCCTCAAGGACACGGGGATCGAGGTCGTCCTCACCGGCATCCAGATGCCGAGAATGAACTCGATCATGGAAAGGTGGGTGCAGACCTGCAGACACGAGCTCCTGGAACGGACCTTGATCTGAAACCAGCGCCACCTCCTCCACGCCCTGCGAGAGTTCGAGGAGTTCTACAACTACCAGCGACCGCATCAGGGCATCGCGAACGCCCGACCGCTACACCCACTGCCCACACCAATCAATGATCCAGACAAGCTAAGCCACCTCGACATACGACGCCACGACCGCCTTGGCGGCATCCTCCACGAATACAGACATGCCGCGTGACCTGCACGGACGAGATATTCGGCAAACGCAACCCTCCACGCATACCGGCATACCCCATGACCTGCACGGATGGGATTTCCGGCAAGCGCTCGTCCGCTTGGCACACTATTTTTCGCCGAG
Source organism: Streptomyces sp. NPDC005266 (assembly GCF_040607655.1). Taxonomy (NCBI): domain Bacteria; kingdom Bacillati; phylum Actinomycetota; class Actinomycetes; order Kitasatosporales; family Streptomycetaceae; genus Streptomyces; species Streptomyces sp. NPDC005266. Next base: position 20,309 of record NZ_JBEXHC010000018.1, read on the forward strand.
AAACCCCCGCCGACTGTCTCGCCACAGCGCTCCAGAGCCGGATACGGCACTCGCGCCCTGGGAGTGACCTATCTGCCGGCGGACGCCAAGGGGCTTTGCCTCGCCTTGACGCAGGTCGCTCGCAACGACCAGGACGCCCGCGTGCGACCTGCCTGCGAAAACCGACTCAGCGACATCACCGACAGTCCCCCCATCCCTGTCGCATGCGGAGCGCGACTCCGTGCTCCCACCCTGAAAGGAGGTCGAGAGCCGACAAGGGTCCTTATGCCTCTCGATGCAGAGAGCATCCGAATCGACCGGGTGACCCCAGGGGCCTACGGTTGACGACGGCACACAGGGGCGCGGTACGGCACCGCACGTCTACCGGATCGGGTGACGGACAAACCGGGCGGCGTTGACACGTCTGCGAGTTGGGAGCACGAGGGCTCCCAGAGGGCTCCCCATTGCTCCCAGCCCGGAAACGGTTAAGGCCGCTCCCGCTACCCGCAGAAACGGCCTCCGACCTGCGAAAACGCTGGTCGGGACGACAGGATTTGAACCTGCGACCCCTTGACCCCCAGTCAAGTGCGCTACCAAGCTGCGCCACGTCCCGGTGCTTGTTCGGCTTGGGCTTCGCCCTTGCCGACCGCGCACGAGAACAATACCGCACTTCAGGGGGTGGCCGCCGCCACCCCGAGGTGGGCTCGGGGGATCACTCTGAGTGTAGGGGTTGTGGCGGTTCGTCGCCGAGGGGGCTTCCGCTCGTATGACTCGCTGCTCGGCCACCATCCTGAGCGGGCGCTGGCGCCGGGTGCCGAGATCGACACTGGCTCACTCGGGCGCGGGCCGCCGCCGGCCGTCGGGGCGGCGCTGGGGTTGCGGACTCGGGGCTCCCCCGGGCCGGGGGTACGGGTGGCGACCAGGGGCGTCGAATGGGCGACGGCAGCGACCGCGAGGTGGTCGCCTACGCGGGTCCGTCGGGCTGGAGCGGCTGCGCGCGCTCGCGACGACAACGCCGGGCGTCGTCGTCGCCCGAGTGAGGTTGAATGGCCCTGATTTGTTCGCTGTGAGCGGATTCTTCGGCGTGAACACTGGGTGAGCGCTTCGCCTCTCTGACGTCGCGCGAACTGGGCCGTCCGGCGGCGGGTGTCGTGCTCGCCGAGCCGTATCTCGCGCGCACCTCCACCGCCCGCCGCCAACGACACGCTCGCCGATCCCCCACCACCAGGCGCCGGGGCGGACGCCGCGCCGGGGGAGCCATGGGGTGAGGCCGCGGATGCGCGGCTGGGCGTGCGAGCCTCGGCCGGATCGGCGGGGGTGCGCGGCGGAGGCAGGACGGCCTCCGCCGCGCACCCCGGGGACCCCTTCGGCTGCCGTCCCTGGCCCGGTGGGTTCAGAGGCGTTTCTCCAGCCAGGCAGCAGGTCCTCCTGGACCTCGTCCCGGTTCGTCTCGTTGAGGATCTCGTGCCGGGCCCCGTCGTACCCCCTCCAGGTGAGCTCCTGGGTGCCGATGTAGCGGAAGTCCTCGAGGAGTTCGTAGACGAGCGTCATCCGCTGGTTGCACGGGTCCTCGGTGCCCACGGCCACATGCACCGGGAGGGCGGCCGGGATGCGGGCCTGCTCGTGTGGGTCGTTGATCTTGCGGACGGCGCGCACCCAGTCCAGCGCCAGACCGGCGCTGAAGGGGAAGCCGCACCGCTCGTCGGCCGCGTAGGCGGCCACCTCGGCCGGGTCCCGGGAGAGCCATTCGAAGCCCGTCCGGAACTCGTACGGGTCGTTGAACGAGGCGAAGAGCGTCGGGATGAAGGGGGACAGGGCCGTACGGCCCCCTTTCTCGATCTCCAGTCCGATGCGCGCCATCGCCTCCTCGGTCTCGGCGCCCGGCAGTGAGCGGAAGGTCCCGGAGAGGATCAGGCCGGCCAGCTCCGCGCCGTACTCCTGGGCACAGTCGCGGGCCAGCATGGAGCCCATGCTGTGACCGAGCAGGACCAGCGGGAGCCCGGGGTGGTCGGCACGCGCACGGGCGCCGACGGCCCGCAGGTCCGTGACGATCGCCCGCCAGGCGTCACCCTCCTCCCCCACGATGCCGAGACCGCCGGTGGACGCGGCGGTGGCGCCGTGGCCCCGGTGGTCCGAGGCGACCACGGCGTAGCCGTGCCCGGCGAGGAAGCGGGCGAACCGGTCGTAGCGCTGGGCGTGTTCGGCGGCGCCATGGGCGATCTGCACGATCGCGCGTGGACTGCCGCCCTCCGGCAGCCAGGTGTACGTCGCGACGGGCACGCCGTCCGGGGTGGGCAGATGGTCGGTGCGGAAGGTGATGCCGTCTGCTGGCATGCCGTCTTGCCTCCTGGAGTGATCGGGGCGATGGGATGCGCGGCATCCCACTCTCCCTTTGCCCGTCGCGCAGGCCAAGGCCGCCGACAAGGCGGTGTTGACCCCCGACCCAAGGGGTGTGTAACGATCAAGCGCTTGGCGTATCGCTTGTGAACTCCCGAATCATGCAGCCCTCGTGTTCCGGAGGACCGTTGGACGCTCTTGAAGCCCCAGACGCCCCAGACGCCCCAGACGCCCCAGACGCATTAGACACTCCGACCTCCGCCCTCTCCCGGCGTCGCCTTCTGCAGGCCGCCGCCGCTACCACCGCCGTCACCGCGCTGCCCTCGGAGGCGGTCGCCGCCACCGGGACGCGGGCCCAGGTGGCCCGGCGCGGCTCGCTCTCCTTCACCGGTGCCACCAACGGCGCCGCCACGCTCTCCCCCTCCGGCGACCGTCTGATCGCCGAGGTCCAGAACGTGCTGTGGTCGGTCGCCCGCAAGGGCGGCGAGGCGGTTCAGCTCACCCCGCCCGATCTCGAGCCCACCCGGCCGGTCTTCTCCCCCGACGGTGAACTGCTGGCCATATGCGCCTACCGGGGCGGCGGCTTCCATCTGTGGACGCTGCGCCCCGACGGCTCGGAACTGCGCCAGCGCACGGACGGTCCATGGGACGACCGCGGTCCGGCCTGGTCGCCCGACGGCACCCGGCTCGCCTTCGCCTCCGAGCGCGGGGGCGATCCCGTGGCGGGCAGCCCGTACCGGGTGTGGGTGCTGGAGGTGGCGACCGGGGAGCTCACCCGGCTCACCGGTCTGCCCGGCCAGGACGGACCGCTCCAGGACGGTGCCTGGGAGGACTTCGACCCGGCCTGGTCGCCGGACGGCGAGCGGGTGCTGTTTGTGCGCGGCGCGCCCGCCGGGACCGCGCTGGACGCCCGTACGGTGGCCTCCGTACGGGCCGACGGCAGCGGACCGGTGAAGGTTGAGCACACCGAGGCGACCGCGGGCACCGCGGTGATGACGCCCTCGCTGTCGCCGGGCGGCCGGCTCGCCTATCTGCGGACAACCGCCGCCCCCGCCGCCACGTGCACGCTGGTCGTGGACGGTGAGGCTGTCGGCCTGAAGGGCGATGTTCAGCCGGTACCGCCCCGCTGGACGTCACGGGAGGAGCTGTTGCTGACGGTCGACGGGCGGTTCCGGGTGGTGCGCCCGGAGGCGCCCGGCGCGGGCGAGGAGATCCCGTTCTCGGCCACCCTGCCGGTCGACCGGCCCCGGTACCGCGTCAAGCGGTACGACTTCGACGGTGCCGGGGTGCGGCCGGTGCGCGGGCTGCATCTGCCCGCGCTGTCGCCCGACGGCCATAAGGTGGCCTTCGCGGCCCTCAACTCGCTCTGGGTCGCGGATGTCTCCGGCGGCCGGGCCCCGCGCCGGGTCGTACGGGCCGCCCCTACCCGGTATCTGCTGGCGCCCACCTGGACGTCCGACGGACGCGGTCTGGTGTACGCGGACGACCGGGACGGGCTGCTCGCCGTGCACCGCCGGGACCTCGCCTCGGGCGAGGAGACCGTGCTGGCCTCCGGCGGCCGGGTGCATCCCGCGCTGTCCCCGGACGGCACACGGCTCGCCTGTATCGACATGTCGGGAAACCTGGTCGTACGCGATCTGGGCGCCGGTACGGAGCGGGTGCTGGCCGCGCCGCTGGGTGCCGGCGGGTTGCCCGGCCGGCCGAGCTGGTCGCCCGATGGCCGCCATATCGCGCTGTGTGACCGCAATCGGCTGAATCAGCGGTTCCGCGAGGGCTACAACCTGATCCGGGTGGTCGACGCGAGCAGCGGCGCGGCGAGGCTGCACGCCGTGGCGGAGCACACCTGCGTCTCGGACCGCTATGACTCGGGCCCCGTCTGGTCCCCCGATGGCCGCCATATGGCGCTCATCGCCGAGTCGGCGCTGTGGTTGCTGCCGGTCGGGGCGGACGGCACCCCCGACGGCGCGCCGCGCCGGCTGACCGACGAGCCCGCCGACCATCCCTCCTGGTCCGGGGACTCCCGCAGCCTCCTGTATCTGTCGGCGGGTCGGCTGCGGCTGCTGGACGTTGAGCGCGGCAGCGCCCGTACGGTGCGCGTCCCGCTCGATCACCGGCGGCCGCGGCCCGCCGACACCGTCGTCCACGCGGGGCGGTTCTGGGCCGGCGGCGACAGTAGTACGGTCCGCGAGGACGTCGACATCCTGGTGCGCGGGGGCCGTATAACCGCCGTAGAGTCACACCGCGCCGGGCGGCCCGCCAAGCGCCGTGTCGACGCCTCCGCCCGCACCGTGATCCCCGGGCTGTGGGACGCGCACACCCACCCCTGGCAGTCCACCTACGGCGGCCGTCAGACCACCCTGCAGCTCGCCTACGGCATAACGACCGCGGTTTCCCTCGGCGGATTCGCGTACGAGCAGGCCCGGCTGCGGGAGGCCGTCGCGGCGGGGGCCCTGGCCGGGCCGCGGCTGCTGGCCACCGGAGAGCTGCTGGACGGGCCGCGCGTCGCGTACAGCATGGGCCGGGCGCACCGCACCCGGGACGGGCTGCGCCGCTCCCTTGCGCGCGGTGCCGGGCTCGACTGGGACTTCGTCAAGACGTATGTGCGCGCGCCGGGGTGGGTCATGGAGGAGGCGGCCCGCTTCGCGCACGACCGGCTGGGCGTGCGGACCGGCAGCCATCTGTGCTCACCGGGCATCCAGCTCGGGCAGGACCTGACGACCCATCTGCAGGCCACCCAGCGGCTGGAGTACGGGCACGGCACGACGGCCACCGGCCGCTCCTACAGGGACGTCACGGAGATCTATACGGCGACCTCGGACTTCCGGCTCATCGCCACGCCGTTCACGGCGGCGCCCCTGGTCGGCGCGGACCCCTCGCTGGCCGAGGACGAGCGGGTCACCCGGCTGATGCCGCCATGGGACACCGCCCTGGTACATCAGCTCGCCGGGGCGCCCCCGACGCCCGCCCAGCTGACCACGCTGCGCACCGAGATCGGCGTCTACCAGCGGATCCTGGCCGCAGGCGGCGTGGTCGCCCTCGGCACGGACCAGCCGCTGGTCCCGGTGGGGCTGCATCTGCACATGAGCCTGCGCGCGCTGCACCGGTACGGGCTCTCGCCGGCGGAGGCGCTGCGCACGGCGACCGTATTGCCGGCGCGGACCTTCGGAGCCGAACGCGATCTGGGCACCTTGGAGGTCGGCAAGCTGGCGGATCTGACGGTCGTGGACGGCGACCCGTTCACGGACTTCGACTCGCTGGTGAGGACGGTCTCGGTGCTGCGGGGCGGCGTGCCGTACGAGCAGCGCGCACTGGTCGAGTCTTTCCCGGAGCCGGCGGGCGCCGCGGTGGCGCGCGGGAGGTCGGCGGACCACTGGCTGGAGGTGGGGCGGCACTTGCGGCGGGACACGTGCTGCGCGGTAGAGGTCTGAGGTAGCTGCGCGGTGGAGCTCTGAGGTGAAGGTGCGGATGCGGGGGTCGTCCCCCGCACCCGCACCTTTTCCGGGTCTCAGGGGATGGCCGCGGCCCGCGCCCCCGCCGAGGCCATGCCGAGCCAGGTGTGCGGGTTGCCCTCCCAGCACCAGCCGAGTTTCGGCGCCTTCTGGCTGATCCAGATCGCCGGGACCCGGCGGTCACCGCATCGTGAGCCGCCCAGGGAGAAGCACTTGTTCTTGACCAGCACCTGCGGGAAGTGGGTGATGAGCGCGATCCCTTCCTCGATGGTGAGAAGGGTGCGGCGCCGCTCGGCGATCACGTTCATGGCGTCATGGGGTACGGCGCCGCAGAATTCCTCCCCCCGGTCGACGTCGAACAGCAGGTAGGCGTCCGGGCCCGGGAGTCCGGTCTCCTTGGTGGCGACGAACCGTTCGAGGGAGCCGGGCTCGAAGGAGCGGTCGACGAAACCGGGCAGCCGCCCGGCTTGCAGGGCGGTGCGCGCCATCGTCTCCTCCATCGGCGCCGCGTTCCGGGTGACGACCAGCACGAACGGCACACGGCCGGCCTCGGGATCGCACCGGCTGTCCGCGGCTGCCACGGCGCGGGCGCGCAGCGGGGCGACCAGGGCGCCGAACCGCTCCGGGCCCAGGCCTGACATCGCCGGATATCCGAGGTCGGTCAGGTGACGGACCTGGCGGTCGAACGCGGCTTCCGGGTCGAAGGTGGTGGCTGGGGCCAAGGCGGTTCCTCTCGTCGTGTTCGGTTCGGGAGCGGGTTCAGGAGCGGTCACCGGAGCACCTCGATCCTGGCCAGGGAGCCGGTTCCCAGAGCGCACCACAGCGCGCAGTCGTGCTGGACGATGCCGTGCGGTTCGCTGTCGGAGCGGGGCAGGTCGTACGTCGTGATCCGGCCATCGGTGGTGATGCGTCCGACCCCGCCGCGGCCCCATTCGGTGAACGACAGGGCCCCGTCGGGGCCGTGCGCCAGCGCATAGCGTCCCGCGTCCGGATCGCTGACGGTGAACTCGCGGACCGGGTCGGCGAGCCACCGGCCGATCCGGTCGAGCAGCACCTCACCGCGCTCGGAGAGGTGGAAGGCGTGCGGCATGTCCTCGTACTCCTCCAGCCGCACGCTCACCCCGGCGGCGTCGGCCGCCTCGGCGAAGCGGCGGGCGTCGTCCAGGAGCATCTCGTCCGTGCCGACGGCGATCAGCAGCGGCGGCAGCCCGCGCAGCTCCCCGTACAGCGGCGACTGCGGCGCCTCCTGGGCGTCCGCGCCGGCCAGGTACCGGTCGGCGATGGAGCCGAGAACGGCATGGCTCAGCACATCCTTGCCGTCGTCGGCGGACAGCGACGCACCCGTGAGGGCGAAGTCGGTGATGGGCGAGACCGCGACCGCGGCACCGGGTCGCGGACCGCCGGCCCGTGCGATCTCCAGGAGGGCGGACAGCACCAGGGTGGCGCCGGCCGACTCGCCGACGAGGACGATCTGCGAGGCGGGGACACCCTCGTCCAGCACGCCTCGCCAGGCGGCCAGCACATCCTCGAGGGCCGCGGGGCAGGGGTGGGTGGGCGCGAGCCGGTAGTCCACCCGCAGGGCGGGCCGGCCGGTCGCCTTCGACAGCCGATAGGCCATCAGGCGCTCGGCCTCGGGCATGGTGTCGGTGAATCCGCCGCCGTGCACATAGATCACCGCGCCGCCCCGGGCGCCGGGCGCGCGGACCCGGTCGCCCCGCACCTCGGCGTCGGCAGGGAGCGGGGCGGCGATCAGCGCGGCGCCCCGGCCGCGCGCCGCATCGGTCCCCCGGGTGCCGCGGGAACAGCAGTGACGTATCGCAACAGTCCTCCGTCGTACATGGTCTGGGCAGGGGGCGCGGCCGCAACTTCCCCGAGACGAAATTTACAACGGGGGTAAACTTATGTTCTGCGCACTGACGGTGTCAACATAAAATTACTACGGATATAAGATTCGGCCATGGGTATCGAGTCGAGCACCACGATGGACACCGCGGCCACGGGTCTGCGCGAGGCCAAGAAGCGTGAGACGCGGCAGCTGATCTCCGACCGGGCGACCAGGCTCTTCATGGAGCAGGGCTTCGAGCGCACCACCATCGCCGAGATCGCCGACGCCGCCCGCGTCGCCAAGAAGACCGTGACCAACTACTTCCCGCGCAAGGAGGACCTGGCCCTGGACCACCAGGACGAGTTCGTCACCAGTCTGGCCCGCACCGTCGCCGCCCGGGAACCCGGCGAGTCCGCCCTCGCGGCGCTGCGCCGAGCCTTTCTGTCCGCCGTCGCCGCCCAGGATCCCGTCGCGGGTTTCGCCGGGCCGGAATTCAGCCGCATGATCGTGGAGAGCCCCACCCTCTCGGCCTGTCTGCGCGGTCTGCACGACCAGCGCGAGGACGCCCTGGCCGCCGCTCTCGCCGAGGCCACCGGTGCCTCCCCCGATGACATCACCCCGCGCACGGCCGCGTCCCTGCTCGGCGGGGTGCACCGGGTCCTGTTCCGCCGGATCCAGGACCTCACGCTCGCGGGACGCGCCAACCCGGAGATCGCCGCACTCCTCGAGGACCAGGCCACCCGGGCGTTCGCCCTGCTCGAACCGGCCCTCGCCGACTACGCCCGGGCCCAGGGCGTCAGCGCGCCGCCGACAGCGCGGCCGTGAGGACGGCGGGCGCCTCGGCCAGCGAGGGCCCGTACCAGGTGAGATGCCGGCCACTGACGAGTGCGGCGGGAAGGCCCGGGAACGCCTCCGGCCCGTCGTCGGCCGCGAAGCGGTACGGCTCGTCCGGCAGCACGACCAGCTCCGCGCCCTGGGCCGTCAACTCGTCGATGGGGATACGGGGGTAGCGCTCGGCATGCTCCCGGTAGAGCTGGTGGACGCCCAGCCGGGCCAGGACGTCGCCGGCGAAGGTGTCCCGGCCCAAGCACCGTCCACGGCCGCCGGCAGACCGGTACGACGGCGCGCCGGGCCCGGCCGGTGGCCCGTACGCCGGCCCAGGCGGCCTCGGCCTCGTCCAGCCAGCCGGGCCGGGCCAGCCCGCAGCCGTGCACCAGGACCCGCTCCAGCCCGGTGAACGCCTGCTCCAGCATCCGTACTTCGGTCACCATCACCTCAAGACCGGCCACGCGCAGCACGAGGCGGCGCGAAGGCATCGGGGCGCCCGAGATCAGGAGGGGCTGCGGATTGTTCGGAAGAGGAAGTAACCACGGCCCGCGCACCGGGCGCTCCGATGCGTGCGCGCGCCTCCCGAGATCAGAGTCGACGACGGTACGTATGCCACTCCGCGCAGGGCGGAGTGGCTCAGGAATCGAACCCGAATCGACCGAAGTAACCGTAACCGTCGTCTTCGCACCGGGAGGTGCGTTCACGGGCACGGCAGTAAGGGGCGCCCGGAACGGTCGTCATCCGAATTGAACGGCCGCGGCCCGGAGCGGATGCTCCGGGCCGCGGCGCGTCAGCGGTTGTCCACCGGGTGGTGTCAGGGAGCCACCGGCGCCATCTTGTCGACGATGCCGGGGTGAGCGTCCATCCACTTCTGGACGCCCTTCTCCTCATTGCCCTTGCCGGCGTCCTGGATGGAGGCCTCAAGGCTCGCGAGGTCCTTCTCGCTCATGTGCCACTTCTTCAGCCACCCGTTGAACTCCGGGTACTTCTTCGGGAAGGACTTGTTGGCGAGCGAGTGGAGCTGGTTGCTGTCCCCGAATGCCTTCTTCGGGTCCGCGAGCTTGGTGAGCTTGTACTTGTTGTACGCCCAGTGCGGGGACCACAGGACGACGGCGACCGGCTCCTTCTTGGCGTACGAGCGCTGGAGCTGGGCGAGCATCGCCGGGGAGGAGCCGTCGGAGACCTTGTACTCCTTGTCCAGGCCGTACTGCTTGAGGACCTGGCCCTTGAGCAGCTTCATCTCGCCGGTGCCCGGCTCGATGCCGACGATCTTGCCCTTGAAGGTGTCGGCCTTCCCCTTGAGGTCCGCCAGGGACTTCACGTCCTTGACGTAGGAAGGCACCGCGATCTCGAGGGAGGTCTTGTCGTACCACGCCCCGACGTCGACGAGATTCTTCTTGTAGCGGTCCCAGTACTGCTTCTGCGCGACCGGCAGCCAGCCGTCGAATTCGACGTCGACCTGCCCGGTGCTCATGCCGGTGAACATCGAGCCGACGTCGTACTGCTTGATCTCCGGCTTGTAGCCGCGCCGCTCCAGGACGTTCTTCCACAGATAGGTGGTGGCGATGTCCTCGTCCCACGGGAAGTAGCCGATCTTCGGCGCGGCGCCGGCGTCCTTGCCCTTCTGCTCGGCGCCCGGCACCGGGGCGAGCTTGTTGAGCGTGCCGGGGTTCTTCTTCAGCCAGGCGCGCACGCCCTGCTGCTCCTTGCCCTTGCCCGCGTCCTGGATCGCCGACTCCAGGCTGGTGAGCTGCTTCTCGCTCAGCTTGAAGTCCTTCATCCACTTCGCGATCTGCGGGTTCTTCTTCGCGAAGCCCTTGCGCGCGATCGTATCGAGGTGGTCGCCCTTGCCGAAGGCGCCCTTGGGGTCCTTGAGCTTGGTGAGCTTGTACTTGTCGTACGCCCAGTGCGGGGACCACAGGGTGACGGCGATCGGCTCCTTCTTGGCGTAGGAGCGGTCCAGCTGCGAGAGCATGGCGGCGGTGGAGCCCTTGAGCAGGGAGTAGTCCTTGTCCAGGCCGTAGCCCGGCATGACCTTGTCCTGCATCAGCTTCATCTCACCGGCGCCGGGCTCAATGCCGATGATCTTCTTCTTGAAGGTGGAGGACTTCTTCCTCAGGTCGTCAAGGGTCTTCACACCCTTGACGTACGAGGGCACGGCGACCTCCAGCGAGGTCTTGTCGTACCAGGAGCCGAGGTTCTCCAGCTTGTTCTTGTACTTCGACCAGTACGGGGCGTGGGTGGCCGGCAGCCAGGCGTCGGTCTGCATGTCGACGTTGCCGGCGGCCAGGCCGGTCCACAGCGCGCCGACATCGTACGACTGCACCTTCGGCTTGAAGCCGCGCTGCTCCAGGAGCTCCTTCCACAGGAAGGTGGAGGCGACGCCCTCGTCCCAGTTGATGTAGCCGAGGTTGACCGACTGGCCCTTGCCGACGTTGGCGGAGACCTTGGGGCCGCTCTCGCCGCCGCCGAACATGCTCATGCCGCCGGCGACCAGTGCCAGGACGACGACGCCGACCATGGCGACGGAGGTCGCGGGCTTCCAGTGGAGCACCTTGAGGCCGCTGACCGCCTTGGCCTTCTCCTTGGCCAGCGCGCGGCGGGCGAGCGGGGACACGCGCTGGTTGAGCGCGCTCGTCATCCGGTCCAGGTACATGGCCAGGATGACCACCGCGATACCGCCCTCGAAGCCCATCGCGACATCGACGGAGCTGATTGCCTGGAAGACGGTGGAGCCGAGTCCCTCGGCGCCGACCATGCCGGCGATGACGACCATGGACAGCGCCAGCATGATCACCTGGTTGACGCCCGCCATGATGGTGGGCAGGGCGAGCGGGAGCTGGACGCGCAGCAGGGTACGGCGCGGATGGGTGCCGAAGGCATCGGCCGCCTCGACCAGCTCCGCATCCACCTGGCGGATGCCCAGTTCCGTCATGCGGACGCCCGGGGGCATCGAGAAGATGACGGTCGCGACGACACCGGGGACCACCCCGAGGCCGAAGAAGAAGATGCCGGGGATCAAGTAGACGAAGGCGGGCATCGTCTGCATGAAGTCCAGCACCGGGCGGATCAGCGCGCTCACGGCGCGGTTACGGGACGCCCAGATGCCCAGCGGCACCGCGAACACGATGGTGATCACACCGGCGACCAGCACCAGCGCGAGGGTGTTCATCGCCTCGCCCCAGAGCTGGATCGAGTCGATGAGCGCGAATCCCGCGAAGGCGAGGACAGCGGGCAGCAGCCCGCGCAGCCACCAGGCGAGCACCGCGAGGATGCCCGCGAGCAGCAGCGGCTCGGGGGCGCTGAGCACGGAGTTCAGCGCGTCGTACATGCCCTGCACGACGGAGGAGATGAAGTCGAAGAGCCAGCTCAGATTGTCTCGGAGCCAGTTGACGCCGGAATTGATCCAGTCGCCGAGCTGAAGCCTAGGCACCGGTGATCACCTTCTTCGCGGACTCGGGCGCGTCCGGTTCGCCGGGGCCCGTCGGCGTCGCGCCGTCGGGTCCGGTGTCCGGCTCGCCGAGGACTGCGAGCAGCCGGGCGCGCGAGACGACACCGGCGAGCTCGCCGTCGTCGTCGGTCACCGCGACCGCGACCCCGCTGCGCGAGCAGGGCGCGAACAGCTCGATGACCGGAGTGCCGGTGGTGACGGTGGCGGGGGCGGCGTCCAGCACGTCCTGCTCGGTGCGGAGCGTCGCGCCGTCGTCGGTGGTGGTCCCCAGCACCTCGGCGGGCTCACTCATGATCGCGCCGGCGGTGAGCACCCGGCTGCGGTCGACGTCCTGGGTGAAGGAGGCGACGTAGTCATTGGCCGGGGTGACCAGGATGTCCTCGGCGGTGCCGATCTGGACGATCCGGCCGTCGCGCATGACGGCGATACGGTCGCCGAGCCGCATGGCCTCGTTCAGGTCGTGGGTGATGAAGACGATGGTCTTCTTGAGCCGCTTCTGCAGCGTGAGCAGCTGGTCCTGCATATCGCGGCGGATCAGCGGGTCGAGCGCGCTGAAGGACTCGTCCATCAGCAGCATGTCGGCGTCGGTGGCCAGCGCGCGGGCGAGGCCGACACGCTGCTGCATACCGCCGGAGAGCTCGTCCGGCCAGGACTTCTCCCAGCCATCCAGGCCCACCATCTCCAGGGCCTCGGCGGCGCGCCTGTCCCGTTCGTCACGCGGCAGGCCCTGCACCTCCAGGCCGTAGGCGGCGTTCTCCAGGACGCTGCGGTGCGGGAAGAGGGCGAAGTGCTGGAAGACCATGCTGATCTTGTGGGAGCGCACCCCGCGCAGGTCGCGAGGGCTGAGCGCGGTCAGGTCGTCGTCGTCGAAGAGCACGCGTCCCGCGGTCGGCTCCAGCAGCCCGTTCAGCATCCGCAGCAGGGTGGACTTGCCGGATCCGGACAGACCCATGACGACGAAGATCTCGCCCGCCTCGACGTCGAAGGAGGCATCAATGACCGCCGCTGTCGTACCGTCCGCCCGCAGCTCTTCACGGTCCGTGCCCGCTTCGAGCCTGGCCACCGCCTCATCGGGTCGTCTACCGAACACCTTGTACAGATGTTCAGCTCGCAGTTTGGACACACACACCTCTCAAATCGCACCAAAACGACCCGCCACCCCCGCCGGCGGGTCGCGGAGCGGCGTGGCATTGGACCGCGCGCCCGATGCAATCACTGCACGGGTTCGCTCCGGCGGCGCACCTGCCCCCATCCGTTTGGCTCAAACCGAACCGTGATCCAGCTCACATTCTCCCTGCCTGGGTGTCAGTGGCGTGCGGCATCATCGAGGCGTGACGCGACGCCTGATGCTTCTCGATACCGCTTCCCTCTACTTCCGAGCCTATTTCGGCGTGCCGGATTCGGTCCGGGCTCCCGACGGTACTCCGGTGAACGCCGTGCGCGGGCTGCTCGACTTCATCGCCCGGCTCGTCCAAGACCACCGGCCCGACGACCTCGTGGCCTGCATGGACTTCGACTGGCGCCCCTCCTGGCGGGTCGAGCTGATCCCCACGTACAAGGCGCACCGGGTCGCCGAGGAGGCCCCCGAGGGGGCCGGGGTGGACCAGGAGGAGGTGCCGGACACCCTCTCCCCGCAGGTTCCGGTGATCGACGAGGTGCTCGACGCGATCGGCATCGCCCGGGTGGGGGCCGAGGGCTATGAGGCCGACGACGTGATCGGCACGCTGGCGGGCCGCGCCACTGGCCCGGTCGACATCGTCACCGGCGACCGCGACCTCTTCCAGCTGGTCGACGACAAGCGTGAGGCGCGAGTGCTCTACCCGGTGAAGGGCGTGGGCACGCTGCGGCTGTTCGACGAGGCGGCGCTGCGCGAGAAGTACGGAGTGGACGGCCGGGGGTACGCGGATCTGGCACTGCTGCGCGGCGACCCGAGCGATGGGCTGCCCGGGGTGCCGGGGATCGGCGAGAAGACGGCCGCCAAGCTGCTGGCCGCCCATGGCGAGCTCGCCGGAATCATGGCCGCCGTGGATGACCCGGCCGCCAAGCTGACCCCCTCGCAGCGCAAGCGCCTCGACGAGGCGCGGGCGTATGTCGCCGTCGCCCCGAAGGTCGTCAAGGTCGCCTCCGACGTCCCGCTGCCCGCCTTCGACCCGGCGCTGCCGCGGGTGCCGCACGACCCCGCCGCGGTGGACGCGCTGGCGGAGCGCTGGGGACTGGGTGGATCTTTGCGTCGGCTTCTCTCCACTCTCCAGGAGTGAGCTGTTAGGTTAGGTAATCCTAACTGTCGTTGATCAGGGAGGCCGTCATGGCGGACCGTCCGGCCCGGAAGACACCGAAGCCCCACCGGGCCCAGGTGGTACGCACCGACCGGCTCACCCCGCATATGGTGCGGGTCGTCCTGGGCGGGGACGGCCTCGCCGGCTTCACCCCGGGCGAGTGGACCGACCGCTACATCAAGCTGCTCTTCCCGGCCGCGGGCGTCAGCTACCCCGAGCCCTTCGACATCGAGCGGATCCGGGCCGACTTCCCGCGCGAGCAGTGGCCGGTGACCCGTACGTACACGGTGCGCGCCTGGGACCCGGCGGTCCGCGAGCTGACCGTGGACTTCGTGACCCATGGCGACGAGGGGCTGGCCGGGCCGTGGGCCGCGCGGGTCCAGCCGGGCGATGACGTCCACTTCCTGGGACCGGGCGGCGCGTACGCCCCGAGCGCGGACGCCGACTGGCATCTGCTCGCGGGCGACGAGAGCGCGCTGCCCGCGATCGCCGCCGCGCTGGAGCGACTCGCCGATGGCGCGCCCCGGACCGCCGGCGCCCCGGTACGGGCCTTCGTCGAGGTCGCGGGCCCGGATGAGGAACACAAGCTCACGGCGCCGGAGGGCGCCGAGATCACCTGGCTGCACCGGGGCGGCGCACCGGTCGGCGAGGTGCTGGTGGCGGCCGTCCGCGCGCTGGACTTCCCGCCCGGCCAGGTGCACGCCTTCGTCCACGGCGAGGCGGGCTTCGTGAAGGAGATCCGTCGCCATCTGCGTCTGGAGCGGGAGATTCCGCGCGCTTGGCTGTCGATTTCCGGCTACTGGCGGCGCGGCCACAACGAGGACGGCTGGCAGGCGTCGAAGCGGGAGTGGAACCAGCGGGTGGAGGCCGAGCAGGAAGGGGAGCGGCCGGAGGAGGCCGCGGCGTAGCGGGCGCGGCACAGGGTCGCACGCGGACCCACGGCGGGCGGACGGCGAGAGCCGTCCGCCCGCCGTTTCTCGTCGATGCCGCCGGCCGACCCGGGAGGGGCGCACTCCGGCGGAGAAATCCCCTATCACGGATTTAACCCTACTTTCATATGACTTCCTCAGTGCATCAATTGCACCTGCCGCACCCTTCACTCGATCGCTTTAATCAATTCAAGCGAGCTTGACGGCGCACCGTGGTGATCGCGCCGCGTCGCTTCCCATCGAATGGCCCGTCCCCCAGGTGCCGGCCCCGAGGCAACGGGTCTTCTCACCAAGTCGCCGCCTTCCGCCCGCGCGACGTGCCTTCCCGCGCCCCCAACGGTCTGCGGAGGAGTGGCATGACCGAAGGAGAAAGCTCATGGCAACCATCACCTCGTTGGTGGACACCACGACCACCACCAACCAAGGCAAACCCGGGGACACCGTTCAGATCAACGGCACGGCCCTGGCCACCACCACCCGTGTCAACTTCGGTTCGGCAACGGTCACCCCGACCGGCGTCACCGCCACCCAGGTCACCTTTGTCGTGCCCAACTCGGCCCCCTGTTCCGGCCAGGTCTCCGTCAGCGTGACCAGCAGCGCCGGCGCAACGAGCAACGCGCTGCCGTTCTTCGTCATCGCCACGCCGACGACCACGGGCCTGAGCGCCGTGTGCGTCCCGGCCGCCACCGGCGGTTCGGTCACGCTCTTCGGCACCAACTTCCTGACCGGGACGCAGGTCGGGGTGGGCACGGTCGGCAATGTCGCGGTCACTCCCACGCAGACCAACCAGGTCACCTTCACCGCACCGGCCAACCCGGGGCAGGTCCCCTGTGTGGCCACCCAGGCGGTCACCATCACCACCGCCGGCGGCACGAGCACCTCGGGCACCACCCTGGTCGACTACTACAAGGCCCCGGCCATCACCTCGGTGGCTCCCACCACGGGCACGGCGGGGGACACCGTCGTCATCAACGGAACCTGCTTCGTGGGCGTGGACACCGTCACGTTCACCGACAGCGCCGCCGCCACCGCCACCGCCGTCTTCACCGCCGTGGGCGACACCCAGCTCACCGCCATCGTGCCCGGCGGACTGGCCACCGGCGCCGGCACCATCACCGTCCACACCTGCGGTGGGAACTCCAACGCCCAGGCCTTCACCATCACCTGACCGTCGGCCACGACCGGGCACCGACGGCACAACCACACAGTCGCCCCCGTTCCGCGTGCGTGGCGCGGGCGAGCGGCGACGCCCTCAGCGCCCTGGCCGAGCACCGCCGGCCAGGGCGCGGCCGCCTGAGAGGCACCCGAGCGGCACGAGAAGGAGAAGAGCCATGGCCCCCGTAGTGACCAGCGTCAGCCCCGCCCAAGGTGCTCCTGCCGGGGGCACCTCCGTCACGATCACCGGCTCCGGCTTCACCGGTGCCACCGCGGTCAGGTTCGGCCCCAACCTGGCCACCAACGTGGTCGTCGTGAGCAATACTCAGATCACGGCCAAGACGCCCGCGGGGACCGGCACGGTCAATGTCACGGTCACGGGGTCGACGGGAACCAGCACCCAGAACGTGCCCTTCACTTACACCACGGTCGCCGCCCCCGTCCTCACCAGCCTCAGCCCCACCTCCGGCCCCACCGGCGGCGGCAATACGGTCACCATCAACGGCACCAACCTCACCAGCGCCACCTCGGTGAAGTTCGGACTCACCCCCGCCACCATCCTCACCAACACCCCCACCCAGATCACCGTCACCGCCCCCGCCGGCGCCGGCACCACCAACGTCACCGTCACCACACCCGGCGGCACCAGCAACGCCCTCCCCTACACCTACGTCGCCACCCCCGCACCCATGATCAACAGCCTCAGCCCATCCGCGGGGCCGACCTCCGGCGGCAATACGGTCACCATCAACGGCACCAACCTCACCAGCGCCACCTCGGTCAAGTTCGGACTCACCCCCGCCACCATCCTCACCAACACCCCCACCCAGATCACCGTCACCGCCCCCGCCGGCGCCGGCACCACCAACGTCACCGTCACCACACCCGGCGGCACCAGCAACGCCCTCCCCTACACCTACATCGCCACCCCCGCGCCCATGATCAGCAGCCTCAGCCCATCCGCGGGGCCGACCTCCGGCGGCAACACCGTCACCATCAACGGCACCAACCTCACCAGCGCCACCTCGGTCAAGTTCGGACTCACCCCCGCCACCATCCTCACCAACACCCCCACGCAGATCACCGCGACCGCGCCCGCCGGGCCGCCGTCCTCGGTCAATGTCACGGTCACCACGCCCGGCGGCACCAGCAATCCGCTGCCGTACTTCTATATCGCCGCTCCTACCGTCACCGATCTGTCACCGCATCTCGGCCCGGCCACCGGGGCCAACACGGTCACCATCTTCGGCTCGAATCTGACCCTCGCCAGCGCCGTCAGCTTCGGGGGCAATCCGGCCACCGCTATCAATGTGATCTCCGACAGCCAGCTGACCGTCACCGCCCCGGCCGGGTCCGGCACGGTCGTGGTCACCGTCACCACACCCGGCGGCACCAGCACGGCGGCGACCGGGAATCCCTACTACACCTATCTCGGCGCACCGGTCCTCACCAGCCTGAACCCGAGCCATGGCTCGGACACCGGCGGTGACTCGGTGGTCCTGAACGGCACCAATCTGACCTACACCGACGCGGTCACCTTCGGTGGCGTCCCGGCCTCCTTCGCGGCGATCTCGGACACCCAGGTCGTCGCGACATCCCCGCCCGGGGCGGCCGGGACGGTCAACGTGGTGGCCCATACCCCGGCCGGGAACAGCAACGCCCTCCCCTACACCTACGACCCGTCCTGAGTCGGCCGGGTCAGCCCACCGAGGAGTACGCCACCACGCCGCGCAGCAGCCCATCGACCGCCCGGCGGGCGTTGCGCGCCACCGTGCCCTCGGGGGCCGCCGCCGCGATCTGGCCGAGCACATCGATCAGTTGCTTGGTCCAGCGCACGAAGTCACCGGCGGGCATGTCGATTTCCCGCAACACCTCGTCCAGCCCGTGCCCGGAGGCCCAGCGGTAGGCGGCCCAGGCGAAGCCGAGGTCCGGCTCGCGCTGTCCGACGCCCTCCGCCTGGTTGATCCTGTGCTCCTCCTCCAGGGCGTCCAGCCGCCCCCAGATCCGGACCATTTCGCCGAGCGCGTCCTTGGCGCGGCCCGGGGGCAGCTTGGGCGGCAGCGCGTCGTCGGCCGCCCGCGCCTCGTAGACGAGCGCCGAGGCGCAGGCCGCGAGCTCGGCGGGCGGCAGGCCCTCCCAGACGCCCTCGCGCAGACACTCGCTGGCCAGCAGGTCCAGCTCGCCGTAGAGCCGGGCCAGCCGCTTGCCCTCCTCGGTGACCTCGTCACCGCGCAGATAGCCGAGCTCGGACAGCAGGGCGTAGATCCGGTCGAAGGTGCGGGCGATGGTGTTCGTACGGCCCTCGATGCGCCGCTCCAGCTGCCGGGTGTCGCGCAGCAGCCGCTGGTAGCGCTCGCCCCAGCGGGCGTGGTCCTCGCGGTCGGAGCAGCCGTGGCAGGGGTGCGCGCGCAGGGCGGCGCGCAGCCGCGAGATCTCTGCGTCGTCGGCGGCGGGCGAGCGCTCCTTGCGGTGGCGCCGCACATCGTGGTGGCCGGCCTTGTTCCGCAGCGCGGAAGCCAGATCCCGGCGGGACTGGGGGCTGCGCGGGTTGAAGGACTTGGGGATCCGCATCCGGTCCAGCGCCTCGACCGGCACCGGGAAGTCGATCGAGGCCAGCCGCTTGACCTGGCGCTCGGCAGTGAGCACCAGCGGCCGTGGCCCGTCGTGGTGCTCGAAACCGCGGTGGCCGTTGGACCGCCCGGCGGGCAGCCCGGGGTCCAGCACCAGCGCGAGCCCGGCGAACTTGCCGGTGGGCACATGGATGACATCGCCCGGACGGAGCTTCTCCAGCGCGACCGCGGCGGCCGCGCGCCGCTGCGCCACGCCCTGCCGGGCCAGCTCGGTCTCGCGGTCCTTGAGCTCGCGGCGCAGCCGCGCGTACTCCTCGAAGTCGCCGAGGTGGCAGGTCATGGAGGCGCGGTAGCCCTCCAGCCCCTCCTCGTTGCGCTGCACCTGGCGGGAGATCCCGACGACCGCCTTGTCTGCCTGGAACTGCGCGAAGGAGGTCTCCAGCAGCTCACGCGAGCGGTGCCGCCCGAACTGCGAGACGAGATTGACCGCCATGTTGTACGACGGCTTGAAGGAGGAGCGCAGCGGATAGGTGCGCGTCCCGGCGAGGCCCGCGAGGGCGGCGGGGTCCATGGCGCGCTGCCACAGCACCACGGCATGGCCCTCGACGTCGATGCCGCGCCGCCCGGCCCGGCCGGTCAGCTGGGTGTACTCGCCGGGGGTGATGTCGGCGTGCGTCTCGCCGTTCCACTTGACGAGCTTCTCCAACACCACCGAGCGCGCGGGCATGTTGATGCCGAGCGCCAGGGTCTCGGTGGCGAAGACGGCCTTGACCAGGCCGCGGACGAACAGCTCCTCGACAACTTCCTTGAAGGTGGGGAGCATTCCGGCGTGGTGGGCGGCGATGCCTCGCTCGAGGCCCTCCAGCCACTCGAAGTACCCCAGCACGTGGAGGTCTTCGTCGGGGATGCCGGCGGTGCGCTCCTCGACTATCGCCCGGACCTGGGCGCGGGCGGCGTCGTCGTTGAGCCGCAGCCCCGCGTACAGGCACTGCTGGACGGCCGCTTCGCAGCCCGCGCGGCTGAAGATGAAGGTGATGGCGGGCAGCAGCCCCTCGGAGTCGAGCCGGTCGATGACCTCGGGGCGGCCGGGGGTCCAGATCCGGCTGCGCTGACGGCGCTCGCGCTCGCGGTCGGCCTCCCGCATGTTCCGGCCGCGACGCTTGTCGCGGCCGAAAGAGGGCCGGGTGTTCTCCATCCGGGCGAGCCGGACCAGGTCGGGGTTGACCTCGCGGCGGCCGTTCTGGTCGCCGTCCTGGCCGCTCTTCTCCTCGAAGAGGTCGTACATCCGGCGGCCTGCGAGGACGTGCTGCCACAGTGGCACGGGCCGGTGCTCGGAGACGATCACCTCGGTGTCGCCGCGGACGGTGTCGAGCCAGTCGCCGAACTCCTCGGCGTTGGAGACCGTCGCGGACAGTGACACCAGCGTCACCGACTCCGGGAGGTGGATGATGACCTCTTCCCAGACGGCGCCGCGGAACCGGTCGGAGAGGTAGTGCACCTCGTCCATCACCACATAGCCGAGGCCGAGCAGCGACTGGGAGCCCGCGTAGAGCATGTTCCGCAGGACTTCGGTGGTCATGACGACCACCGGGGCCTCGGAGTTGACGCTGTTGTCGCCGGTGAGCAGGCCGACCTTGTCGGCGCCGTAGCGCTTGACCAGGTCGGCGTACTTCTGGTTCGACAGCGCCTTGATGGGCGTGGTGTAGAAGCACTTGCGGCCCTGGGTGAGCGCCAGGTGGACGGCGAACTCGCCCACGATGGTCTTGCCCGAGCCGGTGGGGGCGGCGACCAGCACGCCCTTGCCGGCCTCCAGGGCCTGGCACGCCTCGATCTGGAAGGGGTCCAGCGCGAAGTCGTACATCTCGCGGAAGGGGGCCAGCGCGGTGGCCTGCTCGGCGGCCCGGACGCGGGACGCGGCATAGCGCTCGGCGGGAGATAGCTCGTCGGTCATCGTATGTACGAGCCTACCGGCCGCCTCCGACAGTGCACGCGATCTTTATTCGGGCTTTGTACCGGGCTCCGGTACCGGGAGCGCGGTCAGCCGCCGAGGAGCCGCACGGCGCCGGGCACGGTGCGGGCGGTGACCGGCAGCGGCCCGATCCGCTCACCGTCCGCATACGCGGTGAGATCCTCGGCTGCCAGGGATATGGAGGCCGCCCGGTGGGTGGTGACCGCGGGGTGGTCCAGATGGCTGCCCCGGTAGACGCGCGGGAAGACCGTCAGCAGGGTGGTGCGGGAGCAGGGGCCGACGACGGTGACGTCGAAGAGCCCGTCGTCGAGGCGGGCGTCCGCGCAGATCCGCATCCCGCCGCCGTACGCACCGCCGTTGCCGACCGCGATCAAGGTGGCCTCGACCTCCCGCTGCGGCCCGTCGTCGAGCCGCATCCGGTAGCGGAAGGACCGCAGCCCGGCCAGCTCGGCGAGCATCGCGAGGTCGTAGCGGAGCCGTCCGCCGGGCCATCGCCTCCGGTTGCCCCGGTCGTTGACCCGGGAGTCGAAACCGGAGGCCAGGACGGTACCGAACCAGACGTCCCCCACCCGCCCCAGATCGACGGGGCGGCCGCCGTCCCCCTTGAGCGAGTCGGCGATGGCCCGCGCCGCCGCGGCCGGGTCGCGCACCGGCAGTCCGGCCGTCCGGGCGAAGTCATTGCCGGTGCCCGCCGCGACCACGCCGAGCGGGGTCGCCGTCCCGGCGACGGCCTGGAGCGCGAGCGAGACCATGCCGTCACCGCCGACGGCGATCAGCGCTCCGGTCCCCTCCGCCACCACCGCACGGGCCCGCCGCAGGGCGTCGGCGGCGTCAGCGCCCAGGACGGTCCGTACGCGGAATCCGGCGTCCCGCAGCACCCGGGCGGCCGGCTGGGCGGCGCGGGCGCCGCGCCCCCGGCCCGCCGTGGGGTTGACGAAGAGAGCGATGTCGCAGGTCACTCGCGGATCTTATCGGGCGGGCCCGCCGGTGCGCCGGTGAGGTGACGTCCTGGATGACGTCCTGGGAGACGTCCTGGGAGACGTCCTGGGAGACGTCCTGGGAGACGTCCTGGGGGACGTCCTAAGCGGTTACGGCGAAGTCAAGTGCTGATCCTTCTCGGCGTCCAAGCCCTCGGCCAGGCCGAACGGTGAGGGATCAGCGGCGAACTTCACCGCATCCGCTTAGGTGACGTCGTCGTAGCCGCCCCGCCGGGCGGGGCCGGGGTCGTCCCCGCTGGGCAGCTCGGCCGGACCCGCGCCGACCCGCTCGGTGTCCCCGACGCCCTCGGGCGTCAGGTCCAGCCGCGAGGCCTCGTCGTCGTCCAGGTGGAAGTCGGGGTCGGCGGCCCGGCGGCGCGCCTTGCGCCGGTCGTTGAGCAGGGCGACGGCACAGGCGAAGAAGTAGAGCACGGTGACCGGTCCGGCCAGGGCGAACATGCCGATGGGGTCGGTGCTCGGGGTGGCGATGGCGCCGAAGACCGTGATGCCCATGATCATGCCCCGCCACCAGCCGAACATCTTGCGGCCGCTGAGGATGCCGGTGAAGTTCAGCAGGATCAACAGCAGGGGAAGCTCGAAGGCCAGCCCGAAGACGACGATCATGCGGGCGAGCAGATCGAGGAAGTCGTCGAGCGGCAGGAGGTTGTTCGCCCCGCTGGGCGTGAAGCCGAGCAGCACCTTGGCACTGGCCGGAAGGATCTTGTACGCGAAGAAGGCGCCGCCGACGAAGAGCGGCGCTCCGAGGCCGACGAAGAACAGGCCGTACTTCTTCTCGTTGCGGTGCAGACCGGGCGCGAGGAAGGCCCAGAGCTGATACAGCCAGACCGGGGTGGCGAGCACCACGCCGGTGGTGAAGGAGACCTTCAGCATGATCGTGAACGGCGACAGCAGACCGTTCACGGTGAAGTACGCGCACTTCTGTGCGGCGTCGTGGGCCGAGAGCTCGGACAGGGTGACCCCGCCGCAACCGACGGAGCCCAGCACCGGCTTCATCAGGAAGTCGACGATGTCCATGTAGGAGAACATCGCCACGACCGTGACGACACAGATCGCCAGGACCGATTTGAGCAACCGGTTGCGCAGCTCACGCAGGTGCTCGGCGAGGGGCATCCGCCCCTCGGGGTCCTTCTCCTTCTTGCGGGCAGACTTGAGCAACCCACGTCCTCATCTCGTGCGTCCGGCGGCGGCCGTCGGCGCCGCCGTCAAGTGGCCCCGGGTCAGCGCTTGGTGGTCTGGTCGCTCGGCTCGGACACCGGGCGCGCGCTGGTGACATCGCCCGGGGCGGCCTGGATCGTACGGTGCGCGCCCTGGTCCTGGCCCGGGTCCGGCGGGTCGGCCGGCGCGTTCTGCTGCTGCTGACCGTCCGACTTCATCGCCTTGGCCTCGCTCTTGAGGATGCGGGCCGACTTGCCCAGCGAGCGCGCCATGTCCGGGAGCTTCTTCGCACCGAACAGCAGCACGATGACGACAAGGATGAGAATGATCTCGGGAGCGCCGAGCCTTCCGAACATAAGCGTCTACCTTCTCACCGAGGCGGCTGGGGGTGGGGCTGCCCGACCGGTCGGACAGGTGTCCGGCAGCCGTGCTGTCAGCGATCGTAGCGCGCGGGGGTGAACCGGGGGCAATCCCCATGCGGACGCCTGGTTGCGGCCCTCCGCCTCGTTACCAGGGCCACAAATTCCCAGCCTACCCGCCGTTCCTGTGCGACAGGAGAGGGCCTGTCAGCGGCTGTCACTTGTCACTCCGGCGCAGGGCGTCCACCTGCGAGCCCAGCGGCGCCGCGGCCCGCTCCAGGTCCTCGGCGGCCCGGGTGATCCGCTGCGAGCTGTCCGAGACCTGCCGGGCCAGCCTGCGCACCTCCGCGTAGACCCGTACGGAGAGCACGGCGAGGACGGCGATTCCGCAGAAGGCGAGGGCGAGGGCGAGCATCGGCCAGAGCATGCGCCGAGCCTAGACGGTGGAGTGCAGCCGCAGCGTACGCACCCCGCCGCCGGTGAGCAGCTCCACGATCCGCTCCCCCGCCGGTTTGCGCACCGCGCTGCCGCAATCGGGGCAGGTGAAGGAGTAGAAGGTGGTACGGTCACTGGCCCCGATCGCCAGCCGCAGCGCGCCGGCGGCCAGCTCGAACCGGCCGCGGCACTCCGGACATGCTGCCTTGAAGATCACCGAAGCGGCACTCCCCCGAGCGGTCACTGTGTGCGTCCCTTCACTCGCCGTACGCCGCGAGCGCCCGCTGCGCCGCGTCCCGCGCGCTGTCCGCGAGCCCCTGCGGCGAGACGATCCGGCCGTCCCTGCCGAGCCGCAGCGCCAGCCGGCGCAGCGAGCCGGGCTCGGGGGTGCGCAGCGTGATCCTGAGGCCGCCGTCGGGCAGCTCCTCCGCGCGGTCGTGCGGGTAGTACTCGGCGACCCAGCGCCCGCCGGGGCCGGTCTCGACGACCACCTCGGGGTCCTCGGCGTTGGTCTGCACCAGGGCGGTGGAGAGCTCGGACAGATCGCGCAGCTCGATCGGCGGCGGGTCGGACGCCTCGTCGAGCAGCTTGATCTCCACGACCCGGTCCAGCCGGAAGGTCCGCCGCGCCTCCGAGAGACGGCACCAGGCCTCCATATAGGTGTGGCCGACGGCGAACAGCCGGATCGGGTCCACTTCGCGCTCGGTGAGCTCGTCGCGGGCGGGCGAGTAGTAGCGCAGCCACAGCCGGCGGCGCTCGGAGATGGCCCGGTCGACGTCGGCGAAGACGCCGCCCTCGGATTCGAAGGTGACCGAGAGCCGGGAGCTGGCGCCCGCCGCCTCGCCCGCCGCCGCTTCCAGCTTGGCGGTGGCACGCAGCAGTGCGTCCCGGTCGCCCTCGCGCAGCCCGGGGAGGGTGGCGACGGCGCGGGCGGCGACGAGCAGCGCGGTGGCCTCGTCGGCGGCCAGCCGCAGCGGCTCGGCCACATCGTCGGGGTTGTGCCACCAGATGCGCTCGCCGTCGGTGTCGATGTCCAGCAGATCCCCGCCGCGGAAGCTGGTGCCGCACAGCGGCAGCACATCGAGGTCGGCGATCAGCTCGTCCTCGCTGATCCCGAAGGCGCGGGCGACGTCGGCGACGCGGGCGCCGGGGCGCTCGCGCAGATACGTCACCAGGGAGAGCATCCGGCGGGTCTGGTCAATGGCGTTTCCGGCCATGGTGAAGTCGGTCCGTCCCCTCAGCCCTTGGCCACGGCGCGCAGCCGGTCCACGACATCCGCCCGCAGCTCGTCGGGCGCCAGTACGACCACGTCCGGGCCGAACTCCACGAGCCAGGCGTCCAGCCCGTGTCCGTACGGGATCTCCAACTCGTCCCAGCCGTCGTCCGCGTCGGCCGGCCGGCTGGACAGCGCCCGGGTCCGCAGCGGGTAGCCCTGCCCGGAGCGCAGCCGGATCCGGGCGGTGCCGGTGGCGGTCTCGCCCGCCCAGCTCTCCACCGTCTCGCGGACGGTCGAGTGGTCGGGCACCTCGGCGGTGTAGGCGCCGGAGCGCAGCCGGACCCGGCCGGTGATCCGGGAGAGCCGGAAGACCCGCTCGGCGGCGCGCTCGCGGTCCCATCCGGCGAGGTACCAGTGGCCTCGCCAGCACTCCAGCGTCCAGGGCTCGACCTGGCGCTGCTCGGGCCGGGCGGCGTTCGCCTTGCGGTAGTCGAAGACGACGGGGCGGCGGTCGCGGCAGGCGAGCATCAGTGGCTCGAAGGCGGTCTCATGGACCGGGATGCGCGGCTCCAGAGCGCTGTGCGCGGAGGTGTCGTACGGATCATCGGCGACCGGCATCCCGGCGGCGCGCAGCTTTTGCAGCGCGCCGCTGGCGGCGCCCGCGAGCCGGGCCTGCTGCCAGACCTTCGCGGCGAGGCCGAGGGCGGCGGCCTCCTCGGCGTCCAGGGTGATGGGCGGGAGGCGGTTGCTGTCGCGGCGGGCGAGATAGCCGGTGTCGCCGTCGAGCCCCTCGACCGTTTCGATGACCAGTCCGAGTTCGCGCAGATCGTCCTTGTCGCGCTCGAACATGCGGTTGAAGGCGTCGTCGCTGGCCGCGCCGGCCGCGGCACTCTCCCGGTAGGCCTCTATGGAGTCCCGCAGCTCCCGTTTGGTCAGCGGGCGCCGGGTCCCCAGCAGGCACAGCGCCAGGTTCATCAGCCGCTCGGCCTTGGCAATCGCCATCGACGCCCTTTCTCGGTGACCTTACGCACGTGACCGTACCGCTCCGGGGACGCGCGGCAAAAGCCGAGGGCCCCTGCCCAGTGGGCAGAGACCCTCGGCGCCGGCTCGCGGTGGCCTCAGGCGGAGACCAGGTCGCAGACGAAGATCAGCGACTCGCCCGGCTTGATCCGGCCGCCGCCGGCGCCACGGTCACCGTAGGCCAGGTGCGGCGGGATGATCAGCTGCCGACGGCCGCCGACCTTCATGCCCTGCAGTCCCTGGTCCCAGCCCGGGATGACCTGGCCGACACCGAGCTGGATCCGCAGCGGGGTGTTCCGGTTGTAGCTCGCGTCGAACTCCTCGCCGGTGCTGAAGGCCACGCCGACGTAGTGCACGGCGATGTTGTCGCCGGCCTTGGCGGCGGGTCCGTCGCCCTCCCAGATGTCCTTGATCTCCAGCTCGGCCGGCGGCTCGCCACCCGGGAAGTCGACCTCGGGCTTTTCGATGCTCACGAAAGTGCTCCTCGTTACGTTGTGGGCAACCCGCACAGGCTACAGAACCGACAGGATGTCCACGGAGAACACCAGCGTGGAGTTGGCCGGGATACCCTTCTGGGCCTTCTTCCCGTAGCCCAGCTCCGGGGGCACGACGATCAGCACCCGGCTGCCGACCTTCTTGCCGGTCAGCCCCTGCGACCAGCCCTTGACGACCTGCTGCAGGGAGAACTGGGCGAGCTCGCCCCGCTTGTACGTGGAGTCGAACTCCTTGCCGTTGTCCCAGAGCACGCCCTTGTACTGGACGAGCAGGGCGTCGGTCTTCTTCACCTTCGGGCCGTCGCCCTCGATGACGTACTCGGAGACCAGCTTCTTCGGCGCGGGCTTCTTCGGGACGGTGATGGTGGGGGGCTTGCCGTCGGTGTTGTCGGACACCTTGGGCAGATCCTTGTTCTCCTGCGCCACCTTCTTGCCCTTGGCCGAGCTCTTGGCGTTGTAGCGTTCGATGATGTCGATGACGAACACCAGGGTGTCGGTGCCCTTGATACCGGCCTGCGGCTGGCCCTGCTTGCCGTAGGCGTACGCGGGCGGGACGGCCACCTCCAGCCGGCTGCCGACCTTCCGGCCGACCAGCGCCCGGTCCCAGCCGGGGATGACCTGGCCGGTGCCGAGCTGGAAGACGGCGGGCTTCTTCTTGTCCCAGGAGTTGTCGACGACCTTCCCGGTGCTCCAGATCTGGCCCAGATAGTTGACCTTGAGAAAGTCCTTCTTGACCACCTTCGGGCCGTGCCCCTCGGTGACCGTCTTGACCGCCAGATCGGAGGACGGCTTCCCCGAACCCTTGGCCACCTTCGGCTTCTCACCGAACTTCTTGCCGTCGGTAATGGGGGGCACCGGGCCATTGACCACCTTGCCGGTGGGGGCCGCCGACGGGCTGCTGGGCTCCTCGGACGGCTTGGCCTTCTCAGATCCTGATTTGTCGTCACCGCAGCCCGCGAGGGTGAGCAGGCCCGCGGGCACGGCAAGAAGTACGGAGCGTCGGCGCACGGGGTCCTCGTTCGGTAGATCTTTCGATGGACAACGCGCGCCACTCTACGACGTACCGCGGGCCCCGTCCGGGGAACGCACGGGGCCCGCGGGGAACATAAGCCGACTGCCATGTCACATACCGGCGATGAGTTTCTCCACCCGGTCATCGACCGACCGGAACGGGTCCTTGCACAGCACGGTGCGCTGCGCCTGGTCATTGAGCTTGAGATGCACCCAGTCCACCGTGAAATCGCGGCGCTGCTCCTGGGCGCGCCGGATGAAGTCGCCGCGCAGCCGGGCGCGGGTGGTCTGCGGTGGCACCGACTTGCCCTCGAAGATTTTCAAGTCGTTGCACACCCGGGCCGCCTGACCGCGCTTCTCCAGGAGGTAGTAGAGCCCTCGGCGGCGGTGGATGTCGTGATAGGCGAGGTCTATCTGGGCGATGCGCGGATGCGACATGGTGATGTTGTTCTTGGCCCGGTACCGCTCGATGAGCTGGTACTTCATGACCCAGTCGATCTCGGTCGCGATGCGGTCGAGATCCTCGGTGCGGATCGCGTCGAGGGCGCGGCCCCACAGCTCCAGGACGCGCTCGACCGTGCCGGTGCGGATGCCACGGCGCTCGCAGAAGTCGACGGCCTTCTCGTAGTACTCCTGCTGGACCTCCAGGGCGGAGGCCTCGCGGCCGCTGGCCAGCCGCACCTTCCGCTGCCCGGTGATGTCGTGGCTGACCTCCCGGATGGCCCGGATCGGGTTCTCCAGGGTCAGGTCGCGCATCACCGTGCCCGCCTCGATCATGCGGAGCACGAGGTCGGTGGCGCCGACCTTGAGCAGCATGGTGGTCTCGGACATGTTGGAGTCACCCACGATGACATGCAGCCGGCGGTAACGCTCGGCGTCGGCGTGCGGCTCGTCGCGGGTGTTGATGATCGGCCTGGAGCGCGTCGTCGCGGAGCTGACGCCCTCCCAGATGTGCTCGGCGCGCTGGCTGACGCAGTAGACCGCACCGCGCGGGGTCTGGAGCACCTTGCCCGCACCGCAGAGCAGCTGCCGCGTCACCAGGAACGGGATGAGAATGTCGGCGAGCCGGGAGAACTCCCCGTGGCGAGCCACCAGATAGTTCTCATGGCAGCCATAGGAGTTGCCCGCCGAGTCGGTGTTGTTCTTGAACAGATAGACGTCGCCCGCGATTCCCTCCTCGTGCAGGCGGCGCTCGGCGTCCACGAGCAGACCCTCGAGAATGCGCTCGCCTGCCTTGTCGTGGGTGACCAGCTCGGTCACGTTGTCGCACTCGGGGGTTGCGTATTCCGGGTGCGAGCCCACGTCGAGATAGAGGCGGGCGCCGTTGCGCAGGAAGACATTGCTGCTGCGGCCCCACGAGACGACACGGCGGAAGAGGTAGCGCGCCACTTCGTCAGGAGACAGCCGACGCTGTCCCCTGAATGTGCACGTGACGCCGTACTCGTTCTCCAGCCCGAAAATGCGGCGGTCCATGCCTGAACATTACGCCTGATGGCCTGCTCTGAAACCGGGTTCGACGGCACGGTTGCGATCATTTTCCGCGCAGGGTTCACCCGGCGTTGGCTCGAGCGTCGCCCCCGCCGCCGGGTGCGGCGGCCGCCGCACCGGGTCCAGGAGGAACCGCTGGGCGGCCAGCAGCACGGCGAGCGCCGCCGCTCCGGCGGCCGCGGGGACCGCGAAACCGGGGCCGGTGCCGCCGAGCTCGACGGCGGGCCCCCCGGCGGCCGTCCCTACCGCGTTGCCGACCACGAAGGTCGTCACCAGCCAGGAGAACGCCTCGGTGACCGTGCCGGAGGGGGCGTGGCGGTCGACGACCACGAACGCGCACGCGAGCGCCGGGGCCAGGAACACGCCCGCCACCCCGGCCAGCACCGTCATGGCGGCGACGCCGGGCACCAGCGTCAGCGGCACATAGCCGAGCGCGAGCGCGGCCACGAGCAGCCGCAGCCGCCGTTCGGGCGAGCCGGGCCAGGTGCGGGCGCCGTAGACGACGCCACCGAGCAGCGCGCCCCCGCCCAGCGCGGACAGCAGATAGCTGGCGACCATGCCGCCGCCGTGCTCGTCGGCGTACGCCACCGAGGCCACCGCGATCGCCCCGAGGGCGAGGCCGATGAAGAAGAACGAGCCGAGCAGAACCAGCAGCCCGGGCGAGCGCAGCGCGCCCAGCCAGTGCGCCTCGCGCGGCCCGGAGCGCCACCGCCGGGAGGGCGGCGACACGACGACGGACAGCGCGCCCAGGACGCCGATGGCGTTGATCACCAGCAGCGCCGCCGCCTCCGACCACGCGGTCACGACCAGGGTGACCAGCAGCGGGCCGACGCAGAACATCACCTCCTGGGCCACGGCGTCCAGCGCGTACGCCGTGTGCACCTGGTCCTCGCGCCGCAGCACCGCCGGCCACAGGGCCCGCAGCCCGCCCTCCAGCGGTGGGGTGAACAGGCCCGCGATGAGCATCGCGGCGTACGCCACGGGCAGCGGGTCGAGCCCGACGACGGCGAACAGCACCATCCCGAGCGCCGAGACCACGGCGGCGGGGAACATCACGCGGGGCTGGCCGAGGTGGTCCACCGCCCGGCCCAGCAGCGGCTGCCCGATGGCGTTGGCCACGCCGTAGACGGCCGACAGCGCCCCGGCGAGGGCGTAGCTGCCGCCCTCGGCGCGCGAGAAGAGGAGCACGGCGAGCGCGGCGGTGGCGTTCGGCAGCCGCCCCATCAGCGTGCCGACGAGCAGTCGTGCCGTATGCCGGGTGCGCAGCAGATCCCCGTAGCCGGCCGCCATGCCTGCCCCTCTCTCTGCGGGTCCCGTAACAAGTTTTACGTATAACGTCCGCCGTTATACGTACCATGGCCGCCGGTAGCGGGTCCACCCGCGGTCGGCGAATCGCCGACCGCGGCGGAAGCGGCGGAGGGGAGCGGAGGCGATGGTGGCGAACGGGGCCGCTGAGAAAGGTTCCCCGGGAACCGGCCGGACGGGTGACGGCGCCCCGGGCGTGTCCCGCCACGCCCCCTCCGGGCGGACGACCAGCCGGGACGTGGCGCGCGCCGCGGGCGTCTCGCAGGCCACCGTCTCGCTGGTGCTCGGGGACAAGTGGCCCGGCCGGGTGTCCGAGCGCACCGCGCATGCCGTCCGCACCGCGGCACGTGACCTCGGCTACCGCCCCAACCTGGCGGCGCGCAGCCTCCGGCTGGGCCGCACCAGAACCGTGCTGCTGGTCGTGCCCGCCCTGACGACCGAGTTCTTCGCCCGCGTCTACACCGGCGCCGCCCGGGTCGCCGCCGACCACGGCCTCGGCGTGGTCCTCTACCCCTCCCCCGAGGGCGTCGGCCCCGCCCGGGATCCCTTCGACTCGGCGCGCGCCTCGCTCGACGGGGTCATCGCCTCGTCCATGGCGGCTGACGCGCTGGCCGCCGTGCGCGGCGGCGGGCTGCCGCTGGTGATGCTCGACAGCGACCCGGACGATCCGGCCGCGGCGGCCACCGTCAACCTCGACATCGCGGACGGTGCCCGGCAGGCGGCGGGGCATCTGCTGGCGCTCGGCCACCGCCGGGTGGCCCATCTCGCGGCCGCCGTGGACTCCTGGACGTTCCGGGTTCGCGCGCGGGCCCTCGCCCAGGCGGTCAGCGAAGTCCCCGGCACCGCCCTGCGCACCGAGCCGGCCGGGCTGAGCGTCGAGGAGGGCCGCCGGGCGGCCGAACGCGTTCTCGCGGGTCCCGAACCCCGGCCCACCGCGCTCGTCTGCGACGACGACATCCTGGCGGCGGGAGCGTGCAAGGCGGCCCGGCGGCTGGGCCTGCGCGTCCCGGACGATGTCTCGGTGACCGGCTTCGACGATCTGGCCCTGGCCACAGCGGTGGAGCCGGAGCTGACCACGGTCCGGCTCCCGGCGGAGGCCGTCGGCGCGGCCGGTATGCGGGCCCTGATGGCCGTCCTGGACGGCGAGGCACCCCAGGACACGACCCTTCCGGTGGAACTGGTGACACGCGGCTCCAGTGCCCCGCCGCCGCCCGGGGAGCCCGCGGAGGCCGGGGAGCCCGGCCCGGGCACCTAAGCGCCTAAGCGGATGCGGTGAAGTTCCCCGCTGATCCCTCGCCGTTCGGCCTGGCCGAGGGCTTGGACGCCGAGAAGGATCAGCACTTGACTTCGCCGTAACCGCTTAGGGCCGGGGAGCCCGTAGAAGCCCCCGCGGAGCCCCCGTCGACACGCCGACGCGCCCCGGCGGGGCCATGGCCTGCCGGGGCGCGTCGGCGTGTCGTGTGGGTTACTCCTCGGTCTCGCTCGCCTCGCCCGCCTCGGCCCCCTCCGCAGGGGTCTCCGCACCGGTGGCGTCCTCCGACTCCAGGAGCCGGGACAGCTGACGGCCCAGGACGCGCTTGAACTTGCGGCTCTGGGGCCGGGTACGGTCCAGGACCGCCACCTCGAGCTGCTCGGCGGTGAGGCTGCGCTCGCCGCCGTTGTTGTCCCGGGAGAGCGAGTCGACGGCCAGCTTGAGGGCTTCGGCAAGCGTCATGCCGTCCCGATGGCGCTGGTCGAGATAGCTGCTGATCTGGTCGGCATTGCCACCGACGGCGACCGAGCCGTGCTCGTCCACGATGGAGCCGTCGTGCGGCAGCCGGTAGATCTGGTCGTCCTCGGGGCCCTCCCCGACCTCGGCGACGATCAGCTCGACCTCGTACGGCTTCTCGGCGGCGCTGGAGAAGATGGTGCCCAGCGTCTGGGCGTAGACGTTGGCCAGCCCCCTCGCCGTCACATCGTCACGGTCATAGGTATAGCCACGCAGATCGGCGTAGCGGACGCCGCCGATGCGCAGATTCTCGAATTCGTTGTACTTGCCGACCGCCGCGAAGGCGATCCGGTCATAGATCTCACTGACCTTGTGCAGCGCACGGGACGGGTTCTCCGCGACGAACAGGATGCCGTCGGAATACTGAAGCACGACCACGCTGCGGCCACGCGCGATGCCCTTGCGGGCGTATTCGGCACGGTCGGCCATGGCCTGCTGAGGCGATACATAGAACGGCGTCGTCACCGGCTGTCCGTCCCTTCTGTCAATGGCAAATGCATTCCGGGTGGGCCGTTCCTTCAGAGCAGAGCGGCGCGGGGGCCGTCCGGTTCCTCGAGGCGCCGCTCATGGATGGCGCGGACGATCTCGGCAACCTCGTCGTCACTGAACCTCTTGAAGCCGTCCTCGGTGATAGCCGTGACGAGGGGGTAAATGCGCCGGGCCAGATCCGGCCCGCCGGTCGCCGAATCGTCGTCGGCGGCGTCGTAGAGCGCCTGGATGACGGCGGTGGCGACCTGGTCCTCCGTCAGGTCGTCGCGGTAGAGCTTCTTGAGCGCGCCACGGGCGAACATCGAGCCCGAGCCGGTGGCCGCGAAGCCCTGCTCCTCCGAGCGCCCGCCGGTGACGTCGTAGGAGAAGATGCGCCCCTTGTCCCGGTTGACGTCATAGCCCGCGAACAGCGGAACGACGGCCAGGCCCTGCATCGCCATGCCGAGATTGCCCCGGATCATGGTCGACAGCCGGTTGGCCTTGCCCTCCAGCGAGAGGACGGTGCCCTCGACCTTCTCGAAATGCTCCAGCTCCAGTTGGAAGAGCTTGACCATCTCCACGGCGATACCGGCGGTCCCCGCGATACCGACGGCCGAGTACTCGTCGGCGGGGAAGACCTTCTCGATGTCCCGCTGAGCGATGACATTGCCCATCGTCGCGCGGCGGTCACCGGCGAGCACCACACCGCCGGGGAAGGTCGCCGCGACGATCGTCGTGCCATGCGGTGCCTCGATGGCGCCCTGCACCGGGGGCAGCGGGCGGTTCCCCGGAAGCAGCTCGGGCTGGTGCGACCCGAGGAAGTCCATGAAGGAGGATGAGCCCGGCGTCAGGAAGGCAGCTGGTAGACGCCCGGTGCTACGAGTGTTGGCTTCCACACGTTTCCTTCCAGGTATGCGGCGCCACGCCGTATGGCATCCGCTCGGTCCTTGAACTGCCCCAATGCCGCATTGCAGCTGAAGCAGAGTACGCCACGGACCCTACCCGTCCCGTGGTCGTGATCCACATGCGCTGTGGGGGCGTCGAGGCATATACAGCAGACGCCTCGCTGCTCGGCAACCAGCGCATCCAACTCCACCGGCGTGAGGCCGTACTTGCGCTTGAAATAGCTGACCCGGTTCCGCTCGGCCCTGCACTCACGGCAATAGCTCGCCCAGCCGTCCGACGAGGACTTGTTGCGCTCCCATTCGGAGTGCGGCTTCACCTCTTCGCACTGCGGACACCGCTTCTGCCTCGGCGGGACCAGAACCTTCTCCCGGACCCTCTTCCCCTTGGCCTCCTGGCGTTGCCGGTAGTACTCAGCGGAGCACTCCCGGCAGTACACCTGGAGACCATCGGACATGGGCTTGTTGCTTGCGAAGGCAGTCCGCAGCAGGTCCTGCTTGCAACGCGAACAGCGCCTCGTCTCTTCGTTCACCCCGAGCGACCCTCGATCTCACCTTGCAATCGAAGGCAAAATCACTCGCCACCCTTCTGAACGAAGGACCTCACGAAATCCTCGGCGTTCTCTTCCAAGACATCGTCGATTTCATCCAGCACGGAATCGACGTCGTCGGAGAGCTTTTCCTGCCGCTCCTTGAGGTCCTCCTGGGCCTGTGCGTCCTGCGCCTGCTCCTCAACCTCTTCGGCCTGGCGTGACGCCTTCTGCTGACCGCCGCCGGTGTCCTTGGTCGCCATATCCCTCACCCCGCTCGGTTCGACCCGCATGGTTCGATCGGTCTCAAGATCAGACCCTACAAGCCGGGTCCGACATCGGCCTCCCACTTGCTACAACGCACGGGGGCCACCTCGATGATTCCCGGCCGGAGGCCATTTCAGCCGCCGGACAACACCCGGACCAGGTCCTCGGCCGTACGACAGCGGTCCAGCAGCTCCTTGACGTGGTTGCGGGTACCGCGCAGCGGCTCCAGCGTGGGGACCCGCTGCAGGGAGTCACGGCCGGGGAGGTCGAAGATCACGGAGTCCCAGGAGGCCGCGGCCACGTCGTCCGCGTACTGCTCCAGGCAGCGGCCGCGGAAGTAGGCGCGGGTGTCCTCCGGGGGCTTGTTCTGGGCCCGTGCGACGTCCTCATCGGTCAGCAGCCGCTTCATCTTGCCGCGGGCCGCCAGCCGGTTGTACAGGCCCTTGTCGGGGCGTACGTCGGCGTACTGCAGGTCCACCAGATGGAGCCGGGCGGCGTCCCACTCCAGGCGGTCGCGCCGGCGGTAGCCCTCCATCAGCTCGCGCTTGGCGATCCAGTCCAGCTCGCCGGACAGGCTCATGGGATCGCGCTCCAGCCGGTTGAGCACGTCCTCCCAGCGGGTCAGGACGTCCCGGGTCTGCTCGTCGGCGTCGGCGCCGAAGCGGTCCTCGACGTATTTGCGGGCCAGCTCGAAGTACTCCATCTGGAGCTGTACGGCGGTCAGCGTACGGCCGCTACGGAGCGTGACCAGCTGATGCAGGCTCGGATCGTGCGAGACCTGGTGCAGGGTGCGCACCGGCTGGTCCACGGCGAGATCCACGGCGATGAAGCCGTCCTCGATCATCGACAGCACCAGGGAGGTGGTGCCGAGCTTGAGGTAGGTCGAGATCTCGGAGAGATTGGCGTCGCCGATGATCACATGCAGCCTGCGGTACTTCTCGGCATCCGCGTGCGGCTCGTCGCGGGTATTGATGATGGGGCGCTTGAGGGTGGTCTCCAGACCGACCTCGACCTCGAAGTAGTCCGCGCGCTGGCTGAGCTGGAAGCCGTGCTCATGGCCGTCCTGGCCGATGCCGACGCGACCGGCGCCGGTCACCACCTGGCGGGAGACGAAGAAGGGCGTCAGATGACGCACGATGTCCGAAAAGGCGGTCTCCCGCTTCATCAGGTAGTTCTCGTGCGTGCCGTAGGAGGCGCCCTTGTTGTCGGTGTTGTTCTTGTAGAGGTGGATGGGCTGGGCTCCGGGCAGCTCGGCCGCGCGCATGGCGGCCTCGGCCATGATGCGCTCACCCGCCTTGTCCCAGAGCACCGCGTCCCGGGGATTGGTGACCTCGGGGGCGGAGTACTCCGGGTGCGCGTGGTCGACGTAGAGCCGCGCGCCATTGGTGAGGATGACATTGGCCAGGCCGATGTCCTCGTCCGTGAGCTGGCTGCCGTCCGCGGACTCGCGCGCGAGGTCGAAGCCACGGGCGTCCCGCAGCGGGTTCTCTTCCTCGAAGTCCCAGCGGGCGCGGCGCGCCCGGTGCATCGCCGCCGCGTAGGCGTTGACGACCTGGGATGAGGTGAGCATGGCATTGGCGTTCGGGTGTCCCGGGACGGAGATCCCGTACTCCGTCTCGATTCCCATAACTCGCCGTACGGTCATGCGGCCCTCCTTGCCCGGCGCCGCCCCCGGGCGGGGTCGGCGCTCAAGTACCGCTGCGCTTCGGATCCGTCTGCGGCCCCCGATCCCGCACGCCGCGATACGGCGGTACCGAAGAGCCTAAAACGGCTATGCGGTGCTGCGGAGATCATTTCAGTCATCGCTCCGGTCGGGCTCGTAGGACTCATACGAATAATGCGGCCGCAAAGCGCATCCGGCTGCGGATGCCCCGTCCAGGACATCCGCAGCCGGACAGCGGTGTTACAGGTACTGACCGGTGTTCGCCACCGTGTCGATGGAGCGTCCCGTGTCCGCGCCCTGCTTGCCGGTGACCAGGGTGCGGATGAAGACGATCCGCTCGCCCTTCTTACCGGAGATCCGGGCCCAGTCGTCCGGGTTCGTGGTGTTGGGCAGGTCCTCGTTCTCCTTGAACTCATCCACGCAGGCAGCGAGCAGATGGGAGACCCGAAGGCCCTTCTGGTTGTGGTCGAGGAAAGCCTTGATCGCCATCTTCTTGGCCCGGTCCACAATGTTCTGGATCATGGCGCCGGAGTTGAAGTCCTTGAAGTAGAGGACTTCCTTGTCACCGTTGGCGTAGGTGACCTCCAGGAAGCGGTTCTCCTCGGACTCCGCGTACATCTGCTCGACAACCGACTGGATCATGCCACCGACGGCGGCCTTCGGGGACCCGCTGTGCTCGGCGAGGTCGTCCGTGTGGATCGGCAGGGTCTCGGTCAGGTACTTCGAGAAGATGTCCTTGGCGGCCTCGGCGTCCGGACGCTCGATCTTGATCTTCACATCGAGGCGGCCGGGACGCAGGATCGCCGGGTCGATCATGTCCTCACGGTTGGAGGCGCCGATGACGATCACGTTTTCCAGGCCCTCGACACCGTCGATCTCGGAGAGCAGCTGGGGGACGATGGTGTTCTCCACGTCCGAGCTGACCCCGGAGCCACGGGTGCGGAAGAGGGAGTCCATCTCGTCGAAGAAGACGATGACGGGCGTGCCCTCACTGGCCTTCTCCCGTGCCCGCTGGAAGACCAGCCGGATGTGCCGCTCCGTCTCACCGACGTACTTGTTGAGCAGCTCCGGGCCCTTGATATTGAGGAAGAAGCTCTTCCCGGCGGGCTTGCCGGTCACCTCGGCGACCTTCTTGGCAAGGGAGTTGGCGACCGCCTTGGCGATGAGCGTCTTGCCACAGCCGGGCGGGCCGTAAAGCAGCACGCCCTTGGGCGGCCGCAGTTCGTGCTCCTTGAAGAGGTCGGGGTAGAGATAAGGGAGCTCGACCGCGTCGCGGATCAGCTCGATCTGGTTTCCCAGACCGCCGATCTTCGTGTAGTCGATGTCCGGAACCTCTTCGAGAACGAGCTCCTCGACCTCGCTCTTGGGCACGACCTCGTAGACATAGCCGGACCGGGGCTCGAGCAACAGGGCGTCACCGGGGCGGATGGTGGTTTCCAGCAGCGGCTCGGCGAGCCGCACCACGCGCTCCTCGTCGGTGTGCCCGATCACCAGGGCCCGCTCGCCGTCCTCAAGGACCTCCTTGAGGGTGACGATGTCCCCGGCGCGCTCGAACTCCATGGCCTCGACCACGTTGAGGGCCTCGTTGAGCATGACTTCCTGGCCGCGCCTGAGCTCCTCGAGCTCGACGCTCGGGCTGACATTCACCCGGAGCTTGCGGCCCCCGGTGAAGATGTCCGCCGTGCCGTCCTCGTTCGCCTGCAGAAAGGCCCCGAAGCCGGCCGGCGGCTGCGCGAGCCGGTCGACCTCCTCCTTGAGGGCCACGATCTGGTCCCGGGCCTCACGGAGTGTGTTCGCGAGCCGCTCGTTCTGTGCGGACACTCCCGCCAGATTGGTCTGCAGCTCGACGATCCGCTCTTCGAGAATCCTCGTATGACGCGGAGAGTCGGCGAGCTTGCGGCGCAGGACGGCGATTTCCTGCTCGAGATAGGCAACCTGGCCGGCAGGGTCATCAGACCCCCGCCCCGGCCGGATGCCGCGGTTGATGTCGTCGTCGTGGGCTGCCACGGTCCTCACCTCCTCCAAGGGGAGCTGGACGCTTCCTGACCCTACCTGGGCCGGTGCGGGTTGAAACCCCTAGATCACAAACCCGGTCGGCGTGTGTCCGATCTTCACCCTTGCGCACTCCCTCACGCCAGGTGAATACCCACCCAACAACATCGGAAAGCGAGCGGTTGTATCGTCGAGACGGTCAACGCCCGCCAGGGCTGGCGATATTTAGACACTGTTGAATCACGTATCGAGGGAACGGCAGGCGACGCACCGTGCGGAACGAGGAGCTCGGCGATCTTGAAGTGTGGATTGACCAGGACCTGTGTACCGGCGACGGCATCTGCGCCCAGTACGCGCCCGAGGTCTTCGAACTCGACATCGACGGTCTAGCCTACGTCAAGAGCGCCGACGATGAGCTCCTGCAGGACAAAGGCGCGACCACCCCGGTACCGCTGCCGCTGCTGACCGAGGTCGTGGACTCCGCCAAGGAGTGCCCCGGCGACTGCATCCATGTGCGGCGCGTGGCCGACAGGGTCGAGGTCTACGGACCCGACGCCGGGTAGCGGATCACACACTCCCCGGAACCGGCAGCGCCTTCAGTACGAACTTGCCGTCCCGCCACTGCCAGTTGACCTTCCGTTGCAGATCCGGACAGCAGCGCGGGACCCGGGACGAGGAATATCCCAGCAAGGTGGCCGAAACCGTCGTTCCGCGCACCGCGAAACCCCGGATGCTCATCCCTTCCTTGGGATCGACGAACGTCGCCACGACCCGGGGCGCACCGCCCCGGCGCACCGGCTGCCCGAGCACGTAGACGCCGCTGGGCGGGGTGCCGGTCGCGGAGTGGCAGCGCACGACGGCGACGGTTTCCGGCCGTCCGTCGCCGTCCAGGTCCGCCGAGCCCCGGTCCAGCACATCCGGCTTCGTCCCCGGGCAGTTCATCGGATAGTCCGCGGCGCGGGGATCGGGAGCCGTCAGGCCCGGGAGAGTGCCGGTGCGATGCGCGGAGTACGTGGTGGCCGTGCCGGCCTTGGCGTCCGCGGACTGGAAGACCGAGGCTCCGGCGATGACGCCGGCCACGGCGGCCGCGGTCGCGACCCAGTGCACCGGACGGGGGTGGGTGTGCGCGAGATCCGGGCCCAGAGGCTGCACGCGGGACGACTCCATGTGAGAGCTGCGGGGGGATGCCCCGCATCGTGCCACATCTCACAGCGGCGCGGCCACCGTCCCGCACGGGGAAATCGGTGGCCGCGCCGAGCCGTTGAAGGCGGGATGACCGGCGAGGCGGGTCAGCTGCCCCCGTCCGGCGCTTCCGGCGCGCGGGAAGCGGCCTGCTTGCCGCCTGCCGCGTCCGCGGCGCCGGCGTCCTTGCCGCTGCCGTAGCCCGCGTAGTCCTCGCCGTACGCGCCCTTGGCGGGCCTGCGGCGGCGAAGTGGCGGCTCCACGCCGTCCGCGAGGCGGCGGGCGGTGAGCAGAAAGCCGGTGTGGCCGATCATGCGATGGTCCGGCCGCACGGCGAGGCCCTCGACATGCCAGGTGCGGACCATGGTTTCCCAGGCCGACGGCTCGTTGAAGGTGCCGTGCTCGCGGATGGACTCCACGGTGCGGGCGAGCTGGGTGGTGGTGGCGACGTACGCGCACAGGATGCCGCCGGGGACGAGCGCCTTGGAGACGACCTCCAGGCACTCCCAAGGAGCGAGCATGTCCAGGATGACGCGGTCGACGTCGGTGTCGGACAGGTTGTCCTGGAGGTCGCCGACGGTCAGCCGCCAGGCGGGGTGCGGGGCGCCGAAGTAGCGCTCGACGTTCTGGGAGGCGATCTCGGCGAAGTCGGCCCGGCGCTCGTAGGAGTGCAGCATGCCCTGGTCGCCGATGGCCCGCAGCAGGAAGGCGGAGAGCGAGCCGGAGCCGACGCCCGCCTCGACGACACGTGCGCCGGGGAAGATGTCGGCCATCGCCAGGATCTGCCCCGCGTCCTTGGGGTAGACCACGGCGGCACCGCGTGGCATGGACAGGACATAGTCGGGGAGCAGGGGACGCAGCGCGAGATACGCGACGTTTCCCGTGGTACGCACGACAGTTCCCTCGGGGGCACCGATCAGCTCATCGTGGGGGAAGGATCCCTTGTGGGTGTGGAAGTTCTTCCCGGCCTCGAGCGTGAAGGTGTAGTGGCGTCCCTTGGGGTCGGTGAGCTGGACCTGGTCCCCGACCTGGAAGGGCCCGCGACGGCGGGCGGCACCGGTCGGTTCGGACATGTGAACAGCCTACCGGGCTCCCACCGGTGCCCAGGACCGTGCGGGCTCCCTCCGACGCGGGGGAAGCCCCCGGAGACAGGCGCCCCTCAGGACGGCGGCGCGGAGGGCGTGCGCGCCATGGCCGCGACGAAGGCGCGCTCGACGTCGGCCGTGGAGAGCACGCCGTAGATCTCGCCCGTCACCTCGACCACCAGGTACTCGGTGGCGGGGGTGGCCCGCAAGGTGTCCAGCAGCTCCTCACCGGTGAGCTCGGCGGAGACCCGCATGCCGTCCTTCAGGTCCTGGGCCAGGCCGCTGACCGCGACCCAGGGGCGGCGGTGCTCGGGGATCCCGACGATGGCCGCCTCCCGTACGACGGCGGTCGGGGCTCCGTGGCCGTCCACGACGACCAGGGCGCGGGCCCCGGCCTCGTTCGCCCGGCGCAGCGCCTCCGAGAGCGGGGTGTCGGCGGCCACCGGGACGGCGCGCCGGGTGAGCGTACGGGCGCGCAGATCCGGCAGCCGCTCCCGCAGCCGGGCCATGCGCAGGCTGTTGCCCGCACCGGTCCAGATGATCGCGGCGAGTATGGCGGCGAGCAGGGCGTCGGTGAGCGAGTCGACGCTGCCGAAGCTCTCGGGCTCACCGCCCAGCCCGCCCGCCTGGGTGAGCAGCGGCAGCCCGACGAGGACCGCGACGGCCAGCGCGCGGCCGCTCCAGGCGGCGGCGACGGTGCCGGTCATGGGCCTGCCGCTGATCTTCCAGACGACGGCACGCAGCATCCGGCCGCCGTCCAGCGGCAGGCCCGGCAGCAGATTGAAGGCGGCCACGATGAGGTTGGAGGCCATCAGGCCGGCCAGCAGCACCCCGGGCACCGTGTCGGGGTCCACGACCAGCATGCCGAGGTAGAAGACGCCGGAGAGGACCAGGGAGAGCAGCGGGCCGACGAAGGCGAGCACAAACTCGCGGCCGGGCGTCTCGGACTCCTTCTCGATCTCCGAGACGCCGCCGAAGAACTGCAGCTGGATCCGGCGCACCGGCAGCTTGAAGCGGAGCGCGGCCACGGTGTGGGCGAGCTCATGGACCAGTACGGAGGCGTAGAAGGCGACCGCGAAGAAGAGCGAGACCAGATAGCGTGCGGCGCCGAGCTCCGGCAGCACCCGTTCCAGCTGGCCGCCGAAGACCCAGGTGATGAGTGCGGCGACCAGAAACCAGCTGGGCGAGACATAGACCGGTACCCCGAAGGGCCGGCCCATCAGAAAACCGCCGCCCGCCTCGGGTGGCCGCTGCGGTTTGGCGCCCTCGGGCTCGGTCGTGCGGTCCGCTCCCCCGTCGTCGGACTGCCGCTGCCCGCTGTTGTCCACGGTGTCCCCTCGTCGGATGCGTCCCTCGCACCCCTCTTTTGATACGGTCCCCACGATCATGCAGTGCGCGAGGCTCGGACGTCGATGGTATGCGTCCGGCTGTCCGTGGCGGGCCGTAGGGTCTTCGGCATGGGAACCACCACCGGGAAGGCCGAACCCGCGGCCGGGCCAGCGAAGTCCGACCGCCCCGCCTCGTTGTCGCCCTCACGCGCGGCCGACTTCATGCGGTGCCCCTTGCTGTACCGCTTCCGAGTGATCGACAAACTGCCGGAGAAGCCGAGCGCCGCCGCCACGCGCGGGACGGTGGTGCACGCGGTGCTGGAGCGGCTCTTCGATGCGCCCGCGGCCGAGCGCACCGCCCCGCGCGCCCGCTCGCTGGTGCCCGGTGAGTGGGAGCGGCTGCTGGCGGCCAAGCCGGAGCTGGCGGAGCTGTTCCGGGAGGAGGACGGCGCCCCGGCCCCGGAGCGGCTCGCCGAGTGGCTGACGGGGGCCCAGACGCTGGTGGAGCAGTGGTTCTCGCTGGAGGATCCGACGCGTCTGGAGCCCGCGGAGCGGGAGCTGTTCGTGGAGGCGCAGCTGGAGTCGGGGCTGACGCTGCGTGGCATCATCGACCGGCTCGACATCGCCCCCACCGGTGACGTACGGATCGTCGACTACAAGACGGGCAAGGCCCCCGCGCCGCGGTACGCGGGCGAAGCGCTGTTCCAGATGAAGTTCTACGCCCTGGTGCTGTGGCGGCTGCGCGGCACGGTGCCGCGCCGCCTTCAGCTGGTCTATCTGGGCAGCGGCGATGTGCTGACGTACGACCCGGACGAGCGGGATCTGCGCACCGTGGAGCGCAAGGTGCTGGCCCTGTGGGAGGCGATCCGGCTGGCGACGGAGACGGGGGCCTTTCTGCCGCGCCAGACCAAGCTGTGCGGCTGGTGCGATCACCAGGCGCACTGCCCGGAGTTCGGCGGCACTCCCCCGCCGTATCCCCTGCCGACGGTTCCGGCGCAGTC
Source organism: Streptomyces sp. NPDC005266 (assembly GCF_040607655.1). Lineage (NCBI taxonomy): Bacteria > Bacillati > Actinomycetota > Actinomycetes > Kitasatosporales > Streptomycetaceae > Streptomyces > Streptomyces sp. NPDC005266. The sequence continues at coordinate 62,744 of NZ_JBEXHC010000018.1, forward strand.
CTCGGGGCGGAATGACCCCTGAGGGTGGTGAATCGGCGGGGACGGGCAGAATGGATGCGGTCTGCGGTCTAACGAAGGAGATCCCGTGGCGATCCGCGTCCTACTGGTCGATGACCAGCCGCTGCTGCGCACCGGCTTCCGAATGATTCTGGAGGCCGAGCAGGATCTGGTGGTCGTCGGCGAGGCCGGGGACGGTCTGCAGGCCCTCGACCAGGTGCGGGCCCTCCAGCCCGATGTGGTGCTGATGGACATCCGGATGCCGCGGATGGACGGCGTGGAGGCGACCCGTCAGATCACGGGCCCGGGAAGGGACGGCCCGGCCAAGGTGCTGGTGCTGACCACCTTCGACCTGGATGAGTACGTGGTGGAGGCGCTCCGCGCCGGGGCCAGCGGCTTTCTGCTGAAGGACGCTCCGGCCACCGAGCTGGTGCAGGCCATCCGGGTGGTGGCGGCGGGCGAGGCGATGCTGGCGCCGAGCATCACCCGCCGGCTGCTCGACAAGTACGCCGGGCATCTGCCGTCGGGCGAGGAGCCGGTTCCGGACACTTTGCACACCCTGACCGAGCGCGAGGTCGAGGTGCTGAAGCTGGTGGCCCGGGGGCTGTCGAACGCGGAGATCGCCGCGGATCTGTTCGTCAGCGAGACGACGGTGAAGACCCATGTGGGCCATGTGCTGACCAAGCTGGGCCTGCGGGACCGGGTGCAGGCCGCCGTGTACGCGTATGAGAGCGGGCTGGTGCGCCCCGGCGCGCAGTAGGCGGTCGCCGGGGCGTAACACGCCCCGGCGGGATGACCGGCGCTCTCCCTCGTGCGGGACTTGGCCATGTCCGGTTCGCGAAGGTGGACATCGGCGGCCCGGGAACCGGCACGCTGAGCGGCGAGCCGGCCGGAGCCGACTGGTCCGCCCCGGCGCGCGGTAGCGGCACCGGGGCGGACGGGCTGATCGGCGGCCCCGCAGGGAAGGGCCGCCCGTCAGCCCTTCGGCGTCTTGGCGATCTCCCAGAAGCGGAAGACCGTCGAGGAGTCGAGGGTCCACTGCAGCCCGGTGATGTCGTCCTGTGCCACCGCGTACTGCTTGCCCTGCCACAGCGGCAGCATCGGCACCTCGTCGGCGATGATGTCCTGTATCCGCTGGAAGTCGCTGACCGTGGCCTCACGGCTGGGCTGCTCCGCGGTGGCGGGGATGAGCTGGCTGGTCAGCTGCGGCGAGTTGTAGTGGTTGGCCAGCACGTTGCCGTTGCCGAAGAACGGGGCGACGAAGTTGTCCGGGTCCGGGTAGTCGGGCACCCAGCCCTTCACGTAGACCCCGTACTTCCCGTCGGCCACGCCCTTCTCGTACGCCGCGACATCCACGCTCTTCACATCGACGTCGAAGAGCCCGCTGGCGTTGAGCTGCTTGGCGATCTGGCGCAGGCCCGGGACGGTGCCGGGGCCATAGCGAATCGGGGTGCCCCACAGCGTCAGCCGGACCTTGCCGGTGATGCCCTCGTCGCGCAGCGCCTGCTTGGCCTTCTGGGGCTGCGGCCGGTCGCCGTACTTGTCGTAGAAGGCCGTGTTGTGGCCGGTGATGCCGGCCGGGACGACCGAGTAGAGCGGCTCGGCGGTGCGCTTGTAGACGTCCCGCACCAGGGTGGAGCGGTCGATGAGGTACGCCATGGCCTTGCGCACCCCGAGCTTGCCCGCCACCGGGTGCTTCATGTTGAAGACGAGGTGCTGGACCTCGGCACCGGTGCCCTCGACAACGTCCAGGCTCTTGCCGCCGCCGATGCTCTGCGCCTGCAGATCGGCGAGATCCTTCATGGCCAGCCCGCGGTAGGCGAGATCGACGTCGCCGTTCTGCACGGCGGACTTCAGCCGCTTCTGCTCACCGTGGAAGAACTTCATGGTCAGTCCGGAGTTCTTGACCTTGGCGGACCCCTTGTAGTCCCGGTTGACGGAGAAGTCCGCCTTGCTCGTGTCGAAGGAGTCCAGCTTGTAGACGCCGGAGCCGACCGCCTTGTTGTCGGTGCGCAGCTTGTCGGCCGCGTATTCCTGGTGGTCGACGATGGATCCGGCGCCGGAGGCGATCTTCTGCGGGAAGGTGGCGTCGGCGTTCTTCAGATGGAAGACGACGGTCCGCTCGTCCGGGGTGGCGATCTTCCCGATCGACCCGAACATCACCGCCGGACCGTTCTCGTCGTTGATCCGCAGGGTGCGCTCGAAGGAGAACTTGACGTCCTCGGAGGTGAGCGGATGACCGTTGGAGAACGTCAGATCGTTCTTCAGGGTGCAGGAGTAGACCCGGCTGGTGTTGTCCTTGAAGCTGCACTTCTCCGCCGCCTCCGGCTGCGGGGTGGTGCTGCCCTTGGGGAAGCTCAGCAGGGACTGGAAGACGTTGTTGAACAGCAGCCAGGAGCCCGGGTCGTAGCCGGATGCCGGGTCCGTGGCCAGCACCTCGTCCGACATCCCCATGACCACGTGCTCGCCGCTGCCCGCGGCGTCACCGTCTTCACTGCCGCATCCGGTGAGCAGGGCAGCGGCCAGCCCCGCGCCGAGGGGAGCTGCCAGCCACTGATCACGTTTCCTCACGGGTAAGTTCCTCACACTCTCGTAGTCTTCTTCTCGGCCCCCGTCTGTCGGTTCTAGTCTTCGACGCCGCGGCCGATCTCCTGCAGCTGCAGATTGGTCGAGGAGTCGAACGCGTACTCCGCCCCGATGATGTCCTCACGGGCCGCCACGTAGGTGTTCTCCTGCCACAGCGGCAGATAGGGCACATCGTTGGCGACAGTGTTCTGGATGGACTTGAAGTCCTTGTCCGCGAGGGTGCGCTGGGCCTCCTGCCGGGTCTTCGGGATCAGCTCGTCCTGGATGGCGCTGTTGTGGTAGGGCGAGTTGAGGAAGTTGTCCTTGGTGAGGAAGGGCGCGATGTAGTTGTCGGGGTCCGGGAAGTCCGGCAGCCAGCCCATACCGTAGGCGGGGTACTGACGCTTGATGAGCGAGGGGCGGAACTTCGCCCACGGGATGCCCTTGATCTTCACGGAGAACAGATCGCTGCGGTTGAGCTGCCGCTGCAGCTCCTTGAACTCCGCTGCCGTCTGCGGGCCGTAGTGATCGGTGGTGTAGGTCAGGGTGAGCTTCACCGGGGTGGTGACGCCGGCGGTGCGCAGCACGCGGCGGGCGGCGGCGGGGTCCGGGTCGCCGTACTCGTTGTGGAACGAGTTGATGTGTGAGCTGACGCTGGTCGGGATCAGCGAGTAGAGGGGCTCGGCGGTGCGCTTGTACACATCGCGCACCAGCGCCTGCCGGTCGACCAGGTAGGCGATGGCCTGCCGGATCGCCTTGCTCTTCACCGACGGGTCGGCGGTGTTGAAGCCGAGGTAGCGGATGCCCTGGCCGGAGGACTCGAAGAGGCGGACGCCCTTGACCTGGCCCCTGTTGAGCTTGTCGATCTGCTGGGGCGAGAAGCCGCGGTGGACCAGGTCGACATCACCGCCGACCAGTGCCTTCTCCATGGCGGAGGCGTCATTGAAGAAACGCATCTCCACCTTGTCGTTCTTCAGCTTCAGATCGCCCTTGTAGTGGCTGTTCCTGGTGAAGATCACCTTCGTCAGGAGGTTGCCACGCATTTCGGTCTTCGCGGCGTACGGGCCGGAGCCCATCACGTCGAAGCCCTTGCGCAGCGCGTCCCCCTGGTAGACCTCGCTGTCCACGATCGCCGCGGCGGGGGTGGTCAGCTTGGACGGGAAGGTCGCGTCCGGGGCGCGAAGGTGGATGACGACCTCGCGGTCGCTGGGGGTCTCCACCTTGTCCACGTTGGACAGCAGCGACTTGGGGCCGTTCTGGTCGTTGATGCGCAGGACCCGGTCGAGCGAGAACTTGACGTCCTCGGAGGTCAGCGCGTGGCCGTTGGAGAACTTCAGTCCGCTGCGCAGGGTGCAGCGGTACTGCTCACTCTGCCGGTCCTGGAAGCCGCAGCGCTCGGCCGCGTCGGGTATGGGCTCGGTCCCGGAGCGGGGCAGCCGCATCAGCGTCTGGAACGTGTTGTGCAGCACGCTCCAGGAGGCGAAGTCATACGCCAGGGCGGGGTCCAGGGGCGCCGGGGCGACGTTGGTCGCCTCTATACGGTCGGTGCTGCCCAGGACGATCGCACTCCCGTCGGAGCCCGATCCGTCGCTGCCACCGCACGCGGTGAGCGCGGATACCAGAAGGCCGGCCACGGCAGGCGGCACCAGCGACTTGCGCTTCATTGTCGGGAGTCTCCCTGCGATCGATCAACTGCTCGCGACGAGATTAGTCCGCGGCGCCAGCCATGCTGGGACACAACGAACTTGAGGCGATATCACGCCCCGATAACGAGAGACGGCCGACCGATATCCGAACGCGGTCGCGTTTCGTACGGCGTGTCACCAATCCGGACACAAGGGCCGACTCAAACCACCCCAGAGGGGACGCACAGCAGGGACCGACCCCGTTTGTCGACGGTATGGGCAGTGACAAACATCACGTTCGAAGTGGAGCCGGTGAGCCTCGAAAAGGAAGCGCGCTATTCAGTCTGCAATTTACAGAAATACGCACAGTGCGCGATCAGTGCATTGCAGTGACGAGCGTGTGCAGAAAAGGGAGATCGACTTCTTCCAGCGAGCGGATGATCGTACGGCCCGCTGCGGGCTCGATCGGCACCACGGAGGGCACCGCCACCACCCGGCAACCCGCCGCCTCGGCCGCCCGGACGCCCGTCACGGTGTCCTCCACCACCACACAGCGGGCCGGGTCGGCGGCGAGGCCCGCGGCGGCGAACAGATACGGGTCCGGATGCGGCTTGGTGCGGTCGACCTCGTCGCCCGCGACGGTCAGGGCGAAGTTCTCCGGACCCAGCGAGCGCAGGACGCGGTCCATCACCCGCCGGTGCGAGGCCGAGACGAGCGCGGTGGGGATGCCGTGCGCGGCCAGCTCGGTGAGCAGCCGGCGGGCACCGGGCAGCATCGGGACGCTGCCGTCGATCAGCTCGGTGAAGCGGCTGTTCAGCAGGCCAGTGAGCTCCGCGAGCGCGATCTGGGCGCCGGTGGCCTCGATCAGGAAGGAAGCGCTGCGGGCCATCGGGCCGCCGACGACCACCTCGCGGTACTCCTCCGCGAGCGCATGGCCGAGCTCGGCGAAGATCGAGACCTCCGCGTCCCACCAGATGCCCTCGGTGTCGACCAGGGTGCCGTCCATGTCGAGCAGGACGGCTTGGAGAGCGGAGCCTTCGGCCGTACGGGTCTCGACGGCGGGGATGCTGCTGGTCATCCAAACACCTCCGGATAAGGGGCACGAAGGCCGGCCCCCTTCCGCGATACGGAAGACGACCGGCCTCTACCGGATCGACCAGTCTACGTCGCGCCGGGCCGCGGCGCTTGATGGCCGCCGTAAGGCGCCCACGGACGGCCCAGGGGCCCCTACCGGGCGTTGAAGTACTTCGCCTCCGGATGGTGGATGACGATGGCGTCCGTGGACTGCTCGGGGTGCAGCTGGAACTCCTCCGAGAGCTTCACCCCGATCCGCTCCGGCTCCAGCAGGTCGGCGATCTTCGCGCGGTCCTCCAGATCCGGGCAGGCGCCGTAGCCCAGCGAGAAGCGGGCGCCGCGGTACTTCAGCGCGAACATGTCCTCGACATCGCTCGGGTCCTCCCCGGCGAAGCCCAGCTCGGCCCGGACCCGGGCGTGCCAGTACTCGGCCAGCGCCTCGGCCAGCTGGACGGACAGCCCGTGCAGCTCCAGGTAGTCACGGTAGGAGTCGGCGGCGAACAGCTCGGCGGTGGCCTCGCCGATCTTCGAGCCGACCGTCACCACCTGCAGCCCGACCACATCGGTCTCCCCCGACTCCTCGGGCCGGAAGAAGTCCGCGAGGCACAGCCGGCGGCCGCGGCGCTGGCGCGGGAAGGTGAAGCGGGTCCGCTCGCTGCCGTCCTCGTTCAGCAGGACCAGGTCCTCGCCCTTGGACACGCACGGGAAGTAGCCGTAGACGACGGCCGCCTCCAGCAGGTTCTCGGTGTGCAGCTTGTCGAGCCAGCCGCGCAGCCGCGGTCGTCCCTCGGTCTCCACCAGCTCCTCGTAGCCGGGCCCGTCGCCGGTGCGGGCCTGCTTGAGCCCCCACTGGCCCTTGAAGAGGGCGCCCTCGTCCAGCCAGGAGGCGTAGTCGGCCTGCTGGATGCCCTTGACGACCCGGGTGCCCCAGAAGGGCGGTTCCGGTACCGGGTTGTCGGTGGCCACGTCCGAGCGCGCGGGACCCTCGTCGGGCTCCGGCTCCCGCACCTCGACGGCGCGCCGGGGGACGCGGCGCTGCTTGAGCTCGGGGAGGGTGGCGCCGGGGACGCCGCGCTTGACGGCGATCAGCGCGTCCATGAGGCGCAGCCCCTCGAAGGCGTCGCGGGCGTAGCGGACCTCGCCCTCGTAGATCTCGTGCAGGTCCTGCTCGACATAGGCCCGGGTGAGCGCCGCGCCGCCGAGGATGACGGGGTAGTCGGCGGCCAGCTTGCGCTGGTTGAGCTCCTCCAGGTTCTCCTTCATGATCACGGTGGACTTCACCAGCAGCCCGGACATGCCGATCACATCGGCCCGGTGCTCCTCGGCGGCTTCCAGGATCGCGGAGACCGGCTGCTTGATGCCGAGGTTGACCACGTTGTAGCCGTTGTTGGACAGGATGATGTCGACGAGGTTCTTGCCGATGTCATGGACGTCGCCGCGGACGGTGGCCAGCACGATGGTGCCCTTGCCCTCCGTGTCCGACTTCTCCATATGGGGCTCGAGGTGCGCCACCGCGGCCTTCATGACCTCGGCGGACTGGAGGACGAAGGGCAGCTGCATCTGTCCGGAGCCGAACAGCTCGCCGACGACCTTCATGCCGTCCAGCAGCGTCTCGTTGACGATGTCGAGGGCGGGCCGCTCCCCCAGGGCCTCGTCGAGGTCGGCCTCCAGGCCGTTGCGCTCCCCGTCGATGATGCGCCGCTTGAGCCGCTCCTCGAGCGGCAGGGCCAGCAGCTCCTCGGTCTTGCCCGCCTTGAGCGACTTCGCGGTGGCGCCCTCGAAGAGCGCCATCAGCTTCTGCAGCGGGTCGTAGCCCTCCGCCCGACGGTCGTAGATCAGGTCGAGAGCCGTGGTGACCTGCTCCTCGTCGAACCGCGCGATCGGCAGGATCTTGCTGGCGTGCACGATCGCCGAATCGAGGCCCGCCTTGACGCACTCGTCGAGGAAGACCGAGTTGAGCAGGATGCGGGCCGCCGGGTTCAGGCCGAAGGAGATGTTCGACAGGCCCAGCGTGGTCTGCACGTCCGGGTGGCGCCGCTTCAGCTCGCGGATCGCCTCGATGGTGGCGGTGCCGTCCTTGCGGGACTCCTCCTGCCCGGTGCAGATCGTGAAGGTGAGGCAGTCGATGAGGATGTCCGCCTCGTGGATGCCCCAGTTGCCGGTCAGGTCGGCGATCAGCCGCTCGGCGATCTCCACCTTCTTCTCGGGCGTACGGGCCTGGCCCTCCTCGTCGATCGTCAGCGCGATCAGGGCGGCACCGTGCTCCTGGGCGAGCCGGGTGACCTTGGCGAAGCGCGACTCGGGGCCGTCCCCGTCCTCGTAGTTGACCGAGTTGATCACCGCTCGGCCGCCCAGCTTCTCCAGCCCCGCGCGGATGACGTCCACCTCGGTGGAGTCGAGCACGATGGGGAGGGTGGAGGCGGTGGCGAAGCGGCCGGCCAGCTCCTCCATGTCGGCGACGCCGTCGCGGCCCACGTAGTCGACGCACAGGTCGAGCAGATGGGCGCCCTCGCGGATCTGCTCGCGGGCGATCTCCACACAGTCGTCCCAGCGGCCCTCCAGCATGGCCTCGCGGAACTTCTTGGAACCGTTGGCGTTCGTCCGCTCGCCGATCGCCAGATACGAGGTGTCCTGGCGGAACGGAACGGACTGGTAGAGCGAGGCGGCGCCGGGCTCGGGGCGCGGCTCGCGCTCGCCGGGGGTCAGGTCGCGGACCCGCTCGACGACCTGGCGCAGATGCTCCGGGGTCGTACCACAGCAGCCGCCGACGAGGGACAGGCCGTACTCGCGGACGAAGGTCTCCTGGGCGTCGGCGAGCTCGCCCGCGGTCAGCGGGTAGTGCGCGCCGTCCTTGCCCAGCACCGGCAGACCGGCGTTCGGCATGCAGGACAGCGGGATACGCGAGTGGCGGGCGAGATAGCGCAGATGCTCGCTCATCTCGGCCGGGCCGGTCGCGCAGTTGAGGCCGATCATGTCGATGCCGAGCGGCTCCAGGGCGGTCAGCGCCGCGCCGATCTCGGAGCCCAGCAGCATGGTGCCGGTGGTCTCGACGGTGACCGAGCAGATCAGCGGCAGGTTCGCGCCGGTGGCGTCCAGGGCGCGGCGGGCGCCGAGGATCGCGGCCTTGGTCTGCAGCAGGTCCTGGGTGGTCTCCACCAGCAGGGCGTCCGCGCCGCCGGCGATCATGCCCTCGGCGTTCTGCTGATAGGCGTCGCGCAGCGTGGTGTAGGGGGCGTGGCCAAGGGTGGGCAGCTTGGTGCCGGGGCCCATGGAGCCGAGCACCCAGCGCTGGCGGCCGTCGGCCGCGAATTCGTCGGCGACCTCGCGGGCGATACGGGCGCCGGTCTCGGACAGCTCGAAGACGCGCTCGGGGATGTCGTACTCGCCGAGCGCGGCGTGGTTCGCGCCGAAGGTGTTGGTCCCGACGCAGTCGACGCCGACCGCGTAGTAGGCCTCGTGGACGGACCGCACGATGTCCGGGCGGGTGATGTTGAGGATCTCGTTGCAGCCCTCGAGCTGCTGGAAGTCCTCGAGGCTGGGGTCCTGCGCCTGGAGCATCGTCCCCATCGCGCCGTCGGCGACCACCACACGGGTGGCCAGTGCCTCGCGGAGTGCGTCGGCTCGGGCGGCGGGCGTGGACGATGGCGTATGCGAGGCCATGGATGTGCTCCCTGGAGTGCGACGGCTGTCGGCTTTGCGCCCCCGGTCAGGAGGGCGCACCACGCCAGCGTAACTGCCGGGGCTCTTTCCTCGAGGACTGTCCCATCTGCCGGGACGGGACAGCCGGGACCCGCTGTTGATCGTTTGGGATGCCCATGCAGTACCACGGTGTCGACATGGACCGATAGTGTTCAGCATTGTCGAACCGCAGTCAGGAGGGGTAGGCGATGGCCCGGAACATCCAGTCCTTGGAGCGAGCTGCCGCGATGCTACGCCTGCTCGCCGGTGGTGAGCGACGTCTGGGACTGTCCGACATCGCCTCCACCCTCGGGCTGGCCAAGGGCACCGCGCACGGAATCCTGCGCACCCTGCAGCAGGAGGGGTTCGTCGAGCAGGACGAGGCCTCGGGCCGCTATCAGCTCGGCGCGGAGCTGCTGCGCCTGGGCAACAGCTATCTGGACGTGCACGAGCTGCGCGCCCGCGCCCTCGTATGGACGGACGACCTGGCCCGCTCCAGCGGCGAGAGCGTGTATCTGGGCGTGCTGCACCAGCAGGGCGTGCTCATCGTCCACCACGTCTTCCGCCCCGACGACAGCCGGCAGGTGCTGGAGGTCGGCGCCATGCATCCGCTGCACTCCACCGCCCTGGGCAAGGTGCTGTCCGCGTACGACCCGGTCGCGCACACCGAGGTGACCGAAGGCGCACGGAAGGCGTTCACGCCGCGCACGGTGACCGGCGTCGAGGAGTTCGAGGACCTCCTGGCCCTGACCCGGGCACGCGGCTGGGGCGCGGACGTGGAGGAGACGTGGGAGGGCGTGGCGTCGGTCGCGGCCCCCATTCACGACCGGCGGCGGCTGCCGGTGGGCGCCGTGGGCATAACGGGCGCGGTCGAGCGGGTGTGCGATGACGGGGAGCTGCGCTCGGAGCTCGTGGCCGCGGTACGGGACTGTGCGCGCTCCGTTTCCCGGGACCTGGGCGCCGGTCGCTTCTGACCAGGACCGATGTCTGGCCCCGCCCCTTCCATCACGGTTTCACATCCTCGCGATTTTTCCTTCACACGACCCTTGACGGGGCATTCAGCGTGAAGAAAACTGCCGTTCATCGGTCGGCATTGTCGAACACCTGACGACAATATTCGCTATGGTGGACTCGCCGCGGGCCGACCAACGCCCTCCCATGAGGGCGCGGATCCTCGGCAGGAGCCGGGGGTTCGCCTTCCCCTGGACGAAGGACAAAGGAGTCGCGGGTGTCCAGCTCCGACATCTTCATCGGCGAGACCATCGGTACCGCCGCACTCATCCTGCTCGGCGCCGGTGTGGTCGCAGGCGTCGTACTCAAGCGTTCGAAGGCCCTGAACGCGGGCTGGCTTGCCATCACCTTCGGGTGGGGCTTCGCCGTGCTCATCGGCGCCTACATATCGGCTCCGCTCTCCGGGGCGCACCTCAACCCGGCCGTCACCGTCGGCATCGCGGTCACCACCGGCGAGTGGGGCGACGTTCCGGTCTACTTCGCGGGCCAGATGCTCGGCGCGATGCTCGGCGCCACGCTCGCCTGGCTCTCCTACTACGGTCAGTTTCAGGCCCACCTCACCGACCCGGAGATCGTGGGCCGGAAGGACGATGAGGGCCTGGTCGACAAGGCCGCGGCCCCGGCCGCCGGCCCGGTGCTGGGCGTCTTCTCCACCGGCCCGGAGGTCCGGAACGTGGTGCAGAACCTGGTCACCGAGATCATCGGCACCGCCGTGCTGGTCCTGCTGATCCTCACCACCGGCCTCACCAAGGGCCTGGGCGTCTCCGGCACCGGAGTGCTGATCGTGGCCCTGTCGGTCGTCGGTATCGGCCTCTCGCTCGGCGGCCCGACCGGCTACGCCATCAACCCGGCCCGTGACCTGGGCCCGCGTATCGTGCACGCCCTTCTGCCGCTGCCCAACAAGGGCGGCTCGGACTGGGGTTACGCCTGGATCCCCGTCGTGGGCCCGCTCGTCGGCGGCGCTCTCGCCGGCGGTCTCTTCGAGATCGCGTTTGCCTGAGCCGACCCCAATACACCGACTTCGCAGGAGAGCATTCACACCATGACTGACACACACAGCACCGGACCGTTCATCGCCGCGATCGACCAGGGCACCACCTCCAGCCGCTGCATCGTCTTCGACCGGGACGGCAGAATCGTCTCCGTCGACCAGAAGGAGCACGAGCAGATCTTCCCCAAGCCGGGGTGGGTCGAGCACAACGCGACCGAGATCTGGGAGAACGTCCAGGAGGTCGTGAGCGGCGCCATCACCAAGGCGGGGATCACCGCCGCCGACGTCAAGGCGATCGGCATCACCAATCAGCGCGAGACCACCGTGCTGTGGGACAAGAACACCGGTGAGCCGGTGCACAACGCGCTCGTCTGGCAGGACACCCGTACCGACGCCCTGTGTCGCGAGCTCGGCCGCAACGTCGGCCAGGACCGCTTCCGCCGCGAGACCGGCCTCCCGCTGGCCTCCTACTTCGCGGGCCCGAAGATCCGTTGGCTGCTCGACAACGTCGAGGGGCTGCGCGAGCGCGCCGAGTCGGGCGACATCCTCTTCGGCACGATGGACTCCTGGGTCATCTGGAATCTCACCGGCGGCGTCAACGGCGGTGTGCACGTCACCGACGTCACCAACGCCTCCCGCACGATGCTGATGAACCTGCAGACCCTGGACTGGGACGAGAAGATCCTGTCCTCGATGCACATCCCGGCCGCGGTGCTGCCGAAGATCCGCTCCTCCGCGGAGGTGTACGGACGGACCGCCGAGGGCGTCCTCGCGGGCGTGCCCGTGGCCTCCGCGCTCGGCGACCAGCAGGCGGCCCTGTTCGGCCAGACCTGCTTCTCCGAGGGCGAGGCCAAGTCCACGTACGGCACCGGCACCTTCCTGCTGATGAACACCGGCGACAAGCCGGTCAACTCCTACAACGGCCTGCTGACCACCGTCGGCTACCGGATCGGCAACGAGAAGCCGGTCTACGCCCTGGAGGGCTCCATCGCCGTCACCGGTTCGCTGGTGCAGTGGATGCGCGACCAGATGGGCCTGATCAACAGCGCCGCCGAGATCGAGACCCTCGCCAGCTCGGTGGACGACAACGGCGGCGCGTACTTCGTGCCCGCCTTCTCGGGCCTGTTCGCCCCGTACTGGCGGGATGACGCCCGCGGTGTCATCGCGGGTCTGACCCGCTATGTCACCAAGGCGCACATCGCCCGTGCGGTGCTCGAGGCCACCGCCTGGCAGACCCGCGAAATCGTCGACGCGATGACCAAGGACTCCGGCGTCGAGCTCGCCGCGCTCAAGGTCGACGGCGGAATGACCTCCAACAACCTGCTGATGCAGACGCTCTCGGACGCCCTCGACGCACCCGTGGTGCGCCCGATGGTCGCCGAGACCACCTGCCTCGGCGCCGCCTACGCCGCCGGCCTGGCCGTCGGCTTCTGGCCGGACACCGATGCCCTGCGCGCCAACTGGCGCCGGGCCGCCGAGTGGACCCCCCGTATGGAAGCGGACGTTCGCGACCGCGAGTACAAGAACTGGCTCAAGGCCGTGCAGCGGACCATGGGCTGGATCGAGGACGAGGAGTAATCACATGACCACCCTGCAGAGCGTTCCCTCCCTCGGAACGCACCCGGCTGCCGGCTCGCACCCGAGCCGCGCCGAGACCCGGGAGCAGCTGTCCAAGGCAACGTACGACCTCCTGGTGATCGGTGGCGGCATCCTGGGCATCACCACTGCCTGGCACGCCGCGCAGTCCGGGCTGCGGGTGGCCATGGTGGACGCCGGCGACTTCGCCGGCGCCACCTCCTCCGCTTCCTCCAAGCTGCTCCACGGCGGCCTGCGCTACCTCCAGACCGGCGCGGTCAAGCTGGTCGCCGAGAACCACTTCGAGCGGCGCGCGGTCTCCCGCACCGTCGCCCCGCATCTGTCCAACCCGCTCACCTTCTACCTGCCCGTCTACAAGGGCGGCCCGCACGGTGCGGCCAAGCTCGGCGCGGGCGTCTTCGCCTACTCCGCGCTCTCCGCGTTCCGTGACGGCGTCGGCCATGTCATCGGCGCGGAGAAGGCCGCCCGCGATGTCCCGGAGCTGCGCACCGAGGGCCTCAAGGCGGTCGCGGTCTACGGCGACGGCCAGATGAACGACAGCCGCATGGCCCTGATGACGGTCCGGGCGGCGGCCGAGGCGGGCGCCACCGTCCTCAACCACGCCGAGGTCGTCGGGTTGCGCAAGACCGACGGCCGGGTGACCGGTGCCGAGCTCAAGGACCGCACCGACGGCACCGAGTTCGGTGTCGACGCCCGTCTGGTGCTCAACGCCACCGGCCCCTGGGTGGACCACCTGCGCCGGATGGAGGACCCGAACGCGGCACCGTCGATCCGGCTCTCCAAGGGCGCGCATCTGGTCCTCAAGCGCACCTCCCCGTGGAAGGCGGCGCTGGCGACCCCGATCGACAAGTACCGCATCACCTTCGCCCTCCCCTGGGAGGACATGCTGCTGCTGGGCACCACCGACGAGGCATTCGAGGGCGACCCGGCCGACGTCGCGGTCAACGAGGCCGACATCACCCAGATCCTGGACGAGGCGGCCTTCTCCATCCGCGACCAGCAGCTCTCCCGCGATCTGATCACCTACTCCTTCGCGGGCCTTCGCGTACTGCCCGGCGGCCCGGGCGACACCGCCAAGGCCAAGCGGGAGACGGTGGTCACCGAGGGCAAGGGCGGCATGCTCTCCATAGCGGGCGGCAAGTGGACCACCTTCCGCCACATCGGCCGCACCGTCATGAACAAGCTCGCCGAGCTGCCCGGCCGCCCGCTCGCGGACGACATGGAGCCGGTCAAGCTGCTCCCCAAGCACATGCCACTGCCCGGTCTCGCCAGCCCGCACGCGGTCGAGCACCGGCTGCTGGTCGACGGCGGTACGCCGGGACCGCGGATGGCCGCCGACACCGCGCGCCATCTGGCCACCCACTACGGTTCGCTCTCCTTCGACATCGCCCGGCTCGCGAGCGGCGACGCCGCGCTCGCCGAGCGGATCCACCCGGACGCCCCGGAGATCTGGGCACAGGTCGTCTACGCCCGGGACCACGAGTGGGCGCAGACGGCGGACGATGTGCTGCGCCGCCGTACCACTCTGACGATCCGTGGCCTGGACTCCCAGGACATCCGGACCCGGGTCGAGGAGCTGCTGGCCAAGCCCGCCTGATACTCCCCTCAGACCGCTGACGGGCCCGGGCGGCCGGGTGAGACCTCGTTTCACCCGGCCGCCCGGGCTTTTTCGGGCCGGGCTGTGCGGGCTGTGCGGGCTGTGCGGGCTGTGCGGGCTGTGCGGGCTGTGCGCCGGAGGGCTACCTGACCCGCGCGTTGACAAATCAGCGGAATCGCTCTTGCTTTCTTCGGTGGCACGCGCATCAATGACATCGCCCGCTGTGACGGGCAGTCAGGAACGACCCCCCCACATCGCGCACTTCCCCCACACCGGAAGGCAGTCCCATGAGACGTATCAAGCTCGGGATCAGCACGGCACTGGGAGCGGCGGCACTGGCCACCGGCGCGCTCGCCCTGGCGCCGACGGCGACCGCGGTCACGCCCACGACCGCGACCCTGACAGCCGACTGCGGGTCCTTCGGCTCCGGCCTGGCGACGCTGGTGGCCACGCAGGACGGCACCTCGGCGACGATCACCCTCTCCTCGTCGGCGGTCAAGGCGTCGCTCGACGTGCCGGCGGGCTCGGTGAACTCGACGCTCACCCTGTCGAAGAACGGCACCGACACCACGACGTTCACCGGCAGCTCCAACCCGGCACTCCCGTCCGGCTCCGATGTGAGCACCGGCCCGCTGACCGGCACGGTCGCCGCGGGCGACGTGCTGGAGGCCACGTCGCTGAAGCTCGTGATCTTCGGCCTCATCACGGTGAACTGCACCGCCACGTCCGCGCAGTCGCCGGGACCGTTCACCTTCTGAGGCTCCTCGCCGGCAGCGCAGAGCCGACACACACAGCCGACCGGCGGCGTCCCCGGCAACGCCGCCGGTCCGCCCGCGCCTGTACGCCATAATGGTCCAGAGGTCGGACGTTTGACGCGGGGAGGTCCACCAATGGCGGTCACCGACGAGGCGATCGAGAAGATCAAGGGCATGATCGTCTCCGGTGCGCTGCGGCCGGGTGACCGGCTCCCCAAGGAGAGCGAACTGGCCGCCGATCTCGGCCTGTCCCGCAACTCGCTGCGCGAGGCGGTACGGGCCCTGTCGCTGATCCGGATCCTGGATGTGCGGCAGGGCGACGGAACGTATGTCACCAGCCTCGACCCTCAGCTGCTGCTGGAGGCACTGAGCTTCGTCGTCGACTTCCACCGTGACGACACCGTGCTGGAGTTCCTGGCGGTGCGGCGGATCCTGGAACCGGCCGCCACCGCGCTGGCCTGCACCCGGATCCGCGACGCCGAGCTGGAGGCGCTGAGCGCCCAGCTCGACGCGCTCGGGCCGGAGCCAACGGTGGAGGAGCTGGTCGCCTGCGATCTGGAATTCCACCGCCGCATCGTCCACTCGTCGGGCAACTCGGTGCTCTGCTCGCTGCTCGACGGGCTGTCGGGACCCACTACCCGGGCCCGCGTCTGGCGCGGTCTGAGCCAGCAGGACGCGGTCAGCCGCACCCTCCATGAGCACCGGGCGATCCTGGCCGCGCTGCGGGACCGCGACGCGGAGGCGGCACGGTCCTGGGCGACGGTGCATATCGCCAGCGTGGAGCAGTGGCTGCGCTCCACGCTGTGAGGACGCTGCCGATTCAGCCGTCCGGGCCGCAGGCGCGGGCCGCGTTGGCGCCGAAGACGACGGCGTGCTGCGGCAGCCCGGCAGTGGCGGCGATCGAGCACGTACACCGGTCGGGTCGGTCGAGCACGGCCACCCGCACGCCCCGGTCGCGCAGCGCGGTGGCGACGGCGGCGCCGATGCCGGAGGCGCCGCCGGTGACCAGCGCGGCCAGCGCTTCGAAGTCGCCGCCGCGTCCGGTGCGTTGGGATCCGGATTCATCGCGTCCGAGCGTCCAGCCGCTCGGCCGTGGGAAAGTCGGAGGCAGACTCGATGGGGGCTCCATGAGCGAGGGGCACAAGGACATCGGATCTTTCGTGGTGATCCGATGTATAGCGCTTCCTGCTCGAGGCCGTCCAACGGTACGCCCGCGTTTCCAGCAGACAGGTCGGATGAATCTCCTAGTACTGCTGTACGGGGGCTGCGGTGACAGGCCCTGGAAGCCGTAGGCTTGGGACGCACGCAATGGAACTGCAGCCGGCGGCGGTACCGACCTGTCCGCCCCGGTCGGAAGGAGGCGCTGGGTGATCGAGCTTGAGGGGGTTCCCGAGCTGATCGACCCGGTCATGATCTGTGCCTTCGAGGGCTGGAACGATGCCGGAGACGCCGCCTCCACCGCGGTCGGGCACTTGGACCGGGAGTGGAAGGGCGAGATCTTCGCCGCGCTCGACGCGGAGGACTACTACGACTTCCAGGTCAACCGGCCCACCGTGGCGCTGGAGGGCGGGGTCCGCAAGATCACCTGGCCGACCACCCGGCTCTCGGTGGTCCGGGCGGAGAACGGGGAGAAGTCCCGCGATCTCGTGCTGGTGCGCGGCATCGAGCCGAGCATGCGCTGGCGGTCGTTCTGCAATGAGATCCTCGGCTACGCCCATGAGTTGGGCGTGGAGATGGTCGTCGTCCTCGGCGCGCTGCTCGGCGACACCCCGCACACCCGGCCGGTGCCGGTCAGCGGGGTCACCTCCGATCCGGACCTGGCCCGCAGCCTCGACCTGGAGGAGACCCGCTACGAGGGCCCGACCGGCATCGTCGGGATCCTTCAGGAGGCCTGCACCCACGCCGGGGTCCCGGCGGTGAGCCTGTGGGCCGCCGTACCGCACTACGTCTCGCAGCCACCGAACCCGAAGGCCACCCTGGCGCTGCTCAACCGCCTCGAGGATCTGATCGGGGTGCGCATCCCGCTCGGCGAGCTGACCGAGGACGCCCGCGCCTGGCAGCTGGGCGTGGACCAACTGGCCGCCGAGGACAGCGAGGTCGCCGAGTACGTCCAGTCGCTGGAGGAGGCGCGCGACACCGCCGAGCTGCCGGAGGCGTCGGGCGAGGCCATCGCCCGGGAGTTCGAGCGCTATCTGCGGCGGCGCGACGGCCAGCCCGGACCGGGCGGCCACGCGACCGAGAGCGGCGGCGTCGCGGACGGCCGGGAGGGCGGTACGGGCGCCTCGTATCTGCGGGACTCGACCAGCGGTCATCCGCGGCCGCGCAAGCCGTCCCCCAAGGACGACGTGGCCAAGGACGACTCCGAGGACGCCGACGGCGACGAAGGCGGTACGGACCAGGGCGGCGACGGGGAGCAGAGCGGCGACGGGGAGCAGAGCGGCGACCGGGAGCAAAGCGGCGACGGGGAGCAAAGCGGCGACCGGGAGCAGGGCAGCGACGGGGAGCAAAGCGGCGACGGGGAGCAGAGCTCCGGCCAGTAACCACAGCGGCCGCCCGGGACAGCAAGAGGGCGGGCCCGCACCGGGAGGATTCCGGTGCGGGCCCGCCCTCTTGCTGTCCCCTTTTTGACGGCTCGGTTCGCCTCCGCGGCGCTCAAGCCTCCCCCAGCTACCTCTGGGAGGTGCCCCCAGCCGATATAGAGGGCCCCGGAGGCGAACTGGGCCCTGACATCACAGCGCCACGCCGAGGAGCGCGTCCACGGCGCGGGACACCAGACCGGGCGCCCCCTCGTCCGTGCCGCCGGCGGACGCCTGCGTGGCGGCCCAGCGGTCGACGGCGGCCAGGGCGGCCGGGGCGTCGAGGTCGTCCGCCAGAGCCTCGCGGATCTCCTCGATCAGCGCGTCGGCCGACGGCCCGTCCGGCCGGGAGACGGCGGCGCGCCAGCGGCCGAGGCGCTCCTCGGCCTCCCGCAGCACCTCGTCCGTCCACTCCCAGTCCGCGCGGTAGTGGTGGGCCAGCAGCGTGAGCCGGATGGCCGCCGGATCCACTCCGTCGCGGCGGAGCGCGGAGACGAAGACCAGGTTGCCCTTGGACTTGGACATCTTCTCGCCGTCGAGGGCGACCATCCCCGCGTGCACATAAGACTGGGCGAACGGCCGCTCACCGGTGAGCACCTGGGCGTGCGAGGCCCCCATCTCGTGGTGGGGGAAGGCGAGATCGGATCCGCCGCCCTGGACGTCGAAGCCCATGCCGAGGTGGTCGAGGGCGATGGCCACACACTCGATGTGCCAGCCGGGGCGGCCGGGGCCGAGCGACCCGCCGTCCCAACTCGGTTCGCCCGCACGGGCGGCGACCCACAGCATCGGGTCGATGGGGTTCTTCTTGCCGGGGCGCTCCGGGTCGCCGCCGCGCTCGGCGGACAGCAGCCGCATGGCCTCGGCGTCGAGCCGGCTGACCGACCCGAACGACGGATCGGACTCCACGGAGAAGTAGATGTCGCCCTCGAGCTCATAGGCGGCACCCAGGTCGCGCAGCCGCTCCACGAGCGGCACGATCCCCGGTATCGCCTCGACGGCGCCGATGTAGTGACGCGGGGGGAGCATCCGCAGGGCCGTCATGTCCTCGCGGAAGAGGGCGGTCTCGCGCTCGGCGAGGGCCGTCCAGTCGTCGCCGTTCGCCACGGCCCGCTCCAGCAGTGGATCGTCGATGTCGGTGACGTTCTGGACGTAGTGCACCTGCCGCTTGGTGTCGAGCCACACGCGCTGAACGAGGTCGAACGCGTTGTAGGTCGCCGCATGACCCATGTGGGTCGCGTCGTACGGGGTGATCCCGCAGACGTAGATGCGCGCGACGGGACCGGGGGTGAGGTTGATCCGTCCCCCGGTCGCGGTGTCGTGAATGCTCAGGTCGCGGCCACTGCCGGGCAGGGCGGGAACCTCAGAAGCGGGCCAGGCATACATGCAATGAGCGTAACCGGATGCCGGTTCCGGATACGAACCGGACCAGTGCTGTTGGCCGGATAGGCGGTCTTGCGCAAACCCCCGTGACCTGCTTTGTCCCCGTTCATTCAGACCGGCGGCCTCGTTCGGACCGGTGGCCTCGTTCGGACCGGTGGCCTCGTTCGGACGGCGGCCTCGTTCGGACGGCGGCCTCGTTCAGACCGGCCGCCTCGTTCAGACCGGCCGCCTCGTTCAGACCGGCCGCCTCGTTCAGACCGGCCGCCTCGTTCAGACCGGCGGCCAGGGGATGGCGGGCCACTGACCGCTGGGCTCGGGGTGCACCTTGGTCCGCAGCAGCGTGGCCACCCGGGCCCGCAGCGCCTTGATCTCGGCCTCGGTGATCAGTTCCGCCAGCCGGGCGCTGAGCGGCCCGCCCTCGGCCAGCTGATCCGTCAACCGACCGAGGACCTCCAGCACATCATCCGGCAGCGGCTCCCCGGCCCAGCCCCACAGCAGTGTGCGCAGCTTGTCGTCGGCGTTGAAGGTGACGCCGTGATCAATCGCATAGAGCCGGCCGCCGGCCGCGGGCAGCAGATGGCCGCCCTTGCGGTCGCCGTTGTTGATCACCGCGTCGAGGACGGCCAGCCGACGCAGCCGTACGTCGTCGGCGTGCACCAGCAGCGCGGTACGGCCCTCGCCGACCTCGGCGAAGCCCACCGCCTTCCAGCCGGGGCCCGGCTCATCGCCCTCGACGAGGGCGAGCAGCTCCGGGCCCTCGATCTCCCCGCCGCCGTCCCCGGACCCCTCCCCGGACCCATTCCCGGATCCGTCAGGGTGTCCGTCCGTGGCCACCTCGACCCACAGCTGGCACATCCCCTGCCCATACGGTCCGTCCCGCAGCACGGTGGGCGGGACCAGGCCCCAGCCGGTGACTTCGGAGATCTCGTACGCCGCGACCTCGCGCTGGGCGAGCGTGCCGTCCGGGAAGTCCCACAGCGGGCGCTCCCCAGCCACCGGCTTGTAGACGCACGGGGCGCTGTGGCCCTGGTGCTCGACCGTGCAGTACAGCACCGCGTTGGACGCCTCCCTGACCCGGCCGCGCACCGTCAGCTCGCCCAGGGCCAGCAGCTCGGCCGGGGACGGGGGCGTCACGCTCCGCGGCGGTATCCGTTCTGGCGCGGACATACGTGTCCCTCCGGGTCGAGCGGCAGGCTGCACAGCGGGCAGGGCGGACGGCCGGCGTTGACGACCTCCAGGGCGCGCTTGGCGAAGGCGCGCGCCTGCGTCCCGGTGAGCCGCACCCGCAGCATGGGCGGCCCGTTCACCTCGTCCTGCAGCAGCCGCTCCTCGGCCTCGGCCAGGTCCTCCTCGGACTCGGCCTCCAGCTCGACGAGCGCCTGCGCCTCCACGATCATGCGCTGTTCCTCGCCGTCCCAGGCGAGCGCCATGGTGCCGACCCGGAACTCCTCCTCCACAGGGGCTTCCAGCGGCGCGGTATCGGTGAGTTCGGCCGGAGCGACGGCCGGGACCGGGGCATTGCCGCCGGTGCGCCGCACCACCTCGTCGAGCAGCTCGTCTATCCGCTCGGCCAACGCGGCGACCTGCGTCTTCTCCAGTGCGACGCTGGTGGTCCGGCCACCCGCGGACGCCTGCAGGAAAAAGGTACGGCGGCCAGGCAGCCCGACCGTACCGGCGATGAAACGGTCCGGTGGGTCATAGAGGAACACCTGACGGGACAACGTCCTGCTCCATTTGGTTCGACTGCTGGCTGGTTGATTGCTGACCGCTGAACTACTGGGTGCTGGCTGCTGGGTGTCACGACTGCCCGGTCACGGCCGTCCTGGCACGTCGCGGCGGTGCGGCACCACCCTACTGCGCACAGAGATCACGGTGCTCCCGCGCCGCCGCCCACCGCCGCGTCCCCGCCCCGGTCCGCAGGGGTGTCCTCGCGCGGGGCCAGCCCCGCGAAGTCACCGGTGTCCCCGAGCCGCACCAGAAAGGGACGGACCGGGGTGTAGCGGATCGCGGTGACCGAGCAGGGCTCGACCGAGATCCGCTGGAAGAGATCGAGGTGCAGACCTAGGGCGTCCGCGACGATCGATTTGATGATGTCGCCGTGCGAGCACATCACATAGATCGCGTCGGCGCCGTGCTGCTCCTCGATCCGGGCGTTCCAGTCGCGTACCGCGTCGACCGCGCGCGCCTGCATGGCCCGCATGGACTCACCGCCCGGGAAGGCCGCGGCGGACGGATGCTGCTGGACGACGTTCATCAGCGGTTCATCGGCCAGCTCGGCGAGCTTGCGGCCCGACCACTCGCCGTAGTGGCACTCCCCGATCCGCTCCTCGGTGTGCACGGGCAGCTCGGGACGGGCGGCGAGCAGCGGAGCCAGCGTCTCCTGGCAGCGCTGGAGCGGGCTGGTGACGACGGCGGCGAGCGGCAGCCGCGCCAGCCTGCCGGGCAGCGCCGCGGCCTGGGCGGCGCCGCGCTCGTCGAGGGCGACACCGGGTGTCCAGCCTGCGAGGACGCCCGCGGTATTGGCGGTGGACCGGCCGTGCCGGACGAGGATCAGCATGGGCATGCCTGCCACCCTACGACCACCCCGGCGCCGATCAGTGGGGGCGGGGACCACCGGCGTCCGTGATCATCTTGTGTGGACCGGGGACCTGGGGGGCACAATGCCCGGCGTGATCGTGGATTGTGCCATCTACCAGGGCGGGCGCCGCACCGAGGGGCCCGCCGACTTCTCCGACGCCCTCGACCAGGCCCGTGCGAGTGGCGACGCCTTCTTGTGGATCGGTCTGTACGCGCCGACCGAGAAGGAGTTCGAGCTGGTCACCAGCGAGTTCGGGCTGCATCCCCTGGCCGTCGAGGACGCCCTCAAGGCCCACCAGAGGCCGAAGCTGGAGGTCTATGACGACTCGCTGTTCCTGGTCCTCAAGCCGGTCCAGTACGACGACACGGCAGGCACCGTCACCGCGGGTGAACTGATGGTGTTCGTCGGTGACTCCTTCGTGGTGACCGTCCGGCACGGCGAGGCCAACCCGCTGGGCATGGTGCGCGAGCGGCTGGAGCGTGACCCGGAGCTGCTGCAGCACGGGCCGACGACCGTGATGTACGCGGTCGCCGACACGGTCGTGGACACCTATCTGGAGGTCGCGGACGCCCTGCACGAGGACCTGGAGGAGCTGGAGGCAAACGTCTTCGCGCCGGACGGCGCCACCACGCAGAGCACCGCCGGGCGGATCTACGCCTTCAAGCGGGAGGTCATGGGATTCCGCCGGGCGACGGCCCCGCTGGCCGACCCGATAAGGCGGCTCTCGAGTACCGGGGTGCCCTTCGTGGACGAGGCGTCACAGCCGTTCTTCCGGGATGTCAGCGACCATCTGACCCGGGTGAACGAGCATGTGGAGGGCATGGACCGGCTGCTGTCGGACGTCCTGTCCGCCCATCTCGCGCAGATGGGTGTGCGGCAGAACGACGACATGCGGAAGATCTCGGCATGGGCGGCGATGGCCGCGGTGCCGACCATGATCGCCGGTGTCTACGGGATGAACTTCGAGTACATGCCCGAGCTGCACCAGCCCTGGGGGTACCCGGCGGTGGTCGTGGTGATGGCCGGACTGGTCGCCCTGCTGTACCGCCTGTTCAAGCGCCGCGGCTGGCTCTGAACAGCCGCCGTCAGTGGCTTTGAACAGCCGCGTCAGACGAACTCGGGCGCCTCGGACGCGGCCGTCGCGGGCCCGCCCAGCGCGTTCCGCCGCTCGGGCATCCGCAGCGACACCATGCGCCGCCAGCCGCCCAGCCGCTCGTACGCGTACAGGGCAAGGACCCCCGCCGCCAGCACCGCGCACTGCGCCCTCGGCCAGCCCAGGATGAGCCCCATGTGGGCCATCACGGCGAGGCTGACGTCCCGGTAGACCTCCATCTCGGCGAGCGCGCTCTCGCGCAGGACCCGCTGGATGGTCCGGCCGTGCCCGGCGGCGGCCAGGCGCAGCAGCTCCTCATGGCAGTAGGCGAGATGGTTGTCCTCGTCGGCGGAGACCATGGCGACGGCGCGGCCGAGGACCGGATGGTCGCCGAAGTACTTGCGCAACATCGCCATCTGCGCGGAGGCGCGCTGTTCGGTGACCCTGCTGTGCGCGAGGTAGATGATGATGTCGTGCTCGGTCAGCGGCTCGTCGCGGCGCAGCTTCTCATGGGCGAGGCCGATGCCGCGCGCCTCCAGCAGCATCGTGTAGTCGGTGTCCCGGGGGACCTCCAGCGGCTCCAGGCCGCGCTTGCGGAGCAGGGCGTTGAAGATCCGGCCGTGTTTGTCCTCGTCCGCGCCATGGCGAGTGATCTTGGGCGCGAGGTCGCGCAGGCCCTCGGGGACGAGCGCGGCGATCCTGCCGTTCTCCCACCCACCCTGGGCCTCGCCGCTGGCCGCGATGGAGCAGAAGAGCCGGAACGACTCGTCGTTGTCGAGGATCTCCTGGAAGACGCGCTTCGCCGAGAGCATCACTGCCTCCTCCGTGCACGGCATCCGTGCAGAAAGAGTCAACTGCCCTCGGCGCGGAGCGGCAACACCTGGGGGACGGGATTCGGCCGAACGGGGGAATCCACGGGGGCGGCGCCCGCGTAACCCCGGGGCTCGTACGGCGTTGTGCTGGGTGACGGCCGTGGCGGGGAAGACCCCCGAGCCCCCACCACGGCCGCAGGACCCGCTGTATCGGCCGGCGGCCGGGCGGCCTCAGGCCAGCCCGGCCCGCTCCAGCGCCTCGATGCCCGCCCGCAGCCCGGCCAGCCGCTCCTCCAGCGTGAAGCCCGCGGGGGTGAGCGACAGGGTGGTGACCCCGGCCTCGGCGTACGCCTGCATCCGGTCGGCGATGCGCTCGACGGGGCCGAGCAGCGCGGTGGAGTCGATCAGGTCGTGGGGGACGGCGGCGGCCGCGCCCTCCTTGTCCCCGGACAGGTACTTCTCCTGGATCTCGGCGGCTTCCTTCTCGTACCCCATGCGCTGCGCGAGCTTGTTGTAGAAGTTCTGCTTCGCGCTGCCCATACCGCCCACGTAGAGCGCGGTGTACGGGCGGAACTGGTCGGCGAGGGCGTTCACATCGTCGCCCAGGGCCATGGGGACCGTGGGCACGACGTCAAAGCCCTCAAGGTCCTTGCCCACCTTTGCGCGGCCCGCGCGCAGCGCGCTGAGGGTGGTCGCCTCGGCGTGCTCGGGGGCGTAGAAGAGGACCAGCGCGCCGTCGGCGATCTCGCCGGTCTGCTCCAGGTTCTTCGGGCCTATGGCCGCGATGTAGAGCGGGATGTACTCGCGCACCGGGTGCACGGTGAGCTTGAGGGGCTTGCCGGGGCCGCCGGGCAGCGGCAGCGTCCAGTTGTCGCCGTCGTGGGTCAGCCGCTCGCGCGACATCGCCTTGCGGATGACCTCCACGTACTCCCGGGTGCGGGCCAGCGGCTTGTCGAACCGCACCCCGTACCATCCCTCCGACACCTGCGGGCCCGAGACGCCGAGCCCGAGCCGGAAACGGCCGCCGGAGAGGGTGTCGAGGGTGGCGGCGGTCATGGCCGTCATCGCGGGCGTACGGGCCGGGATCTGGAAGATGGCCGAGCCGACGTCGATCTGCTCGGTCTGGGCGGCGACCCAGGCGAGCACGGTGGCGGCATCCGAGCCGTACGCTTCGGCGGCCCAGCAGACCGCGTAGCCGAGCCGGTCCGCCTCGCGGGCGACCGCGAGGTTGTCCGCGTCCATTCCGGCACCCCAGTAGCCGAGGTTGATGCCGAGCCTCATACCGCACCTCTTACCGATCAGTAACGTCGCTGTTCCGGGGACTCTAGCGCGCGAGGCCGGGCTGCGGCAGGGGCGGGTTATCCACAGGCTCCCACAGGCCGCTTTCCGGCCAGTAATCTCACGTTCATGGAGCTAAGGCACCTCGGCCGCACGGGCCTGCGCGTATCCCGGCTCGGGCTCGGCACGCTCACCTGGGGGCGGGACACCGACGAACACGACGCCGCGGATCAGCTCAAGGCGTTCTGGGAGGCGGGCGGGACGCTGGTCGACACCGCGGATGTATACGCGGACGGCGGCGCCGAATACCTCCTGGGCCGGCTGCTGGAAGGGCTGGTGCCGCGGCGCGATCTGCAGATCGCCACCAAGGCGGGCAGCGTCCCCGACCCGGACCGCCGCTTCGACGGCTCGCGCGGCCATCTGCTGGCCGCACTGGACGCCTCCCTGGAGCGGCTGGGCACCGACTATGTCGACCTGTGGCAGGTGCACGCCTTCGACCCCGGCACCCCGCTCGAGGAGACCCTGCAGGCGCTCGACATCGCGGTCAGCAGCGGCCGGGCCCGCTATGTGGGGGTGTCCAACTTCTGCGGCTGGCAGCTCGCCAAGGCCGCTACCTGGCAGCTCGCCTCTTCCGGTACGCACACCCCCCTCGCCAGCACGCAGATGGAGTACTCGCTGCTCCAGCGCGGTGTCGAGCGCGAAGTGCTGCCGGCCGCCCTTGATCTGGGCCTTGGTCTGCTCCCGTCCTCACCCCTGGGCCGGGGCGTGCTCACCGGCAAGTACCGCCATATGACTCCCGCCGACTCGCGCGGCGCCTCCGAGCTCGCGGCCTTCGTCGCCCCGTACCTCGACGAGGAGGCGAGCCGGATCGTCGAGGCGGTCGCCATAGCCGCCGACGGCCTGGCCACCACCCCGCTGCAGGTGGCCCTCGCCTGGGTCCGCGACCGGCCCGGCGTCACCGCCCCGATCATCGGCGCGCGCAACGCGCAGCAGCTGAGGACCGCGTTGTCAGTGGAGAGCCTTAGTCTTCCGGACGAGATCTGCCAGGCGCTCGACGATGTGTCGGCGCCCGTGCACCGCTATCCCGATCAGGACTGGAGCACGCTGTGACGACCGACCGCCTCGCCGGCGAGGCCGCCCAGGGGGCGGAGCCCCAGCCCTCCGGGGGCCCGACGCCCCCGGAGGGCCCCGCAGCCGAGGCGTCCCCGGACCCGGCCCCGGGGGCGGTCCCCGGGGCCATCGCCGGCACGGACGCCCCTGCCGGGGCGGAGCCCCGGGACGCTGAGGGCGAGGCCGCTGCCCCGGGCGGGGCCGAGCGAGCGGCCACCGCCGAGGCCGCCCCGCGGGCCTCGGGGGCGGAGCCCCGGGGCCCCGGGCGCACGGCGCCCACGGACCTCGCGCCAGGCGACCAGCCCGCTGTGGCCGAGCCTCCGGCCGAGGCCAACGCCCCCGCGGCGGGGGCCGGGACGGCCACGGACGCCGGGGCCGGAGACACGGCCTCCGGCGGGGCCGAGCACCGCGACGCCGAAGGCGCGGCGCCCCGGAGCGCCGGAGCCGAGGCGGCGGCCGCCGGTGGGGCCGGGCGCCGGAGTGCCGAGGGCACGGCTGCCCCCGGCCCCGCGGGCGCGCGGGACGCCTCGGCCCAGACGGCCCCGGGGGCGGAGCCCCAGGGCACCGAGCCGGGGGCGGCCCCGCGAAGCGCCGGGGCCGCGGCTGGGCCCGAGGCAGCCACGGGCGGCGGGGCGGAAGTGTCCCGCGACGCCGGAAGCCCGGAGGATAAAGGGCGGCGGTCCGCTGCCGCCGAGGCGCTGGCCGCCGCTGTGCGGGCCGTGGAGAGCGGGGAGCGGCCGGCGGCCTCGTTCTTCAACGACACCGCCCCGGCACGCCGGCCGGCGGCCCCCGCCGCGCCCGCCGCCCCGGCCGCGCCGGTGCGCGAGCAGCCGCCCCGGAGGGAGATCCGGCCCCCGGTCCGGCCGGGCCGTGAGGACATCGACCTCGGTGACGTCCGGCAGGTGCTCGCGGCGGGCGGAGCGCCCGAGAGCCTGGCCGGGCCGGTCGTCGAGGCCTTCGGCGAGCGCGCGGCCGGGGCGCTGCGCGAGAACCCCTGGCAGCTCCTCGCCGTGCCGGGCGTACGCCACGACCAGGCCGACGGCTTCGCCCGGGCCCTGCTCGGCCCGGCCTGTGAGCCCGGCGACGAGCGCCGCTCGCAGGCGCTCATCGGTTGGCTGCTGGAGCGCGCCGCCCGGGAGGGGCACACCGCGCTGGAGTCCGCCGCGCTGCGCGCCGCGCTCGCCAAGGTGGGTGTGCCCGACCCGGACGAGGCGCTGCGCACCGCGATCGCGGACGGTGGGGTGCTGGTCTTCCAGGACGCGCTCGACGCACCCGGCGGGGCCCGTGCCACGGCGGAGAGCGACGACGAGGACGCCGAGCAGCCGGTCCGGGTGCTGCTGGGACTGGACCGCTACGCACTCGCGGAGGAGAGCCTGGCCGATGGTCTCGCCCGCCTTGCCAGCACCTTCGCCGAGACGGGCGGTGTGACCGGCGCCGAGGCGGGCGGTGAGACCGGCGCCGAGACAGGCGGTGAGACGGACGGCGCGCCCGACTGGGAGAGCGCGGCCGCCGGTGCGCCGACCTCATCCGCCGCCGAGCTCATCCGCACCGTCGCGGCCCACGGTCTGGTCATCCACAGCGGCGGCGAGGCGGCGCGCGCCGAACCGGCGGCGCTGGTGGCCGCCGCGCGGGCGATGGGCCTGCGGGCGTACGCGGCCGCGCACAGCGAGGACGGCAGGCGGCGGCTGGCCGCGACGCTCGGTGCCACGGGCCCCGACGAGACCCCGGCGGCCGTGACCGTCGCCGGACTGCTGTCCGGCGCCGAAGGCCCGGGGCGCGACGAGGAAGGGGCGCTCGCCCTCGATCTGCTCGCCGTGCTGGACACGCCGCAGCTCGATGTGGAGACGGCCGCGATGCTGGTCGAGTCGCTGCCGGAGGGCGCCCGGCTGGTGCTCGGCGGCGACCCCGGTGTGCTGTGGTCGGCCGGCCCCGGGCGGGTCTTCGCGGATCTGGTGGCGGCCCGCCGCTGCCCGCACGTCGTCTCCCGCACCCCCGACCCGGGTCCGATCGGCGAGCTGGTCTCGGGGATCGGGATCGGCGAGCTGAACCAGGTCGAGGCGCCCGGCAAGGAGGTCGTGATCGTGCCCGTGCGCGACGCGGGCGAGGCGGTGCACCGTACCGTACAGCTGGTCGCCGACTCGGTGCCACGCGCGATCGGCGTGCCGCCGGAGCACACGCAGGTGATCACGCCGGGCCATGGTGGCGCCGCCGGGACGCGTGTGCTGAACACGGCCCTGAAGAACCGGCTGAACCCGGGGCCCGGACGGTTCGGCGGGTTCGACCCGGGCGACCGCGTGGCGTACACCCCGGCCCCGGGCCGTACGGTGCCGGGCACCGTGGTCTCGGCGGACTCCGAGGGGCTGCGGCTGGACTGCGCGGGCACGCCGGTGGTGGTGCCCCGGGAGGAGGTGGGCGACCTGGTACGGCACGGCTGGGCCCTCACCGCGCACCAGGCGGCCGGGGCGCGCTGGCCCGCGGCCGTCGTGGTCCTGCCGGGCGACGCGGCGGCGGGGCTGACCCGGGCCTGGGTCTACACCGCCTTCAGCCGCGGTGAGCGCCATCTGTCCGTGGTGCACGGCGCGGAGGGGGCGCTGCCGCGGGCGGTGGCGGAGATTCCATATGTGGACCGCACCACCCGGCTGCGGACCCTGCTCGAAACACAGGTCCCGGCCACCGGGTGAGGGCGGGAGCCCGGGGCTGCCCGCCCCGGGAGGCCGGCGGGGTGCCCGTGCGGACCTGCCCTGACGCGCATCGGGCATGTCCGCGGTGGCACCCCGGCCCGTGCCGTCGGGTGCCGGCCCGAGCCGTGAGGTGTCCGGGCAGCCGTCAGGTGCCCGGTTCCAGGACCTCCAGATCGTCCTCGTCCTCGAGCTCCTCGCCCAGCTCCTCGTCGAAGACCGTGCTCACATCGAAGCGGCACAGCACCAGCTGCGGATCAGCCTGATCGAAGGGGGCGGGCAGCCACTCCCCCGGTTCGGCGGGTTCGTCGGCGGCTGTCACCCACAGCGTGGAGTCGCCCTCCTCCAGGCCGAACTCCTTGTGCCGGGAGGCGATCTCATCCGGTTCGAACTCCCCGAAGAGCACCCCTAGGGCGGCGTGCACGCTCTCGCCGGCGGCGGGGCCGTCCGGGCGGCCATTGGCGCTCTCCACGTCCGGATCCAGCTCGGCGATCCGCCGGGCCTGCGAGAGCAGCCGCTGCGGTTCCACGACCGCGTAGTCCCTGCGGATGAACACGCTCAGCGCGCTCGGCTCCCCCGGCCCCGCGTACGCGGGGAGGTTGTCGTCACCCGGGATCTCGAAGGGCGTCACCTCGTCATAGGCGTCATAGAGCAGCTCGTCGTAGACCTCGGCTGCCGCGGCCAGTTCGTTGAACGCGGCGTAGACGGCCGGGTCGCCTTCCCCCGACCGGCGTTCGACAGCGTCGAGGTGACGATCCAGTGCGGCTTTCACCGCTTCGGCAGCGGCGCGTACCTCGGCAGCGGATGGCTGCGCAGCATCAGACATAGTGCAGACGCTATCCGTAGCAGGGCAGTTCCCGCACAATAGATGCGATGCCGGAATACGAATTCTATGACGTGTACGTGCCGCGCGGGGTTTCCCGCAAGGCCACTACTCGCCTGCTCACGGACCATGCCGAGTACGGACACTGGGAGTTGGACCGACTCAGACTCAACCCCGACGGCAGCCGCAGAGTGCGCCTGCGGCGCCGGATCATCCGCCAGCTCCGGGCGACCTGGTAGGTCGCCCGGATGCCGAGCGGGCCCCGCGCATCGCGGGGCCCGCCGGGAGTGACGCCGCGGTCACACGGCGTGCGGGTGTGCTGCGGGTCAGCGCCGCGCGGCGCGGGCGCGACGGTAGAGCACGGTCCCCGCCAGCAGCATGCCCGCGGCAGCCGGAATGGCCAGCTCCACGGGGCCCGCGCCGGTGTGGGCGAGCTGCTCGCTGCCCGCGGGACGGGAACCCCCGAGGTTCGCGGACGGGTCGACGCCGGGGGATCCGGCCTGCTGCCCGTTGTGGTGCGAGCCGTGGTCCGAGTCACCGCCGGGGTTGTGGTGCCCGGGGTTACTGGGGGTGCCGGGGTTGTTCGGCTGGCCCGGGTTGTTCGGCTGGCCCGGGTTGTTCGGCTGGCCCGGGTTGTTCGGCTGGCCCGGGTTATTGGGCTGGCCGGGATTCTCGGGCTGACCGGGGTTGTTCGGCTCACCCGGCTCATTGGGCTCGCCAGGCTCACCCGGCTCCCCCGGGTCGCTCGGGACGGCCGGGACGACCTGACCGCAGCCGTCGCCGCCGCTGCTGTTGCCGACGGCGGCCACCCCGATGTTGTTTCCGCACACATTGACCGGCACGTCGATCGGGGCCTGAACATTGTTGCCGGAGATGATTCCGGCCGAGCCGTGAGTGCTGCCCTGGGCCTGGGAGCCGCCCGCCTGGGCACCGCTCGACGAGCCACCCGAGTCCCCCGATCCGCCCCCGGACCGCTCGCCGCACCGGCCTCCGCCCGCGCCGTTGAACATCCCGATGACGCTCACCGTGTTTCCGCACACGTTCACCGGGATGTGCACCGGGGCCTGGACGGAGTTGCCCGATCCGATCCCCGGCGCGTACGCGGCGCCGCCGTCGGCCCCCGAGCTCGCGTGGGCGTAGCCGCCGGTCATGGCCAGCACGCCACTCGCCGCCGCTACGGTGATCAGGCCTTTTTTCGCAACCTGTCGCATAACTTTCTGCTCCCCTGCCTTCCGTCCTGAGCCGGAACGCGTGCGGGCGGTTCGCCCGCACCCCCATGCCCGGGCGCCCCCGGAGTGCATGGCGCACACTCCGAGACCGCCCGGGACCACATCCCGGTGGACCGTGACCCAATGTCACGTGATCGATGCGGTAGTTGCCGAAGGCGGGGCACAGCACCCACCCCCTGCTCGGCATAGCGGCCCTGTCACGGGCCGCACACCCCATGTAACGAGGAAGGAGCAATCAAGCTATCAAGCTACGACAGCATTCACCCTTTTTGGTTCCTTCGGTATGTGTGATCGATTAGGCCGAACGGTTCACTCCTCGGCGAGCCTCAGCAGGCGTCCAGAAACCGGTCCAGCACCCTGACGCCGAACTTCAGCCCGTCCACCGGCACCCGCTCGTCGACCCCGTGGAACATCCCGGCGAAGTCCAGCTCCGGGGGCAGCCGCAGCGGGGCGAAGCCGAAGCAGCGGATGCCGAGGTCGTCGAAGGACTTGGCGTCCGTCCCGCCCGAGAGGCAGTACGGCACGGCGTGGGCGATCGGGTCCTCGGCCTGCAGCGCCGACTGCATCGCGTCGACCAGCGCCCCGTCGAAGCTGGTCTCCAGCGCCTTGTCCGCGTGCACGTCCTCCCGCTTCACCCGCGGGCCGAGGATGCGGTCGAGGTCGGCGAGGAACTCCTCCTCGAACCCCGGCAGGAAGCGGCCGTCCACATGGGCCGTCGCCTGCCCGGGGATCACATTGACCTTGTAGCCGGCGCCGAGCATGGTCGGGGCGGCGGTGTTCTGCAGGGTGGCCCCGATGATCTTCGCGATGCCACCGAGCTTGGCGAGCGTCTCGTCCATGTTCTCGGGGTCGAGCGGGGTGCCGAGCGCGTCGGACAGCTCGTCCAGGAAGGACCGTACGGTCTTGGTCACCCGGACCGGGAACTTGTGCCGCCCCAGCCGCCCGACCGCCTCCGCCAGCTCCGTGATGGCGTTGTCGTTGTTGGTCATCGAGCCGTGGCCCGCGGTGCCCTCCACCGTGAGCCGCATCCAGTGCATGCCCTTCTGGGCGGTCTCGATCAGATAGAGCCGCAGCTTCTCGTTCACGGTGAACGAGAAGCCGCCGACCTCGCCGATCGCCTCCGTCACGCCCTCGAAGACCTCGGGGTGCTCATTGACCAGATACCGCGCCCCGTGCACCCCGCCCGCCTCCTCGTCGGCGAGGAAGGCCAGCACGATGTCGCGCGGGGGCTTGCGGCCGGTGCGCAGGCGCTCCCGCACGACCGCGAGCGTCATCGCGTCCATGTCCTTCATGTCCACCGCGCCCCGGCCCCAGACGCAGTCGTCCGCGATCTCGCCGGAGAAGGGGTGATGGGTCCAGTCCTCGGCGTTGGCCGGTACGACATCGGTGTGGCCGTGGATGAGCAGCGCCGGACGGGACGGATCCTCCCCCTCGATCCGTGCCACCGTGGACGCCCGGCCCTTCCGGGACTCGAAGATCTTCGGCTCGAGCCCCACCTCGGCGAGCTTCTCGGCGACGTACTCGGCTGCCGCGCGCTCGCCGGGCCCGGGTTGATCGCCATAGTTGCTGGTGTCGATCCGGATCAGATCGCGGCAGAGGTCGACCACCTCGTCCTCGCCTCTGACCGTGCCGGTCGTCGTGGCGCCCGATAGCGACTCACTCACGCTGCCTCCTCGTCGTTCACTGCCGCGGAACACCCTGGCCGGGCCGGAACCGCGACGGGGACCCTCCCCATCCTCCCGCGCCCGCCCAGCCAGCCCAAGGCGGTAACGCCGCCGTCATGCCCCCGTCACAGTGGCCCCTCCCCCGGACCATCCCGGCCGGGCGACCGGGCGTGATCGAGCACGTCCGGATGTTTGCTATGGTTTTCCACGTCGGAACGGCCGCAGGCCGACCGGCAGACACCTGGTCCGGGTGGCGGAATGGCAGACGCGCTAGCTTGAGGTGCTAGTGCCCTTTATCGGGCGTGGGGGTTCAAGTCCCCCCTCGGACACGTACCATTTCCCCACGGTCGTTGGTCGACCGTGGGGATTTGTTGTTTTTCGGGTCGAGCGTGACCTCGGCGCGCACGGTCGATTGTGCTGGCGCGTAGGTGAGCCGGAAGCCCAGCAGGCGGTAGATCTCGGCCTTGTCTTCGGCCTCGGCCTGTTGGATCGCGACAGCCAGGTCGCTGATGGACCGGCATCGCGCGACATTCTGGTGCCCGGCCCCCTCGACGCTGTGCGGAGCTCGGCTCCGGCCCTGGCCCGGCGGGCTTGGGTCTCAGCAATCCACTGGGTGACGAGAGCGGGGTCCGCGCCTGCTTCCAGGGCGGCTCGGTGGGTAGCCAGCTTGGCATCGCAGTCGGCGATGATCTTACGGGCGGCTGCGACGGGAGCGGGCTCCTGCTCGGGGGCCGCTGCTGTCGCCATGAGGTCGATGGTGTCGTCGAGCCGGTGCGGCAGGAACACCTTCGCCAGCCAGTTGTCGAGAGGCAGCCGGGCCGCGTTACGAACCCTCCTGGGCTGATGAGGACTGGCGAACCCGAGAGCTGCATGCCGATCGCCAGGCGTTACGAACCCTCCTGGGCTGATGAGGACCTTTGGTGTCGCCCCAGGCGGCCACGGTCTTCCCGGGTTACGAACCCTCCTGGCTGATGAGGACTGCTCGCCCTAGTGTGTCGGCGGCGGCCCGGAGCGTTACGAACCCTCATGGGCTGATGAGGACCTGTACGCCCTGGAGTACGCCGAATCCCTCGGCTTGCACCGTTACGAACCCTCCTGGGCTGATGAGGACCCAGGGACTGGCACCAGCCGTAGCGGCGGAGCACGGGTTACGAACCCTCCTGGGCTGATGAGGACCGCACGAGCAGATCCCCCTCGGCACCTACACGACCGCGTTACGAACCCTCCTGGGCTGATGAGGACCCCCAGACCGCCGCCGTGCGCGCCGCGTTGAGGGTCGCGTTACGAACCCTCCTGGGCTGATGAGGACCCCTGCTGCTCGTCGGCTGCTCCAGCGAACCCAGCTAGTTACGAACCCTCCTGGGCTGATGAGGACCGCGCGTTCGAGGGGATCGGCGTCACGCAGGACCGCATGTTACGAACCCTCCTGGGCTGATGAGGACCCGGGCATGTTGCAGGCGACGGCGGCCGGGTGCCGGTGTTACGAACCCTCCTGGGCTGATGAGGACCGTGAACGATCCGCCGGTGCCGCTCGATCCGGTGGTTGCGTTACGAACCCTCCTGGGCTGATGAGGACCGTCGAGCGACGGCGGAAACACCGTCCGGCAGTACGTGTTACGAACCCTCCTGGGCTGATGAGGACCCCAGCGCGGACGATGCCATCCAGCTCGTCGTGCACGGGTTGCGAACCCTCCTGGGCTGATGAGGACCCCAGCGGCGACGGGCAGAAGCGGTTCCAGATCCTGGCGTTGCGAACCCTCCTGGGCTGATGAGGACCCCTACACGTACGCCAGCCGCTGACTGTTGAGGACGTATGTTGCGAACCCTCCTGGGCTGATGAGGACCCACGCCACTCTCGCCCTCGCCGCCGCGACGGTGCTGATGTTGCGAACTCGGAGGAAAGACCATGTCCCACACCCTTCCGTTTGTTGCGAACCCTCCTGGGCTGATGAGGACCCTTGGATTGGAGAGCGCGACGCCTCTCCTGCCCCGCCTTGTTGCGAACCCTCCTGGGCTGATGAGGACCCCCGGGCCGCCCTCGGCCGCCAGGCGCCGGCCACTCCCGTTGCGAACCCTCCTGGGCTGATGAGGACCGTGGGCAGACGCGATCCGTAGGGGTGCTCACCTGTAGGTTGCGAACCCTCCTGGGCTGATGAGGACCGAGGGCGGCCCCGTGGACTGCCGTGGGTGCGGGCACCGTTGCGAACCCTCCTGGGCTGATGAGGACCGTAACCACAGGAGGCCCCCGTGGCACTGACGTATGTGTTGCGAACCCTCCTGGGCTGATGAGGACCCTCGGGTATGTCCGGTGGCTCCAGCAGATGCAGAGGTTGCGAACCCTCCTGGGTCTGATGAGGACCGCGAAGCGAGTAGCCGATGCCGGCTGCCTTGCCCCTGTTGCGAACCCTCCTGGGCTGATGAGGACCGGTGAACCGGAGTTCCGGATCGTCCACGAGATTCCGTTGCGAACCCTCCTGGGCTGATGAGGACGGCGACGTTCCTGCGGTGGATGGCGTACGGCCGCACGTTGCGAACCCTCCTGGGCTGATGAGGACGTATGGAGCCGTGAGTCTCGGCGGGGACAAGTGGATGTTGCGAACCCTCCTGGGCTGATGAGGACTGCGGATCAGCCGCGGCGTCCGCTACCCCGACGGCTGTTGCGAACCCTCCTGGGCTGATGAGGACAGCTCCCGGGCGACCTGAGGGCAGGTGGCGCCTTCCGGTTGCGAACCCTCCTGGGCTGATGAGGACCTGGACGTCGACAACGGGGCCGGCGGCAGGACCATCAGTTGCGAACCCTCCTGGGCTGATGAGGACTAGATGTTCGCGTCGTTGTTCGCCGGGTTGTCCGGGTGTTGCGAACCCTCCTGGGCTGATGAGGACGGCGTCGGAGGAGATCCGCGCCCGGGCCAAGCAGATGTTGCGAACCCTCCTGGGCTGATGAGGACGGAAGCCATGAACCCCAAAGACCTAGAAGGGCTTTTGTTGCGAACCCTCCTGGGCTGATGAGGACGCCCCCGAGGGCCCGCTCCTCCTCCCCGGCCGGGACGTTGCGAACCCTCCTGGGCTGATGAGGACGGCATGAGGTCGGCGGTGCGTGGGTGTACGTGTCCGCGTTGCGAACCCTCCTGGGCTGATGAGGACGTGCGGGCAGCAGCGGGTGAGGCCACTCGGGTACCTGTTGCGAACCCTCCTGGGCTGATGAGGACCGGATTCGAACCGCTCGCGTTGCCGTCGGGCGTTACCCGTTGCGAACCCTCCTGGGCTGATGAGGACCCGCAGTGGCAGGGGCTGTTCCGCGAGCCCATATACGCGTTGCGAACCCTCCTGGGCTGATGAGGACCCGGGATCACTTCTTGCGCTGCATGTCCTGCCACATGTTGCGAACCCTCCTGGGCTGATGAGGACCCCGAGCTGCGGAGGGGGACGCAGCATGAGCACCCCGTTGCGAACCCTCCTGGGCTGATGAGGACGCCCGGATCGGTGGGGGCAACGATCCTCGCCCGGTGGTTGCGAACCCTCCTGGGCTGATGAGGACCTGCCGCCGCCGCCGACGTAGCGCCGGGGGATCCAGTAGTTGCGAACCCTCCTGGGCTGATGAGGACGCATGACCGTCCAGCCCGACACCCACCCCACCGCCTCGTTGCGAACCCTCCTGGGCTGATGAGGACGCTGCTGTCCGGCGGCGGTCTGGTCATGGGCATGGGGTTGCGAACCCTCCTGGGCTGATGAGGACCGGTCGGCGGTCCGTACACAGTGATCGAGGAAGCCAGTTGCGAACCCTCCTGGGCTGATGAGGACCGGTGTACGCCTCCCTCATCACCTCCGGATGCCGCAGTTGCGAACCCTCCTGGGCTGATGAGGACGCTGAGCTGGATCGTCTCAACGTCGGTGTACATCAGGTTGCGAACCCTCCTGGGCTGATGAGGACAGCGGCTGGGTGGCCGGCTCGTCGTCCGCATGGTGTTGCGAACCCTCCTGGGCTGATGAGGACGTGCGAGGGGCGGGGCTCGGTGCCGTGTCCCCAGTGGTTGCGAACCCTCCTGGGCTGATGAGGACTCGCCTACCTCGGGCGCGGCAAGGACACGCAGCTGCTGTTGCGAACCCTCCTGGGCTGATGAGGACG
>NZ_JBEXHC010000018.1:99077-157291 GCF_040607655.1 Streptomyces sp. NPDC005266
TGTTGCGAACCCTCCTGGGCTGATGAGGACTCGCCTACCTCGGGCGCGGCAAGGACACGCAGCTGCTGTTGCGAACCCTCCTGGGCTGATGAGGACAGGGACTGACCATGGCCGACCACAACCCCGCCTACACGTTGCGAACCCTCCTGGGCTGATGAGGACCGGCAGGCCCGCGCGGCTGTCGAGCGCGCACGCATGTTGCGAACCCTCCTGGGCTGATGAGGACTCCACCAGATCGACGGCCAAGAGGTCATGTTCCCCATGTTGCGAACCCTCCTGGGCTGATGAGGACACCGGTTCCCCTCCTTCATACGGGCCGCGCAAAAAAGGTTGCGAACCCTCCTGGGCTGATGAGGACACGGGCGTCACCGTGCGGACGTCGGCAGGCTTCCCCGTTGCGAACCCTCCTGGGCTGATGAGGACGGAGGCCCTGGAGGCCGAGCTCGTCCTGTACGCGCGGTTGCGAACCCTCCTGGGCTGATGAGGACGGAGGCCCTGGAGGCCGAGCTCGTCCTGTGCGCGCGGTTGCGAACCCTCCTGGGCTGATGAGGACCGCCCTGGCGGGCGGGGGCCGGTACCCGCTCTACGCGTTGCGAACCCTCCTGGGCTGATGAGGACCCTGCCCCCGCAGCGGGCCACGCTGCCCGATCCGGCGTTGCGAACCCTCCTGGGCTGATGAGGACGAACACATCACCGCTGGTCACCAGGACTCTGACCAGGTTGCGAACCCTCCTGGGCTGATGAGGACTCGAACCGGGCCACCGGATGGGTGTGCACCTACACGTTGCGAACCCTCCTGGGCTGATGAGGACGGGAGCGGGCCATCGTCTGCGGGGTGGGTGAGATGAGTTGCGAACCCTCCTGGGCTGATGAGGACGCTGCGGCTGGTGAACCAGGCGCTCAAGGAGCTGGAGTTGCGAACCCTCCTGGGCTGATGAGGACCCGCAGTGGAGGCGGTGGGCGATCCGCTCCACCAGGTTGCGAACCCTCCTGGGCTGATGAGGACCGCTGCCGACCTGGCCGAGCTCACCCGGCTCCGCATGTTGCGAACCCTCCTGGGCTGATGAGGACCCGACCCCGAACGGCGTCGGTTCTCTCATGTATACGTTGCGAACCCTCCTGGGCTGATGAGGACGAACTGCCCGACCTCCTCACCGTCACCCCGGTATGGAGTTGCGAACCCTCCTGGGCTGATGAGGACACGAGGGGCCCGTCACCATCAGCGGCAAAAGCCTGTTGCGAACCCTCCTGGGCTGATGAGGACTCGGCGCGGGGGCGATAGATGCGCTCCCGGCCCTGCGTTGCGAACCCTCCTGGGCTGATGAGGACAACAGGCGCCGGCCGGGGTACATGAGCCTGTTCCAGGTTGCGAACCCTCCTGGGCTGATGAGGACCGGTAGGCCCTGCCTCTGCTGGGCCGGTAGACCCTGATGGGTTGCGAACCCTCCTGGGCTGATGAGGACGTCCGACATCGGGGTGAACGCCGAGATGATCCCGGGTTGCGAACCCTCCTGGGCTGATGAGGACTGGCCGCATACGCGGGCATCGCGGCGGCGGTCGCCGGGTTGCGAACCCTCCTGGGCTGATGAGGACCCGACGGTAAAGCCGCTGGTCAGAGCACCGATGAAGAACGGCTTCCGTTGTCGTTTTGCAGCGATCCGGCGGTAGTGCATCTGCGCAGGTCAGAGCGGTTCAGAGGATGTCGCCGGGGCCGCCTAAGGCGACTCCGAGAGTGCTGGACTCAACCATGTCGGGAGACCGGGCAGTGTAGGTCACAATGCTGTCGTGCTCCGGGTCGATGGTGGTGTTCAGGGCGGCCATCAGGGCGCGGTACTGGGCGGTGGAGAGTTCACCCTGGAAAACGCTTCGTTGCGTCCAGTGAAGGAACTTCCGGCAGGTCTTGAGGACCTTCGGGTTGCGTTCGACGGCGGTGTCGTACACGAGGATGACGAAGATTCTGATCACCACCAGGGGCGGAAGGGCTTGTACAACTTGCCTTCGAGGCACATGCGGACGATCTTGAGCGCTTCGAGGTGGATGAGTTCCTCGTAGCTCACCTTTCGCTTGAGCGTGCGGTGATAGACGGTCGTCGCCAGCTCCTCCTTCACGAGAGCAGCGACCTTTTTGCGACCGTCCTTGCTGAGGGAGGCCCGGGCTACGTCGGTCTCGAAGTCGGTGGGCTTCAGCTTCTTCTGGCTTGCGACGCGCTTGAGGAGTCGTTCGGCGAAGAGGGGCTTGAAGGGTTCAGCCACGTCGAGGGCGAGGGTGTTGCGGCGTCGGTCGGTGTCCGAGTGCAGGAAGCCGATGGCCGGGTGCAGGGGCGTGGTGCGCAGGGCGGTGAGCACGCGGGCGTAGACAAGGGCGTTGAGGTAGCTGATGAAGGCGTTGCCCGCGTTTGTGGGTGGTCGGCGAGTGCGGCCGTTGAGGCGGAGCCAGGCGGGCAGCTGGGTGTCGAGGACGGCCCAGCCGGTGCGCCGGAAGTTTCCCTCCTGGGCCATGATCTCGTCGCTGCCCTTGCAGTCGGGGAGGGCGGTACGCAGCGACGTCAGAGCAGGGTCGAGGAGGTCGGTGTCCAGGGCCCAGCGCAGGTTTTCGGCGGTGGCGAGGACGAGGGAGCGGCCGATCGCGGTGCGTTCGTCCGGGTCGGCGGTGATCTCCACCTGGCGTCGGATGACACTGGCGGAGGACATGGATTCCGAGGGGCTGAAGTGCCCGGCGTGGTTGCCGTAGTGGTCCAGGACGTGGAGGGTCACGCCGTTGCGGCTCAGGAGCGAGAGCGCGGAGGTATTGATGTCGACGTGGTCGAAAGTGACCAGGTCGCGGATGTCCGTAATGGGAATGCGGACCGGGCTGCCGTCAGGGCGCTCGATTCGGACGCTGTTGTCCTCGCGGCGGATGCGGCACGGTTCGGTCAGCCAGTAGGTGCGGCCGACAGCGGGCATCAGTCTCCCCAGCAGTAGTCGAGGTAGGAGCAGCCGCGGCAGTCGGCGCGGGTGAGGCGGGCGGGTGGTTCGGCGGCTGCGATGGTGGCGCGGGCCTGGGCTTCGGAGTCCTCGGCCTGGGCGCGGGCGGTCGCGTCCCAGGGGACGTCGGTGGTGCGGCGGATGAGGGGGTAGTGGACCGTGCCGCCGCGGACGGTGATGCCCCGGCGTTCCAGGAGGAGGCAGTAGTGCCGTACCTGAGCAGCGTGGGCCGGTGCCGGTGCGCGGGAGGACTTCGTTTCGTGCACGACTGCGCCGGTGGTCACCCAGTCGATCTTCGCTTCGCCGAGGTCGATGTCCCGGCGCCGGGTGAAGGTGGTGTCGTCGATGACCTCACCGAAGGCGACGAGATCGCTGCGCTGCTCGGGCCGGTAGCCGCGGCTATAGAGCCACAGCTGGCGGGGGCAGTGGTGGAAGTACTTGATGTGGACCCCGCCCAAGCGCAAGCCGTCGTCGGCGGGCTCCTCGGTGGGGCCGGTCACAGGATGGTCTCCGGTTCCTGCGAGGGCTTCAGCCCGGTGGTCAGGTCGTACTCGCCGTTGACTACGTGGACCCCCAGATGGCGGTCGTACTGTGCCTGGTAGATCTTGAGCTGGCTGTAGCGGAGGGGGATGAGGAGGTCTGCCGCGAGGAGGAACTGCTCCCCTTTCCTTCCGGCGGTGAGTGTCGCGTATTCCTCGACATCGTCACGGTGGAGAACTTCGACGCTGTTGAACTGCTCGCTGAGCGCCTGGGCGAACTCGCTGCGATCGTGGAACGGGTCAGTGAAGGTGAGGAACTCGGAGGCGAAGGCGTCGCGAGCGCGACGGGCTGCGTCTGCCCAGTCCTTGCCCCAATCGGTTTCGTAGGCCAGGGCGAGCAGGCGGTCGATGTCCTGCTCGCTGAGGGTGTCGGCCCCCTCTTCGACGAGCTTGGTCAGCGCCTGCCAGGCGGCCTCCATGGCACCCGCGTCGTACGGCCGGGGCCCAGGCGCCCGGTGCACCCGGAACTCCACCGGACCGTCGGGGTGCAGACCACGGCGATTGACCCGGCCGGCGCGCTGGGCGACCGCCTCGACCGGGGCGAGCTCTACCGCTCCGCGGTCGAAGTCAAGCTGTAGCGAGACCTCGACGGTCTGGGTGGCGACCGTCAGTCCGCCACAACGAGCCCGGTCCCCGGTCCGCCGTTCCGGATGCCGTGCCAGGAGGTTCTTCTCGATGGCTGCGCGGTCGCGGTTCTTGAAGCGGGAGTGCAGCAGGAGAGCGGCGCAAGGATCCTCATGGCTGGCTTCGCGTGCTTCGTCGGCGAGTTCGTCGAAGAGGTGCTGGGCGGTGGTCACCGTGTTGGCGACAGCCACGACGCTGTGGCCCTGCTGGAGCCAGGTACGCAGGCGGTCGACGCTCTGAGGGGAGGTGAGCGGGGCGTCGTCCACGACGAGGCGGTGGCGCACCGGGCTGGTGCCTTGCGGCGCGCGGTGGCAGGCGAGGTGCTGTGTAAGGCTTTCGTCGATCAGCGCGGTCATCGGCGGGGCGAGTGTGGCTGACAGCACGGCGACGCGGCTGCCGAGCCGCTCCCATAGCCCCATGGCGGCGCAGAGGCGGCCGAAGGTCTCGGGTTCGTAGGCGTGAAGTTCGTCCAGGACGAAGAGAGAGTTGGTCTGCTCCAGGAGGACGGAGGAGTAGGCGGGCCCCGCGATGGCGCCGCGCAGGAGTTGGTGCGGCGTCGCCACGCGTAGGCGCTGGGCGAACAGCCGCATGGCGCCGGCGCGGGCACGCGCCTGGCGTGCCTGGGCGACGGTCGGTTCACGGCGGCCAGTGCTCTGGGAACTCGCGCAGTCGTCGTCGAGTGTCTGGGTGAGGAGGGTGTGAGCGATTGTGCCGTGGAGCAGGCCGATGTCGACCTTGCGATCTCCTGGCGCGGGGACGAGGGTGCGCCGGAAGCGCTCGCGTGCCGCGTTGAGGGAGGCACGGTAGGGCAGGGTCCAGACGAGGCGGGGTAAGCCGGGCATCGTGGTCATCTGCCGGGCTGCCCAGGCCAGTCCGGCTTCTGTCTTGCCGCTGCCGGTGGGTGCGATGAGGATCAGGTGGCCGTCGGTGGCGGCTGCCTCCAGCTGGTGCGGGTAGGGCGGGTGCGGGATGCGGTCTATGTAGTCGGAGGGGAGCGGCATGTGGGTCTGAAGGTGCTGGTGTGCCGAACCGGCATGGTCGGCGAGCGTGAGCGCGCCCTGCGCGAGGACGGCGAGCAGCCCCTGGTGTTCTTTGACGGGGAGCTGCCAGGTGGCGAGGACGTGTTCGAGTAGTGATCTGGCCCGGTCCGCCAACGTGGCCTCGCCAGGCGCGGCAAACGGAGGGTCGATGGCAAGGAAGCCGGCGAGCCATGCGAGCAGCTCCTGGTGCAGTCCGCGCGTGACCTGGACCTGTACGCCTGACGGATGCGGGCTGCGGGTGAACGCTTCGTCCCATCGGGTCTGGGCGTTGTAGATCTGCGCCAGGGGTGGCTTGCCCCCCGCGGCGCCCGACGACGAGGTGTGCAGGGACCGGTGATGGGTCGCGACCAACGTGGCTATCACCAGCCGGTCCTCGTCGCTCCAGCCCGCCGCTGTGGCGAGGAGGTCGACGTAGGCCAGCGAGAGTACTTCGTGTCGCTGGCCCCACAGTTGCCCGCCGGGCTGGAGCTGCTGCTGGAAGCCTTCGGCGACCTTGCCGGTGTCGTGCAGAAGGGCGGCTTTGCGGACACGGGACCAGAAGGCGGGCTCGGTGGCGATGATTCCGGTGGTCGCGACCCGTGCTTCGATCTGGCTGACGACGTCATGCACGGCTCGGGAGTGGGTGGTCAGCCGCTCGGGGTCGTCGGCGGGCGTGGATTTCGCACGGATGTCGGTCAGCCAGCGCCGACGGCCTTCCGCTCTCAGGGAGTCAGTAGCCACACTGCCTGTCCTTGGTCGTCCTGGTAGGCGTTCCGGACGGGGTGGAGGCCCGTAGGACTGTCACACCACAGGTAGTCCGCCCAGGAGGTGCTGAGGCGGTCGGTGGAGACGCTGGCCGCCATACGGTGCACCGTGGCCACGGGCACGTCATGCCCGCCCGCTGGAGCCAAGGCGTGGTCCACGGTCGCTTCCTCGGTGGGGTACAGCGTGGTGCGCCGTAGGCGTAGGGGGTGGACGACATCCTGAGAACGCCCCAGGCGCAGAGGCCACAGGGGGCGGCTGAGTGCCTTGGCGATCCGGTCTCCGTCGCCTCCAGGCAGCCACACCGTCAGGTGCACATGAGCGAGGAACGGCCGGTCGCGGATCGTCATGCCGCCCTTGACAGCGCGCACGCGTCCGGAGACGGCCGGATTGGAGCCGTCGGCGGCGATGGGATGGTACGTCTCCGCGTC
This sequence comes from Streptomyces sp. NPDC005266, assembly GCF_040607655.1. Classification (NCBI taxonomy): domain Bacteria; kingdom Bacillati; phylum Actinomycetota; class Actinomycetes; order Kitasatosporales; family Streptomycetaceae; genus Streptomyces; species Streptomyces sp. NPDC005266. The sequence continues at coordinate 105,416 of NZ_JBEXHC010000018.1, forward strand.
CACACCGGCACCTTCGCTCCAGGCCGCTATGCCCAGGGCGAGCGGTTCCGCCACCTCGCCGGTCGCTGCCGCCAACAGCCCTCGCACCGTCGAGGGCGGCGGCAGCGGTAGACCCCGGCTAAGACCGGGAAAGAGAGGATCCCGAAAGGACGCGACCGGCGCCCAGAACTCCGCCCGCCAGGCCGTCTGCGGCTCACGCTGCACGGACATCACCGCGCCGGGTCGTCGAACCAGCCGTCCAGCCGGCCCTCACGCAGCTCGGCGGCCAAGGTCCGCAGGATCGTACGAGGATGGTCGACGACGATCGCGCCGTCCGCGATCTCCTCGGCACATTCCTTCGCGAAGTCCTCGCGCAAGTCGTCCCGGAAGCCGGGGCGCCAGCCGATACGGACCGGCGCTTCCCACTCACCCTCCCACGCCTTCAATTCGGCCCGCAGCACCTCGCCACGCACCCGCAGCCCAGCGCCTTCCTGACCGTCGACGCAGTGCGCCAGTGGGTTGATGCCGCCCTTGAACGGCACCATCACGATCAGGGCGGGCACCCGGTCCCCGTAATGGAGGGCCTGTTTGGCTCCGCCGCTGAGGTGAGCCAGCGCCTCCAGCAACAGCGCCGCTCGGTTCCGGCGTTCCTCAATCGGCAGCCGCACTGCAGGCTGGCTCCGGAACGTGGTGGTGGTCGCTCCGGCAGCGGCGGCGTCCGCCACGGCAAGAGCCTGCTCCTGGGTGAGGTAGTTCGGCCTGCCCACACCATTCACGTCGGGCAGGGTGAACGTACCGATCCGCGGCATGTCCAGCAGGAACGGGGCGGCCAGATCGGCGGTGTAGAACTCATGGCCGTGAAGGACCGGCTCGATGACCCCGCGCGACATCACGCCGAAGTCCTCCGTCGGGTACGTCGGCTCGACCGACATCAGGGTGCCCAGCATGAACGGACTGTCGCGCAGAGTGGTCGCTGCGTCGTCCTTCTTGGCACCGGCCCGCATATAGCCGAACAGGTCATCGTCGGCGTACCGCACCGGGTCCGCCTCGGTGTTGGCCTTCTGCGCCTTGTTCTGCGCCTTGCCGACCCGAGTGACGGGAGAGGGCACGGCACCGAGCTCGACCATGCCGTCCCGAGTCCAGCGCCGTACCGCCTGGGCTGAGATATAGGGGTAGTGCCGGCCCCGGATCCGGGCGAACTTTACCCTGGCCTTGGTCTCCTCCGCCTTGCCGTTGTTGGGCGCGCCCGCCTCGACTGCGAGCACCATCTTTCCTGCCAGGTAGGCCATTCAGACCGCTCCCATCTCGTCGTCTTCGTCGAGGCCGAGCAATGGCTGCTCCAGCAGCTCCTCAGTCCGCGATTCCTCGTCCGCCTCGGCCCGCTTTTCGCTGACGGCCACGCCGCGCTCTTGAAGGATCTGCAGCACCGTGGCGGCCAGCAGCATGCGCTGCTCCCAGGCGCGGGGGCGTTGCTGGATCAGCGGCCTCCAGTCCTCCGGGCCGGCCACCACAGGACGGCCATCGAGAGTCAGGCGGAAGTGGGCCTGCAACAGCAGAGTGCCGAGCTTGTAATCGCTCAGCGCAACATTCCGGTACTCCGCCAGTCGGCCACGGGGGCTACCGCTGCCGTGCTCGATCCAGTCAGCGACCACGGTCGCCACGGGCTTCAGGTCCGGGCTCATCCCGAGAACCTCCTCGGCGTAGGTGAAGGCGAGCCGGGTCAGGGCTGCTCGGTTCCGCGTGCTCCAGTGACCGTCGGACTGGTGGAGCACGGAGTGCAGCTGCCACAGCAGCGAACGGCTCCGGCCGTCCTCGGCCTCGAACAGCAGCCGGGCCGCCTCGGCTGGGCCGCCTGCCAACAACTGTCCGTTCTTGTCGTGCCGGGTGAGCGCCAACTCCAGCAACCGCCAGCCCCGGCTCAGCTCGGCGTTGCCCTCCACCGTGGCCAGGAAGACGGGCACGGCACGACGCGTACGCGTCACCCGCAGCCACGGCTCCTGGTTGTCGTTCTTGAAGCTCCACAAGGTGGCGGCTGCCGGTAGCCCTGCGCGCAGGGACCTCATCGCCCGGACGGCGACCAGCTCGGCCCGGGCGTCGGCGGGCAGGCCGCTGAAGCCGAGGTGCATGATCCGTTGGGCCCGCTGCACATTGCGCGCCGAGAACGCCCGCTCTGCCGTCTCCTCCTCGCAGGAGAGAACGGTCGCCGATCCGGCGGTGACCCAAGCGCCGTACGGCAGAGCCCATGCGGCGACACGACAGCCCCGGCACACGGGCCAGCCCGCGACGCCCGGCGGCAACGTGTTCAGCGCTTTGTTCGTATCGAACATCGGCAGAGTCGACTTAGCCCACACCGCTGCGGCGGGCGCTCCGCAGAACGTGCACGGTCGGGTGGGTGCCTGGCTGTCCTCGGGCACGAACATCTCCGCGATGGCCGCCCGCAACACCGCCTGGTCGCGGGAGCGTTTGCTGTGCGTCGCCTTGGAGTTCGGGTAGAGGGCGAAGAGTACTTTCCACCAGTCGTACGCCGGGGTGTCCTTCGCGGCCACGGCCGCTGCACTCACGTCGCTGATGATGCGGGAAGCCACCGCCTCCAGGTCGGCCTCGATGACCTCGCCCGGCGTCTCGCGCTTGGCCAACACGGCGACCGCCCATGCCCCAGCGCGCTGGAGGGGATGGCTGGTCGCCGACAGAGGTGCCATGGCCCCGGCCGCCATGGCGAGGGCGCTCACCGGATCCACCCGAAACCCTGCACCGTGTCCAACCCCAGCCCCCATGAGCGCAACGCCTCCACGAAACGGGCGTCGGCCTCCATCGCCACGCGCACCTGCGCCCCGATACGAGGCGCCCCCCGCACCGTGAACCGCCTCCGGGGCCCGGCCTCCAACACCCGTAAACCATGCGGGGCCGGAAGTCCCAGCACATCCGCCTTGTGCGCCAGATTGTGCTGAAGCCGTTCGAGGTAATGGTCGTCCCCCGGGAGGAGATAGCGACTCTCGTACTTCACCACCACGGGCGTGGTCGTACTCAACTCCACGGGACCGTCCGACACCTGGCTGCCGACATCCACGTTGAACCCGCGCACCTTCAGACGCGCCGCGCCCCACACGATCTCGGTACGGGATGCCAGCGACGCCACCAAGGCGGCTGCGATCTCCGGAATCGGCGAGCCGAACCACACCGACCCATCGCTCGACGTCGTATAGACACCGTTCTTCTTGGGCGCCCCCTTGAACTGGGGAATCGTCAGGCCCAAGGGTTTGAGCGGCTGGCCCCTCCACCCTTCGTCATGCAGCGACCGAGCCATAGCGGCGTCCTGGCTACCGAGCAGCTCGTACATCACCGCTCTGGCCGGCCCGTGCACGTCCTCCCATCGAAGACTGGGCACATCCGCCTCGACGTCCACCCTGATCCGCATCGCACCCCCAACGGCTTTGTGCCCATACCAGCTGTTGCACCTCCATGGCCCACAGTCGTGGAGGGACTCGGACTTTAGCGAACGAAGGGCGGCAAGGAATGATTAACCGCAAACATTTGTGAAACTCATCGTTTTGTGCTAGCAGCCGCGAGGCCGGAACCTGGAAGCGACCTACGATGGAGTTGCCGTGGTTGAACCGAACCCGCAAACTAGCGGACGCCTACGACAGCCACCCGCAACTGCGAAGGCCCCCAGCCTTCAACGCTCTGACCTGTACTGATGCGCTACCGCCGGATCGCTGCAAAATCCACCCCACGAAACCGATACAAGGCGGCGCTGACCGGTGGCTTTACCCTCGGGGTCCTCATCACCCCTGGAGAGGTCGAAACCTGTTCGACACACACTGGGAAAGCCTCCTGACCACCGGTCCTCATCACCCCTGGAGGGGTCGAAACATCCACTTGTCCCCGCCGAGACTCACGGCCGAGTACGTCCTCATCACCCCTGGAGGGGTCGAAACGGGTCGCTGTGGCTGGACTTGACGAATCGTGCGCCTGTCCTCATCACCCCTGGAGGGGTCGAAACTTGCGCTGGGGCGGTCTGTGCGATCAGGCAGCCGCGGTCCTCATCACCCCTGGAGGGGTCGAAACAGCCATTCACAGCCCAGCTCATCCAGCGCGGTGCGGGGTCCTCATCACCCCTGGAGGGGTCGAAATGCGTAAGGGAGCTGCCGGACTCCGGAGCCGGGCTTCCCGAGTCCTCATCACCCCTGGAGGGGTCGAAACCGCGGCGCGTGGACCACCCGGGGACCAAGCCCAACAGTCCTCATCACCCCTGGAGGGGTCGAAACTCGACACCCAAGAGGTGTCCATCTCGCCCGAGGCGGGTCCTCATCACCCCTGGAGGGGTCGAAACACCTGGATCCGGACACCACCCCGCCCGCCCCGCAACGTCCTCATCACCCCTGGAGGGGTCGAAACCGGACAAGCAGGCTGAGTTGCCCACCGAGGGGCAGGTCCTCATCACCCCTGGAGGGGTCGAAACCCGGGCCGGATGCCGGCCGCGGGGGCGATGCGCATCGTGGTGACCGTGGAACGGTCGGGTAAGACTGGCCGACCGGCCACCGTTTTTACGCTCCGCCATGACAGTTCCCGTCACTTTGTGACGCCGCCAGCCAGAGCGGAGAGTGAGGAAAACGGGGCAGCGGACGAGCCCACAGTCGTCCCGGCCGAGCGGCCCCGCCTCCGACTGGTCGCCGACGCCCCCAACCAGTGAAGCGGTCGACCGCTCCCGCCCCTGTCCAGGGAAACCCGTTCCGCGACCTACTCTAATAAATGATTCAGGTGCGCCAGTCGACTATTCCGACTGGTTCGCCTTTTTGTCGAATCTCAGATAAGGGGTAGCGAGGTACGCGCACTTAAATGAGGTATGCGGGGGTCACTACTCGTGCCCGTTCGTAAAGCTCCCGAGCCGCATGGTTCTTGAGGTAAGGTCGAATGCGAGAACCCATATTCGAAATGCTTCGGTCGCATTGACCTGATTGGACTTGCGGATAGATGTCCACGACTTTCGTCCATGTGGCGCATGCGGCTTCGAGGTGGCCAACCTCTAGCTGCCGCTCGGCAAGCATGGACAGATAGCGGATCCGGTTCCGGCGAAATGACTGGTGTCGTAGCTTATCGGATTCCTCAAGTGCCTCGATGGAGCCGCGAACATCACCCAATTCGTATCGCACCTGACCAATGTGATACGTGAGCGATGACGGATTATATGAGCCGAACGTTTTCGATCGGGATTCGGCCTTCTCCATGGCGACCTCTGCTTCTTTGAGGTACCCAAGGGCGTTATTGCGCTCCCCGAGCTGTGCGGCAGCGTGGGCCTGTTGTCCAGCAAGGAAGGCCCGCATTCTCGGCCCCGCGTTGGGGGAAGCGGCGGCAGCGGAATTCGCTAGCTTCATGGCTTCCCGGCCGTGCCCGAGATCAACCGCTTGAACGCTCATTCCTCGCAGCGTAGTGCAGTAAGTTAGGTGATCCTCTGAGGCTCCAGCCAACTCCAAAGCCTTCAAGTAATACTTCTGAGCCAGCCCGTGAACCCCTTCATCCACAGCCATGTACCCGGTGAGGTAACACAGGTCCGACGCAGCCGACATTATCGCTTTACGGACTTCTTCTGTGGCATCGGCCCGAAGGTACGGAGCCACCGTATTGACAAGAAATGCTGCAGCCATGGGGCGTGCGTGTCGGCCACCGAACTGATCATCAAGCTCTGAGATCCGTTCAGTCATGGCCACGACCGTATGGACGTCAGGCATCCCTATGCGCTGCGCTTGCCCTGTCTGAATGGCTTCCATCCGGCCTACAACGTCCGGCCAGTTGGGCACAGTCAACGCGACAGAGAAGAGGCTCACGCCAAGGACACTGCGGCGCGAGGGTTCCATGTCCTGCCTCCCCAAGTCGATCAACGCCTCAACGGTACCCAGGCGTGCGTTCGACTCGTTGGCAGGCAGGGGGAACCCTGCCTCAGCGTGCGTGATCGGTCGGCCCAGCTTCCGGGCGAACGCCTCCAAGATCAGTGGTCGGGCCGCCTCTTTCGGCATGTGCCCCTTAAGCCACTGATGGGCGGACGGCTCCCGGTACTTCTGTGGCGTTCCGCGTTCGGTACCAATGCGGTTGACCTCCTGGACGAGCCGCCGCAGCGTCCACCCGGTCTCTCGGAACAGCCGTTCCAGGCCCTCGTTCGGCTCCCGCTCACTCATTCGGCGCTCAACCCCTCAGCTAAAGCAGGCGCTTAAAGCTCTTAAAAACTGCCGCTCTTGCCACGGTACCGCGATGCGTAGTGGAGCGGTTGCCTAGAGCGAGAAGGACCCCCGCGACCGTGCGACCGGCCCGGGGGCATGGTCAACGCTGCGTAGGGAGCGTCAACATGAGAAAGCGTATCGCCCGATCCATGGAACGGTGGGGACGAAGGTTATTCCCCGCCCCTGGGCGCCATCGGACAACCGATGCCTCAAAGCCCACACCGGCACGCGTCGCCGTGCCCGTACCCACCTCGGCCTGTGCGCCTGTCTGTATCGCGGACTCGCCCACGCTTCAGCTCCCGCGTATCCCGACTGAAGACCGGTTCCCGATCGCTTGGGACACCGACCCCGTGCCGTTGTACGTCCTCCGGCACGAGCGGCAGCGAGCCTTGGGGGTCTCGCGGTGAGCGCGATCGAGCCTCCAGCCCAACCGCAGGAGGCACAGCAAAACGCGTCCAAGCCCTCAACGCAGAAGGAGTTGGACCAGCGTGCGGAGACCCTGAAGAAGAAGATCGACAAGCACCTTGGGCGCGGAGGGCGGAACCGATGACCTCATGTGCCACGTGCACCCGGCTGAAGCAGGAGAAAGCCAAGGCCATGGAAGCCGGTGACTATCGGCTGGCCGCCGATCCTGAACTGAAGCGGCACCGTCCGGACGGTCACAAGATGCCTCCGTTCGGACCTCGATGGGGGTGGATCGGGTGAATGAGCCGACGCCGTACAACGGGCCCCAGCCGGGCGAGGAGGCTTACGACGCCGCCACGGGGCGTCTGGGCGTTCTTCAAGCCGTTTGTGACGTCGATGAACTCTTCTTCGATCACCAGATGCCGGGCCCACTCGTCGCGTTTCTCCGCCCCCAGAGGGGCGGACAGGAGTGGATGACTGACTCCAGGAACGTTCAGTTCCCCAACGAGGCACGGCCGCACCCCGACTCCGGCGACGAGTAGCCCCTGACGACGCATCCCATGGCTCCACCCGCCGGACGGTGTTGATCCCCGCCTGGTGGGTGGGTGAGCCCCCGCCCCGATCGTTCGCAACAGGAAAGGCTAGCGGTCGGGGCGGGTCAGCAAGTGCCGTGCACCACTCCAACCAGGGAGGAATCACAGCAATGACAGCAGTAGTGAACGACCAGCGGACCGGCCGCTCACTGGTCAGCGAAGAGTTATTCGGTAGCCTCGCTCACTTCGTGGCCACCCACAACGCGCAGACCCCGGAGCGTGCCGAGCGCATCGCCGACCAGGCGATTGCGTTCCTCGCGACCGTGGCCACCGCCACCGTGTCCATGGTCCCGTCGGACGACGTGGACATGGGTCTGCACGCCTTCATCCTGCACACCAAGGCGTATGGGGAGTTCTGCGACCAGCACGCCGGGCGCTTCCTGCACCACAACCCGGCCCCCGGTGGTGGCGGGCGCACCCTGGAAGCCGTCACAGCCAGCGCGCACGCCATGAAGGCGGCCGGGTTCATGGTCTTCGATGACCTGTGGACCGTGAACGGCGAGAACGCCGCGCAGTGCGATTCCGACTGCGGACGGCCGTACGGACAGGCGGAGTAATCTCCGGCCGGTGATGTGAGACAGGGCCGCCCCTCGGCACATGCTGAGGGGCGGTTCGCTCCTCTAGAGGGGATCAGATTTAGTGGCGGAAGCAGCATCGTACGAGATTCCCACCAGCGTCTTAGAGACGCTGGTGGCTTCAGGAAGGCGGCTCGTACTCGACCGGCGCGGGTCAACTGTTTGGGAGATCGAGACGCAGCAGGGCCGGTATGCCGTGAAGCTTGGCTATCCAATCGAAGCAACAAGCGAATGGGAGGCTCAGGAATGGACGGCCCTGGCCCCCGCCCGCGAGGGCGCGATCTTGCAACAGCTCAACAGGGGCAACGTCAACTACGGCGAATGGGAACACGGCACCTGGAACGTCCAACCCTGGCACCAGGGCGACAGCCTGTACGACCTTTGGCAGCCGCACCGCGCCGAAGGGGCCTCATCAGAGCCCGACCTGGGTGAAGCACTGTCGTGCGCGGAAGCCGTAGCCGCGTTGCACGCCACGGGGTGGGCGCATGGGGACATTCAACCCGCGCACCTGATCATCAGCGATGAGGGAACGGCGCTCATTGATCTCGCGCTGGCTCATGGCGGAGACATCCCCACCGCGTACGACTTCAGCTATCGGGGCTGTCTCGTCCACTACGAAAGCCCGGAAATCTCGCAGAGCGTGCTGAACGCCGGTACGGCCACGCCGACCATGGAGGCGGACGTCTATGCCCTCGGTGCCTCGCTCTTCATCAGTGCAACCGGCCTGCGACACGTCGCGTATCCCGACGACGCCAGCCGCAAGGATCAGCGGCGAGCCATCGTGGACGGACCGCACCGCCCGGTGAACGTGCCGGGCGTGCTCGGCAAGCTCATCGAAGCCATGCTCAGCCCTGACCCTGCCGACCGGCCCACGAGTGCCGAAGTCTGTAAGGAACTGAGTAGCGGGCGCTGAGCCCCCTTGATCGCCCCGCCCATCTGATCCACCCCCCGGACGGATGGGCGGGGGTCGCTGCTGTTCAGGCAGGGTTGGTCACGTAACCAACGCATGACCAACAGCGGCCAGGAACGGGCAGAAACAGCAGGTGAGCATGACCAACCCTCACGGTCTCCAAAGGGGCTCAGAGAGTACGTCTCCGCTGGTCAGCTAACTAAAGAGCTGGTGCCCGAGTGGAGAGTGCAAGTCCCCCCTCGGACACTTACCACAATCCCACGGTCGTTGATCGACCGTGGGATTGTGTCGTTCTTCGGGTCGAGCGTGACCTCGGCGCCCCGTCGACCGCGACCGCGCAGCCGCCGTTGCCCCACCGGCGGGCGGCCCAGGATTTCCAGGGGTGTTCGAGGCCTCAGACGCCGGGGTCAAGCGGATGGCGGGCGACTGAAGAATTCGGCCAAAAGGCTGCCGACGGCACTTATGCGACCTGGGCCGGCGAGGCCGTCGGAGATTCGAGCCCCTCGGCCTGGCGGGCACTCCGGTAGTCCCTGATTCCCGTGGGAATGTGGCTCAGTAGACGATCATCGGTCGGCTGGACACGCGGAGCACTCGACCCGGACATCGGCGCGGTCGCTGACACACGCCCCGTTGCCGGGGCCGCTCATGTGGGTAGTCTGCCAAGCCATGGCAGCGTGAGTGATCCGGGTCGTCGGGAGGCGTCGGTGCGGCGTGACATGGGGGAGCACTACCAACATCTCGCCAGCGCGTACGACGACAACTGGGCTTACAGCCCGGCCTTCGTGCGGTGGATGTCCGACCGGATCACCTCCGCTCTGGAGTTGTCGGCGGACGATCGTATGGCGGACATCGGGTGCGGCACTGGCCTGTTTGCCAGGGGCATCGCGGAGGCTCTTCGCCCGCACCACCCTGTGCTGTGCGTGGATCCTTCGGCGGCGATGCTCGATCAGCTTCACTCGTCTTCTGCTCTGTCACCGCTTCTGGCCTCAGCCGAGGAGGTGGCAGACCGGACCGTCGCCTTGCCTTATCGGCAGTTGGACGCGATGTGGCTGAAGGAGTCGGTGCACCACGTCACCGACCCCGCCGCCACCCTCGCGGGCCTGGCCCGGCTTCTGGCGCCCGGCGGGCGGCTCCTGGTGGCGATGCTGCCGACCACCATCGAGTATCCGTTGTTCGCGGAAGCCCTCAAGCGGTACGAAGAGTTCCAGCCCGACCCGGCCGACATCGCCCAGCACCTGGCCGATGCGGGGCTCCGGACCGAGCTGACCTTCGTGGAGCATGAGCTGCGTCTGGACACCGGGCGGTATCTGTCCATGGTCAGGGCCCGGTACATGTCCGTACTGTCGACCTTCAGTGATGAGGAGCTTCGAGCGGGGATCGAGGAGATCCGGGCCCGGCATCCGGAACCAGAATTGGTGTTCCCCGACCGTTTCGCCTTCGTCCTCGGCGCCCGCGATGACCCCACTGGCACCACCGCGTCCGGCGGGGGTGTACGGACCGCCTCCGACTGAGGTGACCACGGCAGCACCAGCTCGTTACGATGGGTGCGATCCATGGGGCACTGGTCCCAGTTCCCCTGGACACATGTACCGCAAGGCAACGATGGTGCTGGTCGATTGTCGGCCGGCACCATCGGCGTTTTCCCGTGCGCCAGGTTCAACGTGCGCCAGGTTCAAGGGGGTGAGCGATGGGTGGGTCGGCGGCAGCTGCCGAGGGCGGTGAGCTGAAGCGGCATCTGGGCGTGTTCGACGCCGTGGTGATCGGGCTCGGGTCGATGATCGGTGCCGGGGTATTCGCGGCCCTTGGGCCCGCCGCGGCGGCGGCCGGTTCCGGACTGCTGCCGGGGCTTGGCCTGGCCGCGGTGGTGGCGTACTGCAATGCCACCTCCTCCGCGCGGCTGGCCGCCCGCTCTCCGCGGTCCGGGGGTACGTATGTCTACGGCCGTGAGCGGCTCGGCCCGTTCTGGGGTTACCTGGCCGGCTGGGGCTTCGTGGTCGGCAAGACGGCATCCTGCGCGGCGATGGCCCTCACCGTGGGCGCGTACGCATGGCCGGGTCAGGCGCATGGGGTCGCGGTGGCCTCCGTGGTGGCGCTGACGGCGGTGAACTACGTCGGCGTGCGGAAGTCCGCCTGGCTCACCCGGGTGATCGTCGCGGTCGTCCTGGCGGTCCTCGCCGCCGTCGTCACCGCCTGCCTGACCGGCGGCACCGCCGAGGCCGCCCGCCTGGCAATCGGTGCCGACGCCGGCTTCGGCGGGGTGCTGAGCGCTGCCGGGCTGCTGTTCTTCGCCTTCGCGGGCTATGCGCGCATCGCCACCCTCGGCGAGGAGGTCCGCGACCCCGGGCGCACCATTCCGCGCGCGATCCCCCTTGCCCTCGGCATCACGCTGGCCGTCTACGCGGCCGTCGCCGTGGCCGTGCTGTCCGTGCTCGGGCCCGATCGCCTCGCCCACGCCACCGCGCCGCTCGCCGACGCGGTCCGGGCCGCGGGCGTTCCCGGCCTGGTCCCCGTTGTGCGCGCCGGTGCGGCCGTAGCGGCGCTGGGCTCGCTGCTGGCGCTGATCCTCGGAGTCTCGCGCACCACGCTGGCCATGGCCCGCGACCGCCACCTCCCGCAGGCCCTGGCCGCCGTGCACCCGCGCTTCCAGGTTCCGCACCGCGCCGAGCTCGCGGTCGGCGCGATCGTCGCCGTCCTCGCCGCCACGGCCGATGTGCGCGGTGCGATCGGCTTTTCCTCCTTCGGGGTGCTGGCCTACTACGCCATCGCCAACGTCTGTGCCTGGACACTGACCCCCGCCGAAGGACGCCCCGCCCGGATCGTGCCCGTGCTCGGCACGACCGGCTGTCTGGCCCTGGCCTTCGCCCTGCCGCTGGTCTCGGTCGTGTGGGGAGCGGCGGTGCTCGTGCTCGGCGCCGGCGTCTACGGGCTGCGCTCGGCGGCGGCCCGGGCCTGACCGCGGCCCGGGCCGGACCGCGACGCGGGCTCAGTGGCGGTCGCGCTCACACTGAGCCGGTCGTTCGTCTTCAACGGCGTTGCGTCACCTGTTCGGCGGCTGGCCGTCGGGTCACGGGCATGGGTACGTTCGTCCGGGACGTGCCGTTCATCCGATGATCCAACCGTGTGGGGCCGTCATGCCGATGCTGGTGATCAAAGGGTCGTTCCATGTGAAGGGCGGCGCCAAGCCGGACGGTGACACCGTCCCCTTCACCCCCGACCACCCGACCGACTGGAAGCTCGTACCGGGGTTCCGCAAGGTCGTGCCCAAGGCGGACGGCCATGTCAACGTACGGATGGAAGGCATCGACACTCTGGAGACCCACTACTCCGGCCAGGGGCCAGAGGTCCACCAGCCGTTGGCCTTCGGCCACGCCGCCGCGGACGAACTGCTGAACTGGCTCGGCTTCACCAATGTGCACCGCAATCCGGACGAGACCGTCACCGCCACCCCCGACAGCGTGCCCGGCTTCATCCTCACCAGTGGCGCGGACGTCCACAACCGGTGCGTGGCCCTGGTCGGCCGCGGCGCCCCACCGGCGCCCAGCGGCTTCGAGATCCGCGTCGGCCCGGAGTTGCTGAGGAAAACCGCCAACCATCACCTGCTCGCGCTCGGCCTGGCCTACCCCACCTACTACACAAGCCTGCCTTCCACCCTGCGCGACGAGCTGACGGTGGCCGTCCACCAGGCCAAGGCGGCGCCCGCCAAGGGCCTGTGGCCCAGCGACGCGACCATGACCGGGGTGAAGGTCACCGGGATGTACTCGATCACCCACGAGGTGGTGATGCTCCCGAAGCTGTTCCGGCGGTTGAAGGACTACCTGGACCTCGGCAATCCGGCCCTGGCCTGTTTCCCCTCTTTCCTTGCCGGGGCCGCGGACGAGTTCCGCATCCTGCCGGACAACAAGCTCGTCACCGGCCTGCACCACGTGGTCGAGATCACCGACAGCAACACCGTGCGGATGACCCACCCCATCGACGACTTCGTCTTCGAACATGCCTAGGGTCTGACGAAGGCACAAGCCCACGCCGCCGGTCAGCCGAGTCTGCGGCGTAGCTGCAGGGCGTAGAGCAGCAGCAGCGAGGGGGCGATGAGCAGCGCGGCGACGCAGGAGACCCCGAAGAGCACCCACAAGGTGGGCGCGGGGGCCGCGGCCTGCTGGATGGTCAGGTGGGTGCCCAGCAGATCCGGGTACTGGGCGACGCCCCAGCCCGCCACGACGGTGGCGATCGCCGCCGCCGCGAGGGTCCGCAGGACGAGGTGCGAGCGACGGCTGAACAGCAGGGCCAGGGCGGCGACCCCGCACACCGCCGAGGCGATCAGCAGCGGCAGCCCGACCGTCCGCAGGTGGTGGAACAGGCGCGGGGCGTCGGCGCGCAGGACGAACACACCCGCGAGCGCCACCAGGCCCGCCACCGCCCCCGCCCCGAGGGCGCGGCGGCGCAAGCCCCGCTCCAGCGCGTCGTCATGGTGTTCCCGGGCCTCGCCGGTCAGGAAGACGGCGGCGAGGTAGGCGCAGGCGACGACCGCGAGGACGCCGCCGAGCACGGAGGTGGGGTTCACCCAGGAGGTGATCGGGTCACCGTGACCGCCCGTCGGCACCCGGCCGGAGGCGATCCCGCCGGCCACGGTGCCCAGGAAGAACGGCGTGCACACCGAGGAGAGGGCGAACGCGGCGCCGGTGACCCGCTGGTGGGCGGTGCGCAGCAGCGCCTTGCGGAAGGCGAAGCCGGAACCGCGGGCGACGATACCGAGCGCCGTCAGCCCGAGCGGGATGTACAGCGTGGTGGTGATGGCGGCGAAGGCCGGGGGGAAGCCGGTCCAGATCATGACCAGGCAGAAGATCAGCCAGGTGTGGTTGGCCTCCCATACCGGGCTGAGCGAGGAGTCGATCAGCGCGCGCGTCCGCCGGCCGCGTACCGCGCCTCCGGCGGTCAGATCCCAGAAACCCGCGCCGTAGTCGGCCCCGCCGAAGAGGGCGTAGGCGATGACCCCGATGAACATCACGATCGCGGTGAGGTCCGTCATGCCCCGTCACCTCCGGTGGCCGAGGGCGCGGGTGAGGGGGCCGGCGGTGGTCCGTAGGGGACGCTGACGGCCGCGTCGCCCTCCGCGCGCCAGCGCCGGTGCATGGCCCGCAGTGCGTACCCGGCTCCGATCGCGACTCCTGCGTAGATGGCGAGCGCGGCGCCGAGGAAGGGCCACAGATCGCCGGTGGTGGTGACGGCGTCGCGGGTGAGCAGGAGTCCCACGACCGTCCAGGGCTGGCGGCCGACCTCGGTCACCACCCAGCCGCTCTCCAAGCACACCAGGGCGACCAGGCCCGCCACGGTCGCGCAGCGCAGAAACCACCGGCCGGCGGGCACCGTACGCCGTCGCCACCACAGCCAGGCGAACCACGCCGACAGCAGGAGCAGCAGCGTGGCGGTGCCGACCATGATGTCGAACGCCAGATGGACGACGTTGACCACTCCCTCGTCGGGGCGCACGGCGGGAGGGATCGCGTCGGTGCCCTTGATGCGGGTGGAGGGGGTGAAGCCGGCGAGGACGGAGCCGACGTTCGGCAGGGGGATGCCGTATCGCACCTGCCCGTCGACGAGGATTCCGCCGAGGGTCTCCGCGACATGGTCGCCGGTGGTGGGCAGCAGTTCGAGGGCCGCGAACTTGGCGGGCTCCTTTTCGAACACCTCGCGGGCGATGAAGTCCCCCACCACGAACTGCAGGGGCATGGCGATGGCCGCGGTCGTGAAGGGAATCAGAAAGCCGAGCCGGTGGTAGGGGTCGCGCCGGCCCTTGAGCATGCCGCTCGCGTAGACGCCGGCGACGGTGAAGCCCGCGACGATGTACGCGGCGAGGAGCATATGCACCGTCTCCCACCAGAAGGCACCGTTGAAGAACACCTTGGCCGGGGCCACATCGACGATACGGCCGGCCCGGAGCACGATGCCGCCCGGCTGGTTCATCCAGCCGTTCGCGGCCACGACGGACGCGGTCCCGCCGACGCTCGCCAAGGTCACCACGGCGCCGGTCCAAAAGTGCGGCCAGGGCGGGAGCCGGTCCCAGCCGTAGATGTAGATGGCCATGAAGATGGCCTCCAGGAAGAAGAAGAGCCCCTCGATGGCGAACGGGAAGCCGAAGGCGGCTCCGTACCGTCCCATCAGTCCGGGCCACAGCACTCCCAGTTCGAAGGTCAGCACCGTCCCGGAGACGGCCCCGACGGCGAACAGCACGGCGGCCACCTTCGACCAGCGCCGGGCCAGCAGCAGCGCTTGGTCGTCGCCGTGGCGCAACCCGCGGCGGTGGGCGAGCAGCATCATGAACGTGAAGGCCACCCCGAAGGGGACCAGCACGATGTGAAAACCCAGGGTGAAGGCCATCTGCACGCGCGCGGGCAGGAGTTGCGACGGCTCGGCGACGGCGGCCGGCAGCCCGGACAGCGCCCGGAATGCCAGGTATGAAGGGGTCACCCGGACATAGTCGGCTTCACCCCGGGGGGTGGCGCAACCACCTGGTCCACGGACGGCGCCACGTCACTCGTACGGCCCAGCCGGTGGCCGCCCCCATGGCCCCGCCGGTGGCTGGGTACGCTGCCGCTGACGAAGGGAGCCCACATCCTCAGCCCGCAAGGCACCGCCCAAGCACTCGCGGGGCGCGCCGTGAGCCCCCCTTCATCCGCGAGTCAGACGGCGTGGTGGGCCAGCGCCGCGTGCGGGTCGGGCAGCCCCGGCACGGGGGCGGGGTCGGCGTGCACCAGGGCGGCGGTGAGTCTCGGCACCGCGTGCAGCAGGGCGTGTTCGGCCTCGACGGCCACCCGGTGGGCCTCGCGTACGGTGAGTGTGCCGTCGACCACGACCGCGACCTCGGCGCGCAGCCGGTGCCCCATCCAGCGCAGCCGCAGCTCGCCGACCTCCCGTACGCCCGCGACCTTTCGCAGCGCGGCTTCGGCCGCCTCCACCAGGGCGGGGTCGACGGCGTCCATCAGGCGCCGGAACACCTCCCGGCAGGCGTCCCGCAGCACCAGCAGGATCGCTGCGGTGATGAGCAGGCCCACGATCGGGTCAGCGAGCGGCCAGCCCAGGGCCGCGCCGCCCGCGCCGAAGAGCACGGCGAGCGAGGTGAATCCGTCGGTACGGGCGTGCAGTCCGTCCGCCACCAGGGCCGCCGAGCCGATCGCGCGACCGACGCGGATGCGGTAGCGGGCCACCCACTCGTTGCCGAGGAAGCCGACGACGGCGGCGGTGGCGACGGCGGGCAGGGCACTGATCTCCCGGGGGTGCAGCAGCCGGTCGACGGCGGTCCAGGCGGCGAATCCGGCGGACGCCGCGATGGTGAGCACGATGACGATCCCGGCCAGGTCCTCGGCCCGCCCGTAGCCGTAGGTGAAGCGGCGGTTGGCCGCCCGCCGGCCGAGGACGAACGCGACCCCGAGCGGCAGCGCGGTCAGCGCGTCGGCGGCGTTGTGGACGGTGTCGCCGAGCAGCGCCACCGACCCGGACACCACGACGACCGCTGCCTGCGCCACGGCCGTCACCCCGAGTACGGCGAGGGAGATCCACAGCGCGCGCATGCCCTGGGCGGAGGACTCCAGCGCCGAATCGACCTTGTCGGCCGTTTCGTGCGTATGCGGTCTCAGCAGATGCCCGAGCCGGTGCCGCCAGGTCGCGGGATGGGGGCGGGGGTGGGGGTGTCCCTGCTGGTGGCTCACGCAAACCGCCTTTCCGTGGGCACCGCACGTGCCCACGGCCCATTGTGTGCGGATGGGCGCACACATGCATCTCTCAGATGCACAGGGTTCGCAGGAGCAACTTGCGGGCGCCGTAGCCCGGTTCCCCGCCCGGCCGCGCTACCGTCCCGCCGGTACGAAACTGTTTCGGTCGGAGGGAGGCCGGGCGATGGCAGCACCGTTCAGGCAAACGGCTGCCGCTTCCGCGCCCTCGGGCTGACGCTCCGTCCGGAGCTCGGCCGCCCCGCCGATCTGACGCTCGTCCCTGGTGCGCCACAGCCACCGGATGTCGCGGCCGAAGGACCAGCTGAGCAGGGTCAGCGCCAGCAGAGCCGCCGCGACGGCCGCCGCGTGCGGGAGAAGGCCGGAGCCGACGACGAGCAGCAGGATCCCCTGGAGCGCGGCCACCGTCTTACGGGCCTTGCTCGGGGGCAGCGAGCCGTTCAGCCACGGCAGGAACCGGGCCGCGGCGACGAACGCGTAGCGCATGGCGCCGATCAGAAGCACCCACGGTCCGAGCGCGGTGGCCACGTAGATGCTGAGCACCAGGATGAGGACCGCGTCGACCTCCATGTCGAAGCGCGCGCCCAGGGAGGACGATGTCCCGGTGCGGCGGGCGACCTGGCCGTCGACCGCGTCCAGGATCAGTGCGACGGCGGTGAGGGCGACCAGGACGGTGACCGGGGGCGGGCTCTCGAAGGAGTCGGCGACCAGCGCGGTCACCCCGCCGACGAGGGTCGCCCTGGCCAGGGTGACCCGGTTGGCCGCCCCGAAGGACTGCAGCCACGTCCGGGACAGCGCCCGGGTGAGCACCGCCCAGGTGACGATCGCGAAGGCCAGGCCGGTCAACCAGCCCACGGGGCCCAGGTCGATCGCCGTGCCGAGCAGGGCCAGCAGCAGGAGCTGCGCGGCCGCGCCGACGGCGGTCTCGTGGAGCAACAGTCTCGAGTTGTACGTATTGTTCAGGGCCACCGTGCACCCTCCGGCTGTGTGGCGGAGTGGATGGGGGCCGCGTACCGTGTTCGCGGCTTCATGGTGATCGGTACGTGAGCCGCCGCCCGATTGTTCAGCCCGATGTCCCGCCGATTGTCCGACGGCGCGGTTCACCCCGATGTCCACCCCGTGGAGCCACCCCGATGATTCCGCTCGATCCCTCAGGAGGACGCCGATGACGCGCGCCGCCCGCGCCTTCTGGCTCCGCTCCCCCGGCCACGGTGAGATACGTGAGGTCGCCCTGGACGACCCCGGCCCCGACGACGTCGTGGTGCGCACGCTCTGCTCCGGGGTGAGCCGCGGCACGGAGACCCTGGTCTTCCGGGGCGGCGTGCCGGAGAGCCAGCACAGCGCGATGCGCGCGCCGTTCCAGGACGGCGACTTCCCCGGGCCCGTCAAGTACGGGTATCTGAACGTGGGTCTGGTGGAGGAGGGGCCGCCGGCCCTGCTCGGCCGGACCGTCTTCAGCCTGTATCCGCATCAGACCCGCTATGTCGTCCCGGCGAGCGCGGTGACCCCGGTGCCGGACACGGTGCCCGCGTCCCGGGCCGTGCTGGCCGGGACGGTGGAGACCGCGGTGAACGCCGTATGGGACGCGGCGCCGCTGCTCGGCGACCGGATCGCCGTGGTGGGTGCCGGAATGGTGGGCGCCAGTGTCGCCGCCGTCCTCGCCCGCTTTCCCGCCGTACGGGTCCAACTGGTCGACGCACAGCCGGCGCGCGCCGATATCGCGAAGGCGCTCGGCGTGGACTTCGCGCTCCCCGAGGAGGCCGCGGGCGACTGCGATCTCGTCGTGCACGCCAGCGCCACCGAGGCGGGGCTCGCGCGCTCGCTGGAGCTTCTGGCCCCGGAGGGCACCGTCATCGAACTGAGCTGGTACGGGGACCGGCGGATCAGCCTGCCGCTCGGGGAGGCCTTCCACTCCCGCCGGCTGACGGTGCGCAGCAGCCAGGTGGGGACGGTGTCCCCGGCCCGGGGCTCCCGCCGCGGCTACGCCGACCGGCTGGCCCTCGCGCTCGACCTGCTCGCCGACCCCTCCTTCGACGCGCTGGTGACCGGCGAGTGCGCCTTCGAGGAACTGCCGCGGGTGCTGCCACAGCTGGCGTCCGGCGAGCTTGCGGGGCTGTGCCACCGCGTGACGTACCGCCCGTAATCTGTCGCGACATCGGTCTGAACACCGAGAACACGGCGGCCGTACTAGAGGCCGGGCCCCGGCAGAGGGGGCCCCGACGCGCCGCACCGGGAGGGTCATCCGTTGTTCAGCATCACCGTCCGCGACCACATCATGATCGCTCACAGCTTCCGCGGCGAGGTCTTCGGACCCGCGCAACGGCTGCACGGGGCGACGTTCCTCGTGGATGCCACCTTCCGCCGTGCCGAGCTGGACGACGACAACATCGTCGTCGACATCGGACTGGCCACCCGGGAGCTCGGCGAGGTGACCGGCGCGCTCAGCTACCGCAATCTCGACGACGAGCCGGACTTCAAGGGCGTCAACACCTCCACCGAGTTCCTGGCCAAGGTGATCGCCGACCGGCTCGCCGACCGGGTGCACGCGGGAGCGCTGGGCGAGGGCGCGCGCGGCCTTGCCGGGATCACGGTCACCCTGCATGAATCGCACATCGCGTGGGCGAGTTACGAGCGTGCGCTATGAGCCGCGCCGACATGCCCACCGTGCACTTCGTGTTGCCCGGCGGCGTGGACGACCCGGCCGCGCCCAGCGGCGGCAACGTCTACGACCGCCGGGTCTGCCGGGAGCTGCCCGGCGCCGGCTGGCAGGTCCAGGAGCATGCTCTCGCGGGCGGCTGGCCCCAGCCGGTACCGGCCGCCCACGCCGAACTGGCCCGGCTGCTCTCGCAGCTGGCGGACGACTCCGTCGTGCTCCTCGACGGGCTCGTGGCCTGCGCACTCCCCTACATCGTCGTACCGCACGCCGAACGGCTGCGGATGGCGGTACTGGTGCACCTGCCGCTGGCCGACGAGACCGGGCTCGCCCCCGGCCGGGCGGCGGATCTGGAGGCGCTGGAGGGCAGGACCCTGCGCTCGGTGCGCACGGTCGTGGCGACCAGCGACTGGGCGGCCCGGCGGCTCGTCTCCCGGCACGGGCTCGCCCGTGGCCGGGTCCATGTCGCCGCGCCGGGCGCCGATATCGCGCCGCTCGCCTCGGGCAGCGACGACGGCTCACGGCTGCTGTGCGTCGCCTCGGTGACCCCGCGCAAGGGGCAGCACCGGCTGGCACGGGCCCTCGCGGACATCATCGATCTGCCGTGGGAGTGCGACTGTGTCGGGGGTCTCGGCCAGGACCCCGGCTATGTCGCCCGACTGCGGGAGCTGATCGAGCGGTGCGGCCTCGGCGACCGGCTGCGCCTGACCGGCCCGCGGCACGGCGCCGAGCTGGACGCGAGCTACGCCACCGCCGACCTCCTGGTGCTCACCTCGTACGCCGAGACCTACGGCATGGCGGTGACCGAGGCGCTGGCGCGCGGGATCCCGGTGCTGGCGACGGCCGTCGGCGGTGTCCCGGAGGCGCTCGGGCACGCGCCCGACGGGAGCGTGCCGGGCCTGCTCGTCGCCCCGGACGACCCGGAGGCGCTCACTGGGGCGCTGCGCCGCTGGCTCGGCGAACCCGACACCCGCCGCCGGCTGACGGCCGCCGCCCGTGAGCGGCGCGCCGCGCTGGCCGGGTGGGAGACGACCACCGAACATCTGGCCGGTGCGCTGGAACAGATGCGACAAGAGCCCCGGAGGGCCGCGTGAAGACGACCGAGGTACCGCGTTACACCCCCGACTGGCTGGAGCTGCGGGAGGGCGCCGACGCGTCCGCCCGCGCCGCCGAACTGCTCGAGCCGCTGCGGGCCCGCCTCACCGACCCGCCGCTGGTGGTGCACGACCTCGGCTGCGGCACGGGCTCCATGGGGCGCTGGCTCGCGCCCCGGCTCGGCCACGGCCCCCAGCTGTGGATCCTGCACGACCGCGACCCCGACCTGCTGGACCGGGCCGCCGTGCGAACGCCCCGGACGTGCCCCGACGGCAGCCGTATTACGGTCGCCACCGCCCGCGGCGACCTCGCGCGGCTGACCGCGGACACCCTCGCCGACGCCTCGCTGGTGACGGCCTCCGCCCTGCTGGACGTGCTCACCCGCAACGAGGTGGACGGCATCGCCGCCGCCTGCGCCGGGGCCGGATGCCCGGCGCTGCTGGCCCTCTCGGTGGCCGGGCGGGTCGAGCTGACCCCGGGCGATCCGCTGGACGCCGAGATCGCCGACGCGTTCAACGCCCATCAGCGGCGCGGCGGTCTGCTGGGGCCCGACGCCATCGCGGTGGCCTCCGAGGTCTTCGCCCGCCACGGCGCGACCGTACGCACGCAAGCCAGCCCCTGGCAGCTGGGGTCCGAGGACTCCGCGCTGACCGCCGAGTGGCTGCGGGGCTGGGTCGGCGCCGCCGTCGAGCACCGGCCGGACCTCGCGCCGCGCGCCGAGGCGTATCTGCGGCGCCGTCTGGCCGAGTGTGCGGCGGGCGCGCTGCGGGTGGTGGTGCACCACACCGATCTGCTGGCGCTGCCCGCGCCCGTGCCGATGGGAGCGGCGGCGTGAGCGCGGCGGTCAGGGGCCGCCTCGGGGCGCTCGCCGGAGCGGCCATCCTCGCCGTACTGCTGTGGCGGCTGGGCACCGGAGCCTTCCTGGACGGCGTGCGCAGGATCGATGGACTCACCCTGCTGGCCGCGCTCGGCATCGGGCTGCTGACCACGGTGTTCAGCGCCTGGCGCTGGTGTCTGGTGGCCCGGGGGCTGCGGATCCGGCTGCCGCTCGGCCCGGCCGTCGCCGACTACTACCGCTCCGTGTTCCTCAATGCGGCGCTGCCCGGCGGCGTCCTCGGCGATGTGCACCGCGCGGTACGGCACGGACGCAGCGCCGGGGACGTCGGCCGAGGGGTGCGCGCGGTCGTCCTCGAACGGGTCGCGGGCCAGGTGGTCCTGATCGCGGTGGGCGTGGCGCTGCTGCTCTCCCGGCCCTCCCTGGCCGTGGAGCAGACCCGTCACCTCGCCCACCGCGTCACCGCGACACCTGGCGCCGTGCCCGTGCTCGCCGCGGTGTGCGGGCTGGCCGTGGCCTTCGCCGCGTGGCGGCGGCTGCGCGGCGCGCCCGGCACCTCGCGGTGGCAGCGCGCGGCGCGCTCCGCGCTGGGCGAGGCGCGCCGCGGGCTGCTGGCCCGGGGCAGCTGGCCCGGGGTGGCGGTGTCGTCCGTCTTGGTCCTGGCCGGACACCTCGGGATGTTCCTGCTGGCCGCCCGGGCCGCGGGGTCAACCGCTCCGTTGACCGTGCTGGTGCCCCTGATGGTGCTCGCCCTGATCGCGATGGCGCTGCCGCTCAACGTCGGCGGCTGGGGCCCCCGGGAGGGTGTCACCGCCTGGGCGTTCGGCGCCGCGGGCCTGGGCACGGCCCAGGGGCTGACCGTCGCCGTCGTGTACGGGGTGCTCACGTTCGCCGCCAGCCTGCCCGGTATCGGGGTGCTCGTCGGCCAGTGGTTCGCCCGGCGGCGACGTCGTGAGGTCGAGTTCGAAGAGGGTGTCCTCGCCGAGGACGGCGCGCCGCACGGGCGGCCGGAGGGCGTCGCGCATCACGGGCGTACCGGCGAAGCGCAGCCCCGGGATGCCGTCGCCGAGCAGGACCGGCGCGACGGTGACGTAGAGCCGGCGCAGGGCCCCCTCGTGCAGAAAGCGGGACACGGTGACGCCGCCACCCTCGACCAGTATCCGGCCGAGGCCGCGCCGCGCGAGCGTGCGCACCAGGTTCCCCGGGGCAAAGGCGGCCCGGTCAGGAAGCGTCAGCACCTCCACCCCGCGCGGAGCCGGCTGCCCGCGCTCGCTGTCCGCGCCCACCACCCACAGGGTCGGCGCTGAGCCGTCGGTGAAGACGCGATGTGTCAGCGGGACCCGGCCATGCGGATCGAGGATCACGCGCACCGGGTGGGCTCCGGAGCAGGCGCGCACGGTCAGTTGGGGATCGTCCGCCACCGCGGTGCCCGCCCCGACGAGCACCGCGTCCGCCAGGGCGCGAAGACGGTGCAGATGGCGGCGGTCCTCCTCGCCGGTGACATAGTCGGCGTCGCCGGTCCGGGTCGCGATGAAACCGTCCAGGCTCTGTCCCAGCTGCGCGAAGGCGAAGCGCGGACCGGCCAGACACACCGGCAGATAGCGGTCGGCGAGCGCTTGCGCCTCGGACGAGGCGGGACCCGCCCACCGCCATCCGCCGTCCGCGCCCCTGACCAGACCGGCGGCCTCGGCATCCGCCTCGGACCGGACGGCACACAGCCGCTCCCACGCCGGCTCGCACTCCAGCACCGTCATCGCTCCTCCCCCGCACCCAGCACGGAAAGGTACTCCGCGAATGCGTCGACAAGTCCCGCCAGCAGTTCTTTTCCCTTTATGGCCGAGGCCCTTGACGGGCGGCCGATGACACCGGACTCGGTGTAGGCCAGCATACCGAGGGTGAGCAGATGCTTCCGGTCGTCGGCGGTCCAGTCGGAGGTTTCGTGACCGGGCCGGACGAGTTCCGGATGAGCATGCAGCAGGATGGACGTCTCCAGTTCGCCCGCGTGCATATCGCTGTGCGACGGAGTCTCCACCCCGGCCCGCTTCCGTGCCGCGTCCCAGTCCGTCGAACCCGGGAAAAGCGCCATGCGGATACCGCTGTCGGCGGATTCCTGAACGACGTTTCGCAGGACGTAATTTCCGCCGTGTCCGTTCACCAGAATCAGGGAGCGGACACCGGATCCGCGGAGCGAGTCGGCGATGTCGCGGACGACGGCGTAGAGGGTCGCCGCGGAAATGGAGACGGTGCCCGGCCAGGCGGCGTGCTCATGAGAACAGGAGATCGTCAGCGGAGGGAGCGGAAGCACCGGATACGCGGCGGCGACCTCGCGGGCTATCGCGCAGGCGATGACCGTGTCGGTCACCAGCGGGAGAAATGCGCCGTGTTGCTCGAAGCTGCCGATGGGAAGGACGGCGACCTCGGGCCGAGCGGCCCGTATGTCCTCCGTCGTCGCCACCGGCAACAGGTCGGCTACCTGGTGCCGTGCATCCGAACTGCTCATGCTTTTCGGGCCTTTCGTGCGTGAAGCGCGCAGCGGATTGCTGCTTCTGTTGTATTTTTCCTTACCCCGGCAGGGGTTTGCCAGATAGGATTGGGTCTCATGACAGAAAGTGATGGCGTGTTCGACGCCGCTGAACGTCTCTCGGGTGTTGAGCGCGTGGTGGATCTCCAACTCGCCACCGTGCACGGTGATTTCCACGCCTTCGGCTACCTGGACCGCGATCGCGGCGATGAACAAATGGCGCTGGTGTACGGCGACGTCCAGGGCGAGGGGGCGCTGACCCGGGTGCATTCCGAGTGCCTGACCGGGGACGCGTTCGGCTCCAAGCATTGTGAGTGCGGGGATCAGCTCTCCGCCGCGCTGCGGGCCATCGTCGCCGAAGGGCGTGGCATCCTCGTCTACCTCCGGGGCCATGAGGGCCGCGGCATCGGGCTGCTGGCCAAACTCCAGGCGATGAAGCTTCAGCTGGAGGGTCTGGACACGGTCGAGGCGAATCTCGCCCTCGGACTCCCGGCCGACGCGCGTGACTACCGGGTGGCGGCGGATATCCTGCACGACCTCGATGTGCGCTCCATACGGCTGCTGTCGAACAACCCCCGTAAGCGGGACGCGCTGCTGCGCCACGGCATCAAGATCACCGAGCAGGTGCCGCTGCTGATGCCCCCGCACAAGGAGAACCTGTCCTACCTGCTCACCAAGCGGGACCGGATGGACCACTACTTGCCCCACCTGGAGGCCGTGGTCAACCGGTCCTGAGACGCGGCGCATCCCCGGGGGTGACGTAGACCTCGGTGACCTTGCGGCCGGTGACCCAGCGGATGATGTCGACATCGCGGACCGAGCAGTCGCGGAAGATGCCGGTGGCTGACCGACCGGGTCACGGCACACGGCGCGGTCCCTCTTCCAACTGGGCCTCGCAGGCCGCGAGGGCGGTGGCCATGATGGAGAGTTGGGGGTTGACTCCGGGCAGCTGGGCAGCAGCGAGCCGTCGGCGATCAGCACTCCCCCGACACCCCGCGGGCGTCCGGCGCCGTCGGCGATCAGCACTCCCCCGACATCCCGCGGGCGTCCGGCGCCGTCGGCGGGCGCCGCCTGCGGATCGGCGCCGGTCGCCGGGTCGGTCGCGGTGGTGTACCAGACCTCGGTACGGCCGGGCTCGCCGCGCCGGCGGGGGGCGAGCAGCCGGTCCGCGGACTCATGGCGCGCAGAGGCGTCGTCGCCCGAAACGCCATCACGGCGCGGAAAGCGGAAGCTCGCGAGGAAGGGGATGAGCCCCGTGGCGAGCGGGAAGCGCAAGGTGCCCTGCCCGGCCGGCGCGCCGCGCCGTCGTGTACGGCAGCACGGTCATCGAGGCGAGCGGCCGGCGTGGAGTGAGGGACCTCCAGCCGGCGTGGAGTGAGGGACCTCCAGCCGCCGAGGGTGTGCCGTCGCCCGCCCGCGGCGAAGGAGACGCGGTAGCGGATGCGCCGCCCGGCCAGTGGGGAGATCTCCGACTCACCGGTGGCGCGGGGATCGTCGGCCCATCCGGCGACGCGTATCCGCCCGGTGACGCGCGCCCGTGTCGTGCCGCGAAGACGCGGCAGCCCATCGGCCTCGGCGCGCAGATCGAGACGGACCGGGCGGACGCCGTCCTCGCCGTCGAGCCGCACCCGGCCCACCATGGTCTCCCGGAACGTCGTCCCGAACCGCGTCGCCGGTCCGGTGTGCCCGTGCTCATGCGAGGTCCTCCAGCATGATGCGTTCGGTCGCGGTCAGATACGCCTCGGCGGCGCGGTGCGCGGCGCCCTGGTCGCCCTGATCCACGGCCTCGACCACGGGAGCGAGCCGGGCGTGGGCGGCGGCGGGGTCGGTGAAGGGTCCGGCGAGGGCGGTGCGTACGGGCAGATAGGCGTTGAAGAGGGTGTTGGTGAGCAGGACGTAGACGCGGTTGCCGGTGGCGCGGGCCAGCGCCCGGTGCACTTCGACGTCGGCGAGCTGCACCGCGTCCGCGTCCGCGGCGTCCCCTACGGCGGCCAGCAGGGTACGCAGCTCGGCCTTCTGCGGCGCGGTGGCGCGGGCGGCGGCGCGCTCGGCGATCAACGTGCCGATGGAGCGCCGTACTTCGAAGACCTCCGCGATCCAGTCCGGGCTGTGCCGCACCAGCATGGGCAGCAGATCGGCGCCGCCGAGCCGGGCGTAGTCGCGCACCCGGGTGCCCACGCCGTGCCGGGTCTCCACCAGGCCGGCCTGGGCGAGCCGGCCGAAGGCGTGCTTGAGGGTGGTGCGGGTGACGCCGTATCCGTCGGCCAGTTCACGCTCGGGGGGCAGCAGGGTGCCCGCCGGGTGGCGTCCGCTGAAGATGTCCTGCCGCAGCCGGTTCTCGAGGACGTCGACGATGGTCTCGCGGGGCAGTGGATCCACGGTTGTCTCCTCGGGGTGCGTCCCCAGCGACTGAGTGGATGAGTGGGCGAGTGGATGAGTGGATGAGTGGATGAGTGGATGAGTGGATGAGCCACATGCAACCAAAGGGCATGGCGGGCGTCAAGGAGCCAGCCGAGCGCCGCCGGACGGGCGATCAGCGCACATATGTCCGAGAATGGTCAGAGCCGCGCGACCTGACGCGGACGTGACGAGTGACGTGCCGTGTGACCTTCCGTGTGACGTTCGGCCGGACAGCGATCAAGGACAGAGGCCATGGACCTGGAGATCACGCTCCGGGTGGACGGGACCGAGCACCGGCTCACCGTCGACACCCGTACGACGCTGCTGGACGCACTGCGCGAGCGGCTGGGGAACACC
Organism: Streptomyces sp. NPDC005266; assembly: GCF_040607655.1. Classification (NCBI taxonomy): domain Bacteria; kingdom Bacillati; phylum Actinomycetota; class Actinomycetes; order Kitasatosporales; family Streptomycetaceae; genus Streptomyces; species Streptomyces sp. NPDC005266. Next base: position 131,672 of record NZ_JBEXHC010000018.1, read on the forward strand.
AGCCCCAAAAAGGGCTGCGACCACGGCCAGTGCGGCGCCTGCACCCTGCTGCTCGACGGGCGCCGCGCCCTGGGCTGTCTCGCGCTGGCCGTGGCCCACCAGGGCGCGGACATCGTCACCGCGGCGGGGCTCGCCGACGGCGAGCTGCACCCGCTGCAGCGGTCGTTCATCGCCCATGACGCTTTCCAGTGCGGCTACTGCACCCCCGGCCAGATCGTCTCGGCCGCCGGCATGCTGAACGAGGCGCGGGAGGGCTGGCCGAGCGCCGTGAGCAAGGATCCGAACGCGTCCGATGTGGTGCTCGACGACGAGGAGATCGCCGAGCGGATGAGCGGCAACCTGTGCCGCTGCGCCGCCTACGCCAATATCGTCCCCGCCATCGCCGAGGTGGCGCACCGATGAGGCCCTTCCGCTACGAGCGCGCCGACGACGTGTCAGCGGCGGTGACCACCCTGGCCGAGGAGCCGGAGGCGGCCTATCTGGCCGGGGGCACCAATCTGGTGGATCTGATGCGGCTGGAGGTGGCGACCCCTCAGGTGGTGATCGACGTCCGCCGCCTCACCTCCGACCGGATCGAGGAGCTGCCGGACGGGGCCCTGCGGATCGGCGCCGCGGTGACGGGCAGTGACCTGGCGGCCGACCGCCGGGTCCGGCGGCGCTACCCGGTGCTGTCGCAGGCGCTGCTCTCGGGCGCCTCCGGCCAGCTGCGCAACCTCGCCACCACCGGCGGGAATCTGCTCCAGCGCACCCGCTGCCCCTACTTCCAGAACCTCACCACCCCGTGCAACAAGCGGGAACCGGGCTCGGGTTGCTCGGCGATCGAGGGCTACCAGCGCGATCTGGCCATCCTCGGCGCCTCCCCCGCCTGTGTGGCCACGCACCCCTCCGACATGGCGGTCGCGCTGGCCGCGCTCGACGCGGTCGTCTCCGTGCGCGGGCCGGACGGGGAGCGGCGGATTCCGCTGACCGAGCTGCACCGGCTGCCGGGCGACGCCCCGGAGCGCGACACCGTGCTGCGGCGCGGCGAGCTGATCACCGGCGTCGATCTGCCGCCCCCGCACGTCGCCGCCAACTCCCGCTACCGCAAGGTGCGCGACCGCGCCTCGTACGCGTTCGCGCTGGTCTCGGTCGCCGCCGCGCTGGACGTCGCCGACGGCACCGTACGGGACGTGCGCATCGCGCTGGGCGGGGTGGCGCACAAGCCCTGGCGGGCGGCCACGGCCGAGGCGGCGCTGCGCGGCGGGCCCGCGACGACGGAGAGCTTCCGGGACGCCGCCGCGGCCGAGCTGGCCCAGGCGGATCCGCTGCCGGGCAACGCGTTCAAGGTCCCGCTCGCCCGCAACACGATCGTCAGCACGCTGCGCGAGCTGCTGGAGGAGGCGCGATGAGCGACGTCCGAGCCCGTCCCCGCGCCATCGGCACCCCGATGGACCGGGTGGACGGCGCGCAGAAGGTCACCGGCACGGCCACCTACGCCTACGAATGGCCCCTGGACCGCCCGGTCTATCTGCATCCGCTCCAGTCCACGATCGCCGCCGGGCGGGTCACCGGGGTGGACACCTCCGCGGCGGAGGCCGAGCCGGGGGTGCTGGCGGTGCTCACCCATCTCAACGCCCCCTCGCTGACCCGGCCCGACGATCCGGAGCTGGCGGTGCTGCAGTCCGACGAGGTCGCCTGGCGCGGCCAGTTCGTCGGCGCGGTGGTCGCCGAGTCCCTGGAGACCGCCCGCTACGCGGCGGGGCTCGTACGGTTCGAGTACGCCCCGCGGCCGCACGATGTGGCGCTGCGCTCCGACCGCGACGACCTCTACAGTCCGGTGCGCGCGGCCACGTTCGGCCAGGGCGGCGGTGAGCTCCAGGACGGCTCGCCCGCCGACAGCGTGCTGGGGGACGCCGATACGGCGATGGCCCTGTCGACGGTCACCCTGGACGCCACGTACTCCACGCCGATGTACCACAACAACCCGATGGAGCCGCACACCGCCGTCGTCACCTGGACCGACGGCCATCTGACGGTCCGCTGCTCCACCCAGGGCGTGTCCATGAGCCGGCAGCTGATCGCCGGGGTGCTGGGGCTGGAACCGGAGCGGGTCCGGGTGATCTCCCCGCATGTCGGGGGTGCCTTCGGCTCGAAGGTCTATCCCCACTCGTACGCCATCCTGGCCGCGATGGCCGCCCGGACGGTGAAGCGGCCGGTCAAGTTCACGCTCACCCGCCAGCAGATGTTCGCAGTCGTCGGCTATCGGCCCGCCTCCATCCAGCGGATCCGGCTCGGCGCCGACCGCGACGGCAGGCTCACCGCGGTCACGCACGACGTGATCGAGCAGACCGCCAAGGCCAAGGGCTACGCGGAGCACATCGCCGTCTGCACGCGGATGATGTACGCCGCGCCGCACCGGCGCACCACCCACCGGCTGGCCCCGCTGGATGTCCCGGTGCCGACGATCATGCGGGCGCCGGGCGAGGCCCAGGGCATGTTCGCGCTGGAGTCGGCGATGGACGAGATGGCGCAAGCCTGCGGTCTGGACCCGGTGGAGTTCCGAATCCGCAACGAGCCCGAGGTCCACCCCGAGTCCGGACTGCCCTTCTCCAGCCGCCATCTGGTGGACTGCCTGCGCGAGGGCGCCCGCCGGGCGGGCTGGGAGCGGCGCGACCCGGCCCCCCGGGCGCGCCGCGACGGGCGGTGGCTGATCGGGACCGGAGTGGCCGCCTCCACGTATCCCTCGCCCCGCTTCCCGGGGAACGCCACGACGATCCGGATGGGGCCGGACGGGCACTGTACGGTGCTGATCGCCGCCGCCGACATGGGCACCGGCACCTGGACCGCGCTCACCCAGATCGCCGCGGACGCGCTGGAAGTGCCCGTCGAGCGGGTGGAGCTGCGGATCGGGGACACGGCGCTGCCGCCCGCGTCGGTGGCCGGGGCCTCGTCCGGCATCACCAGCTGGGGCAGCTCCATCTCCGAGACGGCCGGCCGGCTGCGGGCGCGCCTGGAGGCCGAATTCGGCGGCACGGTGCCGCCGGAGGGTATCGAGGTCACCGCCGAGATGCCCGGCAACCCCGACGCCGAGCGCTATGCGATGCACAGCTTCGGCGCCCAGTTCGCCGAGGTGCGGGTGGACGCGGACACCGGCGAGACCCGGGTGGCGTCGCTGCTGGGCATGTTCGACGTGGGGCAGGTCATCAACCCCAAGACGGCGCGCTCACAGCTGATCGGCGGGATGACCCAGGGGATCTCGATGGCACTGCACGAACACAGCGTGCTGGACCAGCGGTTCGGCCATGTGGTCAACCAGGACTTCGCCCAGTACCACATCGCCGCCAACGCCGATGTGCACGCGATCGAGGCCCACTGGCTGGACGAGACGGACCCGCACACCAATGTGATGGGCTCCAAGGGCCTGGGCGAGGTCTGCCTCGTCGGCACGGCGGCGGCGATCGCCAACGCCGTGCACCATGCGACCGGGGTCCGGGTCCGCGATCTGCCCGTCACCCTCGACAAGCTGGTGTCCTGATGCGGTCTGCCCGGCCTGCGCCGATCAGCCCGCGCCGTCCCGTGGCGCGCGTCGCCAAGCGGGGGGTTGCCCTCGAAGCACACCTGCCCGGGCGATCCCGACCCGGCGGCGAGGTGCGACCCGCCGCGGCGGTGGCCGCTCGCGCGGTGGCCGCTCGCGCCCGCCGCGGAGCCGCTGCTCGCGATGGGTGCGGCTCCGCCGCGGGCATCGCGGGCGCGGCGGGCACCACGGGCGCCACGGGCACCACAGGCACCGCGGGTACCACGGGCACCGCGGGCACCACAGGCGCCGCAGGCACCACAGGCATCACGGGCGCCGCAGGCGCCACGGACGCCACGGGCACCACGGACGCCACGGGCACCACGGACGCCACGGGCACCGCGGGCACCACGGGCGCCACAGGCACCGCGGGCACCACGGGCGCCGCAGGCATCACGGGCATCACGGGCATCGCGGGCGCCACGGGCATCGCGGGCGCCACGGGCGCCACAGGCACCACGGTGTCGCGGGCCCGCACGGGCCATGGGGACGGGGCCTAGCGTGTCCCAGCCGCCGATCCTCGTCACCGGGGCCGCCGGAAGCGTCGGGGCGGTGGGCCGGAGCGTGGTCGAGGAGTTGCGGCGGCGCGAGCTGCCGGTGCGCGCCATGGTCCACCGCGAGGACGAGCGGGCCGATGCCCTGCGCGCCACGGGCGCGGAGGTGGTCGTCGGCGATCTGACCCGCGCCCCGGACGTCGCCCGCGCGCTGGACGGATGCGGGCGGATGTATTTCGGCATGAGCGTCTCGCCCCGGTACCTGGAGGCGACGGTGACGACGGCGGCGGTCGCCCGCGCGTACGCCCGGCTGGACGCGTTCATCAACATGTCGCAGATGACGGTCGCCCAGATGGACCTCACCAGTACGTCCGAATCGAATCAGCACCGGCAGCAATGGCTGGCCGAACAGGCCCTCGACTGGTCCGGGCTGCCCGTCACCCACATCAGACCCACCGTCTTCATGGAGAATCCGCTCTTCGAGGTCTTCGTCTACTCCTCGATCGCCGAGGAGGGCACGATCCGGCTGCCGTTCGGCTCCGGGCGCACCTCTCCGGTGGCCGCGCGCGATGTCGCCGCGGCGGTGGCGGAGATTCTGGCGGACCCCGCCTCACACATCGGAAAGACCTACCATCTGACCGGCCGGACCTCCCGCGATATGACCACCATGGCGGCGGAGTTCGCCGACGCCCTGAACCGGCCCGTCAGTTACGTGGACGTCTCCTACGAGGCGTGGGTCAACCATGACCTGGGCGCGCTGGGCCTTCCCGCGCATGTTGCCGACCACCTCGCCACCATGGCGCGTCTGCACGCGGAAAACCGCTACGATCGCGCGACGGACGACATCGAGACGATCACCGGAGGGCCCGCGACCGGCGTCCGGGAGTTCGTCCGGGACCATTCCGAGCTGTTCGCGACGTGAGAACGGGACCACGGTGCGTGTACTGCTGGCCATCATCGGTGCCGTCATCGTTTTCGGAATCTTCGCCTCGGTACTGCGCACGCTGGTGATCCCCCGGCCGACCCGCACCGGATTCTCCGGGCTCGTCCAGCGACTGGTCAGCCGGCCGTTCCGATGCGCCGCCGACCGGCTGCCGAGCGTCGAGGCCAAGGACCGGGTGCTGGCCCCGGTGGCTCCCGTGTCCATCGTCATCACGCTGATCAGTTGGCTGGCCTCGTTCATGCTCGGCTATGCGCTGCTGCTGGCGGCGGTGAGCGGGTTCGGCATCCGGGACGCGCTGTACGAGGCCGGGTCCTCGCTGTTCACGCTCGGCTTCGCCAGCGCCCGCCGGGGCACGCTCACCGCCCTCGACTTCTGCGCCGCGGCCACCGGGCCCATCGTGGTGGGCCTGCAGGTCGGCTACCTGCCCACCCTGTACAGCGCGTACCAGCGCCGGGAGACCGAGGTCACGCTGTTGCACACCCGGGCGGGCAGCCCGTCGTGGGGCCCGCAGATCCTCGCCCGCTACGCGCAGGTCGAGATGTTGAACGACCTTGGCGATCTGTTCCGGGGGTGGGAGCGCTGGTGCGCCCAGGTGAGCGAGACGCACACCACCTATCCGGTCCTGATCCACTTCCGCTCCCCCAAGGCGGACCGAAACTGGCTGATCGCCCTGTTGGCGGTGCTGGACGCGGCGGCGCTGCGGCTGGCCCTCAACCCCTCCAAGTCGCAGGCCGAGACCCGGCTGGCACTACGGGCGGGCTTCATCTGCCTGCGGGACATCGCCGACATGCTGAATATCGCGTACGACCCGGATCCACATCCGGATGCTCGGGTGGACCTCAGCTACGAGGAATTCCTGCTCGGCGTGGCCCAGATGGTCGCCTACGGCTATCCGATGGAACGCAGCCCGGAGGAGGCATGGCCGCACTTCCGCGGCTGGCGGGTGAACTACGAGGGGCTCGCCTACCGGCTGGCGCGGGACATCGACGCGGTTCCGGCCCTCTGGTCGGGATCGCGCCGCACCACCCTCGCCGTCCGCCCCCCGCTGACCCCGATCGACCGCCGCCCGGCCGACTAAGCGGATGCGGTGAAGTTCGCCGCTGATCCCTCGCCGTTCGGCCTGGCCGAGGGCTTGGACGCCGAGAAGGATCAGCACTTGACTTCGCCGTAACCGCTTAGCTGTATTGATCACGAGCCGGTATTGATCACGAGCGTTGTCGACGGTCGGGCACTCGCGCCAGCTCCGCTGACCGGCGTTGCCCCCTTCGGGACCCTCAGGTGCGGACGGGGCCGATCTCGTCGAGGTGGCCCTCGACCCAGCCGCGCAGCTGCCCCAGCGGCTCGGCGACGCCGCGCCCCAGATCGGTCAGCGCGTACTCGACATGCGGCGGGACGGCCGGGTAGACGGTGCGGTCCACGAATCCGCCGTCCTCCAGCCGACGCAGCGTCTGGGTGAGGACCTTGGGGCTGACGCCCTGCAGCCGCCGCTGTAGCACGCCGAACCGCTGCGGGCCCTCCTCCATCGCGCCGATCGCCAGCGCCGACCACTTGTTGGCGAGCAGATCGAGCACCTCGCGGCACGGACACTGGGCGGCGTAGACATCGTGCTGGTCATGGCGGCCCGAGGCACAGCTCGTGGTCATGAGGACGTCCTTCGGCGCGTCGCTGACGTGGACACTTCCCCGAAGGTAGCAGTATCCCTTGCGGGTAACCAGGGGCTATTGCATAGCTTCGAAGTGTCCGTACCGCCGGTCCGAACCCGGCCCGTCAACCTCAGGAGGACCCGTGTCAGCACCTTCCATGAAGGCCATCAGCCAGGACGAGTTCGGCGGCCCGGAGGTGCTGCACCCGGTGCGGCTCGAGCGGCCCAAGCCGCTGCCGACCGAGGTGCTGGTGCGCGTCGTCGCCGCCGGGGTGAACCCGGTGGACGTCAAGACCCGGGCCGGCGCGGGCATGGCCGGGGTGCTGGGCGAGCCGCCGTTCGTACTGGGCTGGGACGTCTCCGGCATCGTCGAGGAGACCGGCTTCGGGGTGCATACGCTCGCTGTGGGCGACGAGGTCTACGGCATGCCGTGGTTCCCGCGCGAGGCGGGCGGCTACGCCGAGTACGTCACCGCCCCGTCCCGGCAGTTCGCCCGCAAGCCCGTGCGGCTGAACCATGAGCAGGCCGCCGCCGTACCGCTCGCCGCGCTGACCGCGTGGCAGGTGCTGACCGATGCCGCCGACGTCCGGCGCGGACAGCGGGTGCTGATCCACGCCGCGGCCGGCGGAGTCGGCCACTTCGCCGTCCAGTTCGCCCGGCATCTGGGCGCCCATGTCATCGGCACCGCGCGGTCCGCCAAACACGACTGGCTGCGCAAGCTGGGCGCCCACGAGCTGATCGACTACACCGCCGTACGGTTCGAGGAGGCGGTGCGCGATGTCGATGTGGTCGTGGATCTGGTCGGGGACGAGGTCGAGCACACCAGCACCCGTTCGCTGGACACCCTGCGCCCCGGTGGCCTGCTGGTGGCGGTGCCCTCGGGCGCCTCCCCCGACCTGCTGGAGCTCGCCAAGGCCCGGGGGCTGCGCGCCATGCCGTATCTGGTGGAGCCGGACGGGCACGCGCTCGGGCGGATCGCCGGTCTCATCGACGCCGGTGAGGTCGTCGTCGAGGTCGAGGACGTGCTGCCGCTGGAGCGGGCGGCGGACGCGCACCGGCGGCTGCAGGACCACCGCACCCGCGGCAAGCTGGTGCTGCGCGTCGCGGAGTAAGGCCACCGCCCCTGGCGGCGGTCCGGGGGTGTCCGGACGGCCGGGGCGGCGGCGCCCCCGACCGTGCACGGTCTCACCCGGCCCAGGCGCCGCCCGCGGCCGCCTCCCGTGCGTAGTCGGCGAACTCCCGGGCCTCACGGCCCAGGGCGCGCCGCACCCCGTCCGAGAGCTGGGCGTTGCGCCCGTCCAGCAGGGCGCCGAACAGCTCGGTCAAGAAGGCCACGAGCTCGTCCGGCAGCCCGTCTCGGGCCAGCGTGGCCCCGTATTCCTCGACGGAGACCGGCACATAGCGCACCGTCCGGCCGGTGGCCCGGCCGATCTCCGCCGCCGCCTCGGCGAAGGTCAGCAGCCGGGGTCCGGTGACGTCGTAGACGCGGCCCGCGTGTCCGTCGCCCGTCAGCGCGGCGACCGCGACCGCGGCGATGTCGTCGGCGTCGACGAAGGGCTCCTTGACGTCCCCGGCGGGGAAGACGATCTCCCCGCCGAGCACCCCGTCGCGCAGGATGCCCTCGTCGAAGTTCTGACAGAACCAACTGGCCCGTACGAGGGTCCACTCGGCCCCCGGCACCTGAACGGCCCGCTCGGCCGGCAGCGCCGCGTCCTCGCCACGGGCGGAGAGCAGCACCAGCCGGCGCGTGCCGGCCTCGACCGCTCGCTCCGCGAAAGCCCCGAGGGTGGCGGCGGCGCCCGGGTCGCCGACGTCCGGGTAGTAGGCGATGTACGCGGCGGCCGTGCCGCGCAGCGCGGGCGCCCAGGTGCTCCGGTCCTCCCAGTCGAACGGTGTCTCGCCCGACCGGGAGCCGATCCGCACCTGCCGCCCGTCCCGGATCAGCCGGTCCGCGACCCGGCGGCCGGTCTTGCCGGTGCCGCCGAGGACCAGACAGATCTGCGATGAGGTGGTGTGCGTGGTCTGTGTCATACGGCCAGTCAACTCCCCCGCGATGAGACGGACCATGGCCGGAAAGCTCATCCGCATACGCGTGCGTCCACCACGGCTACGCTGAACCCCATGGACGCGCTGGCGAGTCTGCTCGACGGCCCGCGGGCCAGGGGGGCCTTTCTGCTCCGGGCCGTGATGGAGCCGCCCTGGTCGGTACGGATCGAGGACCGGGCCCCGCTGTGTGTGATGACCATGGCACGCGGCGAGGCCCGGGTGGTGCCGGACCGGGGCGAGCCGGTGCGGCTGCGCCCCGGGGATGTGGCGATCGCGCGCGGCCCGGACCCGTACACGGTCGCCGATGACCCGGCCACCGCGCCCCAGGCGTGGATCCTCCCCGGTGAGGTGTGCCGTACGGCGGCGGGCGAGGACCTGGCCGAGGCGATGGCGCTGGGGGTCCGCACCTGGGGCAACAACCCGGACGGTTCGGCGACGATGCTCATCGGCACCTATCTGCTGGACGGCGAGATCAGCGGGCGGCTGCTGGACGCGCTGCCGCCACTGCTGGTGCTGCCCGGCGAGGTAGCGGACTGCCCGCTGATGCCCTGGCTCGGCGAGGAGATCACCAAGGATGAACCGGGGCAGGAGGCGGTCCTCGACCGGCTGCTGGATCTGCTGCTGATCTCTGTACTTCAGGCCTGGTTCTCCCGGCCGGAGGCCCAGGCCCCGGCCTGGTACCGGGCGCTGGGCGATCCGGTGGTGGGCCGTGCGCTGCGGCTGCTGCAGAACAACCCGGCGCACCCCTGGACCGTGGCCGGGCTCGCCGCCGAGGCGGGCATCTCCCGTGCGGCGCTGGCCCGCCGCTTCACCGAGCTGGTGGGCGAGCCGCCCATGGCGTACCTGACCGGCTGGCGGCTGGCCCTCGCCGCCGATCTGCTGCGCGAGCCGGAGGCGACGCTCGCGGCGGTGGCCCGGCGGGTCGGCTACGGCAGCGCCTTCGCGCTCAGCGCCGCCTTCAAGCGCGAACGGGGCGTCACCCCGCAGGCGCACCGCGCTCTCCACGCCGCGACGTCCGCGCGGTGACGGCCGCGCGCCGTCCCCGGCCGCCCGGGACCGCAGAACCCCGGCCCCGCCCAGGGACCGTCACCCCACGGGCGCACCAGCCCCCGGCGCGCCGTCCGCGGGGTGACGGCGCGCCCGGGGAACAGCCGTCCGGGCCACACCCCCATCCCGCCACAGCCCGTCCCCCGCAGGCACACCACGCTCCACCGGCGCCACGACGCCCGCAGGGCGACGGGCGCGACCCGCCGTCCGGGCCGCACACACCCCAACGCCCACCGACCGTCAACCCGCAGGGGCGCCCCGCTCCCCACGCCGCGACGTCCGCAAGGTCACCGGCGCGACCCGCAGGCAGCCGTCCGGGCCGCAGGTGACCGTGCGGTCGTACAGATCCATCAGACGGCGGGCGCTGCGGGCGATGTCGTAGCGGTCTACGGCGTCCGGTACCGGGAACCGGCGGGGGCCCTCGGCGGCGTGCTCGCGCAGTGCGTCGGCGAGGGCGGCCGTGCCGGGGCCGACGCGGCGGGCGCCGGGGGCCGCGCCGCGGGGCAGTTCGTCGAGGGCGGGGCAGACGGCGTGCAGCACCAAAAGCCCGGCCGCGAGCGCCTCCAGCGCCGCCAGGCCGAACCCCTCCTCGGAGGACGGGGAGACCAGCACATCCATGGCGGCCAGCAGCCCCGGCAGCCCCGCGGGCCGGTCGTCGGCGGGCGCCACGGCGCCGTCGCGCTCCCCCAGCAGCCGGACCCGGTCGGCCACCCCGAGCCGGGCCGCCAGATCCTCCAGGGCGGGCCGTTCGGGTCCCTCGCCGACCAGCAGCAGCCTGGCGTCGGGGACCTCGGTGACGGCCCGCACCGCCACATCGAACCGCTTGCCCGCCGTCAGCCGGCCGACCCCGCCCACCACGAAGGCCCGGTCGGGGATGCCGAGGCGGGCGCGGGCGGCGGCGCGGGCGGCCGGTTCGAAGCGGAAGTGGCGGGCGTCGATGCCGTTGGGCACCAGATGGATGCGGTGGTTGGGCACGCCCCAGTCGCGCAGCCGGTCGGCGACCGCGGCCGATACGGCGACGGTCGCCGAGCCCAGGCGCTCGGCGGCCAGATAGCGGGCGCGGGTGGCGGCGGTGAGCGGACGGCCGTCGATCCGCCGCTCGCCCATGGCGTGTTCGGTGGCGATGACCGCGCGGACGCCCGCCAGCCGGGCGGCGATCCGGCCGTGGACGCAGGCCCGGTAGAGGTGGGTGTGCACCAGGTCGTAGCCGCCGGACCGGATGATCCGCACCAGCCGGGGCAGCGCGGCGAACTGCCGCTCACCCCCGTCCATGGGCAGATGGGTGACGGGGATGCCGTCCGCGCGGATGCCGTGGGCGGTCGCCCCGGGGCCCGTGAGGGCGACGACGTCGCAGCGCACGGGCAAGTGGCGCAGCAGCAGCCGCAGCTGCTGTTCGGCGCCACCCGCTCCGAGGCGGGAGATGATGTGCAGGACTCTCATCGGGCGGCCGCGCCCCATCCTCCGTCGTAATTCCGCGGACTTCCAACGCGTCCCGACCCTGCCAGAGGGCGGGATGTAAATCACGTAAGACGCGCACTGATGGGCCGTCGGAGTGGATATTCTTCGCACCGTCAACAGGGCACGCCGAAAATCCGATTTGCACGGTCACGGCCCATGGGATTGTTACCTTCTCATCTCGCGCGATGACCTGAAGAATATGGTCCGGACGGGTCATCGGAGCGCGACATTCGGTTCCAGCCAGACCGCGGGAGTGCCCAGATGTCCGCACAGACCCCCGTCAGAGATTCTCCTCGGAAAACCGCCCCACACGCCGCGTCCGCCTCTCTCACCGCAGCCCCGCCCGCGCGTACGGCGCCGGACGCGCGGGCCCCGCACCGCCGCACCGCCGCGACGTACGAGTACAAGCGCTACAGCGAGCTGGCGGGCCCGCTGACGGCTCCCCCGGCGGACCGCCCGTACCGGGTGCGCTCCCGCAGCCTGCTGGCGCAGGAGCCGCACCGGTTCCGGGCGGCGCTGCTGCTGTGCGCGGCGCCGGTGTGCTCGGCGTTGCTGCTGCTGTGGCTGCTGCATCCGGACCACTGGGTGGAGCGCGAGTTGGTGACGGTGTGGGAGCGGGCGGCGGATGTCACGATGCTGGTCTCGATCGCGCTGATCGAGAGCTTCCGGCTGTTCACGGTCGTCTCCAACGCGCATGCGACCCTGGTGGCCCGGGACCCGGTGCCGGTGATCGCCGAGCCGGGGACCCGGGTGGCGTTCCTGACCAGTTTCGTGCCCGGCAAGGAGCCGATCGCGATGGTCCGGGCGACACTGGAGGGAGCGGTGCGAATCCGGCACACCGGGCCGATGGACGTCTGGCTGCTGGACGAGGGGGACGACGCGGAGGTCAAGGAGCTGTGCGCACGGCTGGGCGTACGGCACTTCTCCCGCAAGGGCGTCGAGAAGTGGAATCAGCCGAAGGGTGCTTTCCGGGCGAAGACCAAGCACGGAAATTACAACGCCTGGCTGGACGCGCACGGCGACGCTTATGAATTTATGGCGTGTGTGGACACCGACCATGTGCCGTTTCCCAACTTCCTGGAGCGCATGCTGGGTTACTTCCGGGATCCGGATGTGGCGTTTGTGGTGGGACCGCAGGTCTACGGTAATTATGACTCCTCCGTCACCAAGGCCGCCGAAAGCCAGCAGTTCCTTTTTCACGCACTGATCCAGCGGGCCGGAAACGCCTATGGCGGCCCGATGTTCGTGGGGACCAACAATGCGGTGCGGATCAGCGCGCTGCGCTCCATCGGCGGGCTGTACGACTCGATCACCGAGGACATGGCCACCGGTTTCGAGCTGCACCGCCACCGTAATCCCGCGACGAAGAAGAAGTGGCGCTCGGTCTACACCCCCGATGTGCTCGCGGTCGGCGAGGGCCCGAGCACCTGGACGGACTTCTTCACCCAGCAGATGCGGTGGAGCCGGGGCACCTACGAGACCGTGCTCAAGCAGTTCTGGAAGGCCCCGTTCACGCTGTCGCCGGGCAAGCTGCTCAACTACTCGCTGATGATCGCCTACTACCCGATGACCGCGATCAACTGGCTGCTCTCCGCCCTGTCCTGTGCGCTGTTCCTGATGCTGGGGGCCTCCGGGATTCATATCCCCGCCGAGATGTGGATGATGCTGTACAGCGACGCGGCCATGCTGCAGATCGGGCTCTACATCTGGAACCGGCGGCACAATGTCTCCCCGCACGAGCCGGAAGGCTCCGGCGGCCTCGCCGGGATGCTGCTCTCCGCGCTGTCCGCCCCGATCTACGCCAAGTCGCTGTTCGACGCGATGCTGCGGCGCTCCAGCCGGTTCGTGGTCACGCCCAAGGGCGACTCGTCCAGCCCCGACCGGCTCTCCACGTTCCGGATCCATCTGCTGTGGGCCGCGGTGTTCGGCTCCTCCCTGATCGGCTCGTTCTTCTTCGGCCATACGCATGCGGCGATGCGGACGTGGGCGATCCTCGCCCTCGCCCTGTGTCTGGCGCCGGTGGCGATCTGGGCGGGCGGACTGCTGCGCGGCCGGCGCCGCGCGGCCGCGACCGTGCCGACGGCGCGCGACGCGGACAGCCCGTGCGGCGTGGCGCCGAGCGCGCCGCCGCAGGAGAAGGACCCGGTGTGCGCGCTGTGACGGGCGCGCCCGCTAGCCGCGCGCGTCGTAAGCGCGACGGGCACTGAGCGCGTTACGGGCCAGGTCGAGCGCGTACGCGGTCCACCAACGCCCCGCCTGCGGGCCGCCGTTGCAGGTTCCGTCGGACTCCCCGGGGCGCTTGATCCACAGATAGGCGTCCACCTCGGGGTCCCCGGTGCTGGTGCTGGGCGGCTCGCCCAGCGCCCGCCCCGGGGGATTGCACCAGTACTCCCCCGCCCTGATCCCGTGCCGGGCAGCGCGCCCCGGCTTCAGCGGGCCGTTTCCGTTGCGGCTGGTGTCGATGACGAAGTGCGCGCCGCCGAGGGCGGCGGACAGCTCATGTCCGTAAGCCTCGCTGATGTCCGTCGGCTGGAAATTGGCGACGTTCAGCGAGAAGCCGTCCGCCTGGTCGATGCCGCTGTCGCCAAGCGGCTTCACCAGCCGCGCGGGGTCGTCGATCCAGTCCGCGTTCCCCGCGTCCAGATACACCCGGGTGCGGGGCAGCGCGGCGAGCGTGGTGACGGCGTCACGCAGCAACGCCAGTCGTGGTGCGCGCAGCGCGGCGGGGACACAACCGTCGACGACCTGCGCCACGGCGTCCGGCTCCAGGACCACCATCGCCTTCCGGTCGCCGATGCCGTCCGCGACCTGGCGAATCCAATTCCGGTAGTCGTTCGCCGTCACCGCGCCGCCCGCCGAATAGCGGCCGCAGTCGCGGAACGGAATGTGATAAGCGACCAGCACCGGAGTGGACCCGGTGCGCGCGGCGGAATCCACCACGTAACGCACCCGGTCGCGCGGCTCCGGCCCAAGCCATTCCGCGACCGGCTCCTCCGCGATCCGCCGCATCAGCGCCGCCTCGCCGCCATGGCCCTCCCGCTGCTGCTCACGGGCGAGCCGGGCGGCCGGGCTGTCCGGATTCACCCACAGCCCGCCGCGCCGGACCGGCTGGTCGAGGGCGCCCAGACAGCCACTCAGCGGCAGCAGCAAAAGGGTGGACGCGACGGTCGGCGCCCAGCACCGCACCGTTTTTCTGGCACCTTTCTCACCCATGCGAATATTCCTTCTCCCCGAGTGCGGAACTGACGGCCCGTGCGGCCCGTGCGGCCCGTGCGGCCCGTGCGGCCCGTGCGCATAATGACATCGCCACGGAAAGATGCCGCATTCACGACACGAGGGAGAAATCAGGCGTTCACCGAAGGTGGGGCTGGTGGGGGAGCAGCTCTGTCCCTTCCTCATCGGCGTGACTGTCGACGGGGTCGGCGATGGTCTCCGGGATCCACAGCGGATGCTCACGGGCCGCCCAGCCGGGGTCCACCCGCCCGGTGCGCAGGCCCCGCCGGGCCTCCGGGTCGGCCATCGCCTTGCCGATGTGCCCGATCAGTACGACGCCGATGGCCAGCGCCAGCCAGTCATGGACGAACGTGGCGCTGATGCGCCACACCAGCGGGGCCAGCCCGGTGAACCACATCAGCAGCCCCGTGCCCACCATCACCAGCACGGCGCCCGCGACATATCCGGCGTACAGCTTCTGACCGGCGTTGAACTTCCCCGCCGGGCGCTCCTCGGGCCGGTGGTCGCGCCGCAGCGCCGCACGCAGCCAGCGCCGGTCATGCGGCCCGAAACGGTTGAGACGGGTCAGATCGGCCCGGAAGGCGCGGGACGCGAGGCCGAGGAGGGCCGGGGCGGGGGTCAGAATGCCCGACCATTCGTGAACGGTGACCACGAGCGCCCGACGCCCCACGAGTTCGGCGAGCCCGGGGAGGTAGAGACAGGCCGCGCTGACCACGCAGACGCCCATGAGGGCGGCGGTGGTGCGGTGGATCCAGCGCTCGGCGGGGGTGAAACGGAGCACCCGGGGGCGACCCCCGTCCTCAGGCGGTGGGGTCATCGTCGCGTCCGTTCGACTTGCCGACCCAGGCGTCGACGTCATAGCCCCGGCGCTCCCAGTAGCCGGGCCGGACATCGTCGGTGACGGTGATTCCGGAGAGCCACTTCGCCGACTTGTAGAAGTACATGGGCGCCACATACAGCCGCACCGGGCCGCCGTGGCTGTGCCCGAGCGGCTTGTCACGCATGCGCAGCGCGATCAGCACGTCCGGGCGGCGCGCCTGGTCGAGGGTGAGGCTTTCGGTGTACGCGCCGTCGAAGCAACTGAACCGCACGGCCTTGGCCTGTGGCGGGACCCCGGCGGCATCCAGCAGCGTCGACAGCCGCACCCCCTCGAACGGCGTCCCGGGCACCCGCCAGCCGGTGACGCACTGGACATCGCGGACGAGCCGGTGCTGCGGGAGAGCGCGCAGGTCGGCCAAGTGGTAGGTGGTGGGCTTGTCGACGAGCCCGTCGACGGTGAGGCGGTAGGTGGTGGCGTCCTTGTGGGGGACGGAGGAGGTGACGGAGTAGTAGCGGAACCCCCCGCCGTTGGGGAGGAGCCCGGTCACCCCGGTCGGGTCCTTGTCCGCCACCGCCCCGAGCACATCCTCCAACCGCCCCTGCAACCAGGGCGCCGCCGCCATCCCGCCCGCGCCGAGGCCGAGCATGCCGAGCACGAGGCGACGGCCTACGGGGGTGCCGCTGCCGTCTGCGGCATCGGTGGTGGGGTCCATGCCCTTGATGAGAGCACCGGGTGGGGGTGGCGCGCCATCTCCTGCCGGTTTTCGTCAGACTTCCGTCAGACTTCGACGGCCTGTCCCCCGCCCCGGGGAGATCCCCCGGCCCTGGGCCCGGGGCGCCCTTCGGGCGCACGCGGGCCCCAGGGGCAGGGGCGGGGCCCCTGGCCCCGACCGCGCCGCTAGGAGACGGCCTTGGCCGCCGCGCGGCCCGCCGTTCGGCCCGAGAAGAGGCAGCCGCCCAGGAAGGTGCCCTCCAGGGAGCGGTAGCCGTGGACGCCGCCGCCGCCGAAGCCGGCTGCCTCGCCCGCCGCGTAGACGCCGGGCAGCGGGTCGCCACCCTCGGTGAGGACGCGCGAGGAGAGGTCCGTCTCCAGGCCGCCGAGCGTCTTGCGGGTCAAAATGTTGAGGCGGACGGCGATCAGCGGACCCGCCTCGGGGTCGAGGATGCGGTGCGGGGCGGCGGTGCGGATGAGGCGGTCGGGGAGATAGCGGCGCGCCCCGCGGACGGCGGTGACCTGGAGGTCCTTGGTGTAGGGGTTGGCGATCTCCCGGTCGCGCGCGGTGATTTCGCGCCGCAGCTCGGCCTCGTCGATGAGCGGTTCCTTCGTCAGCTTGTTCATCCGTCGTACCAGCGCCGTCAGCGACCGCTCGACGACAAAGTCCGCGCCATGGTCCATGAACGCCTGGACGGGACCCGGGGCCCCGGCCCGTGCGCGCCCGAGGACGTCGCGGATGCTCTTGCCCGTGAGGTCCGGGTTCTGCTCGGAGCCGGAGAGCGTGAACTCCTTCTCGATGATTTTCCGCGTGAGCACGAACCAGGTGTAGTCGTATCCGGTCCGCGTGATGTGCTCGAGCGTGCCGAGGGTGTCGAAGCCGGGGAACAGCGGCACCGGGAGCCGCTTGCCGCGGGCGTCGAGCCACAGGGGCGAGGGGCCGGAGAGGATGCGGATACCGTGCCGGGGCCAGATGGGGTTCCAGTTCTCGATGCCCTCGGTGTAGTGCCACATCCGATCGCGGTTGATGATCCGGCCGCCGGCCGCCTCGGCGACGCCGAGCATCTTGCCGTCCACATGCGCGGGTACGCCGGAGATCATCCGCTCGGGCGGGGAGCCGAGCCGCTCCGGCCAGTTCTCGCGTACGAGGTCGTGGTTGCCGCCGATGCCGCCGGAGGTGATGACCACGGCCTGGGCGCGGAGTTCGAAGGCACCGGTGATCTCGCGGCCGCTGGCGGTGCCGCGTTCGGCACGGCTGGGCTCCAGGATGTCGCCGGTGACGGTGTCGACGGTGCCCGCGCTGCGGGCGAGCCCGGTGACGCGGTGGCGGAAGCGCAGGTCGACCAGGCCCCGGGCGGCCGCCGCCCGCACCCGCCTCTCGAAGGGGGCGACGACGCCGGGGCCGGTGCCCCAGGTGATGTGGAAGCGGGGGACGGAGTTGCCGTGCCCGGTGGCGTCGTAACCGCCGCGCTCGGCCCATCCCACCAGGGGGAAGAAACGCAGCCCCTGCGCATGCAGCCACGACCGCTTCTCGCCCGCCGCGAAGTCCACGTACGCCTCGGCCCAGCGGCGCGGCCAGTGGTCCTCCTCGCGGTCGAACCCGGCCGTGCCGAGCCAGTCCTGCCAGGCGAGTTCGCGGCTGTCGCGGACGCGCAGGCGGCGCTGTTCGGGCGAGTCGACGAGGAAGAGGCCGCCGAAGGACCAGTGGGCCTGGCCGCCGAGCGACTGCTCGGGCTCCTGGTCGAGGAGGATCACCTTGCGGCCCGCGTCGGCGAGTTCGGCGGTGGCGGCCAGCCCCGCGAGCCCCGCCCCGACCACGATCACATCCGCGTCGTACGCCATGTGGTGTCCCGTCCTCGTCAGCCGGCCGACGGTGTCGTCGGTGCGATCCTGCCTACCGGCCAGTACGGCGTCAACCCGGTGTCCGGGAGCGCGTTTCAGCCTGTCAATCCCCCGGCCATACCCCCCATGTACAACAAAAGGTCACATTCATTCACCGAGATTGGACACGGTTCGGCCAACCGTGCATCATCAACGACCATGGCTGACCGCTCCCTTGAGCGACCAGGGCCGCTGCCCCAGGCGGAACGTCGCATCGTCAACCCGACGCTCGTCACTCCCGGCCCGCAGCCCGTCGAGGCCGGGTCCGGTGCCGACGTACCCCAGGTGCTCCGGGGTGAGGTGGTCGGCCCCCGGCATGCCCGCCCCCGTCCGGTCGACAACCGGCGCAAGGCCGCCGCCGGGGCGATCCTGCTGTCCGCCACCGGCGCCGCGACCGCGCTCTTCCTCCTCATGGGCAAGGACGGCCGTCAGGCGTCGGCCGCCCCCGACCGCGACACCTCGACCGCCGCGCCCGACCAGCCCGACACCTATACGGCCGCGCTCGCCGACTCGGCGGTGAGCGACACGCCGCTGCGCGGCTCGCGCGAGGAGGAGCCCAAGGCGCAGGCACCGGCCCCCGCCAAGCCGGCCTCGCAGGCTCCCGCCACCGGCTCCGCGGCGGCCAAGTCCCGGACCCCGGCGTCCTCCGCTGAGCACTCCACCCCGTCGTCGCCGACCTGGCCGTCCGCGGAGTCGGGGCGATACGGCGAGTGGCAGGACGACGCCGACGAGCTGAACCGCTGGGCCGAGGAGTACGCCAGGCAGCACGCCGACGACGACGGCTATGGCGGCGGCGACGGATCCGGATCCGGGCCGTACGGCCAGGGGCAGGGGCAGGGGCAGGGCCACGGTCACCACGGGAATGGCCGCGGCGGCGGGTACGGAGACGGCGGCGGCTACGGCGGCTCCGGTTACGGCGGCGGCCACCGGCGCTGACCCCGGCGCGATCTGCTTGTATGGCGACATGCCTGATCAGGAACCGCTTTCCGCCAATGAACTGCTGGACATCGTGGACGAGCGGGACCGCGTGGTGGGCCAGGCCCGGCGCGGCGACGCCATGGCCCACAGACTCCGGCACCGCTGCGTCTTCATCCTGGCCCGGGACGCCGATGGCCGGATGTTCGTCCACCGCCGCACCCCGCAGAAGATCGTCTTCCCTTCGCTGTACGACATGTTCGTCGGCGGGGTCGTCGGCGCGGGCGAGGGCTACGACCAGGCGGCGCTGCGCGAGGCGGAGGAGGAGCTCGGCGTCTCGGGGCTGCCCGCGCCCGTACCGCTGTTCTCGTTCCTCTACGAGACGCCCGAGCACACCTGGTGGAGCCGTGTCTACGAGGTCCGCTGCGAGCTGCCGGTCCAGCCGCAGGCCGAGGAGGTCGCCTGGCACGCCTTCCTCACCGAGGAGGAGCTGACCCGCCGACTGCCCGAGTGGGAGTGGGTGCCGGACGGGCGGGAGGCGTACCGGCGGCTGCTGGAGTGGCGTCGCGAGCGCCGTGAGAGGCTCGAAGCGTGACCGGAAGCGGTCCCTCCGAGCCGCGCGACGGCCTGCGTTCCGCCCTCGCGGAGGTACGGCTGTGGTTCGCGCCCGAGCGGCTGCGGGAGGAGGGCGACACCCCCGACTACCGCTTCTCGCTCGCGAACGAACGGACCTTCCTGGCCTGGCTGCGCACCGCGATGGCCCTGGTGGGCGGCGGTTTCGCGGTCGACCAGTTCCTGCCGGACACCGGGGGCGCGCTACGGCTCGCGCTGGCGGTCACCCTGCTGGCGGGCGGCGCGCTGTGCGCGCTGCGGGCCATCAACCACTGGATCCGCTGTGAGCGGGCCATGCGGCGGGGCGAGGACCTGCCGGTGTCGCGCTTCCCGGTGGCGCTGGGGCTGGCCGTCGGGGTGGTCGCGCTGTTGATGGTGCTCGTGGTGGCCCTCGGCTGGGGTGTGTGAGGCCATGCCGGAGGGGAATGGGACGAACAGAACGAGGACGCGAGATCCCGGTCTCCAGCCGGAGCGGACCCGGCTCGCCTGGCGCCGTACGACGCTGGCCTGCGCCGTGGCCGCCTCGCTCGCCGGCCGGCAGACCCTGCACACCGCCGGCGTCGGCCCGGTCTCGCTCCTCGCTCTGGCCCTGGTCGTGCTGTCGTGGCTGGCCTTCCTGGCCGTGGCCCACCGCCGCATCCGGGCCGTGGACGCGCCGCGGCCGCCCGCCCTGTCCCCGCGGGCGGCCGTGGCCGCGGTGGGCTGTGCGGCGGCGGTGGCGCTGTTCGGAGCGCTGACGCTGCGCTGATGGGTCGCCCCCGGGTGCCGGCCTTGTGCTGCGCCGGCGCCGTCTCGCGGAGGCGGGTCGGGGGCGCCTACGGCGGGAGACGCCACCCCGCCCTTCCCGCAGCCTCCGATACGCGGTTCCCCACCGTCCCGGCCGCGGGCGCGCAGTCCGTCCGCAGCGGCAGCCGCGGCCAGTGCGCCGTCGCGATCGACGGTGACCACCGCGTTGTACTGGGGGTGACCGTCAATGCGATCCACATGAGCGAGTGTCAGTTCCCGGCTGGACACTTCTCGTTGTTCGAGGGCGTGGACGGGGCTCCGCTCCTCAAACGCCGGAGAGACTGGGTTTCGGGGCTCCGCCCCGGGGCCGGGGCGTGCGACGGGACCCGAGTCCAGAGCGCGGGGGAAGCCGGCTCAGCGGTTACGGCGAAGTCAAGTGCTGATCCTTCTCGGCCTCCAAGCCCTCGGCCAGGCCGAACGGCGAGGGATTAGCAGCGAACTTCACCGCATCCGCTTAGCGCACCTTGATGGCGATCTTGCCTCTGGTGTGGCCCTCGATGCTGAGCCGCTGCGCGTCCGCCGTTTTCTCCAGGGGGAAGACCGCCGCCACCTCCACGCCGAGGGCCCCACGCTCGGCGAGCGCGGTCAGGTACAGCAGGTCCTCGGGGTCGGGCTGGGTGAAGACGTAGCGGCCGCCGAGGCCGATGACCGCGGGGTCGGCGATGGAGGCCAGTCGGCCGCCGGGGGCGAGGAGGTCCGCGGAGGTGGCGAGCGCTTCGCCGCCGATCAGGTCGAGGACGGCGTTGACACCGTCGGGGGCGAGCTCCCGCACCCGCTCGGCCAGCCCCTCCCCGTAGGTGACCGGCTCCGCGCCCAGCCCGCGCAGATAGTCGTGGTTCCGCTCGCTCGCGGTGCCGATGACGCGCGCGCCCAGATGCCGCGCGATCTGTACCGCCATGGAGCCGACACCGCCCGCGGCGGCGTGCGCGAGCACCGTCTCGCCCTCGGTCACGATCAGCACCTTGGCCAGCGCCTGGTACGCGGTGAGGCCCGCCAGCGGGATGCCCGCGGCCTGCTCGAAGGAGAGGTTCCGCGGCTTGCGGGCGAGGGCGCGCAGGTGGGGGGCCACATACTCGGCGCAGGTGCCCCGGTGCAGGAAGTCCTCCCGGGCGTATCCGATCACCTCGTCGCCGACCCGGAACCCGGGCGCCGCCGGGCCCGGCCGCTCCACGACCCCGGCGACGTCCCAGCCGGGGATGACCGGGAAGACCGTCTCCAGGACGGGATCGAGAAGGCCGGCCTGCGCCTTCCAGTCGACGGGGTTCACGGCGGCGGCCTTGACGTGGATGAGGACGCAGTCGGGTCCGACCTTGGGTTCGGTGACCTCGCCGTATTCGAGGACCTCGGGGCCGCCGTAGCGGCGGTAGGTGACGGCCTTCATGGTGGCGCTCCTTGCGGTTCCTTGCCGGGCCGGGTCCGTACGGTCCTTACCGGGGCCGGTCCGTCGCCGGACCCGCTTCCGCCTGGCCCCTCCCTTCGACGCTCCTGCGCGCCGACCGCCACCGCAAGTCCGAGCCGCCCCGGCTATGCCGGGCCCTGCGCGGTCGGCGAGGGGCAGCGTCCCACCACCAGGAGGTGTGAGCTCGCGGCCGGCAGCTCCGGAAAGGGCTCCGCCATGCGAACGCCGTGAGCTCAAAGAGGCCGGCATAGCGTCTCCGCCGTGAACCGACGGGCGTCCTCCAGCCTCGGGGACTATCCGGTGAGCCGTCACGCCTGAGGCGACGGCCCACACCGAGATGGGGCCGATCAGGCGTACCCACTCGCCGCCGCGGCGTAAGGGCGCCTACGCCGGAGCCTGGGCCGCCAGCGGCGGCAGGGCGGTGCGCGGCTCCACCCCGGCGACCCAGAAGCCCAGCAGGAACGCGACCGTCGACTCCAGGTGACGGGCGCGCTCCAGGCCGCCGGCGTCCAGTGGCACGCAGCCCATGTCGCGCACCAGCGTGCGTACGGCCTCCAGCGCTCCCTCGTCGTCCCCGCACAGCGGAACGGCGAGCGGCCCGTCGGCGAAGACCGGCGGCGTCATCCGCCACACCGAGTCGGCGCAGTGCGCGAACCCCTTCACCACATGCGCGCCGACAGCGGTGGCGGCGACCTGTTCGGCCACCCCCGGCCCACCATCCGTGGCGAGGGTGAAACCGGGGGCGATCGCGTTGGTGCAGTCGATCAGTGTGCGCCCGCTCAGCGTCCCCCCGGCCGCCCCGGCCGCCTCCAAGGTTGCCGCCACCCCCTCGTACGCGACGGCGAGCAGTACCACCTCGCCGAACTCGGCGGCCTCGCGCAGGCCGCCCGCCCGCGCGCCGTGTCCGATCCGCTCCGCCAGCGACTCCGCCTTCGGCCGCGCCCGGCCGCCGATGAGCAGCTCGTGTCCCGCCCGCGCCCACTGGGTCGCCAGCGCTTCCGCCATGTTGCCCGTGCCCAGCACTCCGATCCGCATCAGCGGCCTCCTCCGGTCTCTCATCGGTATGCCAAGGACACTAGGAACTCCGTTGCGCACCTCCGGGTGTGCAACGGATCCGCTAGGACGGCAGCCGGGAGGGGATGACATGAGGGAACCGGCCACGGCACCGCGCACCACCACGCCCGAGGGGTTCATCGCGGACTGCCGGGCCCGGATCGGCTTCGATCTGCTGACCCGCACCTGGACCGCCGTCGTGGTCTTCGGGCTGCGCGACGGACCGCGCCGCCCGGGTGAGCTGCGCGCGGCGATCGGCGGCATCAGCGCGAAGGTGCTCAATGACACCTTGCGCCGTCTGGAGGACGACGGGCTGGTGGAGCGGCATCGGTACGCGGAGGCGCCGCCCCGGGTCGAGTACGGGCTGACGCCGCTCGGCCTGACCCTGCTGGGGCCGATCGAGGCGCTCGGCGCCTGGGCGCTGGAGTACGGTGACGCGGTTGTGGAGGCCCAGGAACGGGCGGAGCGGCAGCGGGAACGGGACGGGTGACGAACGCGCACTGGACTACATACCGACTGGTCGGCATCATGAGTCGGGGCCACCATGAGGCAGGACCGTCCGCCCGTTCCCTATGGAGGAAGAGATTCGATGAACGCAGGCAACCCACCAGGGCTCGACCTCGAGCATCTCCGCGCTCACCTCGAGCGCGAGCGGCCGGGACTGGTGCGCGGACCGCTGAGCGCCAGGCTGATCGAAGGAGGCCGCTCGAATCTCACCTACACCGTCACCGACGGCACCTCCCGCTGGGTGGTACGCCGTCCGCCGCTGGGGCATGTGCTCGCCACAGCTCACGACATGGCGCGCGAGCACCGGGTGATCAGCGCGCTGCACCCGACGGCCGTGCCGGTGCCGCGGCCAGTGCTGCTGTGCGAGGACGAGAGCGTCATCGGATCGCCCTTCTACGTCATGGAGTTCGTGGAGGGCACCCCGTACCGCACCTCCGACCAACTCGCCGCGATCGGCCCGGAGCGCACCCGTGGGGTCGTCCTCTCGCTGGTGGACACGCTCGTCACCCTGCACTCCGTGGACCCGGCATCCGCCGGGCTCGGCGACTTCGGGCGGCCGGACGGGTTTCTGGAGCGGCAGCTGCGCCGCTGGGGCAAGCAGCTGGAGGCCTCGCGCAGCCGCGACCTCCCCGGGATCGACGAGCTGCACGCCCGGCTCACCAAGGCGCTGCCCTCCTCCCCCGCGCCCACCGTCATCCATGGCGACTACCGGCTCGACAACGTCCTCGTGGACGCTGACGACCGGATCGCGGCGATTCTCGACTGGGAG
Organism: Streptomyces sp. NPDC005266; assembly: GCF_040607655.1. Lineage (NCBI taxonomy): Bacteria > Bacillati > Actinomycetota > Actinomycetes > Kitasatosporales > Streptomycetaceae > Streptomyces > Streptomyces sp. NPDC005266. Next base: position 155,542 of record NZ_JBEXHC010000018.1, read on the forward strand.
ATGTCCACGCTCGGCGACCCGCTGACCGACCTCGGCCTGATCGTGATGTACAGCCAGCGCCCGGACATCCCCGACTCGCCCGTGTCCACCACCGCGGGCGCCCCCGGCCACCCCACCACGGACGAGCTGATCCAGCGCTACGCCGAGGGCTCGGGGCGCGACGTCAGCGGGGTCTCCTGGTATGCCGCCTTCGCCTACTTCAAGCTCGCTGTGATCCTGGAGGGCATCCACTACCGTTTCACGCTCGGCCAGACCCTCGGTGCGGGCTTCGACCGAATCGGCGACATCGTCCCCGGCTTCATCGAGTACGGCCTCACCACCCTGCAGGAGAGCTGACACAGATCATGGACTTCGCATTCGACGCCCGCACCGAAGAGCTGCGCGCCAAGCTGCTCACCTTCATGGACGAGCATGTCCACCCGGCGGAAACGGTCGCCGAGGAGCAGCGCGCCCTTCTCGCCTCTCCCTGGGACACCCCGGCCGTGGTCGAGGAGCTCAAGGCCGAGGCGCGCAAGCAGGGGCTGTGGAACCTCTTCCTGCCCCACGCCGAGTACGGTGCGGGGCTGACCAACCTCCAGTACGCCCCGCTCGCGGAGATCACCGGCCGCAGCCCCCAACTGGCCCCCACCGCCCTGAACTGCGCTGCCCCGGACACCGGCAATATGGAGGTGCTGGCCCAGTTCGGCGATGAGCAGCAGCGCGAGCAGTGGCTGGAGCCGCTGCTCGCGGGCGAGATCCGGTCGGCCTTCGCGATGACCGAGCCCGAGGTGGCCTCGTCCGACGCGACCAATATCGAGACCCGGATCGAGCGGGACGGCGACGACTACGTCATCACCGGCCGCAAGTGGTACATCTCCGGCGCGATGAACCCCGACTGCAAGATCTTCATCGTGATGGGCAAGACCGACCCGGACGGCGCCGATGTGCGCCGTCAGCAGTCGATGGTGCTGGTGCCGCGCGACACCCCGGGTGTCGAGATCCGCCGGGCGATGCGGGTGTACGGCTACGAGGACCACTACCACGGCGGCCACGCCGAGGTCGTCTTCGACGGCGCCCGGGTCCCGGCCACCAACCTCATCGGCGAGGAGGGCGGCGGCTTCGCCATCGCCCAGGCGCGGCTCGGCCCCGGCCGTATCCACCACTGCATGCGGCTGATCGGTATGGCCGAGCGGGCGATCGAGCTGATGTGCCGGCGGGCGGTGTCGCGGCACGCGTTCGGCAAGCCGCTCGCCCGCCAGGGCCAGGTCCATGAGTGGATCGCGGACGCGCGGGTGGCGGTCGAGCAGCTGCGGCTGCTGGTCCTCAAGACGGCCTGGTTGATGGACACGGTGGGCAACCGCGAGGCGCACACCGAGATCCAGGCCATCAAGATCGCGACCCCGCGCACGGTGGTGAACATCCTGGACCAGGCGGTGCAGCTGCACGGCGCGGGCGGGGTCAGCCAGGACTTCCCGCTGGCCGAGCTGTGGGCCGCCGCCCGCACCCTGCGCCTGGCGGACGGACCGGACGAGGTGCATCAGCGCTCGCTGGCCCGGCGTGAGGTGAAGAAGTACCAGTAGCGGCTGAAGAAGTACCAGGGGAGACGGCGGCGGGTGGGGGCTGAAGAAGTACCAGTGGAGACGGCGGCGGGTGGGGGCTGAAGAAGTACCAGTGGAGACGGCGGCGGGTGGGGGGGGGTGGCCCCCCCCCCCCCCCCCCCCAGGCCGCCCGCGCCCCGGGGGGGGCACACCCGGCGGGCGGGGGAGGCGGG
>NZ_JBEXHC010000019.1:0-154026 GCF_040607655.1 Streptomyces sp. NPDC005266
AGTTGTCATCTCCGTTCGCCGCCGCCGGGCGCGGGGGGGCGGCGGAGTCCCTCAGGGCAGCAGAGGGTGGGGGGGGGGGCCCCCCCCGCCCCGCCCCCCCCCCCCTCCGTGTTGTGCGCTACCGGTCGGTGATGTGCGCTACCGGTCGTTGTGGCCCAGCGGTCAGTTGTGGCCCAGCGGTCAGGAGCCGAAGGCCATCAGCAGCTTCTCGCCGCCACCGCTGAGTGCGTTGCCCGTGAGGCGGTTCGAGGCGATGTAGAAGATGCCGTTCTCGTAGGCGCGGGTGGCGGAGTAGAAGCCGTCCTCCTCGCCGCGGGTGGACTGGGGCAGCCGCAGGAGCGTCTTGGGCGTGCCGCCGCCCGGGCCGATGCTGACCACCAGGCCGGCCGTGTCGTAGGAGGGCTCCTCGTACGCGATGAGCTTCTTGCCGTCAGCGCGCAGCGGGAGCAGCATCCGGCCGTCCACCTTGACCGCCCACTTCTTCTTGCCGCTGTCGAGGTCGAAGGCGTGGATCTCGGTCATCAGGCCCGAGTCGCTGTTCTTGTTCATCTCGGTGGGCAGGTAGAAGGTGTCCGCGGAGGCCGCGACGCCCTGGCAGCCGCCCATATTGGTGCCGAAGATGTCCAGCCCGCACTGCGGCTGGTAGGACTGCTTGCCCAGATCGAGGACCGACCGCTCCTTGCCGCTCTCGGAGATCGCGAGGATGCCGCCGGACTTGCGGTCCTCGTTGCTGAGGGCGATGACGACGGGGCTCGTGGAAAAGATCTTGCTGACCTTGTAGCCCTTACGGACGGTGTAGGCCCACTTGACCTTGCCGTCGGGGGTGAACTTCTGCAGCTTGGCGCTGCCGTCGTTGCAGGAGTAGGCGCGCAGTAGCGCCTTGCCGCCCGCGAACCCGTCCACCGAGCAGGCGGGGCTCAGCTCGCCGGGGGACACTTCCTTGCCGTCCTTGACCCTGACGATGCCCGAGCCGCCGAACCAGGAGAGACCCACGAGGTCGCCGCTCTGGGCCATCCCCATGCTGTTGTAGTCGCTGCCGAAGGGGCCCGCGTCAGGGGCGTCGTGGTCCCAGAGCTTGGTGCCCTTGTTCAGGTCGATCAGGGCGAGTTGGCTGCACGAGTCCTTCCGGTTGCCCCCGTAGGCGACCACGACCTTGCCGTCCGTCTGGGAGTTGGGGGCGGCGCAGACGGCCTTGGGGAGCGAGAGCGTCCACTTCTTGCTGCCGTCGTCCTTGTACGCGATGACCTTGTCCTCGACGGCCTTGACGACGAAGCCCTTCATCACCCAGAAGCCGGGCACATCGAGACCGCGCTTGGACACCTCTGGCGCGGGGGCCTGATAGAGGACCTTCGCCTCCCCCGCCTGGCGCGCGTCATTGGGGTCGTTGTCGCCGCCGTCGCGACCGCCGCCGTTGTTGTCCTCGCCGGTTGGCGCGGAGGTCGGGGCCTGCGAGTTCTTCTTGCCCGGGGCCGTGGTCGACGAGGCCTTGGGCTTCTTGCCGTCGTCCCCGCTGCCCACCGCCGCGTACACCCCGCCGCCCGCGGCGAGCAGGACCGCCACGGCCGCGCCGATGACGAGGGCCTTCCGCTTCTTGTCCGGACCGCCGCCCCCGGGCGGCGGCGCCCCGTACGGCTGTCCCGGCGGAGTGCCGTACGGGCCACCGAAACCGGGCTGGGGGTGCGGCTGTGCGTACGGGTTCGAGGGGTCGGGCCGCGGAGGGCCAGGGACGCCGGGCGCCGTGGGCGGGCTCGGCGGGCGGACACCGGTGTCCCAGATCTGGGGCGGTGCCTGACCCGCCGGGGGCGTCGGCGGAACGGCCGGGGGTGTGGGGGGCGTTGTGGGTGCCGGTGGTGCCGCCGGAGCTGCCGGGGGTCTGGGAGGGGCAGCGGGCGGTGCGGGCGGAGCCGGGGGCGGCTCGGGCGCGCCGAAGCCACCTTGGGAGGGCTCCTGCGGTGCACCGAAACCGCCGGACGGCGGCTGGTTGGGTGGTTGGGGCGGCTGCGGCATCGGCGCTTACCTCTTACGCGGGTCCGTCGACCGTCGGCCTCCCCCCGCCATCCGGTCGGCTGGTCCCGCCGGAAAGGAGCGATTCGGTCACAGATCCCGCCGCGCAACGGCTTTCGAGCGGGGACTCTTTGTACCACCGGACGCACAAGTCCCCACCCGCGGTTGCACGGGCACGTACGGCCGCAAGGCACGGCGGATGTATCGGTCGGGCCCTGAGAGCCGGGACGGGCCTGCCCTTGCGGCGCTCATGGTGATTAGTCTTGGTGTGCGCGGAGGAGAACCTGTTCAGGGATCCCCGGCGTCACAAAAGGGGAAAGCCGAACGGTCGGACGACAGTAGCGATCGGCATCAGATCGGCCTCGCCAAGAATTTCAAGGGTGTTCGACCACACCAGGAGGCATTGTGAGCAGCGATCGGGACGAGATCCGCACGGGCGGAAACACCCCCGGCGATGATCGGTCCGACGCGGAGACCGAGCACACGGGCGAGTTCACCATCGACTACACCCCTCCCGCCTGGTACACGCAGAACGCCTCGTCGGCCTCGACGGCCTCCACGCCCTCCACGCCCTCTGCGTCGGATGCCGGTTCCGGTGCGACCGGCGCGGGCGGCGACGCGGGGGTGCCTCCCACGCCTCCGCCGCCCACCGCAAACCCGGTGTCCGCACCCGGACTTCCGGAGCCGGGCAACCTCCCGGGCGCGTGGGCGCCGCCGCCCGTGTCGCCTTCCGCCAAGCCCACAGTGGACGAACACACGGTGGACGAACCCACGGTGGACGAGACCCATGCGCAAGCCGAGGTCGAGGAGGAGGCACGGCCGAGGGAGCCTCGAGAGGAACACCCCGGCGGAATTGCCGCCGTGCCCCCTTTGCCCGACTTGGGTGCCAACCCCCCGCCGCCGCCGCCCGTGACTGACGCCTCGACGGACGACGCCGCGACCGACGACGCCGCGACGGATGACGTCACGTCGGAGAGCGTGAAGCCGGAAGAGGAGCGGGAAGCGGACGACGTCGACGAGCGTGAGGTCGCGGCACCCGCGGTTCCGGCCGACGACGACTACGCGTTGGCGCCCGCCGTACCCGTGCGGGACGACGCGGACGCTGACAGCGACGACGGAAGTGCCGGGGGCGACAGCGGCGACCTGATCAGCAACTCCACCATGCGGTTCTCCACTTCCGCACTGCGGCGCGAGATGGCCGAGCGCAGGGGCGAAGGCGGAGATGCCGGGAGCGGTCCCGAGCCCTCCGCTGCGGGCGCTTCCGATTCCGGTGCTGGTTCCGGTGCTGGTGGTTCCAGTGCTGGTGGTTCCAGTGCTGGTGGTTCCAGTGCTGGTGGTTCCGGTTCCGCGGACACGAGCGGCGATGTGCGCAGCGAAGGGACCCTGCGCTTCTCCACGGCCGCGCTGCGGCGGGAGATGGAGGAGCGGAAGAGCCAGAACCCCGAGCCATCCGGCGCCGAGCCCCAGGACGCGATTCCCACGGACGCGGCGCGGCCGAGCGCGCCCGCGCCGGAGCCGCCCGCGCCGCAGCCGCCGCTCTACGCCTCCCGTGAGAAGCCCGCCGCCGCGTGGGCTCCGCCGCCCGTTCCACAGTCCGGTCTGCCGCCGCTGCCGCCGGACTTCCAGCCTGCCGCGCCGCAGGGCGCGGACGGTGGCGCGGGCGCTCCGCCCGCACCGCAGGGCGGCGGCGCCTGGACGCCAGTTCCCGGGCAGCGCACGGACGGGCCCGGCGACGCGTCCGGTGCTCCCGGTGCGGGTGGGCCCGCGCCGTCGCAGGGCGGCTCGTGGGCGCCGCCGGCGCCCGGTACGCAGGGCCGGCCCGGTCTTGCCGCTCCGGAGCCGCAGGGCGGAGGCTACGGCTATCCGCGGCCTGGCGACGCAGCGCCCGGGGCGGTCCCCGGGCAGCCTGGTCCGGCGCCGCATCAGGGGGGCGCCGGGGCTCCCGGCGCCCGGCCTCCGGCCGCGAACGCGCCCACGCCACAGGGTGGTTACCCGCAGGGCCCGCCGAGCCCGCAGGCTCCGCAGTACGGCTACCCGCACCCCGGTGCGCCCGGGGCCAACCCGGCTCAGCCCGCGCCCGGTCCCGCCGGTCCCGGCCAGGGTCCGGTGCCCGCACAGAGTGGTTACGGGTTCCCGCAGCAGCCTGCCGGCGCTACTCCCGGCGCCCAGCCGCAGCAGCCTGCCCGGCCCGGCCCGGCCCCCGCACAGCCTGATCCAGCGCCCGCGCAGCCCGGCCCAGCAGCCGCCCAACCCGGGCCCGCAGGCCCGCAGGGCGGATACGGATTCCCGCAGCAGCCCGCCCAGCCGGGTCCTGCCGCCGCACAGCCCGGTCCTGCCGCCCAGCAGGGCGGCTACGGGTTCCCGCCCCCGCCCGCCGACGGCGCCCCGGGCTCGCAGCCCCCGCAGCAGCCCGCACACCCCGGCCCAGCCCCCGCCCAACCCGGCCCCACAGGCCCGCAGAGCGGATACGGATTCCCCCAGCAGCCCGCCCAGCCCGGCCCGGCACCGGCACAGCCCGCGCCCGCAGGCCCGCAGGGCGGATACGGATTCCCCCAGCAGCCTGACGGGACCGGGCCGCAGGGCGCGCCGTCCGCGCAGCCTGGCCAGGGGCCCGGAGCCCAGGACGGTTACGGATATCCGCAACCGGGTGCCGACGCGCCCGCGGCGCCCGCCGATCCCCGGACCGGTGGCTGGCCGACCGTGACGCCGGATCAGCGGCAGCGGGCGGCCGGTGGCGCGGGGGCTCCGCTGGGGTACACGGCCGCGATGGAGCTGTCCTCGGACCGGCTCATCCGGGGCAAGCAGAAGCCGAAGAAGAACAACGTCGGCAACTCGCGCTTCAAGCTCGGCGGCAAGAAGGAGGAGGCGGAGCGGCAGCGCAAGCTGGAGCTGATCCGTACGCCCGTGCTCTCCTGCTACCGCATCGCGGTGATCAGCCTGAAGGGCGGCGTCGGCAAGACCACGACGACCACCGCCCTCGGGGCGACCCTGGCCACCGAGCGCCAGGACAAGGTCATCGCCATCGACGCCAACCCCGACGCGGGCACGCTCGGCCGGCGGGTGCGGCGTGAGACGGGGGCGACCATCCGTGACCTGGTCACGGCGATCCCGTATCTCAACAGCTATATGGACATCCGGCGGTTCACCTCACAGGCGCCGTCCGGGCTGGAGATCCTCGCCAACGACGTGGACCCGGCGGTCTCGACGACCTTCAACGACGACGACTACCGCCGCGTCATCGACATCCTGGGCAAGCAGTACCCGATCATCCTCACCGACTCGGGCACCGGTCTGCTCTACAGCGCGATGCGCGGTGTGCTCGACCTCGCCGACCAGCTGATCATCATCTCCACCCCGTCCGTGGACGGCGCGAGCAGCGCGAGCACCACACTGGACTGGCTGTCCGCGCACGGCTACGCGGATCTGGTCTCGCGCAGTATCACGGTCATCTCCGGGGTCCGGGAGACCGGGAAGATGATCAAGGTCGATGACATCGTGTCGCACTTCGAGACCCGCTGCCGCGGGGTGATCGTCGTGCCGTTCGACGAGCATCTGTCGGCGGGCGCCGAAGTGGACCTGGACATGATGCGGCCCAAGACCCGTGAGGCGTACTTCAACCTCTCGGCCATGGTCGCGGAGGACTTCTCCCGCGCCCAGCAGGCACAGGGTCTGTGGACGGCGGGCGGTGGCGCCCAGCCGCCGCAGATGGCCCCGCCGATGCCCAGCCAGGGTCAGGGCCAGGGGCAGCAGCCCTACCCGGGACCGTACGCGCCCCAGCAGGGTCAGCCGCAGCCGCAGCCCGGATACCCGCAGCCGCAGCCCGGATATCCGCAGCAGGGCGGCCAGCCTGGGCAGCCCGGTCCCCAGCCGGGCTGGCATCAGCCACCGCAGCAGGGGCAGCAGCCGCAGCCCCAGCCGGGGCAACCGGGGCAACCGGGGCAACCGGGGCAACCGGGGCAACAGCAGGCCGCCCAGCCGGGGCAGCCCTGGCAGCAGCAGCCCCCCGCCGGGCCCCAGCAGTAGCGCGAACGCACTTCGCCCCGTCGGGCGGGATCATTCGATCACCGACCCGACGGGGCGAAGTGCTGTTCAGCTCTGTTCGGAGGTGCGTCAGCGGCCGGCGTGGTCCTCCACGAGCTCGCGCGCCCGCTTCACATCGACCGCCATGCGCTCCAGCAGCGCCTCGATCGACTCGAACTTCTCCTGGCCCCGCAGATATGTCAGGAAGTCCACCGCGACATGCAGGCCGTACAGGTCCAGTCCGACCCGGTCGATGGCGTATGCCTCCACGGTCCGCTCGGTCCCGTTGAACTGCGGGTTCGTACCGACCGAGATGGCCGCGGGCATCGCCTCGCCCTGCGCCGTCAGCCAGCCGGCGTAGACGCCGTCGGCCGGGATCGCGGTGTGTGGCGGCGTCTCCAGGTTGGCCGTCGGGAAGCCCAGCTCCCGGCCGCGCTGGGCGCCGCGCACCACCACGCCCTCGACGCGGTGCGGCCGTCCGAGGACCTCCATGGCGCCCGCGACATCGCCGTCCGCGACCAGCCTGCGCACCAGCGTGGACGAGAACGGCTCGCCGCCGCCCGCCTCACCGCGCTCGTACAGGTCGACGACCTCGACCTCGTAGTCATAGGTGGCGCCGAGCTCGCGCAGGACGGCGACGTCACCGGCGGCCTTGTGGCCGAAGCGGAAGTTGGGGCCCTCCACCACCACCCGCGCGTGGAGCCTGTCGGCCAGGACCTTCGCCACGAAGTCGCCGGGGGTCAGCCGGGAGAACTCGGCTGTGAACGGCAGGATCAGCACCGCGTCCACGCCCAGCTCCGCCATGAGCTCGGCGCGCCGGTGATGGGTGGCGAGCAGCGGCGGGTGGCTGCCGGGCCGTACGACCTCGCTCGGGTGCGGGTCGAAGGTGACCACGACCGCGGGTACGCCCAGCTCACGCGCGCGTGCCACCGTACGGCCGATGATCAGCTGGTGCCCTCGGTGCACCCCGTCGTAGGAGCCGATGGTGACGACGCTGCGTCCCCAGTCCTCGGGGATGCCCTCCAAGCCACGCCAGCGCTGCACTTTGCCCGCTCCTCGCCCGAACCTTTGTCTGTCGACTTTGCCGGTCCAAGACTGCCATGCCCTCGGGGCGCGCCGTGCATCGGTGGTCGCTCCGGGCGCCCGGCCCCGCTGTCACCTCGGCCGTCCACTGCGGTCGCCAGGGGCCCGGAAGGCGCCTCGCGCCCCCTTTCACCCCCGCGATGCTCTCAGAGCGCCCGCACGATGGGGTGAATTCGGGTCCGGCAGCGGAAAGACACCGGAAGGGGGTTGATTGGGGGGAGGGGGGTCGCAACGCACCGCAGGACGGCGCAGGCCGCCCCGCGGTGCGGAACGGCCCGCTGGGGCCGGGGATGGCGTGGCGGGGCCGCGAGGCGGCCTCACAGCCGCTGGGACGGCAGCCTCATACGAAGACGGCCTCATACGAAGACGGCCAGGCTCTTGGCCTTGCCCTTCGACTCCTCCACCAGGGCCAGAAAGCGCCCCTCCGGGCCGAAGACCGCGACCGGCCCCCGCGCGCCGGACGCCCCCTCCCCCGGCGGCATGGCGATGCGTACGCCGTTGCCCAGCAGCCGGGCCTGGTGGGCATCGACATCCCAGCGCGGGAAGGCGGCGGCCGCGGCCTCGGCGATGGGCATGATCCGGAGCGACTCCTCGAGCTGTGCCAGCGTCCGGGCGGCCTCCAGGCCGTACGGCCCGACGCGGGTCCGGCGCAGCGCCGTCAGATGGCCGCCGACGCCGAGCGCGGCGCCCAGGTCGCGCGCCAGTGCCCGGATGTACGTACCGGAGGAGCACACGACCGTGACATCCAGGTCGCGGACGGTGGTGCCGTCCTCCGCCTTTGTCTCGCGGTCCCCGTGGAGGACGAAGGACGAGACGGTCACCGGCCGCGCCGGAATCTCGAACTCCTCGCCCTCGCGGGCCCGGGTGTAGGACCGCTTGCCGTCGATCTTGATGGCGCTGACCTTGGACGGGACCTGCTGGATGTCTCCGGTCAGCTCGCCGATTCCGGCCTGGACGGCGCTGAGCTCGATCCCGGCGGCGCCGCCGGAGGAGGTGCACTCCCCCTCCGCGTCGTCGGTGACCGTGGTCTGGCCGAGCCGGATGGTGGCCTCGTACTCCTTCTCGGTCAGCGCCAGATGCCCGAGCAGCCGGGTCGCCTTCTCGACGCCGACCACGAGCACGCCGGTCGCCATCGGATCCAGCGTCCCCGCGTGGCCGACCCGCCGGGTGCCGGCGAAACGGCGCATCTTGGCGACGACGTCGTGCGAGGTGAAACCGGCGGGCTTGTCCACGATCACCAGGCCGTCCGGCGCACCGGAGCCGGCCCTGCCCTTGCGCGTCATACGTCCGAGGAGTCCTTGCCCTCGGCCCGCGGGCCCTCGGTCTCCTCGTCCTCCGCCTCCTCGCCCGGCTTGCGGTAGGGGTCGGCCTCACCGGCGTACGTGGCGCCCGAGGACGCCTCCCGCACCTGCTCGTCGGCTGCCTTGGCCTTGGCGAGCAGATCGTCGATGGTGCGGGCGTTGTCCGGCAGGGCGTCGGGGACGAACGTCAGGGTCGGGGTGAAGCGCACCCCGGTCTGCCGTCCGACCTCCGACCGCAGCACGCCCTTCGCGCTCTCCAGGGCCGCGGCCGAGGCCGCCCGCTCCTCGTCGTCGCCGAAGACCGTGTAGAAGACGGTCGCCTCCCGCAGATCACCGGTGATCCGGGTGTCGGTGATGGTCACATAGCCCAGCCGCGGGTCCTTGATCCGCCGCTGCAGGGTCTCCGCGACCACGACCCGGATGCGGTCCGCCAGCTTGCGTGCCCGCGCGGTGTCGCTCATGCGTCTTCTTCTCTCTTCTTCGCTTCAGTCATCGATGGTCGGGGACGGTCGTATACCCGTCGCTCCCCGGCCTTCATTCATCATCGCCGCCGTGGAACCGCCGTCGCACCGACAGCAGCTCCACCTCCGGCCGCGCCGCGACCAGCCGCTCGCAGCGATCGAGCACCTCCGTGAGATGGCCCGCGTCCCCGGAGACCATCGCCAGGCCGATCTCGGCCCTGCGATAGAGATCCTGGTCTCCGACCTCCGCCACGCTCACCGCGAATTTGCGGTGCAGTTCGGCGACGATCGGGCGGACGACGGAGCGCTTCTCCTTCAACGACCGTACGTCGCCAAGGAGCAGGTCAAAGGACAACGTCCCTACATACATGCGGTCCGGGTCTAGCCACCCGTGGGGCCTTGAGTGTGCGGGCTTCTCGCACCGTACACGCAACGGCCGGGGCCGATCGACGGAATTCTCCGCCGACCGGCCCCGGATGACAGCCCGCGCGTCAGCCGCGCGGCTTCTCGCGCATCTCGTACGTCGCGATGACGTCGTCGACCTTGATGTCGTTGAAGTTTCCGAGGTTGATACCGCCCTCGAAGCCTTCGCGAATCTCGGTGACGTCGTCCTTGAAGCGACGCAGGCCCTCGATGTTGAGGTTTTCCGCGATGACCTTGCCGTCGCGGACGAGGCGGGCCTTGGTGTTCCGCTTGACCTCGCCGGAGCGGATGAGCACACCCGCGATGTTGCCCAGCTTGGACGAGCGGAAGACCTCGCGGATCTCCGCCGTGCCCAGCTCGACCTCTTCGTACTCCGGCTTGAGCATGCCCTTGAGGGCCGCCTCGATCTCCTCGATCACCTGGTAGATGACCGAGTAGTAGCGGACGTCCACGCCCTCGCGCTCGGCCATCTGCGTGGCACGCCCGTCGGCGCGCACGTTGAAGCCGATGACGATGGCGTCGGAGCCGGTCGCCAGGTCGATGTCGGTCTCGGTGACCGCACCCACACCGCGGTGCAGGATGCGCAGGTCGACCTCTTCGCCGACGTCGAGCTGGAGCAGGGAGGACTCGAGGGCCTCCACCGAACCGGACGCGTCGCCCTTGATGATGAGGTTGAGCTGCTGCACCTGACCGGCCTTGAGCACCTTGTCCAGGTCCTCCAGGGAAACCCGGCGGGTGCGCTTGGCGAAGGCCGCGTTGCGCTCGCGCGCCGCGCGCTTCTCGGCGATCTGGCGGGCGGTGCGGTCCTCGTCGACGACGAGGAAGTTGTCGCCCGCGCCCGGCACGTTGGTCAGACCGAGCACCAGGACCGGGGTGGCCGGACCGGCCTCCTCCAGCGCATTGCCGTTGTCGTCGAGCATCGCCCGGACGCGGCCGTAGGCGTCGCCCGCGACCATCGTGTCGCCGACCCGCAGGGTGCCGCGCTGGACCAGCACGGTGGCCACGGCGCCGCGGCCGCGGTCCAGGTGCGCCTCGATCGCGATGCCCTGCGCGTCCTGCTCCGCGTTGGCGCGCAGGTCGAGCGAGGCGTCCGCGGTGAGGACCACGGCCTCCAGCAGGCTGTCGATGTGCAGACCCTGCTTGGCGGAGATGTCGACGAACATGGTGTCGCCGCCGTACTCCTCGGCCACCAGGCCGTACTCGGTCAGCTGACCGCGCACCTTGGTCGGGTCCGCGCCCTCGACGTCGATCTTGTTGACCGCGACCACGATCGGCACGTCGGCCGCCTTGGCGTGGTTCAGCGCCTCGATCGTCTGGGGCATCACACCGTCGTTGGCCGCCACCACGAGGATCGCGATGTCGGTCGACTTGGCACCACGGGCACGCATGGCGGTGAACGCCTCGTGACCCGGGGTGTCAATGAAGGTGATCTTGCGCTCTTCCTCGTTGACCTCGGTCGAGACCTGGTAGGCACCGATGTGCTGGGTGATGCCACCGGCCTCGCCCGCGACGACGTTGGTCTTGCGGATCGCGTCCAGCAGCCGGGTCTTACCGTGGTCGACGTGACCCATGACGGTCACGACCGGCGGACGGGAGACGAGCATCTCCTCGCCGCCCTCGTTCTCGCCGAACTCGATGTCGAAGGACTCGAGAAGCTCGCGGTCCTCCTCCTCCGGGCTGACGATCTCGACGACGTAGTTCATCTCGTCGGCGAGCAGCTGCAGCGTCTCGTCGGAGACCGACTGGGTCGCGGTGACCATCTCGCCGAGGTTGAGCATCACGGCGACCAGCGACGCCGGGTTGGCGTTGATCTTCTCCGCGAAGTCGGTGAGCGAGGCACCCCGCGACAGCCGGACCGTCTGGCCGTTGCCGCGCGGCAGCATCACGCCGCCGACGGACGGGGCCTGCATGGCCTCGTACTCCTGGCGCCTCTGCCGCTTCGACTTACGGCCACGACGCGCCGGACCACCGGGACGGCCGAACGCACCCTGCGTACCACCACGGCCACCGGGACCACCCGGACGACCGCCGAAGCCGGGACGGCCACCGCCGCCACCGAAGCCGCCACCGCCGCCGGGACCACCCGGACGACCGGCGAAACCGCCGCCACCGGGACGACCGCCGCCGCCACCGGGACGACCGGCGAAGCCACCGCCACCGGGACGACCGCCGCCGCCGCCGGGACGACCGGCACCGCCGGGACCGCGACCGCCGCCGCCACCGGGGCCCGGACGCGGGCCGGCAGCCGGACGCTGCGGCATCATGCCCGGGTTCGGACGCGGACCACCGGGGCCGCCGCCCGGACGCGGGCCGCCACCCTGGGCGCCCTGCGGACGGGGCATCTGGCCCGGAGTGGGACGGGGACCGCCGGGACCGCCCTGGCCACGGCCGCCACCGGGACCGCCCTGGCCCTGCGGACGCGGGCCGGGGCCACCCTGGCCGCCGGGACGCGGGGCGCCGCCGGGCCGGGGCGCCTGCGGGCGCGCCATGCCGGTGGAGCCACCGGAGGTGAAGGGGTTGTTCCCCGGACGGGGACCGGCCGGACGGGCGCCGCCCGGACGCGGACCGCGCTCCTGACCCGGACGCGAGGCGCCGGAACGGCCGCCCTGACCGCCCTGGTCACGGCCCTGGCCCTGACCCGGGCCACCCGGACGGGCGCCGGGGCGCGGACCGGGCGTGGCACCCGGCTTGGCCGGGGCGCCCGGCTTGGCCGCCGCGGGCTTGGGACCCGGAGTGGCCGGCGGGGCGGTGAACTCGGGCTGCGCCGGAGCCGCGGGCGCGGCCGGAGCCGGCTTGGGGCCGGGGGCCGGGGGCCGGGCGGCGGGCGTGGGACGCGGACCCGGGGTGGGCGCCGCGGACGGCATGCTGCGCGGGCCCTCGGCGACGGCCGGCTTGGGGCCGGGCGTCGGGGGCTTGGGGGCAGCGGGACGGGCCGCCGACGCCGGACCGGGCGTCGGAGGCTTGGCAGGCGCCTTACGCGGCGCCGAAGGCTTACCGGCGGCGCGGCCGGAGCCGTTGCCACCCTGGAAAGCGTCAGTCAACTTGCGCACAACCGGCGCCTCGATGGTCGAGGACGCCGACCGTACGAATTCACCGAGTTCTTGGAGCTTGGCCATGACGACCTTGCTCTCAACTCCGAACTCCTTGGCGAGTTCGTATACCCGGACCTTAGCCACTTCGCTCCTTTTAGGTCCGGGTTCCCGCCGGACCGTCGCTACTTCATGGGCGTACTCATCGCGTACTCATCGAGTGCTCATCGCAATCTCGACCTACTTCCGACTCGCGAGGTACCTGACCGCACGGTGTCCCGTGCCGTTCTTCCAACTACTTACGGTGTTGCCTGCTCACTCTGCTCGACAAACCGGCGCAGCGCCGTGGTGTCGATCGCCCCCGGCCCCCTGAAGGCCCGGGAGAATGCCCGGCGGCGGACCGCCAGGTCGAGGCAGACCGGTGTGAGGTGCAGATAAGCACCCCGACCGGGCAGCGTACCGCGCCGATCGGGGACACACACACCCTCGACCGCCACGATGCGCAGCAGATCGTTCTTGGCCGCCCGATCCCGGCATCCCACACAGGTTCTCTCAGGGCAGGCACGAGCTCGCGTGCGGCCAGACACTACGTAAGTCTACCTCCCTGCGCCGACCTCACCCCCTGGGGGGAGTGATCGAACAGTCACACGTTTTCGGCTGGATCCCGGGTGATCGCGGCGTGAATCAGCCTTGATCACCGGGCTGTTCGGTGTCCGGCCGGATATCGATCCGCCAGCCGGTCAGCCGCGCCGCGAGGCGGGCGTTCTGCCCCTCCTTGCCGATGGCGAGGGACAGCTGGTAGTCCGGCACGGTGACGCGCGCCGAGCGCGCCGCCAGATCCACCACCTCGACCTTGCTCACCCGGGCGGGGGACAGCGCGTTCGCCACCAGCTCAGCGGGGTCGTCCGACCAGTCGACGATGTCGATCTTCTCGCCGTGCAGCTCGGCCATCACGCTGCGCACCCGGCCGCCCATCGGGCCGATGCACGCGCCCTTCGGGTTCAGGCCCGAACGGGTGGACCGGACGGCGATCTTGGTGCGGTGGCCCGCCTCACGGGCGATCGCCGCGATCTCCACCGAGCCGTCCGCGATCTCCGGGACCTCGAGCGCGAAGAGCTTCTTCACGAGATTGGGATGCGTACGCGAAAGGGTCACCGAGGGCCCGCGCACGCCCTTGACCACTCGTACGACGTACGTACGCAGCCGGGTGCCATGGGCGTAGTCCTCGCCCGGGACCTGCTCCTGCACCGGCAGGATCGCCTCGAGCCGGCCGATGTCCACCAGCACGTTCTTCGGGTCCTTGCCCTGCTGGACGACGCCCGCGACCACATCGCCCTCACGCCCCGCGTACTCGCCGAAGGTGATCTCCTCCTCGGCGTCCCGCAGCCGCTGCAGGATGACCTGCTTGGCGGTCATCGCGGCGATCCGGCCGAAGCCGGAGGGGGTGTCGTCGAACTCCCTGGGCTCCTCGCCCTCCGCCAGGTCGTCGGCCTCCTCGCGCGCCCACACGGTCACATGACCGGTGTTGCGGTCCAGCTCCACGCGGGCCCGGCGGCGGCTTCCCTCGGTGCGGTGGTAAGCGATGAGGAGAGCCGACTCGATCGCCTCGACCAGCAGGTCGAACGAGATCTCCTTCTCCCGCACCAGACCCCGCAGGGCACTCATGTCGATGTCCATGGCTACGCCTCCTCCTGGCTCTCGTCGCCCTCGCCCTTGTCCGCGGGCTTGCGGTTGAACTCGATCTCCACCCGGGCCTTGGAGATCTCCGGGAAGGCCAGCCGCCTGGCGGTGGGCTTGCGCCCCTTCACGCCGGGCACCTCCACATCGAGCCCCTCGTCGTCCACGGCGACGATCCGGGCGACCAGCTCCTCGCCCTCCGCGAGCTTCGCGCGCATCAGACGGCCGGTGGCCCGGCGGTAGTGGCGCGGCTCGGTCAGGGGGCGCTCGGCGCCGGGAGAGGTGACCTCGAGGACGTACGGGGTCTGGCCCATCGCGTCCGTGTCGTCGAGCGTCTGGGAGATCGCCCGGCTCAGCTCGGCACACGCGTCCAGCTGCACACCGTCATCGGAATCCACGACGACCCGAAGCACACGCCGCCGGCCGGCGGGTGTCACCTCGACCTCTTCCAGATCCAGCTCTCGGGCGCTGGCGAGCGGTTCCAGCAGTCCGCGCAGCCTCTCGCTCTGGGTGGTGCTCATCCGGGTGACTCCTCGGCCGCGTGTGCTGTTGTGGGAAGGTCGCGTGTCAGCTCAAAGCCTATCTGTTCCGGCGCCGGGCTGACGATTCGGTGGCCGCTGCCGGGCAGAAGGGCTCGGCGCGGGTACGCTCCCCTGCTGTGATCACTACCGGCGGCCGGGAGCTGCCGCAGCCCGGAAAGAGGAACGTGTCGATCACGAATCCCCCACCTCTCCCCCTGTCCGCGTCCGCCACGCCCGCCGCCGCGGCACCACGCCGGCGGAGTCTGCTGCTGGGCGGCGGGGCACTGGGGGCCGTCGCGCTGCTGAGCGGCTGCTCCGACGGCTCCGAGCCCCGGCCCACCGGCGCGGACGGTGACGCGGCCGCCGCCGCGAAGCTGCGCGCGCGGGGCGTACGGGACTCCGTCGCGCTCCTCGCGCGCTACGACGCGACCGCGAAAGCCCACCCCTCCCTCGCGAAGCGACTTGCGCCTCTGCGGGAGGAAACAGCCCGGCACGCCGCCGTATTTCGCGGTGAGGGCCGGGCCGGAGCCTCCTCCGCGGCCCGATCGCCCTCACCCTCCCGGTCCGCTTCGGCTCCCGCCACCCCGGGCGGGGGCGGGACCGGGGTACGGCCGCCCGAGGTGCCCGAGGACGAGAAGAAGGCGCTCGCCGCCCTCGCCCAGGCCGAGCGCCACACCGCCGGCACCCGCACAGCCGCGCTCGCCACCGCGCCGCCCGAGCTCGCCCGGCTGCTGGCCTCCGTGGCGGCCGGCGGCGCCGCCCACGTATACCTCCTCACGCGGCGCGACACCGGCTCATGACCATCGGGAAGGGGAACTGACATGGCCAACCGGGCCGCGGCGCTCAGGGCCGCCCAGGCGGCGCTCGCCGCCGAACACGCCGCCGTCTACGGATACGGCGTCGTCGGCGGGCGGATCGGCGACGACCGGCTCGCGGAGGCCCGCGAGGGATACGCCGCGCACCGCGCCCGCCGGGACGACCTCGTACGCACCGTGCGCGGCCTCGGCGGTACGCCCCAGAGCGCGGCCCCGGCCTACGCGCTGCCCTTCGCGGTGCCGGACGCGCCCGCCGCGGTACGGCTCGCCGCGGAGCTGGAGAACCGCGTCGCCGCCGTCTACGCCGATCTCGTACGGGCCTCGGACGGGTCCCTGCGCCGGCAGGCGGCGGGCGCGCTGCGCGAGGCGGCGGTCCGGGCGGTGCGCTGGCGAGGCGGCGGCGTAGCCTTCCCTGGGCTCACCGAATTCGCCGCCCCCGCCGCGCCGACCGCGTCGGCGAGCGGCGGGTCGGACGCGCTGTGACATGCGGGCGAAGCGCTTGAGAGATGACGTCGACACAGCTGATGATCTTGATGAAGGGGGCGGCTCGGGAATGGCATCGGCACCGCGGTCAGGCGCCGGGGGCACGGCCCCCGTCCAACCGCCGAAGCGGCTGCTGGACGCGCTGAGCGACGACCCGGCCGGCCCCGTCCGCGACTGGCTGGACGCCCTCCCCGAGGCGGTCGCGCGGCAGCTGGACGACTGGGAACTCACCCTGGAGCGGGTGCCGACCCCGGGCGGTCTGAGCAGCCTCGTCGTCCTCGTACGGCAGGCGGACGGCACCCCGGCCGCACTGAAGTTCCCCGTCCCGGGGCCCGGCGCGGAGCATGAGCGTGCGGCCCTCGAGCACTGGCACGGCTGGGGCGCGGCCCGCCTGCTGCGCGCCGACCCGCACACCGGTGCGCTGCTGCTCGAACGGCTCCAGAGCGCGGTGTCGCTGCGCTCCCTGCCCGAGGCCAAGGCGCTGCTGGAGGCCGCGGGCACGGTACGGCGGCTCTGGGTGCCACCGCCCGAGGGGCACCCCTTCCCCACGGTCGCGGAGCGTACGGAGGAGGAGCGCGAGGTCCTGCGGATGCTCGCCACCGGGGCATGGGCCGCCCTCGCGCGCCCGCTGGTGGACGAGGCACTGGAGCTGCGGGAGGCCCTGCCCGCCGACGCGCCCGAACAGGTGCTGCTGCACGGCGACTTCCGGCAGGGCAAGGTGCTCGCGGGCGAGCGCGCGCCGTGGCTCGCGGTGGGCCCCGACCCGGTGGTGGGTGAGCGCGCCTACGACTTGGCGCGGCTGGTGCTCGACCGCTTCGAGGACCTGGCCGCCGGCTCCGGCCCGGCCGCGGCCACCCGGCGCCGGATCACCAAGCTGGCCGACTCCCTCGAGGTCGACCGCGACCGGCTACGGGGCTGGGCGCTGTGTCGCGCGGTCGAGGCGGGCCTGCGCCGCGCGGCCGCCGCGGACCGGCGCCGGGCCGAGCTGCTCCTGGAATTCGCGGGCTGGCTGTAGCCGGGGCGCCTGCGGGCCACCCCGTCCGGGGCTCCGGCCCGGCCCGGACGCCCGTCGGGGTCCGCCAGGGGAGCGCCCGTTGCCCCGCCGCCGGCTCTGCCCCGGAGCCCCACACGCCCCTCGGCCTCACTTCTGGACCCGGGGGCGGTTCCCGCTTCGGATACTCCGCCGGGAGCCCCGGACGCGGCGCGGGACCGTTCGGGACCCGACCCCCCGACCCCGTGGCGGGGCAGGGCCCTGGTACCGCTTGGGCGCGCGACCACCACCGGCTGCGAGGCCCGCCCCACTACGAGGCCTCGAGGCGGCGCGCCACGCCCGGGAGAGGGCCGTGCGGCACGGCCCAACACGGTCGCGCAGCGCCTTCGGGACCCGGGGGCAGTTCCCGCTTCGGACACTCCGCCCGGAGCCCCGGACACGGCGCGGGACCCTTCGGGACCCGACCCCCCGACCCCGTGGCGGGGCAGGGCCCTGGTACCGCTCGGGCGCGCGACCACCACCGGCCGCGGGGCCCGCCCCACTACGAGGCCTCGAGGCAGGCGCGCCACGCCCGGGAGAGGGCCGTGCGGCACGGCCCAACACGGTCGCGCGGCGCCTTCGGGACGGTAGTGCCGGTCAACGAGCCTGTCTCTCGGGCCCCGGGCCCCAGCGCGGCGCCGAAGCAACGCGCCGGCCCGGGTGGCCTCGCCGACTCGGCTGCCGGGCCGCGCGTCGTCGCTCGCCTGACCTCGCGCGACGCGGGGCTCGCCGGGCGGGGCCCGTCGGAGCACGGCACAGCACGCCCCCGTCCGCAGTGGCGGACGGGGGCGGCCCGCTCTCTCAGCCACGGCCCCTGCCTGCCAGCGCGCAGCGCGGGCACGGGGCAGCGCGGGCACGGGGCAGCGCGGGCAGCGCGAGGCAGGCGGGGGGCCGGGCAGGCGCGGGGCCGGGCAGGCGCGGGGCCGGGCAGGCGCGGGGCCGGGCAGGCGCGGGGCCGGGCAGGCGCCGCCTGATGGCGGCGCCTCCGGTGAACCCCGCCGTCAGGCGGTGAGGCGGGAGATCGCCTCGTCGATGGTGAGGTCCTCGCGGGCGCCCGTGCGGCGGTCCTTCAGTTCCACGAGGCCGTCCTTGGCGCCGCGGCCGGCGACCAGGATGGTCGGGACGCCGATGAGCTCGGCGTCGGTGAACTTCACGCCCGGGGAGACGCTGGTGCGGTCGTCGACCATGACGCGGACGCCCGCCGAGCCCAGCTTCTCGGCGATGTCGAGAGCCAGCTCGGTCTGGAGGGCCTTGCCGGCCGCGACGATGTGGACGTCGGCCGGGGCGACCTCGCGGGGCCAGCAGAGGCCGGACTCGTCGTGGGTCTGCTCGGCGAGGGCGGCGACGGCGCGGGAGACGCCGATGCCGTAGGAGCCCATGGTCACCCGCACCGGCTTGCCGTTCTGGCCGAGGACGTCGAGCTGGAAGGCGTCGGCGTACTTGCGGCCGAGCTGGAAGATGTGGCCGATCTCGATGGCCCGGTCGAGCTCGATGCCGGCGCCGCAGCGGGGGCAGGGGTCGCCCGGCTGGACCACCACGACGTCCAGGTACTCGTCGACCTCGAAGTCACGGCCGCAGACGACGTTGCGGGCGTGGGTGTCGGGCTTGTTGGCGCCGGTCACCCAGGCGGTGCCGGGGGCGACGCGCGGGTCGGCGATGTAGCGGAAGGACTTGCCCGCCAGGCCCTGCGGGCCGACGTAGCCGCGCACCAGATCGGGGCGGCCCTCGAAGTCCTCGGCGGTGACGAGCTCGACGACGGCGGGGGAAAGGTGCTCACCGAGCTTGCCGAGGTCGACCTCGCGGTCGCCGGGGACGCCCACCGCGGTGATCTCGCCGTCGACCTTGACCAGGAGGTTCTTCAGGGTGGCCGAGGCCGGGACGCCCAGGTGCTCGGCGAGGGTCTCGATGGTGGGGGTGTCGGGGGTGTCCAGCTCTTCGAGGGTGCCGTGGTCGGCGCCCTCGACGGGCGGGACGGTGACCGTGACCGCTTCGGTGTTCGCGGCGTAGGCGCAGCTCGGGCAGGAGACGAAGGTGTCCTCGCCGGCCGCCGCGGGGGCCAGGAACTCCTCGGAGGCCGAGCCGCCCATCGCGCCGGAGACCGCGGAGACGATGCGGTAGTCGAGGCCGAGGCGCTCGAAGATCCGCTGGTACGCCTCCCGGTGCAGCCGGTAGGACTCGGCCAGGCCCTCGTCTGTGGTGTCGAAGGAGTACGAGTCCTTCATCTGGAACTCACGGCCGCGCAGCACGCCCGAGCGCGGACGGGCCTCGTCCCGGTACTTGGTCTGGATCTGGTAGAGCATGACCGGCAGGTCCTTGTAGGACGTGCACTGGTCCTTGACCGTCTGGGTGAAGATCTCCTCGTGGGTCGGGCCGAGGAGGTAGTCGGCGCCCTTGCGGTCCTTGATCCGGAAGAGCAGGTCGCCGTACTCGTCCCAGCGGCCGGACACCTCGTAGGGCTCGCGGGGCAGCAGCGCGGGGAGCAGGACCTCCTGGGCGCCGATGGCGTCCATCTCCTCGCGGACGATCCGCGAGACGTTCTCCAGGACCTTCTTGCCGACCGGCAGCCAGGCCCAGATGCCCGCGGCGGCGCGGCGGACGTAGCCGGCCCGGACGAGCAGCTTGTGGCTGGCGGTCTCGGCGTCCGCCGGGTCTTCGCGCAGCGTCTTCAGCATCATCGTGGACATGCGCTGGACGTTGACGGCGTGGGCCATGGGGTCTCTCCTGCGTGCGATGGGATGCTCAGGAGGTTAGCCGCCAGGGCCGGTAACCCGGAAATGCGTTACCCCGCGCATCCGTCCGCACCCCGCCCGCCATGGGCCTCAGCGGTGCAGCGGCAGCGGGGCGCCCATGACGGCGTACGGGCTCGGGGCGCTCGGGAAGAGCACCGGGCGGGCGAGGTCGCGATAGCCCAGCGACCGGTAGAGACAGCGCGCCGGGCTGTCGGTGTCGATGGCGGAGAGGATCGAGCGCGGCTCGTCGGCGCCGTCGGTGATGGCGGTGATCAGGCGTCGGCCGATGCCTCGGTTCTGGTACCCGGGGTGGACGTGCAGCTCGGTGATGACGAAGGAGTCGTCCAGCCAGTCCTCGCACCCGGCCGCGCGCAGATACGGCTGGACGACGGTGGACCACCAGTGCGTACGGTCGTTGGGCATGCCGTAGACGAAGCCGACCAGCCGCCCGGACGGGGTGGTCGCGCCGAGTGCGCGGGCGCCGGGGCTGGTGAGATGGCGCAGCACGATATGGCGCCGTACGCCGATCTCCTCGTCCGTCAGCCCGAAGGCGACGGCTTGGACGGCGAGGGCGTCGTCCACGCGCGCGGCGAGGTCGAGCGGTCCGACGACGACGCCTTCGGGTTCGGGTTCCGGGGGCGTCCCCCCAGGGAGATGCGGCATGGGCGGCACCCTACTGGCACCCTCTCGCGATCAGAACAGCACGCTCATGAAGGCGCCGACCTCCTGGAAGCCGACGCGGCGGTAGGAGGCGCGGGCGGCGGTGTTGAAGTCGTTGACGTAGAGGCTGACCACGGGGGCGACCTCGTGCAGGGCGTAGTTCAGGACGGCCGCCATGCCGGTCTCGGACAGGCCCCGGCCACGGTATTCGGGGGCGACCCAGACACCCTGGATCTGGCAGGCGCGCGGGGTGGCCGCGCCGATCTCGGCCTTGAAGACCACGCGGCCGTTCTCGACGCGGGCGAAGGAGCGCCCGGCGGCGACGAGCTCCGCGACGCGCGCCTGGTAGAGCAGTCCGCCGTCGCCGGCGAGCGGGGAGACGCCGACCTCCTCGGTGAACATCGCCACACAGGCCGGCATGATCACGTCCAGCTCTTCCTTGCGGACGCGGCGCACCAGCGGGTCGGGCGGGACGTCGGTGGGCATCGTGGTGGTCACCATCAGCGGCTGATGGGCCCTGACCTCACGGGCCGGGCCCCAGCTCGGCTCCAGCAGCGACCACAGCTCGGCGGTGGTCTCGGCGGGGCCGACGATCGAGGAGCAGCGGCGGCCGCCGCGGCGGGCGCGCTCGGCGAAGCCGCGGACGGCCTCGGGTGTGGCGCAGATGGGGACCAGATTGGCTCCGGCGTAGCAGAGCGACTCAAGCCGTCCGCCGGCGTACCAGCCCCACATCTCGCCGCCGAGCCGCCACGGGTCCAGGCCGGCGACCTGGACGCGCGCGGTGACGAAGGCGTTGGACACGGGGTCGCGGTTGAGGACCGCGAGGGCCGAGTCGAGCTCGTCGGGCTCGAGGACCCTGGTGGTGGACGTCGTCAGCACGTGTCGGTTTGCCTCACCGGTTGCCGGCCTGGGGCCTGGAGTGGATTCTCCGCACTTTACCCCGCAGGCCCGCCCGAGCCACCTACCGCGTATACGGCCCGCGGTACTCAGCCGCTTACTGAGACCTGGGGCTCGCCGGAGGCGATGCCGTCCTTCTCCATCTGCTCGGCGATCTTCATGGCCTCGTCGATGAGGGTCTCCACGATCTTGGACTCGGGCACGGTCTTGATGACCTCACCCTTGACGAAGATCTGGCCCTTGCCGTTGCCGGAGGCGACCCCCAGGTCGGCCTCGCGGGCCTCACCGGGGCCGTTGACGACGCAGCCCATGACGGCGACCCGGAGCGGGACCTCCATGCCCTCCAGACCGGCGGTGACCTCGTCGGCCAGCTTGTAGACGTCCACCTGGGCACGGCCGCAGGAGGGGCAGGAGACGATCTCCAGCCGGCGCTGGCGCAGGTTCAGCGACTCCAGGATCTGGATGCCGACCTTGACCTCCTCCGCCGGAGGGGCCGAGAGCGAGACGCGGATCGTGTCGCCGATGCCCTCACTCAGCAGCGCCCCGAACGCCACCGCCGACTTGATGGTGCCCTGGAAGGCGGGGCCGGCCTCGGTGACGCCGAGGTGGAGCGGATAGTCGCATTGGGCGGCCAGCTGGCGGTAGGCGTTGACCATGACGACCGGGTCGTTGTGCTTGACCGAGATCTTGATGTCCCTGAAGCCGTGCTCCTCGAACAGCGAGCACTCCCACAGGGCCGACTCCACCAGCGCCTCGGGGGTGGCCTTGCCGTACTTCTCCAGCAGCCGCTTGTCCAGGGACCCCGCGTTCACTCCGATGCGGATCGGCACACCCGCGTCCGAGGCCGCCTTGGCGATCTCCTTGACCTTGTCGTCGAACTGGCGGATGTTCCCGGGGTTCACCCGCACCGCGGCGCACCCGGCGTCGATCGCCGCGAAGACGTACTTCGGCTGGAAGTGAATGTCCGCGATCACCGGGATCTGCGACTTCCTCGCGATCACCGGCAGGGCGTCGGCGTCGTCCTGGGAGGGGCACGCCACCCGGACGATCTGGCAGCCGGATGCCGTCAGCTCCGCGATCTGCTGCAGCGTCGCGCCGATGTCCGCCGTCACCGTCGTGGTCATCGACTGCACGGAGATCGGAGCGTCGCCGCCGACGGCCACCGAGCCGACCTGGATCTTCCGGCTGACCCTGCGCTCGGCGAGTTTGGTCGGGACGGACGGCATTCCTAGCGAAATCGCAGTCATCTGGTTCGTAACCCCAAGAAGGTGTATGAGTGGCCGGAGAGCAGCGGGCTCCGGCCTCCGAGATTACGGCACCGGCCCAGGGCCCAGCACACCCAGCCCCGAAGTCCATCCCAACGATGAACTTCGGGACATCTCGTGTCATCAGGAGATTCTCACGGGGTTCACGACGTCGGCCACCAGCACGAGCAGCGTGAAGCAGATGAAGATTCCGGCGATCACATAGGCGACCGGCATCATCTTGGCCACGTCGAACGGCCCGGGGTCGGGCCGCCGGACCAGCCGTGCCGCCTGCCGCCGCACGGACTCCCACAGCGCGCCCGCGATGTGTCCGCCGTCCAGCGGCAGCAGCGGCAGCATGTTGAACAGGAACAGCGAGAGGTTGAATCCGGCGACGAGGAAGAGCATCGTCGCGATCCGCTGCGAGGGCGGAATGTCGAGGTTGGCGACCTCGCCGCCGACCCGCGCCGCGCCGACGACGCCCATCGGGGAGTCCGCCTTGCGCGGGGCGTCGCCGAAGGCCGCGTTCCACAGGTCGGGGACCTTGGAGGGCAGGGCGACCAGGGAGTCGATGCCGTCCTCGACCATGTTGCCCATGCGGTCCACGGACTGGCCGAAGGACTGCTGGACCACGCCGTTGGCCGGGGTGAAACCGAGGAAGCCGGCGCTCACGTACTGGCCCTCGACATAGCCGCCGTTCCCGTCGGACTTGGCGACCTGGTTCTCTATGAGGTTGGCGTGCAGGTTCTTGCGCTCGCCGTGCCGCTCGATGGTGATCGTGGCGGGGCCGGTGGTCTTGCGGATGTCCTGCTGGAGGGTGCCCCAGTCGGGGGTGGGGTGGCCATTGAAGGCGACGATCTTGTCGCGGGGCTGGAGACCGGCCGCCTTGGCCGGGGAGTCCTTGGCGTCCTTGGGGCACTTGTCGGTGGAGGCGGAGGCCGCGACCACGCACTTGGAGACGGTGCCGACGCTGGTGGTCTGGGTGTTGACGCCGAAGCTCATCATGACCCCGACGAAGATGACCACGGCGAGGACCAGGTTCATGAACGGTCCCGCGAACATCACGATCACGCGCTTCCACGGCTTGCGCGTGTAGAAGAGACGGCTCTCGTCGCCGGGCTTGAGCTCCTCGAAGGCGGCCGACCGGGCGTCCTCGATCATGCCGCGCCAGGGTGAGGTGGAGCGCGCGGTGATCTTGCCGTCGTCGCCGGGCGGGAACATCCCGATCATGCGGATGTAGCCGCCGAGCGGCACCGCCTTGATGCCGTACTCGGTCTCGCCTGTCCTGCGCGAGAAGATCGTCGGGCCGAAGCCGACCATGTACTGCGGCACCCGGATGCCGAAGAGCTTGGCCGTGGAGAGATGGCCGAGCTCGTGCCAGGCGATCGAGAAGAGCAGGCCGACGGCGAATACGACTATGCCGAGGACCGTCATCAGTGTCGTCATGCGCGAGCCTCCGGGGTCGCCTCTGCCGCTCGGGCGGCCAGTTCACGTGCACGGGCGCGGGCCCACGTCTCGGCTTCGAGGACGTCCTCGACGGTGAGCCGGGTTCCCGCCGTGGGGGTGCCGTGCTCGGCCACCACCTCCGCGACCGTATCGACGATTCCGTTGAAAGGCAGCTTCCGGTCAAGGAAGGCGTCCACGCACTCCTCGTTCGCCGCGTTGAAGACGGCCGGTGCGGTGCCGCCCAGCTCCCCGACCTGACGGGCCAGGCCGATCGAGGGGAACGCCTCATGGTCGAGCGGGAAGAACTCCCAGGTGTGGGCCTTGGTCCAGTCGCAGCCGGGTGCGGCGTCCGGCACTCGCTCGGGCCAGCCGATCCCGAGCGCAATGGCCATCCGCATATCGGGGGGGCTCGCCTGGGCGAGCGTCGAGCCATCGGTGAATTCAACCATCGAGTGGATATACGACTGAGGGTGGACGACGACCTCAATCCGCTCGAAGGGAATGTCGTAGAGCAGATGGGCCTCGATGACCTCCAGGCCCTTGTTGACGAGGGTCGCGGAGTTGATCGTGATCACCGGTCCCATGGCCCAGGTGGGGTGGGCCAGCGCCTGCTCGGGGGTGACCGTGGCCAGCTCCCGCTTCGTACGCCCGCGGAACGGGCCGCCGGATGCGGTGACCACCAGCCGGCGCACCTCCTCCCGTGAGCCACCGAGAAGCGCCTGGAAGAGGGCCGAGTGCTCGGAGTCGACGGGCACGATCTGCCCGGGCTTGGCGAGGGCCTTCACCAGCGGGCCGCCGACGATCAGCGATTCCTTGTTGGCCAGCGCCAGCACCCGGCCCGCCTCCAGGGCGGCCAGGGTCGGGGCGAGGCCGATGGAGCCGGTGATGCCGTTGAGCACGGTGTGGCACTGGGAGCGGGCGAGCTCGGTGGCCGCGTCGGGCCCCGCCAGGATCGCTGGCAGCGGCTCACCGGCGCCGTAGTGCGCGGCCAGCGCCTCGCGGACCTCGGGCACCGCCTCCGGCCGGGCGACCGCGACCCTGGGCACCCGCAGCCGGTGGGCCTGCTCGGCCAGCAGACCGGCCCGCCCGCCGGCGGCGGACAGGCCGGTCACCCGGAAGCGGTCGGGGTTGCGCAGCACCACGTCGATGGCCTGGGTGCCGATCGATCCGGTGGAGCCCAGGATCACGATGTCGCGCACGCTCGCCGAGGCGGAGGTCGCCGCCGGAAAGCGCAGATGCGGGTCAGCCAGGGATTCCGTCATCCCCCCATTGTGGCCGGTGGGGGTGGCGGCTCGGGGACGAGCCCTGGGATCGGGCGAGCGGGGCTCAGTGGATCGGGCGGTGGACGTTGTCCTTGGTGGACGGGCCGGGGGTGCCGTCGGCGATCCAGGGGCCGTCGCCGCTGGGGTCGATAATGCCCTGCTCCAGCCACTCGTACGAGCCGGAGAGCACCCCGGAGACGACCTTGCGGTCGATCTCGTCGGTGTTGGTCCACAGCCGTCCGAAGAGTTCATCGGCGCGGATCCGGGCCTGCCGGCAGAAGGCGTCGGCCAGCTGGTACGCCTCGACGCCGTGGTCCCCGCGAGCGCGCAGCATCTCGGCCCGTACGCAGGCGGCGCTCATCGCGAACAGCTCCGCGCCGATGTCGACGATCCGGCTGAGGAAGCCCTGCTTGGTCTCCATCCGGCCCTGCCAGCGGGACATCGCGTAGAACGTGGAGCGGGCGAGCTTGCGCGCCGAGCGCTCCACATAGCGCAGATGGGGCGACAGGTCGCGGTGGCCCTCCGGATGGAACTCGGCGTAGGAGCGGGGCAGTTGCCCGGGCCCGGTGACCAGCCCCGGCAGCCAGCGGGCGTAGAAGCCACCGGCCTTGGCGGCCGCCTTGCCCTTGTCCGCCAGGGACTTGTCGGGGTCGATCAGATCGCCGGCCACCGACAGATGGGCGTCGACGGCCTCGCGGGCGATCAGCAGATGCATGATCTCGGTCGAGCCCTCGAAGATCCGGTTGATGCGCATGTCGCGCAGCATCTGCTCGGCGGGGACGGCCCGCTCCCCGCGGGCCGCGAGCGAGGCGGCGGTCTCATAGCCGCGACCGCCGCGGATCTGGACCAGTTCGTCCGCCATCAGCCAGGCCATCTCGCTGCCGTAGAGCTTGGCGAGCGCCGCCTCGATCCGGATGTCGTTGCGGGCCTCGTCCGCCATCTGGGAGGCGAGGTCGATGACCGCCTCCAGCGCGAAGGTGGTCGCCGCGATGAAGGAGATCTTGGCGCCGACGGCCTCGTGGCGGGCGATCGGCTTGCCCCACTGCTCACGGTGGGCGGACCATTCGCGGGCGATCTTCAAAGACCACTTGCCGGCGCCCGCGCACATCGCGGGCAGCGAGAGCCGGCCCGTGTTGAGCGTGGTCAGCGCGATCTTGAGCCCGGCGCCCTCGGGGCCGATCCGGTTGACGGCCGGGACCCGGACCCGGTGGAAGCGGGTCACCCCGTTCTCCAGACCGCGCAGCCCCATGAAGGCGTTCCGGTGCTCGACGGTGACGCCTTCGGAGGCCGTCTCGACCACGAAGGCGGTGATCCCGCCCTTGTGCCCCTCCGACCTCGGCACCCGGGCCATGACGACCAGGAGGTCGGCGACCACGCCGTTGGTCGTCCACAGCTTGACGCCATCGAGGATGTAGTCGTCGCCGTCGGGGACCGCGGTGGTGGCCAGGCGGGCCGGGTCGGAGCCCACGTCCGGCTCGGTGAGCAGGAAGGCCGAGATGTCGGTGCGGGCGCAGCGCGGCAGGAAGAGGTCCCTCTGCTCCTGGGTGCCGAAGAGCTTGAGCGGCTGCGGTACGCCGATGGACTGGTGCGCGGAGAGGAGCGCGCCGATGGCCGGGCTGACGGAACCCGCCAGGGCGAGGGCCTTGTTGTAGTAGACCTGGGTCAGGCCCAGGCCCCCGTACTTGGTGTCGATCTTCATGCCGAGCGCGCCGAGCTGCTTGAGGCCGTTGATGGTCTCGTCGGGTATCCGCGCCTCGCGCTCGATGCGGGCCGCGTCCACCCGCGTCTCGCAGAACTCACGGAGCTTGGCGAGGAACGCCTCGCCGCGGCGAACATCGTCCGGCGCGGGGGCGGGGTGCGGATGGATCAGATCGAGTCGGAAACGGCCCAGGAAAAGCTCCTTGGCGAAGCTCGGCTTGTGCCATACCTGTTCCCGGGCGGCCTCGGCGACCTGGCGCGCTTCACGCTCGGACACCGGCCTGACGGATGATGCGGTCATCGGTGCTCCCTTGCCCCAAATGACGATCTCGTGACGTTACCGGCACGTACAGTGCCAGTGTGCCCCCGGTTGGGTGCGACAGCAAAGGGAAAGACCGCGATCCGCGCCGCCGCCCGACCGGACTCCGCCCGGCGACGAGGGGGACATGGGCTCGATTCGTACCCCCGGAGCGATGTGCCTGCCAGACTTCATCTGGGGAGAACCACGCTCTGGGGGTGCCGGGTATGGCGAGACGTTGGCCTTCGGAACCTTCTCGCCGCCATCGGGACGGCCCCCCGGACGACGCCCGCAACGAGGCGGCGGAGCCGGACGACCCGCGGACCCTCGCCGCCATCGGGCTCCGATCGGCGTCGGCGGCGGCGACCAGTGATCCCGACGCGGCGAACAACCTCGCCGAGCCGGGGGCCGACGAGCCGCGCGCCCGCCCGCCCGCAGCCCCCGGGCCCCACGTGGACAACGCTTCCGCCGCGCAGACCTCGGACCCCCGGCCCGCCGTCACCATCGACCCCACCGACCCGCTCGCCTCCGCCGACGGACTGCGCCTGGCCTACGCCCGCTCCCGCGACCCCCAACTGCTGGATCTGGCGCTGGACATGGGCCGGCTCGCGGTCCAGACGTACCGCGCGCAGGCCGGCCCCGCCCGTCATGCTCTCGCTCTCTCCACCCTCGGCGTCCTGCTGCGGATGCGCCATGAGCGTGACCGCTCGCCCGAGCCGCTGGCCGAGGCGGTGAAGGTGGGGCGGGCGGCGGTCGCGGTCTCCTCGCGGGAGAATCCGGAGTATGCCCGTCATCTGTCGAGGCTCGCGGGCTCCCTCCGGGAGCTGTTCGAGCAGACGGGCGATCTCGCCGTGATCGACGAGGCCATCGCGCTGTACCGCACGTGCCTGTCCGTCGTCCCGGCCGCCCACCCCGAACACGCCGCGACGCAGACCGACCTCGGCAGCTGCCTGCTGCGCCGGGCCCTGCACGAGCCGGACGCCGCGGTTCTCGACGAGGCGGTGCTGGCCGGGCGGGCGGCGGTGCGCGGCACCCCGCCCGGCCACCCCCGTCACCCCACCGTGCTCACCCACCTCGGCGCCGCGCTGTCGCAGTACGCGATCGCGACCGTCGATCCGGCCGCGCTGGACGAGGCCGTGGAGACGTATGAGCGGGCGCTGGAGGCGTTCCCGTCCGGACATCCGGCACGCGCGCAGGTCCGGCAGGCGCTGGACACGTGCCTACGGGCCCGCCAGGCCGTGCACCGGGGCCGCGGCACCACCCTGCGCCCACCGGGCGCGCGGCGCGGGGCGCCTGCCGGGGCGACGGCCAAGCTGCGGGAGGCGGCGGCCCGCCACGCCGCGTACGAGCGCACCGGAAGCCTGCCCGATCTGGAACGGGCCGTCGCCGGCTTCGAGTCCGTGATGCGGTCCGCCACCGATGCCGGGCCGCGCAGCGCCGCCGCGAACGGGCTCGGCATGTCCATGTGGTCGCGCTATGAGCGCGGGAGCGACCGGCGCGATCTGGACCGGGCGATCGATCTGTTCGCCAATGCGCTGGCGATGGGGCCGCCGGAGGACGCGGAGGCTCCCGCGGTGCGGGCCAATCTCTCCGGCGTCCTGCGGCTGCGCTGGCTGCTCACCGGCGACGGTGAGGACCTCATGGCCGCCGTCGAGCTCTCGCGCGCCGTGCTGGCGGCGACCCCGCCGGACGATCCGCGCCGGTCGTGGCGGCTGTCCGGGCTGGGCGGCGGGCTGCTGGGGTTGTTTCTGCACCACCGGGACGCCTCGGCGCTCGCCGAGGCGGTCCAGATCTACCGTCAGGCGCTGGCCGCAGTGGCGCCCGGGGACGCCGAGGCCCAGGCCACGGCGCGTTCCCAGCTGAGTGAGGCGCTGCGGCAGCAGGCCGGGCTCCGGGGCGCGGGGGCGGACGCGGCCCTGGACGAGGCGGTCGAGCTGGCGCGCGCGGCGCTCGCCACCATGCCCGCCGACCGGCCGCCGCATCCCCGCCTCCAGTCGCAGCTGAGCATCGCCCTGCACCAGCGGTTCGCGGCCCGCGCCGACCCCGACGATCTGCGGGAGGCAGCCGCCGCCGCCCGCCGCGCGGTCGCCGCCACCCCCATCGGCCATCCCCACAGGGCGGAGCGGCTGTGCCTTCTGGCGCAGGTGCTGCGGCCGGCCTTCGAGCGGAGCCGCGACGCGTCCGCGCTGGACGCCCTGATCGCCGCCGCCGAGGCGGCGGCCGACGCGGCGCCGCCCGGCCACCGGCTGCGCGCCCAGGCGCTGACGCTGCACGCACATGCGCTGGGCGTACGGGCCGTGGTCGAACACGACCCGGCGGCACAGGAGGCGGCCCGGTCCGTCCACCGCCGACTGGCGCACGATCCGACGGCCGCCGTGAGCGCGCGGGTCCGGGCCGCCCAGCGCTGGGCGTTCATGGCACTCGCGGCGGGCGACTGGTCGCGCGCGCTGGAGCCGTTCGCGCTCGCCGTGGAGTTGCTGCCACGCACCGCGCCACGCCGTACCGGCCGGGCGGACCGTGAGCGCCGGCCCGCCGGCTTCGCCGGACTCGCCTCGGACGCCGCGGCCTGCGCGATCGGGCTCGGCGACCCGGAGGGCGCGCTGCGGCTGCTGGAGCAGGGCCGCGGGGTGCTGCTCGCCCAGGCGCTTGACACCCGTACGGAACTGGCCGGGCTGCGGGAGCACCACCCCGGCCTCGCGCACCGCTTCGAGGAGCTGCGCGCGGCCCTCGACCGCCCCGAGGAGTCGCTCTTCGGCTCCTTTGGGACCGTCGCGGGCCGCCCGGACGCGACGGCGGGCGGCCTGCGGGGCGAGGACCGGCACGCGCTCGCGGAGGAGTGGGAGCGGCTGACGCTGCGGATCCGGCAACGGCCCGGCTTCGAGCGGTTCCTCCAGCCGCCCGAGGTCGCGGAGCTGCTTGCGGCCACCGGCGGAGCCGGCCCCGTGGTGATCGTGAACGTGAGCCGGCTGCGCTGCGACGCGCTCGTCCTCACCGGCCGCGAGGTGCGGGCCGTTGCGCTGCCCGCGCTGCGCCACGAAGAGGTGGCGCGGCGCGCCGACGCCTTCCACGCGGCGGTGCGGAGGGCCAGGGACGGCAAGGCGGCGGTGGCGGATCGTTCCACCGCGCAGGAACAGGTCCGCGAGACGCTGGAGTGGCTGTGGACGGCGCTGGCGGACCCGGTCCTGGGCGCGCTCGGCCTCACCGGCAGACGGGCCAAGGGTGGTCCCAAGGCGGGCCCCAGGAAGGGCCCCAGAGGCGCGAAGGACTCCGCCCTGCCACGGCTGTGGTGGATCCCGACCGGCCCGCTGACCGCGCTGCCGCTGCACGCGGCCGGACGTCATGACGCCGCGGGCCGCCTCGCCGATTCCGTACTCGACCGGGTGGTCTCCTCGTACGCGCCCACCGTGCGCGGTCTGGCGCGCGGCGCCGGGAACCGGGCCCCCGGGCCCGTCGAACCGCTGGTGGTGGCCCTCCCGGTGACGCCCGGCGCCCCCGACCTGTCAGGGGCCCGGCGGGAGACCGCCGCGGTGACCGGCCGGCTGCCCGGCACCTGGGTGCTGACCGGCGAGCGCGCCCGCCGGGACGTCGTCCTGGACACGCTGCCCCGCCGCCGCTGGGCGCACTTCGCCTGCCACGCGGTCAGCGCGGCCGGCGATCCGTCGGCCGGCCATGTGCTGCTGTACGACCACCGGACACGGCCGCTGACCGTCGCGGACATCGCCCGTATCGACCTCGGCGCCGCGGAGCTCGCGTATCTGTCGGCGTGCGAGACGATGCCCGGGCGCCAGGAACCGGCCGCCGAGGCGGTGCATCTGAGCGGGGCGTTTCATCTCGCCGGATACGCCCATGTCATCGGCGCGCTGTGGACCGCCGACGACGAGGCGGCGGCACGGATCGCGGAGGACTTCTACGCGGCACTCACCGCCTCGGGGGCGGCCTGCGCACAGGACGCGGCCCGCGCACTGCACGAAGCGGTGCGCGGGCTGCGCGACATGTACCCGGCGGCGCCCACGCTATGGGCCGGCCATATCCACGTGGGCGCCTGAGCGGGGGGTCTTAGAGCTCCAGCCCGGTGAGGACCATGACCCGCTCGTAGGTGTAGTCCTCCATCGCGTAGCGCACGCCCTCGCGGCCGACGCCGGACTGCTTGGCACCGCCGTACGGCATCTGGTCCGCGCGGTAGGAGGGCACATCGCCGACGATCACGCCGCCGACCTCAAGGGCGCGGTGGGCGCGGAAGGCGGTCTGCACATCGTGGGTGAAGACGCCCGCCTGGAGGCCGTATTTGGAGTCGTTGACCGCCGCGAAGGCCTCGTCCTCGCCCGTCACCTTGTGGAGGGTGAGCACCGGGCCGAAGACCTCCTCGCAGGCGAGGGTGACATCCGCCGGTACGTCCGCGAGCACCGTCGGGGCGTAGCCGGCGCCCTCGCGCTTGCCACCAGTCAGCAGCTTCGCACCGGCCTGGACGGCCTCGTCCACCCATGCCTCGACACGCTTGGCCGCGTCCTCGGTGATCAGCGGGCCGACATCGGTCGTGTCATCGGTCGGATCGCCGGTGACCTGCGCCTCGACGGCCGCGACGATCTTCGGCACGAGCTCCTCGTAGACGGACGCGTCCGCGATCACCCGCTGCACGGAGATGCAGGACTGGCCGCCCTGGTAGTTGGAGAAGGTGCCGATGCGGGTGGCCGCCCAGTCGAGGTCGGCGTCGGAGGAGTAGTCCGGCAGGACGACCGCCGCACCGTTGCCGCCCAGCTCCAGCGTGCAGTGCTTGAGCGGCACCGACTGCTTGATCGCGTAGCCGACCTTCTCGGAGCCGGTGAAGGAGATGACCGGCAGCCGCTCGTCCTGGACCAGCGCGGGCATCCGGTCGTTCGGCACCGTCAGCACGCTCCACGAGCCCGCCGGGAGGTCCGTCTCGGCCAGCAGCTCGCCGAGGATCAGCGAGGAGATCGGGGTCGCCGGCGCCGGCTTGAGGATGATCGGGGTGCCGACCGCGAGGGCCGGGGCGACCTTGTGGGCGCTCAGGTTCAGCGGGAAGTTGAACGGCGCGATGCCGAGGACGGTGCCGCGCGGGAAGCGACGGGTCAGCGCGAGCCGCCCCTTGCCACCGGCGTCGGTGTCCAGCCGCTGGGCCTCCCCGCCGTTGAACCGGCGGGCCTCCTCGGCCGCGAACCGGAACACGGACACGGCCCGGCCCACCTCGCCGCGCGCCCACTTCATGGGCTTGCCGTTCTCGGCGGAGATCAGCCGGGCGATCTCCTCGGTGCGCTCGGCGAGCCGGCGCGACACATGGTCGAGGGCGGCGGCCCGCACATACGCGGGGGTCGCGGCGAGCTCCTCGCGCACGGCCTCGGCCGCGGCCACGGCCTCCTCGATCTGCGCGTCGGTGGGAACGCTCACCACGCCGACGCGACGGCCGTCCCAGGGGGACGTGACCTCAAGCGTGCTCTCGCCCGTCGCCTCGCGGCCGGCGAGCCAGAACGCGTGGGTGACAGCTTCGTTTGTGTCTGGCACAGCGGATCCCGACCCTTCTGAAATGGTGTCTCTCCCCCCACCGTAGGCGCGTACGGACCGCTCGGCGTTTGTCCGAGGCGTAGCAGTCGACGGCAGACGCGCTCCGCTATGGCGTGGGGGCGAGTTGTGGGAGTCCGGCTCTCCCGTGGGTGCCGGTCGCTCAGGCGGAGGGGCCCGGTGCCGTGGCCTTCAGGGCCAGCCACAGCTCCATGCGGACGTCCGGGTCGTCCAGGGAGCGGCCCAGGATCTCCTCGACGCGGCGCATCCGGTAACGGAGGGTGTGGCGGTGGACACCGAGGTCGGCGGCGGCCGCGTCCCACTGGCCATGGCGGGAGAGCCAGGCGCGCAGGGAGGCGACCAGGTCGCCGCGGCCCGTGGCGTCGTGCTCGCGCAGAGCGCGCAGCATGCCGTCGGCGAAGGCCCGTACGGCGTCGTCGGCGAGGAGCGGGAGAACCGAACCCGCCGCCACCTGCTCGTGCTCGACGAGCACCCGGCCGCGGCGCCGCGCCACCGACAGCGCCTGCTCCGCTTGGCGGTACGCGCCCGCGGCGGCGATGGGGCCCGCCGGGGCGGACAGTCCGATGACGAGGTCGTCGCCCTGATGCGAGGCGGCGGCGCGGTCGCGGGGGCGGGCCGCCGTACCGCGGCGGCTCTCGACCCCCTCGGCGTGCTCCGCGCACGCCGAGACCGCCGCCCCGCCGTCCGGGGCCAGCACGATGAGCCGCCCGCCGTCCGGGACGACGAGCACCGACTCACCGGTGCGGGCCGCGGCCGCCTCCATCGCGTCGGCGAGAGCGGCGAGGGGATCGGTGGCGTCCGGCTCGCCCGTCCCCGTACCGCCGTCCGCGGGATACCCGGCCGGGGTCTCGTCCGCGGCGGTGGGCGCCGGGTGCTGCTGTGGGGCCGCGCTGCCGGGCGCCGCCTCGGCAACCAGCATCCGGAACGGGGCGTCCAGCAGCCCGCCGTACAGCCGCCCGGCAACCGCCCGCGCGTGATCCGGCTCGCCCGCGAGCAACATCCGCAGGACGGCCGCGCCGAGCCGCTGCTCGGCCTCCTGAAGAGACCGGGATCGCTCGGTGGTCAGGGTCAGCAGCGCCACCGCCGAATGCACGGCATAGCGCTCGGCGGTGCCCAGCCGCGCGCCCGTACCGACCGCGAGGACGCCGCGCGTACGGCGCCCGGTACCCAGGGACTGCAGCTCGACCCGGTCCGTGGCGGCCGTCTCCTCGCCCGCCTCCCCGCCGCTTCCGCCGACCACGATGCTCGCGGGGGCGGGCCGCGCGCGCAGCCGTTCCACCTCGGCGGTGAGCCGGGCGGCGCGGCGGGCCGCCCAGTCGGGGGCGGCGGCCACCACGGAACCGGACGCGTCGTACAGCGCGGCCCAGCCGTCGAGGTGGGCGGCCAGCCGGGCGAGCAGCGCGGCGGGCCCCTCGGCGCCGATGGCGGCGCGGGTCAGCTCCCGCTGCGCCTCGAAACCGGCGGTCACGGCCCGGTACTGCTCGGCGGCCATCGCCGCGGAGACGGCCTTGCTGATCGCGATGAAGGGCGTGCGGCGCGGCACCCCGAGCAGCGGCAGCCCCTCCTCCTTGGCCGCCGCGGCGAGCGCGGCCGGCACCTCGTCGTACTTGACGCCGATCGCGAAGCCGAGCCCGACGACGCCCGCACCGACCAGCCGCCGCACATAGCGACCCATCTCCTCCGGATCCTCGGCATCGAGCTGCATCGCCGTGATGAGGAGCAGTTCGCCGCCCTCCATATAGGGCACGGGGTCGGCGAGCTCGCTGACATGGGCCCAGCGCACGGGTGTCTCCAGCCGGTCCTCCCCGGCGAGAACGGACAGCTTGAGCGCGGTGTGGTGGACGAGTGAGGCGAGCGTGGGAGGCATGGCACCTTCGATGCGAATGCGAGAAAACTTCACCGCCCCGTATGAACGGCTACTGCCGAGTCTGCCTCAATGGACGAATCCGCGGGGAATCGGCGACGGGGCCCGGGCCGTGCCCGGGCCCCCGTCGCCGCGGCTCAGCCGCGCAGATCCACCAGCACCGGCGGCCCGCCCTCACCCCGGACAGAGGTCACCGACAGCACCGCATGTCCGGCCGGCACCGCATGCGCCAGCTCCGACGCCGACCAGCGCTCCCGCTCCACCTTCCGCACGGTCACGGACTGGGTCGTCACCGCCTTACCGGTCACCACCTTGCGGATGAAGTGCAGCACCTTGGTGAACGGCTCGTCCGAGATGATCTGCCGGTCGGTGACATCCCGCGTCTCGACCCACTCCGTACCCCACACCTCGGCGAACCGGGCCCCGTCCCACGTCGTCACCCCGGCGCAGGCCATGCGGCAGCCCACCGCGCCGAGCAGCGCGCTGCGCAGCGCCTCGGGGACATCGTCCAGGGTGCGGAGGGTGAGCACGGCGCCCGCGTGCGCGGAGCGCAGCCGCTGGATGCCGCGCAGCGCCTCGGGGGTGACGGTGTGCGAGGCGTCGTCGAGGACCAGACAGGCGAAGAGCGAACGGTCCGCGCGGCCCACGGCACACTCGGTGAACTGCGCGAGCACGAGCCGCGCGAGCATCCGCGACGCCTCGGCATGACCGCGCTCGGGCAGATCGATACGGACCCGCAGCGGGTGTTCGAGTGCGCGGAGGGAGAACGGGCGGCGGTCGCCCGTCGTGTCGAAGAAATCGGCGAACGCGGGCCGGTCGAGCAGCGCGATCCGGTCCGCGAGCAGCGCCCCCGCGTCCCCGGGCGAGCCGGACTGCCGTACACGCGCATCCAGCTCGCGCGCCTGCGCCCGCTCCCCGGCCGCCTCCAGCGCCTCGCGCAGCGCGCCGATGGCCGTCTTCGAACCGTCGAGCAGCTCACGCAGCTCCGGCACGGACGGAAAACGCCCATGGGCGGCGCGGTAGGGCCCGAGCAACTGGGCGAGCGCGGTCGCCGCCCGGCGGCTGTCCCCGCCGGGGAGCGAGGCGGCCATATCGCCGATCAGGGCCTCGGCGAGGATACCGGCGGCCTCATCGGGGTCGGTGGTGCCGCCGTACAGATCGAAGTCATAGGCGGAGTCGGGGCGGCCGATCTTCACCACGACGTCGAACGCCTCATCCGCCCCGAGCCCCGCCCCCGCCGCCCCCACAGCCACGACGGCGACCTGCCCCGCCAGCGCCTGCAGGCACAGCGACTCCACGACCGGCCGCACCAGCCGCCCCGTCTTCCCCGAACCGGGCGGCCCGACGGCGAGCAGCGAGGTGCCGAGCACATCCGGATCGAGGGCCAGGCCGACGCCGCGGTGCTGGTAGGGGTTGCGGAGATCGTCGGCCGCGGTGCCGATGCGGACCTGATGCGCGAGGAGGTCGTGCTGCGACGTCCGGACGGGCAGATCACGGGCCCCGGAGGGGTGGCCGTACGAGGCGGCACCGTGGCGCAGCACGGTGTCGGTGAAGGCGGCGAGCGAGCCGCGCCCGGCCCGTACGGACTGCCAGGCGCGGTCGATCCGGGCATGGTCAACATCGTTCATCACCCCGGCCCGCGCCTCCGCCGCCAGCCGATCCGCCGCACTGTGCGCCCCCGCGTCCCGCAACTGCGGCCACTCGACGGGATCACCAGCGGGCCCCGCGACAGGCGCGGCCTCCGCGTCCGGCTCATCCCAGGCCCGCCGGAAGAGGGGCACGACGTAGCGCCGCCAGACTTCGGACCAGTGGCCGACGCGGCTGAAGACGGCAGCGATGGCCAGGAACCACAGGATTTCGTAACCGTTCGCGATCAAGGCGAGTGTGTCCTTGTCGCCACTCGGGTTGAACCAGTCTTCCGAGTTGACCAGCTTGAGCGGCCACAACCAGTAGGGGCCGAGATAGCCCTCCGTGATCAGCGACCACAACAGCCATGCGCACAGCAGCGCGATCAGCGCGCCGCTGAGCAGCCCACGCCCAGGGATCCGGTCCGGCTCCTCCGGCGGCTTGGGCTTGTGCCCGTACGTCCACACCCCCGGCGCCGCCTCGGCGGCCCGCGGGGCGCGCAGCCAGGCGACGAGGGACGGGCGCGCGGCAAGCGCGTCCGCCGCCGTGCCGGGAGCAGGCCCGGGAATGGCCGGGGGCGCGGCAGGCGGCATCGGCGGCGAGCCGGGCGGCCGCCCCACGTACGGCGCGGGCACGGGTGCCTGGGTGGTGGGGAAGCTCGGCGGGGCCTGTGGCGGTGGGGGTGGCAGCGAGTCGTGTCGTGTGCCGCCTGAGTCGAACGTGCCCTCGGTGTCCATGTGCTGCCCCTTGCCCCCTGACCGGCTGTGCCTGTGCTGTCGCGCCACCGCTCAATCTAGTGTTCCCGCTCGGGGAGTTCAGCGACCCCGGCGAGGGTGGGCTCCCCCGGTGGGCGTGGCGGCGCGGCTCCGGCCGGATCCGTGTCGCTATGGCCGTCGCGGACAACGCAACACGCGCACTGCTACCGAACGGAACATGCCTGATCCGCCACACCGCCCCTAGCCTGCGATTAAGCGGCCACATGGCGGCCACATGACTGAGTGACCACATCCCCCGTCGCCCCCCGTTCTCACCCTGGAGCACCTCATGACCGAACTGTCCGGAGGCCCGTCCCTCCCCCAGGAGCGCCGCGTCGTCACCGCGATTCCCGGCCCGAAGTCGCAGGAGCTGCTCGCCCGTAAGAACGCGACGGTTGCCGGTGGGGTCGGGAGTGTGCTGCCGGTGTTCACCGTGCGTGCGGGCGGCGGTGTGATCGAGGACGTGGACGGCAACTCGCTCATCGATTTCGGCTCCGGAATCGCCGTGACCTCGGTCGGCTCCTCCGCGGAGGCCGTGGTGCGCCGGGCGTCGGCGCAGCTGGCGGACTTCACGCACACCTGTTTCATGGTCACGCCGTACGAGGGCTATGTGGAGGTCTGCGAGGAGCTGGCGCGCCTCACGCCGGGCGACCACGCCAAGAAGTCGGCGCTGTTCAACTCGGGCGCCGAGGCGGTGGAGAACGCGGTGAAGATCGCCCGCGCCTACACCAAGCGCAAGGCGGTCGTCGTCTTCGACCACGGTTACCACGGCCGGACCAACCTCACCATGGCGCTCACGGCCAAGAACATGCCGTACAAGCAGGGCTTCGGCCCGTTCGCGCCCGAGGTCTACCGGGTTCCGCTCGCCTACCCCTACCGCTGGCTGACCGGCCCGGAGAACTGCGCCGAGGAGGCCTCGGCCCAGGTCATCGACACGATCAACAAGCAGATCGGCGCGGAGAACGTGGCCGCGATCGTGATTGAGCCGATCCTGG
This sequence comes from Streptomyces sp. NPDC005266, assembly GCF_040607655.1. Classification (NCBI taxonomy): domain Bacteria; kingdom Bacillati; phylum Actinomycetota; class Actinomycetes; order Kitasatosporales; family Streptomycetaceae; genus Streptomyces; species Streptomyces sp. NPDC005266. Next base: position 37,857 of record NZ_JBEXHC010000019.1, read on the forward strand.
GCGAGGGCGGCTTCATCGAGCCCGCCAAGGGTTTCCTGCCGAAGATCGTCGAGTTCGCCAAGGACAACGGCATCGTCTTCGTCGCGGACGAGATCCAGTCCGGCTTCTGCCGCACCGGCCAGTGGTTCGCGTGCGAGGACGAGGGCATCGTCCCGGACCTGATCACCACCGCCAAGGGCATCGCGGGCGGTCTGCCGCTCGCCGCCGTCACCGGCCGCGCCGAGATCATGGACGCGGCGCACGCCGGCGGCCTCGGCGGCACCTACGGCGGCAACCCGGTCGCCTGCGCGGCGGCGCTGGGCGCGATCGAGACGATGCGCGAGCTGGACCTCAACGCCAAGGCCCGGCGCATCGAGGGGGTCATGAAGGGCCGCCTGTCCGCGATGCAGGAGAAGTACGACGTCATCGGCGACGTCCGCGGCCGTGGCGCGATGGTCGCGGTCGAACTGGTGAAGTCCGGCAGCAAGGACCCCAACCCCGAGGCGACGGCCGCCGTGACCAAGGCCTGCCACGCCGCCGGGCTGATCGTTCTAAGCTGCGGTACCTACGGCAACGTGCTGCGTTTCCTGCCGCCGCTGGTGATCGGCGAGGACCTGCTGAACGAGGGTCTGGACATCCTCGAGAGCGCCTTCGGCGAGCTGTGACTGTGAGTGATCGATGGGTGGCGTGAAGAAGATGTGCGGGGCCGATGACAGGTGGGTGATCGGTCTGTCGGCCACGGCTTCGCTGCCGTACGGTCATTGCAGATGAGAGAAACACCCCGCTCGCAGGGGACTGCGGGCGATGCCGAGCCGGTGCTTCCCCAGCCCCGACCCGGCTGTGCCCTCGCGCACACCACCGGAGCCTCTGGCTCCGGATCTCCTCACCGATCGGATGGCCGCCCGCCCCAAACCCCCCGGGGCGCGCGGCACACCGGTCACCACGGCGGCCCCGGAACCACCCCCCCTGTTCCGGGGCCGCCGACCGTCTTCCTGCCGGTGGCGCTGCTGGCCCTGTTCGCGCTGTGCGCCTGGCAGATCGCCGTCAGCGGCCCCCTGCGCGCGCTCGACGTACGGCTCGACCGCGCGCTCGCCGGATCGGCCCTTCCCTCCCCCGTCGCCGAGTCCTTCGCGGATCTGGGCAATACGGCGGTGGCACTGCCCGTCCTCGTCGCGGCCCTGGCATGCGGCGTCTGGCGCGCCCGGCGCGCGGGGACGGCGCGCTGGTGGCCGGCGCCACTGGCGGCCGCGGTGGCGATGGCGGCGGTCCCGGCGCTGATCGTCCCGCTCAAGGACTTGATCGACCGCCCGGGCCCGCCCGGCCCGCTGGCGGACCAGAGCGGATTCTTCCCCTCCGGCCACGCCGCGACCGCCGCCGTCGCCTATGGCGCGGCCGTCCTTCTCCTGGCCCCCGTGCTGGGGCAACGGTGGCAGCGCCTCCGGCGGCCGCTGCTCGTGGCCGTCGTCCTGCTGAACCTGTGCGTGGGCGCCGGGCTGGTGCGGCGCGGGTACCACTGGCCGCTGGACGTCATCGCCAGCTGGTGTCTGTCCGGCTGTCTCCTGTGGACGGTGGGGCGTGTGAGCCGGTTGAGGTCACTCGGCGATTGACTCCGGGCCAGGGGCCCGGCCTCAGCTGTCGAAGCCCAGCCCCACCCTGTCCATGGCCTTCAGCCACAGATTGCGGCGGCCCTCGTTCTCGTCGGCGCGTGTCATCGACCACTGGGTGATGCCGATGCCCGCCCACCGCACCGGCTCCGGCGGGAACGGCAGCGGCTTGCTGCGCACCATCTCCAGGCGCGTCCGCTCGGTCGGCTCACCGGCGAGCAGATCGAGCATGACCTCGGCGCCGAAGCGGGTGGCGCCGACGCCGAGGCCCGTGTAGCCAAGGGCGTAGGCCACCCGTCCGCCGTGCGCGCTGCCGAAGAAGGCGGAGAAGCGCGAGCAGGTGTCGATCGCGCCGCCCCAGGCGTGGCTGAAGCGCACGCCCTCCAGCTGCGGGAAGCAGCGGAAGAAGTGCTGGGCGAGGTTGCGGTAGGTGGCCGGGTGGTGGTCGTACTCGGCGCGCACCCGGCCGCCGTAGCGGTAGACGATGTCGTAGCCGCCCCACAGGATGCGCCGGTCGGCGGTGATGCGGAAGTAGTGGAAGTGGTTGGCGATGTCGCTCAGCCCCTGCCGCCGCTTCCAGCCGATCGCGTCGAGTTGTTCGTCCGTCAGCGGCTCGGTCATCAGCGCATGGTCGTAGACGGGCGCGATGAACGGGCGTACCCGCCGCACCAGGGCGGGGAAGGCGTTGGTGGCCAGCGCCACCTGCCGGGCCCGCACCCGGCCGTAGGGGGTACGGACCGCCATCCCGGCGGACCCGGACCCGGCGTTCGTCAGCCGTTCGGCCGGGGTGTGCTCGTAGATCCGTACGCCCAGCTCGGCGCAGGCTCGCTTGAGGCCCCAGGCGAGCTTGGCGGGGTGCAGCATCGCCACGCCCTCGCGGTCCCACAGCCCGGCGAGGAAGGTGGGCGAGTCGACCTCGCCGCGCACCGCGTCGCGGTCGAGGAACTCCGGCTCCGCGACGCCGAGCGCGGCGGCCAGTTCCGCGGTCTCGCGCAGCTCCTGGACCTGGTGCGGCGCGGTCGCCACGTCGATCTCGCCGGTGCGCTCGAAGTCGCAGTCGATGGCGTAGCGGGCGACGGCGGCCTCGATCTCGTCGAGGTTGTGGTGGCCGAGCCGCTCCAGTGCGGCCAGCTCGCCGGGCCAGCGGGCCGCGCCGTTGCCGAGGCCGTGGGTGAGGGAGGCGGCGCAGAAGCCGCCGTTGCGCCCGGAGGCGGCCCAGCCGACCTCCTGGCCCTCGATCAGGACCACATCGCGGGCGGGGTCGCGCTCCTTGGCGATGAGGGCGGTCCACAGTCCGCTGTAGCCGCCGCCGACGACGAGCAGATCGCAGTGTTCGTCGCCGACGAGGGCGGGGCGGGGGCGGGGCCTGCCGGGGTCGTCCAGCCAGTACGGCGTGTACGCGGCATCGGCCAGGGATTCCAGTACGGACGGTCGAGGGGCGTTGCCGCCCCCGGGAGAGCGCGTCATGGCGTCTGCGGCCATGGTTCTCAGCTCCTCTTGCGGCGGGTGCCGGCCAGCTGGCCGGCGAGGACGCACAGCACCGCGATGGCGAACATCGCCGTTCCGATCACATTGATCTGGACCGGGGTGCCGCGCTGCGCGGATCCCCACACGAACATGGGGAAGGTCACGGTCGATCCGGCGTTGAAGTTGGTGATGATGAAGTCGTCGAAGGAGAGCGCGAAGGACAGCAGCGCGCCCGCGGCGATACCGGGTGCGGCGATCGGCAGGGTGACGCGCAGGAAGGTCTGCGCCGGGGAGGCGTAGAGGTCCCGGGCTGCCTGCTCCAGCCGGGGGTCCATGGACATCACGCGCGCCTTGACGGCCGTCACGACGAAGCTCAGGCAGAACATGATGTGGGCGATGAGGATCGTCCAGAAGCCGAAGTCCACGCCCATGTTGAGGAAGAGAGTGGCCAGCGATGCGGCCATGACGACCTCGGGCATCGCCATCGGCAGGAAGATCAGGCTGTTGACGGCGGGGCGCGCCCGGAAGCGGTAGCGGGCCAGCGCGAAGGCGATCATCGTGCCGAGGACGGTCGCGCCGACCGTCGCCCACAGCGCGATCTGCAGGCTCAGCGAGAGCGAGCCGCACAGATCGGCGACGCCGCACGGGTCGGTCCAGGCGTCGGTGGAGAAGCGCTGCCACTCGTAGTTGAACCGGCCGTTGGGCTTGTTGAAGGAGAAGACCAGGACGACGACGTTGGGCAGGATCAGATACGCGAGGGTGCCGAGCCCCGCGATGACCACCAGGTTCCGCCGTATCCAGCGCGTCAGAGCCATCAGACCAGGTCCTCCGTCCCGGACTTGCGGATGTAGACGGTGACCATCGTGAGGATCGCCGCCATGAGGATGAAGGAGAGCGCCGCGGCCGTCGGATAGTCGAGTACCCGCAGGAACTGCGACTGGATGACGTTGCCGACCATCTTCTGGTCGGTGGAGCCGAGCAGCTCGGCGTTGATGTAGTCGCCCGCGGCGGGGATGAAGGTGAGCAGGGTGCCCGCGACGACGCCCGGCATGGACAGCGGGAAGGTCACCTTGCGGAAGGTCACCAGCGGCGTCGCGTAGAGGTCCCCGGCCGCCTCGTGCAGCCGGCCGTCGATGCGCTCCAGGCAGCTGTACAGCGGCAGGATCATGAACGGCAGGAAGTTGTACGTCAGCCCGCAGACCACCGCGAGCGGTGTGGCCAGCACGCGGTGCCCCTCGGTGATTCCCAGTCCGGCCGTCACATCCAGGATGTGCAGGGAGTTCAGCGCGCCCACCACCGGGCCGCTGTCCGCCAGGATCGTCTTCCAGGCGAGCGTGCGGATGAGAAAGCTGGTGAAGAACGGCGCGATGACCAGGATCATCACCAGATTGCGCCAACGGCCCGCGCGGAAGGCGATGAGATACGCGAGCGGATAGCCGAGCAGCAGACACAGCACGGTGGCCGTCGCGGCGTACAGCACCGAGCGCAGGAACTGCGGGTAGTACTCGCTCAGCGCGTCCCAGTAGGTCTGGAAGTGCCAGGTGACCTTGAAGCCCTCTTCGAGGGAGCCGGTCTGGACGGACGTCGAGGCCTGGTAGACGAGCGGCGCGGCAAAGAAGATCAGCAGCCAGAGGATGCCGGGGAGCAGCAGCCAGTAGGGCACCAGCCGCTTGCGGACAGCGGTCTTGCGGACGGCCGCCTTCTGTACGGCGCCCGGGGCCGGGGGCGCCTCAGGGGTGACCGTGGCCGTCACGCCGCCTCCTCGTCCAGGTCCGTGCCCGCGTCGCCCACTGTCCCGGCAAGCGGGGACTGCGCCGCGTCGAGGCCGAAGGTGTGGGCCGGGTTCCAGTGCAGGACGACCTCGGCGCCGGGCACGAGCCGGGCGTCGCGCTCGATGTTCTGCTCGTAGACGGCGAACTCGGGGCAGCCCGGGGCCTTGATGACGTACTGCGTGGAGACGCCGATGAAGCTGGAGTCCGCGATCCGGCCAGTGATCTTGTTGCGCCCCTCGGGGACGGTGGCGGCGTCCTCGGCATGGGCGAGGGAGATCTTCTCGGGGCGCACCCCGACCAGCAGCTTCCCGCCCGTTCGGACGGGCGCGCTACATCGGTCGGCGGGCAGGGCGAGTCGGCCACAGTCGGCGGTGAGGACGAGGTCGCCGCCGCTCTTGTCGGCGATCTCGGCCTCGATGAGGTTGGAGGTGCCGAGGAAGTTGGCGACGAAGGTGCTGCCGGGGCTCTCGTACAGCTCGGCCGGGGCGCCCTGCTGCTCGACCCGGCCGCCGTTCATCACCGCGACCGTGTCGGCCATGGTCATGGCCTCTTCCTGGTCGTGGGTGACATGGACGAAGGTGATGCCGACCTCGGTCTGGATGCGCTTGAGTTCGAGCTGCATCTGGCGGCGGAGCTTGAGGTCGAGCGCGCCCAGCGGCTCGTCGAGGAGCAGCACCTGGGGGTGGTTGATCAGGGCCCGGGCGACGGCGACGCGCTGCTGCTGGCCGCCGGAGAGCTGCTGGGGCTTGCGGCGGGCGAAGTCGCCGAGCTGGACGAGTTCCAGCATCTCGTCGACCTGCTTCTTCACCGACTTGACGCCGCGTCGGCGCAGCCCGAAGGCGACGTTCTCGTAGATGTCGAGATGCGGGAAGAGCGCATAGTTCTGGAAGACGGTGTTGACGGGCCGCTTGTACGGCGGGAGGTCGGTGACGTCGTTCCCGGCGAGCCGGACGGTGCCGGTGGTCGGCTCCTCCAGGCCCGCGATCATGCGCAGGGTGGTGGTCTTGCCGCAGCCGGAGGCGCCGAGCAGGGCGAAGAAGGAGCCGGCGGGTATGTGGAGGTCGAGCGGGTGGACGGCGGTGAAGGACCCGTAGGTCTTGCTGATCCCGGAGAGGCGGACGTCGCCGCCGGAGGTGGGCTGGGTCATGAGCGTGCGCTTCCTCGGTTTGTCAGGCGCCGGTGAGCTTGGCGAACTTGTCCTCGAATGCCGTCTCTTCCTTGCTCGACAGCGAGCGGAAGGCGTGGGACTTGGCGGCCATCTCCTCGTCCGGGAGGATCAGCGGATTGTCCGCCAGCTTCTTGTCGATCTTCGCGAGTTCATCGCGTACGCCGTCGACCGGGCACACATAGTTGATGTAGGCGGCGATCTTCGCGGCGACCTTGGGCTCGTAGAAGTAGTCGATGAGCCGTTCGGCGTTCTTCTTGTGGCGCGCCTTGTTGGGGATCAGGAGGTTGTCGGTGGCGGTCATATAGCCGGCGTCCGGGATCGCGAACTCGATCTCGGGGTTGTCCGCCTGGAGCTGGATCAGGTCCCCGGCCCAGGCCATACAGGCGGCGAGGTCGCCCTTGGTGAGGTCGCCGGTGTAGTCGTTGCCGGTGAAGCGGCGGATCTGGCCGCGGTCGGACGCCTTCTGGAGCCTGGCGATCGCGGCGTCGTACTCGTCGGCGGTGACGTCCTCGGGGCGCTTGCCCATGTCCAGGAGGGTCAGCCCGACGGTGTCGCGCATCTCGGTGAGCAGACCGACCCGGCCCTTGAGCTTGGGGTCCTCCAGGAGCTGGGAGACGGAGGTGACCTTACGGCCGCCGGTCGCCTTCTTGTTGTACGCGATGACGGCGGGGATGCCGGTCCAGGGGTAGGAGTGGGCGCGCCCCGGGTCCCAGTCGGGGTTGCGGAAGCCCTGCCCCAGACGGGTGTAGGCATGCGGCAGGTTGGCCGGGTCGAGCGGCTGCATCCAGCCGAGCCGGATCATCCGGGCGGCCAGCCAGTCGGTGACGCAGATGAGGTCGCGGCCGGTGTCCTGGCCCGCGGCGAGCTGCGGCTTGATCTTCCCGAAGAACTCGACGTTGTCGTTGATGTCCTCGGTGTACTTGACCTTGATGCCGGTGCGGCGCTGGAACGCGTCGAGCGTCGGATGGCGATTGCCCTTGCCGACGTCCATGTACTCGGTCCAGTTGGAGAAGTTGACCCTCTTCTCCTCCGCGGAGTGGTCATCGGAGGCGTTGTCCGCCTCGGTGCGCCCCGCGGGCGGGATCCCACAGCCGCCGAGCGCCCCGAGCCCGCCGACGGCCAGCGCTCCGGCGCCGCCCGCGCGCAGCAGCGAGCGGCGGGTGAGCGCCATCCGGCCGTTGGTCATGGAGCGTCGAACCGCGGCGAGCTGCGGTGAGGACAGGCTCTCGGGCTCGTGCTGTGCTTCCATAAGCTGTGCCTTTCGAGGGTGTCGGCCGGTCTCAGCCGGTCCCGGCCACGCGAAGTGGCCGCACATTCAGGTCTGTCGGTCCCCGAAGACCGTGCGGTGCCAGTCCTTGCGGACCACCGCGGTGTTGTCGAACATCACATGCTTGACCTGCGTGTACTCCTCGAAGGAGTACGCCGACATGTCCTTGCCGAAGCCGGAGGCCCGCATACCGCCGTGCGGCATCTCGCTGATGATCGGGATGTGGTCGTTGATCCAGACGCAGCCCGCCTTGATCTCGCGGGAGGCGCGGTTGGCCCGGTAGACATCGCGGCTCCAGGCGGAGGCGGCGAGCCCGTAGGGCGTGTCGTTGGCGAGCGCGATGCCCTCGTCGTCGCTGTCGAAGGGGAGGACGACGAGGACCGGGCCGAAGATCTCGGACTGGACGATCTCGCTGTCCTGGGCCGCGCCGGTGACGAGGGTGGGCCGGTAGTACGCGCCCCTGGCGAGGTCACCGCCCGGAGCCGTGCCGCCGGTGACGACGGTCGCGTAGCCGCGGGCCCGCTCCACGATGTCAGCGACGCGGTCGCGCTGGGCGTACGAGACCAGCGGGCCGAGGTCGGTGTGGGGGTCGAATGGGTCGCCGAGCCGTACGGACGCCATCAGATCGGCGACGGCGGCGACGAACGCGTCGTACAGCGGGCGCTGGACATAGGCGCGGGTGGCCGCGGTGCAGTCCTGCCCGGTGTTGATCAGCGCGCCCGCGACGGCGCCGTGCGCGGCGGCTTCGAGGTCCGCGTCGTCGAAGACGACGAAGGGCGCCTTGCCGCCGAGTTCGAGATGGAGCCGCTTGACGGTCGAGGTGGCGAGCTCGGCGACGCGCTTGCCGACCGCCGTCGATCCGGTGAAGGAGGTCATGGCCACGCCGGGGTGGGAGACCAGCCGCTCACCCGCCTCCCGGCCGGTGCCGCTCACCACGTTGACGACACCGTCCGGGATGCCCGCCTCGGTGGCCGCCTGAGCGAACATCAGCGAGGTCAGGGGCGTCAGCTCGGCGGGCTTCAGCACGATGGTGTTGCCCGCGGCGATGGCCGGGAGGACCTTCCACGCCGCCATCTGCAGGGGGTAGTTCCAGGGGGCGATGGAGCCGATGACGCCGATGGGTTCACGGCGGACGTAGGAGGTGTGGTCGCCGCTGTACTCGGCGGCCGCCTTGCCCTCCAGATGGCGGGCGGCGCCCGCGAAGAAGGCGGTGTTGTCGATCGAGCCGGGCACATCGAACTCGGTGGAGAGCTTGATGGGCTTGCCGCACTGCAGCGACTCGGCGTATGCGAGCTCGTCCGCCCGCTCGGTGAGGGCGGCGGCGAAGCGGTGCAGCGCGTCGGAGCGCTCAGCGGGGGTGGCGCCCGCCCAGCCGGGGACGGCCGCCTCGGCGGCGGCGACGGCGGTGTCGACGTCGTCCGGACCGGCGAGCCGGTAGTTGTACACCTGCTCGCCGGTGGCCGGGTCGACGACCGTATGCGTACCGCCCGAACCGCCCTGGCGCAGACGGCCCGCGATGTACTGCGCACCGTCGGCGAACCGCCCCGTCACATCGAACCGCTGATCCATCGCGTGCTCTCCTCCGCCGGTCCGCCCCGAGGGGGCGCGGCGTAGCTCCAACCGGAATCGAAGGCCGATCCTGACAGAGAGCCTTCACTTCAACAAGGGATTCCGTTGTTGCTTTTTGGTTTCGCGACGGATTCAGTGATCAGCGCGGGTGCCGACGTCACCGATTCCGGGCTAGAACACGGAGTCGATCGCGGACTCCAGCGCCGCGAGGTAGATCATCGGGATGACCATGCCGACGATGCCGCAGACCAGACCGGCGGTCGCCGAGCCCGCGTTGCCCGCCTCGCCCCGGTTCGCCTTTCCCCGGCCGAGGGCGCCGAAGATGATCGCGAGGATCCCGAGAATGATCGCGAAGACCCACAGAAAGTAGGTGATTCCGCAGACCAGGCCGATGATGCCGCAGACCAGCGCGGCCGTGCCCATGCCATTGCTCTGCTGCACGGGCATCCCCGGCGCCCCCGGGTAGACGGGCGGCGCGGCGGGGTAGCCGGCGCCGGGGTACTGCGGCTGGGCCGGGGGCTGGGCCGGCGGCGTGGGAGCGGCGTACGGGTTGGCGGGATAGGGCTCGTGCGGGCCCTGCTGTGGGCCGGGCATGTTGGTGGACATGGATGGTCTCCCCTCCTGATGAATGTCGGGCAATGTTATGGGCATGACTCGTCCCTGGTCAGCCCAGTTGCCCAGGTTGGTGGCGCTGTCGGTGGCCGGTGCGAGAATCCCGGGCATGGAGACGAACGGGGTGGCGGGATCGGTTTCGGCGGACGGGGGTCCCCGGTCGGTCGAGGAGCTCATCGAGCGGGCGGCGCGCGGCGAGCGGCCGAAGTACGTCTGGTTCTGGGGCCACCGGCCGCGGCGGGACGGGGGTGTCGGCCCGGGGTGCTTCAGCCAGTGGTGGCCCGCGCCGTTCGCCGTCGACGGTGTCACGTACCCGACGGCCGAGCACTGGATGATGGCGAGCAAGGCCCGGCTGTTCGGCGACGCGGACGCCGAGCGGCGGGCGATGGATGCCTCGCATCCCAAGGAGGCCAAGGACGCGGGCCGCTCGGTGCGCGGCTTCGACGAGGAGATCTGGCGCCGGCACCGGTTCGCGCTCGTGGTCGAGGGCAGCGTGCGGAAGTTCGGGCAGCATCCGCCGCTGCGCGACTATCTGCTGGGGACGGGGGCACGGGTGCTGGTCGAGGCCAGCCCGGTGGACCGGGTGTGGGGCATCGGTCTCGCGGCGGGCGACGAGCGGGCGGCCGATCCGGCCCGCTGGCGCGGGCTCAATCTGCTGGGCTTCGCGCTGATGGAGGCCCGTCAGCGGCTCATATCGGCGGGCGAGAGCACCAGCGCCGCCGAGACCTCGGCATAGCCGGTCTCCCCGCTGCCGTCCTCCCTGTCGTCGTTGGCGGCGGCGACATACACAAAGATCATGATCACGCTCGCCACGACGGCGATCGCACCGAGGATCACCCCGGCGAGGGCGGACCCTCCGTTGGTCGCCTCCCCGCTGGTCGCCTTGGCGCGGCCGAGCACGCCGAAGATGATCGCGAGCACGCCGAGGACAATGCCCAGGATGATGGAGGCGAAGGCGACCAGGCCGATGATGCCGAGCACCAGAGCGGCCGTGCCGCTGCCGTTGTTGGGCAGGTAGGAACCGCTCTGCCAGCTCGTGGAACCGCCCTGCCAGCTCGTTCCGTAGGCGGCGCCGGGGTGGGGGTTACCCGGGTGGCCATAGCCGTAGCCGGGCTGGGCGTAGCCAGGCTGGGCGTAGCCGTAGCCGGGGTAGCCGTAGCCGGGACCGCTGGGCGCGACGCCGTACGGGGCCTGCGGGTAGGCGGGCTGCTGCCCGTACCCGGTACCGCCATAGCCGGTGGTGCCGTAGCCGCCCGCGCCGTACGGGCCGCCCGGGTAGGCGCTGGGGGTGCCGGGGCCGGTCGGGGCGGGCGGCGGCGGGGGCACCGCGCCCGTCGGGGTGGCGGAGTGCGGCGGGCGCGGGGCGCTCGGCGCGGGCGCTGGGGGCGGCACCTGCGGCAGGCCGGGGTGGGAGGTGAGCGTGGGCTGCTCGGCCACCGAGGGCCGGAGCGCCGGCTTGGCCGCCTCGTCCGCCTCGTCCGCCTTGTCCGCCTTGTCCGCCTTGTCCAGTGATGCCCGCTGCGGCGGCGGCGCCCAGGGATCGCGGTCCCGCGGCTCCGGCCGTCGTGGCTGCTGGTCCGATGGCCGCGGCTGATCCTGCTGGTCGGACTGGTCGTGCTGGTCTGCCATGTATCTCCCCCACTGAGACGTCCGCCCATGCTACGGCCTGGGTCCACCGGTTCGGCGCCACACAATTACGATGACCGGAGCCCGCCGCCGGCGGCCGTCTCCCGGAGGTTTCCGTTGACCGATCTCACCACCTTCATCGCCGGACTGCCCAAAGCGGAACTCCATGTTCACCACGTGGGATCCGCGTCCCCGCGCATCGTGGCCGAGCTCGCCGCCCGTCACCCGGACTCCAAGGTGCCCACCGATCCCGAGGCCCTGGTCGACTACTTCGTCTTCCGGGACTTCGCACACTTCGTCGACATCTATCTCTCCGTGGTGGATCTGATCCGCGACGCCGAGGACGTACGGCTGCTGACCTACGAGGTCGCCCGCGACATGGCCCGGCAGAACATCCGCTACGCCGAGCTGACCGTCACCCCCTACAGCTCGACGCGGCGCGGCATCCCCGACACCGCCTTCGTCGAGGCGATCGAGGACGCCCGCAAGGCCGCCGAGTCGGAGTTCGGCACCGTGCTGCGCTGGATCTTCGACATCCCCGGCGAGGCCGGTCTGGACGCCGCGGAGGAGACCGCGCGCATCGCCTGCGATCTGCGCCCCGAAGGCCTGGTCGGGTTCGGCCTCGGCGGGCCGGAGATAGGCGTGCCGCGCCCGCAGTTCAAGCCGTACTTCGACCGTGCCATCGCCGCCGGGCTGCACAGCCTGCCGCACGCGGGCGAGACGACCGGACCGCAGACGATCTGGGATGCCCTCACCGAGCTGCGCGCGGAGCGCATCGGCCATGGCACCAGCGCCGTCCAGGACCCGAAGCTGCTCGCCCATCTCGCGGAGAACCGCATTCCGCTGGAGGTCTGCCCGACCTCCAACATCGCCACCCGCGCGGTCGCCGCCCTCGATGAGCACCCGCTGAAGCAGATGGTCGACGCCGGGGTGTTCGTCACGATCAACAGCGACGACCCGCCGATGTTCGGCACCGACCTCAACACGGAGTACGCGGTGGCGGCCCGGCTGCTGGACCTGGACGCGGCGGGCGTCGCGGCCCTCGCCAAGAACGCCGTCAAGGCGTCCTTCCTGGACGCGGAGGGCAAGGCGCGGCTGGCCGCCGAGATCGACGCCTACACGGCGGTCGCGGGCCGATGACGGCACTCGGCGCGATGTGCCTCCCGGTCGGCCACCGCGGCGATCCGTACGCGTACCGCGAGAACACCCTGGCGTCGGTCCGCTCGGCGCTCCGCGCCGGGGCGGGCGCGGTCGAGATCGACGTACGGCTGACCCGGGACGGCGTCCCGGTCCTGCTCCACGACGCCACCCTCAAGCGGCTGTGGGGGCACGACCGGCCGCTGGCCGCGCTGACCGCCGATGAGGTGCGGCAGCTGACCGGCGGGGGCGTCCCCACCCTGCGCTCCGCCCTCGCCTCGGCCGACTCGACCCGGCTGCTCATCGACCTCCCCGACGCGTCGGCCGTGCCCGCGGCCCTCGCCGAGGTACGGGAGTGCGGGGCGGCCGACCGGGTCCACTACTGCGGCCAACTGACCGCCCTGCACGCCGTACGCCGCGCCGACCCGGCCGCCGAGATCGCGCTGACCTGGACCACGCTGGCCCCGCCGCGTCCGACGCTGCTGGCCGCGCTGCGTCCCCGATGGATCAACTACCGCTTCGGGCTGGTGTCGCCGGAGCTGGTGGAGCGCGACCACGCCGACGGGCTGCTGGTCTCCGCCTGGACCCCCGACACCCGCTGGTCGATGTCCCGGCTGCTGCGCGCGGGCGTCGACTCGATCACCACCAACCGCGTCGGCGCCCTGTGCGCCCTGCTCAGCCGCCGCTGACCGCGCGGCGCCATGCCGTCCCTCCCACCCACAGGTCATTGCTGCCCGCGATGACGACCTTGCCGTCGGCGCGGGTGGTGAGGGCCGTGGGCAGCAACTTCCCGCAGCCGAGCCCGGCTCGCCGGGCGTCCTTGCCGAAGCCGCCCGACGCCGCCGCCCGCCCGCTGGTCACCGCAGCCCGCGACGGCCAGCGGCGCGGCGGCGGCCGCGGAACGCACTCTTCCGGCTCCCCCGCTTGGTCATGACAGGCTTGGTCATGACAGGGGAGCCCTGTCATGACCAAGCGGTGATCAACCCAGCGACGTCATCACATGCTTGATGCGCGTGTAGTCCTCGAATCCGTAGGCCGACAGATCCTTGCCGTAGCCGGACTTCTTGAACCCGCCGTGCGGCATCTCGGCGACCAGCGGAATGTGGGTGTTGATCCACACGCAGCCGAACTCCAGGGCCTTGGACATGCGCATCGCGCGGGCGTGGTCCTTGGTCCACACCGACGACGCCAGCGCGTACTCCACGCCGTTGGCGTAGGAGACCGCCTGCGCCTCGTCCGAGAAGGACTGGACGGTGATGACCGGGCCGAACACCTCGTGCTGGATGATCTCGTCGTCCTGCTTGAGCCCGGAGACCACGGTGGGCGCGTAGAAGAAGCCCTTGTCGCCGACCCGGTGGCCACCCGCCTCGACCTTGGCGTGCGCGGGCAGCCGCTCGATGAAGCCGCTGACCTGGGCCAGCTGGTTGGCGTTGTTGAGCGGGCCGAAGAGCACGTCCTCGTCGTCCGGGTGGCCGGTCCTGGTGTCGGCGGCCGCCTTGGCCAGCGCGGTCACGAACTCGTCGTGGATCGACTCGTGGACCAGCACCCGGGTGGCCGCCGTACAGTCCTGGCCCGCGTTGAAGAAGCCCGCGACCGAGATGTCCTCGACCGCCTTGGCGATGTCGCTGTCCTCGAAGACGACGACCGGCGCCTTGCCGCCGAGCTCCAGGTGCACCCGTTTGAGGTCCTTGGAGGCGCTCTCGGCGACCTGCATACCGGCGCGCACCGATCCGGTGATGGACGCCATGGCCGGCACCGGGTGCTCGACCATCAGCCGGCCGGTCTCCCGGTCGCCGCAGATGACGTTGAAGACGCCCTGCGGATGGCCCAGCTCCGCCAGCACCCCGCCGATGATCTCGGCGATCAGCACGGTGGAGGCGGGCGTGGTGTCCGAGGGCTTGATGACGACCGTATTACCGGCCGCCAGGGCCGGCGCGAACTTCCATACGGCCATCATCATCGGGTAGTTCCACGGCGCGACCTGCGCGCAGACCCCGACCGGCTCACGCCGGATGATGGAGGTCAGCCCCTCCATGTACTCACCGGCCGAGCGCCCCTCGAGCATCCGGGCGGCGCCCGCGAAGAAGCGGATCTGGTCGATCATCGGCGGGATCTCCTCGTCCCGCGTGAGGCCGATCGGCTTGCCGGTGTTCTCGGACTCGGCGGCGATCAGCTCCTCCGCCCGCGCCTCGAAGGCGTCGGCGATCTTCAGCAGCGCCTTCTGCCGCTCGCCGGGCACCAGATCGCGCCAGGCGGGGAAGGCCGCCTCGGCGGCGGTCATCGCCGCGTCCACGTCCGCCGGGCCCGAGAGCGGCGCCGTGGCGTAGGGCTCGCCCGTGGCCGGGTTGACCACCTCCGTGGTCCGCCCGTCCGTGGCGTCCCGGAACTCCCCGTCGATGTAGTTGCGCAGACGACGCAGTTCGGTGGTCACGTGCCACCCCTCCTGTCAGCTGTCCGATGGGTGAGACACCACACTAGTCGCCGGTTCGACGCTTTCAACATACCCGCCACACCAGAACGACGGAATCAGTGATTTCGCGATGTCATGACAACGAAATTCATCGATCGAGGGTTGCGAGACGGCGGAGGCTCGTGCACAGTGAGGGTCGTGGCCACACCTGACAAGAACGGCACGACGTCGCTCGACTCCGTATCCCTGGCGATCATCGAGCAGCTACAGGAGGACGGTCGTCGGCCGTACGCCGCCATCGGAAAGGCCGTAGGGCTCTCCGAGGCAGCCGTGCGGCAGCGCGTGCAGAAGCTGCTCGACCAGGGCGTGATGCAGATCGTCGCCGTCACCGATCCTCTCACCGTGGGGTTCCGGCGCCAGGCAATGGTCGGCATCAACGTCGATGGCGATCTCGACCCGGTCGCGGACGCGCTGACCGGCATGGACGAGGTCGAGTACGTGGTCGTCACCGCGGGCTCCTTCGATCTCCTCATCGAGATCGTCTGCGAGGACGACGACCACCTCCTCGAAACGATCAACAAGCGGATCCGCACACTGCCCGGTGTGCGCTCCACCGAGAGCTTCGTCTACCTCAAGCTCCGGAAGCAGACCTATACCTGGGGAACGAGATAGCAATGAGCGCCGACCTCTCCAAGACGGCGTACGACCACCTGTGGATGCACTTCACCCGCATGTCGTCGTACGAGAACTCCCCCGTGCCGACGATCGTGCGCGGTGAGGGCACCTACATCTACGACGACAAGGGCAAGCGCTATATCGACGGCCTCGCCGGGCTGTTCGTGGTCAACGCCGGCCACGGGCGCGTCGAGCTGGCCGAGACCGCGTACAAGCAGGCCCAGGAGCTCGCCTTCTTCCCGGTGTGGAGCTACGCCCACCCCAAGGCCGTCGAGCTCGCCGAGCGGCTCGCGGGCTACGCGCCCGGCGACCTCAACAAGGTCTTCTTCACCACGGGCGGCGGCGAGGCGGTCGAGACCGCCTGGAAGCTGGCCAAGCAGTACTTCAAGCTCGTCGGGAAGCCCGCCAAGCACAAGGTGATATCCCGGGCGGTGGCCTACCACGGCACCCCGCAGGGCGCCCTGTCGATCACCGGGCTGCCGGCGCTGAAGGCCCCGTTCGAGCCGCTGGTCCCCGGCGCCCACAAGGTGCCGAACACCAATATCTACCGGGCGCCGATCTTCGGTGACGACCCCGAGGCGTTCGGCCGCTGGTGCGCCGACCAGATCGAGCAGCAGATCCTCTTCGAGGGACCGGACACCGTGGCCGCGGTCTTCCTGGAACCCGTGCAGAACGCGGGTGGCTGCTTCCCGCCGCCGCCCGGGTACTTCCAGCGCGTCCGCGAGATCTGCGACCAGTACGACGTGCTGCTCGTCTCGGACGAGGTCATCTGCGCCTTCGGGCGGCTGGGCACGATCTTCGCCTGCGACAAGTTCGGCTACGTCCCGGACATGATCACCTGCGCCAAGGGCATGACCTCGGGCTATTCCCCGATCGGCGCGTGCATCGTCTCCGACCGGCTCGCCGAGCCGTTCTACCGGGGCGACAACACCTTCCTGCACGGCTACACCTTCGGTGGCCATCCGGTCTCGGCCGCGGTGGGCCTGGCCAACCTCGACATCTTCGAGCGCGAGGGCCTCAACCAGCATGTGCTGGACAACGAGGGCGCGTTCCGCTCGACGCTGGAGCGGCTGCACGATCTGCCGATCGTCGGCGATGTCCGGGGGAATGGTTTCTTCTACGGCATCGAGCTGGTGAAGGACAAGACCACCAAGGAGTCCTTCGACGAGGAGGAGACCGAGCGGATCCTGTACGGCTACCTCTCCAAGGCGCTGTACGAGAACGGGCTGTACTGCCGGGCCGACGACCGCGGCGACCCGGTGGTCCAGCTGGCGCCGCCGCTGATCGCCGACCAGACGGTGTTCGACGAGATCGAGCAGGTCCTGCGGGGCGTGCTGACGGAGGCGTGGACCAAGCTCTGAGATCCATCTCCGGGAGTCACCGCCACTTGAGGGCGAACCACAGCTCCATCCGGACGTCCGCGTCGCTCAGGTCCATCTCCAGCAGGGCCTCGGCGCGGGCGATCCGCTGACGGACCGTATTGCGGTGGATGTCCAGCGCCACCGCCGTACGGTCCCAGCTGCCGTGCAGCGACAGCCATACCCGCACCGTCTCCAGCAGCGCCGGCGCCCCGTCGAGCGGGGCGAGCAGGGCCCGGCCGAGCGCCCCCGCATCGGCCGGGTCGACGAGCGAGGCGACGCCGTCGGCGCGGTCGGGGACGTGCCGCACCACGGGCACCCGCTCGGCGACCGCCCGCCGCAGCGCGCGTGCCGCCTCGGCGCCCCCGCGCGCGAGTTCGGCCGCCGGTACGGGCGCCCCGGCGCCCAGCGTCCAGCCGGGCTGTGCCCGCACCTCCGCCTCGCCGGGGAGCAGGGCGGACACCTCGTCCCCGTCGAGGTCGACCAGCGGCGTTCCGAGCCCGGCCGCGAGCGCCGCCGTGGCCAGCAGCCCGTCGTCCCGGGCACGGCCGCGCCGCCGTCCGCGTACCACGGTCCACAGCCCGTCATCCCCGACGGAGGGCTCCGCCGCCCCGGGGCGCGGCAGCGAGCGGCGGAGCACCCCCGCCACCTCGGCCGGTTCGGCGCCGAGCAGCAGCCGCACCAGCGCCGCCGTGCGCTCGGTCCCGGCGGTGGCCGTCCGCCGGCCGGTGAGCAGCGCGAGCAGCACCACGGCCACCCCAACGATCGCCCCGTCCGCCCCGTCGCGCCGCGGGGCGCAGACGCCGAGGGCGAGCCGCCGGTCGCCCGGCCCGGCCTGGCCGCCGAGCCCGTACGCGGTCAGATGCAGCCGTTCGCCCGCGGGCCCGTCCGCCGTGCCTGCCGCCGAGGACGGCCCCGAGCGCAGCCGCGCGGCCAGCGCGCCGAGCGCCGTATGGACCTGCTCCGGCGGGCGCGGCCCCGCCGCCGACAGCTCGGCGCCGTCCGGTCCGTAGAGCACCGTCCACCCGCCGAGGTGCTGGCCCAGCTGGCGCAGGACGGCCGGTACGGGGTGGGGGCGCGCGGCGGCCGTCGCGAGCGACTGCTGCGCCTCGGTGATACGCCGCAGCTCATGGTGGCGGCGCTCGGCCATCGCATCCCATACGGCGCTCGCGACGGCCGTGAACGTCGTCTGCCGCGGCACCTCCACCAGCGGCAGTCCGTGCCGGTCGCACGCCTCGATCAGCGCCGGGGGCACCGCGTCGTGCACGGGCGCGATCCCGAAGCCGAGCGCCGCCGCGCCCGCCTCGACCGTACGGGCCACATAGCGGTCCCAGTACGTGCCGGCGCCCGTCGCGTCCGGACAGTGCACCCCGGCGCTGAGCAGCAGTTCACCGCCGAGGAGATACGGAACCGGGTCCTCCATCTCGCTGGTGTGGACGAGGTACACGTGCGTGTCCCGCTCGCGGCCCCCCGCGACCTGCCGCAGCCCGAGGGCGGGGTGGCCGAGGAGGCTGGAGAGGGGAACGGGGGCCGTCGGGGGGACGCGGTCATTCATCACGGCGGTGCCCTTGCTACTGGCTGGTTCATACACCCCGGAGCCCGGGAGTGGAGGAAACGTACACTTCCCGGACGCCTCGGCGACACCTAGGGTCCTGGTCACTCCCCATATCGCGATCCGCCGATCCCCGCGGACGCGTCCCTCTCATCCCCCTCCCCCGCTACGCCGATTCGTCGGACCGAGGAGCGCCTTATGACCGCTGTCGACTACACGGTGATCGTCGTCTATCTCGCGGGCATGCTCGCGCTCGGCTGGTTTGGCATGCGCCGTGCCAAGTCCACCAGCGACTTCCTCGTCGCGGGCCGCCGGCTGGGACCGACCATGTACTCCGGCACCATGGCCGCGATCGTCCTCGGCGGCGCGTCCACCATCGGCGGGGTGGGCCTCGGCTATCAGTACGGGCTCTCCGGCGCGTGGATGGTCCTCACCATCGGGCTCGGGCTGCTCGCGCTGTCCGTCTTCTTCTCGGCGCGCATCGCCCGGCTCAAGGTCTACACGGTCAGCCAGATGCTGGATCTGCGCTACGGCGGCACCTCCGGGCTCATCTCGGGCCTGGTGATGTGGGCCTACACCCTGATGCTCGCGGTCACCTCGACCATCGCCTACGCCACCATCTTCGACGTGATCTTCGGCCTCGACCGGCTGATCGCGATCGTGCTCGGCGGGGCGATCGTGGTCTGTTACTCGACGCTCGGCGGCATGTGGTCGATCACGCTCACCGACATGGTGCAGTTCGTGGTCAAGACGGTCGGTGTGCTGCTGCTGTTGCTGCCGATCGCGGTCGTCAAGGCGGGCGGGTTCGCCAAGATGAAGGCGGAGCTGCCCAGTGAGTACTTCTCCCCGATGGGCATCGGCGCGCAGACCGTCTTCACGTATGTGCTGATCTACTCCTTCGGCATGCTCATCGGCCAGGACATCTGGCAGCGCGTCTTCACCGCCCGCAATGACAAGGTCGCCCGCCTCGGCGGCACCGCGGCCGGTACGTACTGTCTGGCGTACGCGGTCGCCGGCGCGATCATCGGCACGGCGGCGAAGGTGCTGTACCCGAACCTCAGCGCCCCGGACGACGCGTTCGCGACCATCGTCAAGGACGCCCTGCCGGTCGGGGTGAAGGGGCTGGTGCTGGCCGCCGCGCTGTCCGCGGTGATGTCCACCTCCTCGGGCGCGCTCATCGCCTGCGCGACGGTCGCCAACAACGACATCTGGTCGCGGCTGCGGGGGCGTACGGTCCCCACGGACGGCGAGTCGCATGACGAGCTCGGCGGCAACCGCGTCTTCATCCTGATCATGGGTGTCGCCGTCGTCGCCATCTCCATCGCGCTGAACAACGTCGTCGAGGCGCTGACCGTCGCCTACAACGTGCTGGTCGGCGGGTTGCTCATGCCGATCCTGGGCGGGCTGCTGTGGAAGCGCGGCACGGGCGCGGGTGCGCTGGCGTCGGTCGGCGTGGGTGGTGTGACGGTCATCGCGCTGATGGGGTGGAAGGGCATCCTCGCCAACGAGCCCATCTACTTCGGGCTGCTGGCCTCCCTCGTCGCCTATGTGGCGGTGAGCTTCGCCACCAAGCCGACGGACGCGGCGGTCCTCGAAGCCTGGCGCCGCCGGCTCGCCGGCGAGCCGGCGCCCACCGCCCCGGAACCGGCGCACGTCTGACCCCGGCTCGTCCCACCCCCCACCTGAAGCACCATCGGAAAGGCAACACCACATGCGCACCGCACAGCCCGAACGGCACGGCGGCGATTTGGTTCTGGAATCCCTCACCGCGCTCGGAGCGGACACCGTCTTCGGGCTTCCGGGACAGCACGCGCTCGGCACGTTCGACGCGCTGCGGCGGTCCGGGCTCGCGTACGTGGGGTTGCGCGTGGAGAACAACGCCGGGTTCGCCGCCGACGCCTTCGCACGCGTCACCGGCTCGGTGGCACCGCTGCTGGTGTCCACCGGGCCCGGGGCGCTGATGACGCTCGCCGCGCTCCAGGAGTCGGCGGCGGCGTCGGCACCCGTGCTGGGCATCAGCAGCCAGGTGCCGACGGCCGGGCTCGGCGGGGGGCGCAAGGGCTATCTGCATGAGCTCGTGGACCAGAAGGCCTCGTTCCGCGACATCGTCAAGTCCGTCCACACGGTCCGTACGGCTTCCCAGATCCCCTCCGCGCTCGCCGCCGCCTGGGCGTCCGCGCTGGAGGCCCCGGCCGGTCCGGTGTGGGTGGAGATCCCGCAGGACGTGCTGCTGGCGCCGGTCTCCGTACCGCCGGTGACCAGCCTGCGCGCCGAGCCCCGCCCGCTGCCGCCCCGGCCCGAGCTGACCTCGGAGGCCGCCGCGCTGCTGCGGGGCGCCGAGCGCCCGGTGATCCTGGCCGGCGGCGGGGTGGTGCGCGCCGGGGCGCAGCGGGAACTGCGGGCGCTGGCCGAGAAGCTGGACGCGCCGGTGGCCACGACCTTCGGCGGCAAGGGCGCGTTCCCCTGGGAGCATCCGCTGTCCCTCCAGTCCTGGCTGGAGGACCGGCACACCACCGACTTCCTGGAGGACGCCGACGTCCTGCTCGTCGTGGGCTCCGGGCTCGGCGAACTCTCCTCGAACTACCACACCTTCCGCCCACGCGGCCGCGTCGTCCAGATCGAGGCCGACCTCGGCAAGCTGGAGTCCAACCACCCGGCGCTCGGTATCCACGCGGACGCACGCGAGGCGCTGGCCGCGCTCACCGAGGCCGTCGCACCCCGCCCCGAGGGGACGGCGGCCAAGGCCGCGGCCGGGCTGCTCACCCGGGTGCGGGAGCGGATCGAGGCGCAGGACCTGGAGCTGGAGCAGCGCGTGCTCGGCGCGGTACGGCACGCGCTCCCCGACGACTCACCCAGCTTCTGGGACATGACGATCCTCGCGTACTGGGCCTGGTCCGCCTTCGATCCGCGCGCGGGCGCCATGCACTCGGCGCAGGGCGCGGGCGGCCTCGGCTACGGGCTGCCCGCTGCCCTCGGGGCCGCCGCCGCGGACCGCGGCCGGCCGGTGCTGGCCGTGTCGGGCGACGGCGGCGCGATGTACTCGATCGCTGAGCTCGCCACCGCCCGCCAGTACGACCTGCCCGTCACCTGGCTGATCGTGGACGACGGCGGTTACGGCATTCTGCGCGAGTACATGACGGACACCTTCGGCGAGGCCACCGCCACCGAGCTGGCCCGCCCCGACTTCGTCGCGCTCGCCGAGTCCTTCGGCGTCCCGGCGGCCCGTACCTCACCGGACCGGCTGGCCGCGGACCTCGCGGACGCGCTGGCCTCCCCCGGCCCCTCGGTCGTGGTACTGCCCGCGCACCTGCGCATGTTCGCGCCCTCCCACCTCGGCAACCAGGGCTGATCGGAGGAAATGGGGGACGCCCGCGCCGAGCCTGGGGCGCGGGCCCCCATCCGAGTCCTTACCGTGCCAGTGACCCATTGGCTTCGCGCTCGTTCAGCCAAACCGGGGAACGAGACGATCGCAGGTAAGGCGAGGTGCTCACGATGGTGGCTCCGCCGGACAACGACGTGCTCTGGGCACGCACCCTGTCCTATGCCTACGGCGGCTCACCCGCCCTCCTCGGCGTCTCGATCGGCGCGCGCGACGGCGAGATCCTGGCCGTCACGGGGCCGCGCGGCTGCGGCAAGACCACCCTCCTGAAGTGCCTGTCCGGCCAGCTGGCCCCGGACCACGGGGAAGTGTGGTTCAAGAGCGCCCCCGTGCACACCCTCCCCCCGCTGGGCCTGGAACGGCTGCGGCGCGACCACTTCGGCTGGATCGGCACCGAGCCCCAGCTCGTCCCCGAGCTCACCGCCTGGGAGAACGCCGCGCTGCCGCTGCTGCTGCGCGGCACCGGGCGGCGCGCCGCCAAGAGCGCCGCCTGCGAATGGCTCGACCGGCTCGACGTCGGCGAGTGCGCCCGGGTACGCCCCGCCGCGCTCCTCCAGTCACAGCGTCAGCGGGTCGCGCTCGCCCGCGCGCTGGCCGCCGGGCCCGATGTGCTCTTCGCCGACGAACCCACCGCGCCGCTTCACCGCGCCGACCGCGCCCAGGTGCTGCGCACCCTCACCACCGCGGCCCGCACCCATGGCATCACCGTCCTCCTCGCGAGCCACGACCGGGAGGTGGCCACCCTCGCCGACCGCACCGTGGCGCTCCTCGACGGCCGCCGGGTGGGCTCCCTGCCCACCCCCGAGGCGGAGGGCAGGGCGGCGTGCTCAGTCTCCGCCTAGCCCTCGGTGCCCGTCCGTTCGTTCTGCTGCGCCGGGCGCTGGTCGCCCTCGCGGCGGCGGGCGCGGCCTTCCTGCTGCTGAGCGCCCTGGGGTTCGCGGCGGGCCATCCCGCCGATCCCAAGGGCGCGCTGACGCGGCTGCTGTGGTGTGCCGTGCCGCTGGCCGCCACCGTCCAGCTCGCCCTCGCCGTCGCCCGCACCGACCCCAGCACCCGGCCGGGCCCCGCCTTCACCGCCGCCGGTCTCGGCCCGGCCCGCTCGGCGTTGCTCGCGGCCGCCTCGATGGCGACCGCCTGCGCGCTCGGCAGCGCGCTGGCCCTGCTGACCTTCCTTCATCTGCGCGGTGACGTGGGTGGCTCATGGCTGCTCTGGGCCGGAAGCGGGGCGGCGGGCCGTCAGCTCGGCGCCGGACACCCACTGCCGCTGGCCGGAGCCGTCACGCTGGTCGCTGTCGTACCGGCGCTGGCGGGCGCGGCGTGCGCGGCGAGCCTGTGGCCCCGGCGGCCACTGGCCGCCGTCCTCACCGTGACGACGGGCCCGGTCGGCCCGCGGCCGGACCAGGCGACGTCCGTCCTGCCGTGGGGCATCGCGCTCACCGCCGCCGGGCTCGCCCTGGAGGCGTACGCGGGCAGCGGCGCGCCCCCTCGTCCCGACGCCCTCCTCTCCGCGTCCGGCCGACTCGGCGGCAGCCCGCCCGGTGTGGTGGGCGGCTGGGTGCTGACGGCGGTCGGACTGGTCCTGGCCGGCCCCGGACTCACCCATCTGTGCGGCCGCCTGCTGGCCATCGGACGACCGGGCGTACTGCGGCTGCTGGCCGGGCGCGTACTGCAGCAGGAGGCCGGGCTCATCGGACGCCCCGTCGGCGCGCTGTGCGCCATCGGCTCCGCCGCGTACGCCGCCATGGAGCTGTACGGCACGCGCTCCGGCCCGTCCGGGGGCCATCTCTTCGGCCCGCTCTCCGGCCTGGGCACGGCCCTTGTCCTGATGTGCGCCGCCGCCACCACCCTCACGGCGGTGCTGGAGGCGAGGAGCGCCCGGGAGCGAACGACCGCCGCGCTGCTGCGCCTTGGCGCACCGGCCCGGCTGCTGCGCGGCGCGGCCACCGTGCGGGTGACGGCCCTGCTGCTGCTGTTGGCTCCGCTGATGTGGGCGGTCGGGCATCTGACGGCGACGCCGTTCACGCATTGAACGCACCCGACCGAGGCGCAATACCCCAGCCGCCCCACCCCACCGCGCAGTGTGACTAGCATGTCGCCGTGCAGACCGATGACGCCTCCACCCCAGCCATCGACCGGGAAATCGAGTCCCTTGCGGAGTTCGACCAGGTCGTCGCCCGCGGCACCCTGGCCGGGTTCCGGGTCCAGTCCGTCGATCTGACGGGCCGTACGTCCACGCTGCTCTCCCTCGACATCGCCGAGGCGGTCTTCCTCGGCTGCCCCATGGAGTCGGAGGCCGCGGCCACCGTACGGGCCCGGGGCGCGCTGGTGTTCCCTCCCGTGCCGGATCTGCCGTTCGATCCGTACCGCGGCACCCTCTACTCCCCGGTGGAACTGTTCGGGGGTCTGGCGGAGCACGGGTACGCGCGGACGCCGGACGCCCTCTCCTACGCGTGGTTCCAGCGGACCAAGGCGGACGGCGACATCTTCGCCTCGATGCTGCGCTCCATCCACGACGACGCCGTCTCCGACGCGCTCGACGAACTCCTCGTCGGCACCCGGGTGGTGGGCGTCATGGGCGGGCACGCGCTGGAGCGCGGATCCGCCGGGTACGCGGGCGCCGCCCGGCTCGGGCGGGCGCTGGCGCGCTCCGGGCTGACGGTCGCGACGGGCGGCGGGCCGGGCGCGATGGAGGCCGCGAATCTGGGCGCGTACACGGCGCCGTTCGAGGACCCGATGCTGGACGAGGCGCTGGAGCTGCTCGGCAAGGCGCCCTCGTTCCGGCCGTCCATCGGGGCGTGGGCCGACGCCGCGTTCGGCGTGCGCGAGCGCTGGCCGGACGGCGGCACGTCGGTCGGCATACCCACCTGGTTCTACGGACACGAGCCGCCGAACGCCTTCGCCTCGCACATCGCCAAGTACTTCGCCAACGCGACACGCGAGGACGGCCTGCTGGCGCGCTCGACCGCGGGGGTGGTCTTCCTCCCGGGCGCCGCCGGGACCGTACAGGAGATCTTCGACAACGCGACGCCGAACTACTACGAGTCGCGCGGCGAGCCGACCCCGATGGTGCTCGTGGACCGCGACCACTGGACCCGGCGGCTGCCGACCTGGCCCCTGCTCGAAGCGCTCGCGGAGGGGCGGTCCATGAAGGCCCGTATCGCGCTGGTGGGCTCGGTGGACGAGGCGCCGGACGCGCTCGCGTCCCTGCTGGGCTAAGCGGATGCGGTGAAGGCCACCGCTGATCCCTCGCCGTTCGGCCTGGCCGAGGGCTTGGACGCCGAGAAGGATCAGCACGTGACTTCGCCGTAACCGCTCAGGGAGTCCGCAGGTCAGGCGCCCGGGTCCAGCACCACCACGTCCGCGGCGTCGAAGGCCACCCCGACCCGGTCGCCCGCCTCCGGGGCGTCCCGCAGCGCACAGGACGCCTCCAGGCGCGGGGCGTCCGGGTTCGACGGCCGCAGGATGAGCGCCACATGGTCGCCGCGGAAGGTGCGCGCCGCCACCGTGCAGGGCAGGCCCCCGGAGGGGGAGGTGAGCCGCACCCCGGCCGGGCGGACGAGGAGGCGGCCCGGCCCCGGGCGGGAGCCGGGCGGCACGGGCAGCTTGCCCCAGCAGGTGTCGGCGGTCTGACCGTGCACGACCGCCTCGATCACGTTGTCGAAGCCCAGGAAGCGGGCGACGAACTCGGTGGCCGGCCGCTGCCACACCTCCAGCGGGGTACCGGACTGGGCGATCCGGCCGTCCTCCATCACCACCACCCGGTCCGCGAGCGCGAACGCCTCGCCCTGGTCATGGGTGACGGCGAGGACCGTGGTGCCCAACCGGCCGAAGAGCTCGCGCAGTTCCACGACGAGCCGCTCCCGCAGGCCCCGGTCGAGCTGGCCCAGCGGCTCGTCCAGCATCAGCACCCTGGGCTGCGGGGCCAGCGCGCGGGCGAGCGCCACGCGCTGCTGCTCACCGCCGGAGAGGGACGCGACGGACCGCCGCTGGGCGCCCGGCAGCCCGACCAGTTCCAGCACTTCGGCGACCGTACGGTCCGCCTCCGCGCGCCCCACCTTGCGCATCCGCAGCCCGAAGGCGACGTTGCCGCCCACATCCCGCTGCGGGAAGAGCTGATGATCCTGGAACATGAGCCCCACCCCGCGCCGATGGGTGGGCACCCCGCTCTGGTCGCGGCCCGCGAGCCACACCCGCCCGGCGTCGGCACGCTGCAGTCCGGCCACCACGCGCAGCATCGTGGACTTGCCGCTGCCGCTCGGCCCCAGCACGCACACCGTCTCGTGCTCGTCGACCTCCAGGTCCACGGCGTCCAGCGCATCGCGCCGGCCGAACCTGACCGACACGTCGTCCAGTCGCAGCAGCGTCATTCAGAACTCCCCGGAACGGTCGGTGCGGATGCGCTCCAGCGCCAGCAGGGACCCGGCGCAGACCAGCATCAGGATCGTGCTCAGCGCCATCGCCTGCCCGTAGTTGAGCTGTCCGGCGCGGCCCAGGAAGCGGGCGACGGCCACCGGCAGGGTCGGATGGTCGGGCCGCGCGATGAACACCGTCGCCCCGAACTCGCCCAGCGAGACGGCGAACGCGAACCCCGCCGCGACCGCCAGCGCCCGCCCCACCAGCGGCAGATCCACCTCCCGCCAGACGCGCAGCGGGGACGCCCCGAGCACGGCCGCGGCCTCGCGCAGCCGGTGGTCCACGGCCCGCAGGACGGGCAGCATGGTCCGTACGACGAAGGGCACGCCGACCAGGGCCTGAGCCAGCGGCACCAGGACCCAGGAAGCGCGCAGATCCAGCGGGGGTTCGTCGAGCGCGATGAGAAAGCCGAAGCCGACGGTGACGGCGGAGGTGCCGAGCGGCAGCATCAGAAGCGCGTCGAAGCCCCGCACCAGCCTGCCGGCCCCGCGGGTCAGCGCGGCGGCGGCCAGACCGCCCACGACGAGCGCGAAGAGGGTGGCGACGGCGGCATACCGCAGGGAGTTCCCGATGGCATCCACGGGGGCCACGTAGAAGGTCCCGCCGCTGTCGGCCGCGGACCGGAGCGCCCGGTAGTACGTGAGACCGTAGCCGTCCGGGGCGGCGAGCGAGCGCTCCACCAGCACCGCGAGTGGAGTGACGATCAGCAGCACGACGACGGCCAGCACGCCCCACAGCAGCGCCCACTGCGCCGGGCCCTGCGGGCGGCGCGCCGTCCGCTCGGGGGCGACGAGCCGCAGGGCGCTCTCCCGGCGCCGTACGGTCCACGCGTGCAGGGCGAGGACGGCCGCGACCGCCGCGAACTGAATGACGGTGAGCACGGCGGCCGTCGGCAGGTCGAGCAGTTGCGCGGTCTGCCGGTAGATCGCCACCTCCAGCGTGGCGTAGCGCGGACCGCCCAGGATCTGGATCACGCCGAAGGAGGTGAAGGTGAACAGGAAGACCATCAGGGACGCGGCGGCCACGGCGGGGGCGAGGGCGGGCAGCGTCACCCGGCGCCAGGCCGCGAGACGGCCGGCGCCGAGCACCCGGGCCGCCTCCTCCTGGCGTGGGTCGAGCTGGGCCCACAGCCCGCCGACGGTCCGCACCACGACCGCGTAGTTGAAGAAGACATGGGCGAGGAGGATCGCCCAGACGGTTGTGTCGAGCCGTACGCCCCACAGCTCGTCCAGCACCCCGCCGCGCCCGAGCAGCGCCAGGAACGCGGAACCGGCGACCACGGTCGGCAGCACGAAGGGCACGGTCACCACCGCGCGCAGCAGCCGCTTGCCGGGGAAGGCGAAGCGGGCGAAGACATACGCGCCGGGCAGCGCCACCGCGAGGGTCAGGGCGGTCGAGGCGGCCGCCTGCCAGCCGGTGAACCAGAGGATGTCCCGCGTCGCCGGATCGCTCACCACCTCGGCGATCCGGCCGAGCCGCCACCGGTCGCCGACGCGCAGCCCCCGGGTGACGATGGCGGCCACGGGATAGGCGAAGAAGATCGCGAAGAAGGCGAGGGGCACGGCCATCAGGGCAAGCCGCGGCGCGGCGCCGCGAAGGCCGTTCCTCTCGTCCTTATGGCTGTCGTCGGCCGCCTTACGGTTCTCGCCGGGCTCTACAGAACGAGCGAGGACCATGCCTTGACCCACGGCTCACGGTTCTTGGCGATCTTCTGCGGTGCGAGGGTGGCCGAGTCGGCGATCTTCACCCCGTACCGGGTGAAGAGCTCGGGCAGCTTCGCGTCCTCGCGCGCCGGGTTGACGTACATGTTCAGCGGCACGTCCTCCTGGAACCGCTTGCTCAGCAGGAAGTCCAGCAGGGCCTTGCCGCCCTTGGTGTTCCCCGCGCCGTTCAGCAGCCCGGCGAACTCGACCTGCCGGAAGCAGGTCCCGCTCGCCACCCCGGTCGGGGCCTTCGCCGGCTTGGCCTTCGCGTCGGCCACCTCGGCGGGCGGGCTGGAGGCGTACGAGACGACGAGCGGCCGGTCGCCCTTGCCGCCACCGGCCGAGCCGGAGAAGCGGTCGTAGTACGCCTGCTCCCAGCCGTCGACGACCTCGACGCCGTTGGCCCGCAGCTTCTTCCAGTAGCTCTTCCAGCCGTCGTCGCCGTACTTGGCGGCGGTGGCGAGGAGGAAGCCGAGGCCGGGCGACGAGGTGGCCGCGTTCTCGGTGACCAGGAGATTCTTGTAGGCGGGCTTGGTCAGATCGTCGAGGGTCCTGGGCGGCGTCAGCTTCTTGTCGGCGAAGTACTTCCGGTCGTAGTTGACGCAGATGTCGCCGAAGTCGACCGGAGTCACGCGGTGCTTCGCCCGGTCGAGCTGGAGGGCGGCCGGGACCTTGTCCAGGCCCTTGGCCCGGTACGGGGTGAACAGGCCGTTGTCGAGCGCGCGGGAGAGCAGGGTGTTGTCGACACCGAAGAACACATCGCCCTGCGGGTGGTCCTTCGACAGGATCGCCTGGTTGACGGCCGCCCCGGCGTCACCACCGGCCTGCACCCGCACCTTGTAGCCGGTCTCCTTGGTGAACTCCTTGAGTACGGCCTTGGAGGCCGCGAAGGAGTCATGCGTGACCAGGGTGACGGTCTTGGAGCCCGAGGCGCCCTTGGAGTCCTCGCCACAGGCGACGAGGACGGAGAGGCCGAGTGAGCCGAGGAGGGCGGTCGCTATGGCACGCCGAAGGTGGCTGTTCATGGTGATGCTGACTCCCTACGCCGGTATGACCCGGATCAGGTCCGAGGGTCTGCGGCCGTGCCGCACTCTCAGCGCTTCGTGCGCTCCCCTGTCGGAATGTTCACTTGTACGACGATCGCAGGACGCAATGACGCCCAGGCACCGTATCAGCCGGTCCTCAGCGCTCCGAGGCCGCCAGCTGTCCGCACGCCCCGTCGATCTCCTGCCCCCGGGTGTCCCGGACGGTCACCGGCACCCCGTGCGCCTCCAGGGCCGCCACGAACGCCTTCTCGTCCTGCGGCCGGGACGCGGTCCATTTCGAGCCGGGCGTGGGGTTGAGCGGGATGAGGTTGACATGAACCCGATGACCCTTGAGCAGCCGGCCGAGGAGATCGGCGCGCCAGGCCTGATCGTTGATGTCCCTGATCAGGGCGTACTCGATGGAGATGCGGCGGCCGGACTTCTCCGCGTACTCCCACGCGGCATCCAGGACCTCGCGCACCTTCCAGCGGGTGTTGACCGGGACGAGGGTGTCGCGCAGCTCGTCGTCGGGCGCGTGCAGTGACACCGCGAGCCGGCACTTGAAGCCCTCGTCCGCGAACCGCAGCATCGCCGGGACCAGCCCCACGGTCGAGACGGTGATACCGCGCTGGGACAGGCCCAGCCCGTCGGGCTCGGGGTCGGTGAGCCGGCGGATGGCGCCGACGACGCGGCTGTAGTTGGCCAGCGGCTCGCCCATGCCCATGAAGACGATGTTGGACAGCCGCGCGGGACCACCGGGGCCGCGTTTCCCATCGGGGGACGACCCCCCAGACCCCCCGAATTCCCCGTCCCGCAGCGCCCGCATCCCGTCGACGATCTGGTGCACGATCTCGGCGGTCGACAGATTGCGGTCCAGACCCGCCTGGCCCGTGGCGCAGAACGGGCAGTTCATCCCGCAGCCGGCCTGAGAGCTGATGCACATGGTGACCCGGTCCGGGTAGCGCATCAGGACGGACTCCACCAGCGTGCCGTCGAAGAGCCGCCACAGGGTCTTGCGGGTCGTGTCGTCGTCACAGCTGAGGTGCCGCACCACACTCATCAGCTCCGGCAGCAGCTCGGCCGCCAGCCTCTCCCGCGCGGCCGCCGGGATGTCGGTCCACTGGGCGGGGTCGTCGGCATAGCGGGCGAAGTAGTGACGCGACACCTGACCGGCCCGGAAGGGCTTCTCCCCCAGTGCGGCGACGGCCTCGCGGCGCTGCTCGGGGGTGAGGTCGGCGAGATGCCGCGGGGGCTTCTTGGCCCCACGCGGCACGGCGAAAGTCAGTTCTCCGGGCTTAGGCATGGTCCACCCAGTGTCGCAGACGTGCGAAGGGCCCCGTGCCAGGAGCGGCACGGGGCCCCGGAGGGCGGTCGTCAGCCGCCTACGAAGATCACGAGCAGCAGCCACACCACGGGCGCGGTGGGCAGCAGCGAGTCGAGCCGGTCCATGATCCCGCCATGGCCGGGGAGCAGCTTGCCCATGTCCTTGATGCCGAGATCCCGCTTGATCATGGACTCGCCGAGGTCGCCGAGCGTCGCGCTGACCGCGACCGCGAGGCCGAGCAGCAGCCCCTGCCACCACAGGCCGTCCTTGATCAGGTACTGCATGCACAGCGCGCCCGCGACCATCGCGAAGGCCACCGCGCCCAACAACCCCTCGCGGGTCTTGCCGGGGCTGATGCGCGGCGCGAGCGGGTGCTTGCCGAAACGCCAGCCGACCGCATACGCCCCGGTGTCACTGACCACGGTCAGCAGCAGGAAGGTGAGCACCCGCTGCGGGCCGTCCGGGGTGTCGAGCATGAGCGCCACGAACGTGGCGAGGAACGGCACGTAGAAGGCGGCGAAGACGCCCGCCGTGACGTCCCGGAGGTAGTCGTCGGGCGGCTCGGTCATCCGCCACACCAGCACCGCGAGCGCGGTGAGCGAGACCGCCACCACCGCACCCTGCGCACCGCGCACATAGCCGGCGACGACCATGGCGACGCCGCCGACGGCGAGCGGCACCAGCGGGACCCGGATGTTCTTGCACTCGGCCAGCCGCGAGGTCAGCTCCCACAGCCCGACGACCACCGCGACCGCTATCACGCCGATGAACACCGGCTTGTAGATGAAGAGCGAGGCGACGATGACCACGCCGAGGCCGACGCCCACCCCTATCGCGGCGCGCAGATTGCGCCCGGCGCTCTTCTTCACCCCCTGTCCGCCGCCGTTGCCGCGCGCGCCGTCTCCGCTCATGGGGTCGGCCGACGGGGGGTCGGGGGGCGTCGGCGGGCGCCCGGCGGGCTGCCGGGGGCCGGGCTGCGGCGCCCGCTCGTCGCGGAACAGGGGGCCGCCCAGCGGGGCGGCCCCCCGGTCACGGTCGGCCGCATCGCCGGAGCCGCCGCCGGCGTGAGGCACGGTGGGCATGGGCCGAGTCTGCGCCGCCTCGTCCAACGTGTGTGCGGGACCCGCCGACGAAGGGGGCACCTCCCAGCCGTAGCCGGGCGAGGTGCCCTGATCGCCCGGTCCCCACACTCCGGCGCTCGGCGGTGGGGCCCCCCAGGAAGACTCGTTCATCAGACCTCGAGCAGCTCGGCTTCCTTGTGCTTGAGCAGCTCATCCACCTGCGCGACATACTTCGCGGTGGTGTCGTCGAGCTCCTTCTCGGCGCGGCGGCCCTCGTCCTCGCCGACCTCGCCGTCCTTGATGAGCTTGTCGATGGACTCCTTGGCCTTGCGCCGGACGCTGCGGATCGAGATCTTCGCGTCCT
Organism: Streptomyces sp. NPDC005266; assembly: GCF_040607655.1. NCBI lineage: Bacteria > Bacillati > Actinomycetota > Actinomycetes > Kitasatosporales > Streptomycetaceae > Streptomyces > Streptomyces sp. NPDC005266. Next base: position 69,322 of record NZ_JBEXHC010000019.1, read on the forward strand.
CGCCCTTGCTCTTGGCGACCTTGATGAATTCCTTGCGGCGCTGCTCGGTGAGCTCGGGGAACACCACTCGGATGATGTTTCCGTCGTTGCTCGGGTTGACACCCAGGTCCGAGTCGCGGATCGCCTGCTCGATATTGCGGAGCGCGCTCTTGTCGAACGGCGTGACCACGGCCATCCGCGGCTCCGGCACCGAGAACGACGCCAGCTGGTTGATCGGCGTCAGCGCACCGTAGTAGTCCGCCACGATCTTGTTGAACATCGCCGGGTGCGCACGCCCGGTGCGGATCGCGGCGAAGTCCTCCTTGGCGACCACAACGGCCTTCTCCATCTTCTCCTCGGCCTCGAGGAGGATCTCTTCGATCACCACTTGCTCCTGGTGTTATCCGTAAGCAGAGCCTCGCCCCTGCGTGCGTCCATCTCCTGCACGGTGTCCGACCGGCAGGCCGTTGTCCATCCCCCGTTCGAGCCGTCAGGCCCGGGAGCCCTGGTCGCTCACGAGAGTGCCGATCTTCTCACCCTTCACCGCACGCGCGATATTTCCTTCGGCGAGGAGCTCGAAGACAAGGATGGGGAGCTTGTTGTCCCGGCAGAGGGTGATCGCGGTGGCGTCGGCGACCTTGAGGTCGCGGGTGATCACCTCGCCGTACTCCAGGGCGTCGAACTTCACGGCGTCCGGATTCCGGGCGGGGTCGGAGTCGTAGACCCCGTCCACGCCGTTCTTGCCCATGAGCAGGGCCTCGGCGTCGATCTCCAGGGCGCGCTGGGCGGCGGTGGTGTCCGTGGAGAAGTACGGCATGCCCATGCCCGCGCCGAAGATGACCACGCGCCCCTTCTCCAGGTGGCGCACCGCGCGCAGCGGAATGTACGGCTCCGCGACCTGGCCCATGGTGATGGCGGTCTGGACCCGGGAGTCGATGCCCTCCTTCTCCAGGAAGTCCTGGAGCGCGAGGCAGTTCATGACCGTGCCGAGCATGCCCATGTAGTCCGAGCGCGCCCGGTCCATGCCGCGCTGCTGCAGCTCGGCCCCGCGGAAGAAGTTGCCGCCGCCGATGACGATGGCGATCTCGGCGCCGTCCCTGACCACGGCGGCGACCTCGCGGGCGATGGCGTGCACGACGTCGGGATCGACACCGAGTCCCCCGCCTCCGGCGAACGCCTCGCCGGACAGCTTCAGCAGGAAACGACCGTGTGGGGCTTTGCCCTGCGCGTTCTTGTCGTCGGCGGCCTGTTTGGCGTCCGCGCCCTGATTCATTGGAGATCTCCTCGTGCACATACGAAGAAGGCCATTGCCGGACGGGTCCTCGATCGACCTCTGCGGCAATGGCCTCCTCGTCACATCTGCGGCCGACCGGTTGACGGTTGGCTGCCTACGACCCTATCGGGGTCGCCGGTCATTCGCTGCTCGGCTCAGACGCCGACGCGGAAACGGGCGAAGCGCTTGAGCGAGACACCGGCCTCGTCCAGAACCTTCTGGACGGTCTTCTTGTTGTCCTTGGCGAATGCCTGGTCCACCAGGACATTCTCCTTGAAGAAGCCGGTCACACGACCCTCGACGATCTTCGGCAGGGCGGCCTCGGGCTTGCCCTCCTCGCGGGCGGTGGCCTCGGCGACCCGACGCTCGTTCTCGACCGTCTCGGCCGGAATGTCGTCGCGGCTCAGGAACTTCGGCGCGAAGGCGGCGATGTGCTGCGCGACGTCCTTGGCGACCTCGGCGTTCTCCTTGTCCAGCTCGACCAGGACGCCGACCTGCGGCGGCAGGTCCGGGCTGGTGCGGTGCATGTACGTGGCGACGTAGGCACCGGAGAAGTGCGCGAAGCGGTCCAGGACGATCTTCTCGCCGAGGGTCGCGTTGGCCTCGTCCACGAACGCCTGGACGGTCTTGCCGGCCTCGATCTCGGAGGAGAGCAGCGCCTCCAGGTCGGCCGGGGCCGCCTTGAGGGCGTGGGCGGCGATGGCGTCGGCGACGGCCACGAACTTGTCGCCCTTGGCCACGAAGTCGGTCTCGCACTTCAGCTCGACCAGCACACCGGAGGCCTTGTCGTCGGTGATGACGGAGACGACGGCGCCGTTCTCGGCGGTGCGGCTCTCGCGCTTGGCCACACCCTTCTGGCCCTTGACGCGCACGATCTCTACGGCCTTGTCGACGTTGCCCTCGGCCTCGTCCAGCGCCTTCTTGCAGTCCAACATGCCGGCGCCGGTGAGCTCACGGAGCTTCTTGACGTCAGCGGCGGTGAAGTTCGCCATGATCTGTGAATCTCTTCTCGAAAGTCGAAAGCTCTACGGGTGAACGGCGAGGGCGGCGCCACCGCACCGTCCCCCGCCGTTGTACACCGTCTGAGTGGTCAGCTCTGCTCGGCGGCCGGGGCCTCGGTGAGCTTCTCGGCCTCGGCGGCCGGGGCCTCGGCGGGCTTCTCGGCCTCAGCAGCCGGGGCCTCGGCGGGCTTCTCGGCCTCAGCAGCCGGGGCCTCGGCGGGCTTCTCCGCGGCGGCCTCGGCCGGCTTGGCCTCGGACTCGTCGGCCTTCTTCTCACCCTCGAGCAGGTCGCGCTCCCACTCGGCGAGCGGCTCGCCGGCGGCCTTGTCGGCCTTCTCGTCGCCGGTGGCGACGCCGGAGCGGGCGATGAGGCCCTCGGCGACGGCGTCGGCGATCACGCGGGTGAGCAGGGTGACGGAGCGGATCGCGTCATCGTTGCCGGGGATCTTGTAGTCGACCTCGTCCGGGTCGCAGTTGGTGTCGAGGATCGCGACAACCGGGATGCGGAGCTTGCGCGCCTCACCGACGGCGATGTGCTCCTTCTTGGTGTCCACGATCCATACGGCGCTCGGCACCTTCTGCATCTCGCGGATACCGCCGAGGGTCTTCTCCAGCTTGGCCTTCTCACGGGAGAGGACCAGGAGCTCCTTCTTGGTGAGGCCGGAGGCGGCCACATCCTCGAAGTCGATCTGCTCGAGCTCCTTCAGGCGCTGGAGGCGCTTGTAGACGGTCGAGAAGTTGGTGAGCATGCCGCCCAGCCAGCGCTGGTTGACGTACGGCATGCCGACGCGGGTCGCCTGCTCGGCGATGGCCTCCTGCGCCTGCTTCTTGGTACCGACGAACATGATGGAGCCGCCGTGGGCGACGGTCTCCTTGACGAACTCGTAGGCGCGGTCGATGTACGACAGCGACTGGAGCAGGTCGATGATGTAGATGCCGTTGCGCTCGGTGAAGATGAAGCGCTTCATCTTCGGGTTCCAGCGGCGGGTCTGGTGCCCGAAGTGGACGCCGCTCTCCAGCAGCTCCCGCATCGTGACGACGGCCATGGCCGTACTCCTTGAAGTACTCGGTTTCGCGGTGACCGGGCGGCCGCCGCGCCTGACGCCCCGGCGCGCCTGCCACGAACGGGTGCCCTTGAGGGGCTCGTCCGAGGACCGAGGGGCGCGGCCACCGTGCTGTCCGATGAGCCATCGGGCGTCGGTGGCGGGGCGTGCGAAGTCGATCCGGTGACCCGGATCGCCATAAGAAGTGTACGGGACCGGTGCGGTGCCGGGTGACGGCGATATCCACAACCCGTGAGTAGTACCCAGATCCCGTCCATGATCCACCTGAATCGGCGTACCGGGCCACGGTGGACCTCATGCGATGGCTTCTGGTGTGGTGGGCGCTTGCCCTGTGCGTGTCGACGGTACCGGCCCTGGTGGCCGGCCCGGCCCCGGCTGTGGCGGCCCCGGCCCCGGGTTCGGGTTCGGGTTCGGGTTCGGGTTCGGCCTCGGGCCCGGCTTCGGCCGGTGCCCGTGCCTGGCCGGTGGACGGTGCGCCGGGCGCGGCGCGGCCGGCCGTGCTGAGGAGGTGGCAGCCGCCACCCGTGCCCTGGGCGGCGGGGCATCGCGGGGTCGATCTGGCGGCGCGCCCGGGAGGGCGGGTGCGGGCGGCGGCCGCGGGGCGGGTGAGCTTCGCGGGAGCGGTCGCCGGCCGTGGGGTGCTGGTCATCGAGGTGTCCGGAAGCGGGGAGCCGGCACTGCGGACCACCTATGAGCCGGTGCGCGCGACGGTGGCCAAGGGGGATCGGGTGACCGCCGGGCAGGTGGTGGGCGTGGTGCAGCCGGGCCCCTTCCACTGTTCGGACGGCTGTCTGCACTGGGGGCTGCGCCGCGCGGACCGCTATCTCGACCCTCTGTCGCTGCTGCCGCCGTCGATGCTCCGGGGCGGCCCCTCCCGGCTGCTGCCGGTACTCGGCGTCCCCGACGCTCCCACCGCCGCGGCGGTGATCGCTCCCGCCGGATGGACAGAACTGGCTCCGGCCGCGGCACTGGCGACCGCCTCCGCCTGGGCCCGGGCCCGGTTGCGCCACGGGCACGGGCCGGGCCGGGGCCCGCAGGCAGGGCAGCGCGCGCAGGGCCGGGCTGGCCAGGGGCACAGCAGGACGGAGCGGGCCGGGCCGGGGCCCGGGGGCCTCAGCCGCGTACGCCGCGCAGGGCCATGGCGACGGCCGCCTCGGTGATCCGCGGCCGGGCCGGGGCCCCGGGGCCTCAGCCGCGTACGCCGCGCAGGGCCATGACGACGGCCGCCTCGGTGATCCGCTCGGGGGCCTCGGCCGCGCCGAGCTCGATGCGCCGGACGGCCGCGTCCACGACGCCCTGCAGCAGTACGGCCGCCAGCCGGGGCTGCTCATGTCCGAGGGCGCCGAGGGCCTCGACCACCATGGCGATCAGCCCTCCGTGCGCGGCCCGGATCTTCTCCCGCGCGCCGGCGTCCAGCTCACCGGCGGAAATCGCCACCACCGCCCGGTGGCGGCGGTCGCCGACGAGCGCCAGCTGCCGACGCACATACGCCTCGACCTTCGCCTCGGGCGAGTCGGCCCACGCCATGGCGGCCTCGACCTCGGCGGCCCAGACCGGGAAGTCGACCGCGCACAGCTCCTCGACCACGGCGGCGCGGGAGCGGAAGTACTCATAGACGGAGGACCTGGCGAGGCCCGTGCGCTCGGCGAGGGCGGGGAAGGTCAACGCCTCCGTACCACCCTCGGACAGCAGGGACCGGGCGGCCTCCAGCAGGGCGCCGCGCTGCATCGTCCGGTGCTCGGCCACTGAGGCCGCTCGAATCCTGGGCACCCGACCACTTTACGAAAGAGGCCATCGCCGAGGCGATGCTGGAGGGACGATTCAGCGTCCGACGTCGGCGAGTTTCGCCCGCAACTGAAGCACCGACTTGGTGTGGATCTGGCTGACCCGGCTCTCGGTGACACCGAGGACCTGGCCGATCTCGGCGAGGGTGAGCCCCTCGTAGTAGTAGAGGGTGACCACGGTCTTCTCGCGCTCCGGAAGGGTGTTGATGGCACGGGCGAGCAGCCGGCGCAGCTCCCGGTCCTCGGCAACCTCGACGGGATTGTCAGCGGCGGTGTCCTCAAGGGTGTCCATGAGGCTGAGCCGGTCGCCGCCCTCACCGCCGACGTGCAGCAGCTCCTCCAGGGCGACCACATTGGCGAGCGACAACTGGCTGAAAACCCCGTGCAGTTCATCGAGGCCGATGTCCATCTCGGCGGCCACCTCGGGCTCCGAGGGGGTACGGCGCAGCCGCGCCTCCAGCGTGGCGTACGCCCGCTCGACCGCGCGGGCCTTCTGACGGACCGATCGCGGGATCCAGTCCAGCGCCCGCAGCTCGTCGATCATCGCACCGCGGATCCGGGTGATGGCGTAGGTCTCGAACTTGATGGCGCGCTCGGGGTCGAACTTCTCGATGGCGTCGATGAGTCCGAAGACCCCGGAGGAGACGAAGTCCGCCTGCTCGACATTGGACGGCAGCCCGACGCTGACCCGCCCGGCCACATATTTCACCAGCGGTGAGTAATGCAGGATCAGCTGCTCTCGCAGCCGACCGTCGCCCGTGGATTTGTACGACCGCCACAGCTCGTCGAGGGATGAGGGTGCTGCGGGGCGCACCGCGCCGCGGGCAGCGGGCGGCGCCGCGCGGTCAGACCCGGAGATGTGCTGGGGCATTCGTCGCCTTGAGCCGTTCTGCCATGACATGGGTGAGGACGTGCGCTTCCGCCGGAAACCCTGTGAGCGTAGCGTGACTACGGCATCGCGGTATGCGAAGGGCGTCGGCTCGGCGGTGTGCGGATACGGTCATCGCCTCAACCCTTTCACCCGATTGCCCCGATTCGGGGGATCGCCTCGCCGTGCGCCGCTGTTCCGGCGCCCGGAGGGGACCAACTCCCAGCGATCGCCATGACGTTCGACGAAACCCAGGGCGAGCAGTTCATAGAGTCGGCCCAGGGTCGCCTCGCAGCTCGTCCCGGAGTCCCGGGCCACGTCTCGCACGTTGTTGCCGCCCCGTGCCGACAACGCTTCGAGCACCCCTGCCGTCACGGGATCGAGCAGGTCCCGCTCGACCAGCGGCCCCCGCCGCTCGGGAGCCAGCTCCCCGATGCCGCCGACCAGCTCGGCCACTTCGTCGGCGTCGGTGACCAGGACGGCCTCCCCGCGCAGCAGTTCATGCACCCCGGCGGAGAGCCCGCTGGTCACCGGACCGGGCACCCCCATGGTGAACCGGCCCAGCCGCAGTGCCCGGCGCGCGGTGACCAGCGATCCGCTGCGGTATTGGGCCTCGACCACGACCGTGCCACGGGTGAGCGCGGCGTTCTCTGGGGGTTCACTGGGCATGGTGTGACGTCGCACTGCCCCCCTCGTTGGGCAGGCCGCGGCGATTCTCAGGGGGTGCAGCTCTGCGGTGGATCGTTGCGATCTACTAGTGGAGGGGTACCATGCGCGCATTCCGCGTACAGCTGCCGTCCGGCATCCAGTACTGGACTGTGGTGGACGACGAGCTGAGGGTCTTCGAGCCCGCCGACCGCTTCCTTCGGGAGCTACGTCTGGCGCAAGGCCGAGCGGAGTCAACGACGAAGGCGTACGCCCACGCTCTCGTCCTGTTCCTTCTGTGGTGCACCAGCACAGGCCGCGACTGGCGAACTGCCGCTCAGAACATGGGACTTCTCATGCTCTGGCTGAGATGGACGCCAGGACGCGGTGGCCAGCACCGGGTCGTGGTGCCCGGCCCCGGCTCGAAGCCGGTACGCGAAGACCGCCGGATCAACAAGGTGCTGACTGCGATCCGGATGTTCCTGATCCACGCGGTCAACAACAAGGAGGCGCCGCCCTGGGTCCTCGGCCAGATCTACGAGCTGGGTGACACGCTGGATCTGCCGATGGCAGCCCAGGGCGAGAGCGGAGGGATGCAGGTCCGGCTGCGGGCCCGGCACCGGCTCCAGGAGCCGGAAACCGACGTCGACCGGGCCAGCGACGAGGAGGTCGTCGCGATGTTCCTCGCCTGCCGGTCGGCCAGGGACCGGCTGACCCTGCTGCTGCTCTCCCGCGTCGGCCTCCGGCCGGGGCAGACCGCAGGGCTGCGCCGGAGCGACCCGCACCTGATGACGGACTGCCGAGCTCTGGGCTGCGACGTCGAAGGACCTCACCTGCACGTCATCCGGCGGCAGAACGAGAACAACGCCTGGTCGAAGTCGAAGAAGTCGTGGGTCATGCCTGTCGACTTCCTGGTGGTGCAGGCCTGCGACCAGTACGCGCTCGAACGGCACGAGATTCTCGGTGACGGCGGCAGCGACTTCCTGCTCGTCAACCTCTTCCGCCCGCCCTACGGGGCGCCGATCACCACGGACGCGATCGGCGAACTCTGCGAGGCCCTCTCCCGCAGGGCCGGCCTCGACCGCGTGGTCACCCCGCGGATGTGCCGGCACGCGATGGCCAGCAACGTCGTCGACGCCGGCGGCAAGCTCGACGAGGTCCAGGCCTTGCTCGGTCAGAAGCATCCGTCCTCGCCCCAGCCCTATCTGCATCCGCAGGCGACACGACTGCGGGAAGCCGTCGATCGGGTCCCCTCGCCACGCCTCCTCAGCTCGACCGGACAGGAACCACGATGACCGCCCTGCTGCTCCCGGCCGAGACGAACCCGCCGGAAGAAGACCTGACCAAAGAGCTGACAGCCGCTGTTGAACCCGGCTTCCTCCAGCTCATGCAGTGGGACGACTCCGTCCGCGTGCTCACCTTCCCCGTCGATCATCCCCTACTCGGCGGACAGCGGTGCCTCGTCATTCGCTGCAATCAGCTCGTCACCAGCAAGACCGCCCAAGGGCTCTGCCGCAGCTGCGCCCGCCGGATGTCGCTGAAAGACCAGACACTCGAAGAGTTCCTTGGTGACGTGAAGACGTGGCGATCCATCGGAGCCACACCCTGCCAGGTCGAGGGATGCGGCCGGGATCGGAAGACCTACCGGACGGCTTTGTGCAACACCCACGCCTACCAGCAGCAGAAGATGTTCCGCCTCCCGCTGGAGGAGTTCCTGCGGCACCCTGACGTCCAGCCGCTGCCGTCCTTCGGCCCCTGCCTGGCGGCCTCATGCCCCAGGGATCGGGATGGCACCGCTCACGGCTACTGCAAGGCACACCAGCAGCGTCGCCTCGACGAGCTTCGGAAGGGAAGCACCGTCGACGAGGAGACGTGGCGGCTGACCACTGCGGCGATCTCTCAGTCGGGAATGGTGAGCCTGCGTGGGCTGCACGACCACGTCGTCGCCGAGGTCCTCTACGGCATGCAGCAGTGCTACAAGGCCAGCATCCGGCAGCGGGACTACCTCATGAGGCCGCTCTGCGACATCGCTCGCGCCCGGCAGGTCGGCTCTCTCACCGAACTGGACCAGGCCACCCTGCCCCACAGTTCTGCCCGGTGGGCGAGGAACTTCCTCAAGCACGCCGAACTCCTGTGGCTCTCACCCGAGACCGAGCGGCACAAGGACATCTGGAAGGCAGTGGCCTTTGGCCTGCCCGGGGGACACATCCGCTTCGACAAGGTCCATCAGCCCTGGCTTCGCCAGGCACTCCAAGACTGGGCTGCCGAGGACATCCCGCGACGCCGGGGCGGCTACAGCACCTGCAGTGCCGTTCAGGATCGGATCAACTCGATCGTCTACATGTCGGAGAGTCTGCGGATCAACCGGGCCGACCACGGCATGAACGTGCGTCTCGTGGGTCGCGACGACATCGTCACCCTGCTGACCCGGCTGCTGTTCCTGCAGGAACAGGGCGAGATCAGCCCCAAGCGCCGGGGCAAGATCATCCGAAACATGCGCCGCCTCCTGAACAACATGCGTTCCCTGGGCCTGACCCGGCCAGAGCGGCCCCTCCATGGGCTCGCCGACGACTTCGCCATCCGCGCGGAGGACCTCCCCGACGACCCAGAGGACGAAGAAGCAGGCAAAGACCTGCCAACCGAGGTGATGCGCCAGCTCTGCGAGCACCTCGGCGTGCTCGGCGCCGGAGACACACCGGAAGCCCGCACCATCACCGAGCTGGTCATGGACACCGGGCGCCGCCCCGACGAAGCCTGCCGTCTGGCCTACGACTGTCTTGAGCAGGACAACAACGGCAACCCCGTCCTGGTCTATGACAACCACAAGGCGTTCAGGCTCGGCAGGCGGCTGCCGATCAGCAAGGCCACGGCCTCGCTGATCACCGGCCAGCAGACCCGCACCCGGGCCAGGTTCCCCAACACCCCGGTGAAGGACCTCAGCCTGTTCCCGTCACGGATGACCAACCCCGACGGTTCAAAGCCGATCAGCGTCGGCTGGGTCACCACCGTCCACCGGAACTGGGTGGACTCCCTGCCCGACCTGATCGTCCCCATCGTGGTTGAGGAGAACGGCGAGCGCGTCACCAAGATGCTGCCGTTCGACAAGTCCAAGATCTTCCTCTATGCCTACCGCCACACCTACGCCCAGCGACACGCCGACGCGGACGTCCGGCCCGATGCCCTCCAAGCCCTTATGGACCATCGCCAACTCAGCACTACTCAGCGTTACTACCGGGTCAGCGAGCAACGCAAGCGTGAAGCCGTCGAGCGGGTCTCGGCGATGCAGTTCGACAGGCACGGCAACCGCATCTGGCGGAAGGCCAAGGAGCTACTGGACGACGAGTACGCCCGCCGAGCCGTCGGCGAGGTCCAAGCCCCCTACGGGGTCTGCGTCGAACCCTCGAATGTCGCGGCCGGCGGGCACGCCTGCCCGGCCCGCTTCCGCTGCGTCGGCTGTGATCACTTCCGCACCGATGCCTCCTACCTCCCCGATCTGGAGGCATATCTCGCCGATCTCCTGCGCAACCGAGAACGCCTGGTCGCGTTCACGACCGTCGACGACTGGGCAAGAACCGAGGCCACACCGTCCGACGAAGAGATCACCCGGATCCGCCGCCTCATCCGACGCGTTCAGGAAGACCTCGACGCCCTCACCGATGAAGACCGCGCACAAATCGAGGAAGCCACCGCTCTGCTCCGCCGCAGCCGACGGCAGATCGTCTCCCTCGGAATGCCTCGCATCGCACCGCCCATGCCCGACTACCGCCCTGGCAGGACAGCATGACCAGCATGATCGATGGGCGCCGGGCGGACTCGTCCCGCCGCCGTGAGCGCGTCCTCAACGCCCTCGACGCGATGCTGCGAAGCGACGTCGACATCACCGTCTCGGCTCTCGCACGCGCGGCACGAGTGGATCGAACCTTCCTCTATCGACACCGTGACCTGCTAGAGCGCGTCCACGCAGCCGCAGCCGTTCCTCCAGAAGGAGGACGGATCGCCGCAGTCAGCCGGGCGTCACTGCAAGCCGATCTCTCCAACGCCCTGGCGCGCAACACGCGCCTGACGGCGCGTGTCCGGCAGCTGGAAAAGCGACTGTCCGAGAACCTTGGGGAACGTGTCTGGGCTGAGTCCGGCCTCGGAGCACCAGTCGACGTCGATCAGCTGCAGCAACGCATCGCCATGCTCGAGCAGCACCTCGCCGACAAACAGCGCGAACTCGACGAACGGACCGAGGAACTCGAAGCCGCGCGCGCCGCCAACCGGGAACTGACACGAGCCCTCAACCACAGCCCCGTCGGTCCCGCGGGCAGAACCTGAACTCACCCGATCCAGCGATGGCACAACACCTGTTGCAGTGAATAGGCTCAGTGACACCACCGTTGAGCTGCATCAATGTGAGCTTCTCGCCATTGCAACAGGTCGAACCCCCAGAGAATTGTTGATGACCCGGTTGCGGAGCACGAAGCGGCTGCGCGAGGGGTGCGCGCCGGGCGGCAACTCGGCCAGCACCAGGCCCTGTTCCGCGATGCGCTCGATCAACTCGGTGTGCCCCCGCGGATAGGGGACGTCCGCCCCGGAGGCGAGCACGGCGACGGTGGCCCCGCCCGCGGCGAGCGCCCCGCGGTGGGCCGCGCCGTCCACCCCGTGAGTTCTTCCGCCAGTGCGGATCGGAGCGCTTGGAGCTTGCTCTCCGCACGATCACAGGTCAGAGGGCTAGACGTGCAACTAGATGGGCAACAGGACTGTTGCTCTCGCCATAACCGCAGGTGTGGGTGATAAGTACCTGTAGCAGGCCAACGCTATAGACACCCGCTGGTGATGCAGGCGGTGCCAAGGAAGGCTAGGCTTGGAACTGTCTCCGGGAACGCTCCGCCACCTGTCACTGCAGATAGCCGAGGGAGCCGATGACGATGAGCGAGATGAACGAAGCCGCAAAGAAGGTGGACGAGCGGCTAACCCCCATCGTCAGAGAGATCGGCGAATATGAGTCCGGTCGCAAGAAGTGCGATAAGCCGACACTCCTGCGCAACTTGCTCCGCCTGCGAAGGCAGGAACTCGAAACTATGCGCGACCTTCAGCGTGCTGACCCGTCCTTCAGGCCAGACCGCATGACAGAAGGCATCTCGAACATTGAACGTGAAATCAATGACCTCGAACATTCATGGGGTCTCTCAAGGTAGCGGTTGGCGCCGCCGTGGCAGTGTCCTGACCTTGGCAGCGTCGTCATCACGTCCCGAGAGGGCGGCGTATTCGAGCGCGAGTTGGTTGAGGGCCGCCGCGTAAATCTCCAGGCGGCTTTCCAGCTGGCGGCAGTACTGGCGGAGCTCAGCGTTCTGCTGTTTCAGGTCCTTGTAGGCGTCGGCGGACTGCACGGCCGCTGTCCGCTTGGCCTCCGCATATGCGGCCTCGGCCTGGAACCGGTCCTTGAGATCGGTGTGCTGGTGGGTGAGGTGCCAGCGTTTGACGTCGGCTTCGATCGCCAACTGGGTGACGTTCAAGCGCCCGTTGGACCGGTGCGGGGTGCCGACGAGAAGACGGTTGATGGCGGCGATGATGTCGCGACGGACCGGGTCTTGCTCGTCGTCGAGTGGGAGGACGGTCATTCTTGGGCTCCGCGCTGATGCTCTTCGATGATCGCGCGGAGCCGTTCCAGTTCGTGCTGCTCGCGCGCGTGACGAATCGGTGGGGCGAGGGGGTCGGCGACGATCTCAGTGAGCTCGTCCACGCGTTCTTGGATGACCGTGATGTCACGGTCGGTGCGGGCGAGACACTGGCAGCGGGGCCTGCAGTCGTCGATGTCGGGGGTGATCATCGGGTCATCCGCCGAGCCTCTGAGCTGGCAGGCCGCAGTGGCGGGATTGAGGACGCAGGTCATGCCCTCGCCGTGGTGGATCTGCAGCAGCGGGTTGCCGAGAACGTCGCGGGCATGACGTTCGCTGTTGATGACGCGGCCGGCGAACTCGCGGCTGGCTGCCTGGACGCGGTAGCGGTAGGCGTCGGCAGCGGGCCCGCTGACGTGCTCGCCTGCGAGGAGTCGTTGTTCGTCCTCGGCGATGCCTTCCATGCGGAAGAGCCAGTCCTCGAACGCGTAGTCGTCGAGGAATCCGGCCTCGTAGGAGCCCGCGTAGCCCTGGAGCATGCGGGTGTAGGTATGTCCGTACTGAATCGACGCGGCGATCAGGCCGCGGGGCTTGCGCCGGATGAACCAGGCCAGCGTGCGACGGAAACGGCTGGGGGCGATTCCTCCGGCAGGGTCCGCCGGGATGCTGTCCCTGCGGCCCATCTGCTGGCAGCGTTCGTTGACCCAGGTGGCGAACTTGGCCAGGTCCTCGGCAATGAGCCGGTCCGAGCGGGCCTCACCACGGCGTTTGGGTTCCTTGCCGGGGGTTTGCTTGATCGGTTTGAGCCGGTTCGGGAAGAGCAGGTGGCTCTCGTGCAGTCGCTCCAGGATCGCGACCGCCTGGGCGACGAGTTCGATGACCACCCAGGGGTCCTCGCGGACGGTTCCTTCCGGGATCTTGTTGCCGTCCTCGTCCTCGGCGCCCTTGAAGTAGAGCCCCTCCATCAACCACAGGCCCGTGGTCTCGTCGAGGCTGACGCAGCCCCGCCGTAGGTTGAGGACCTCTCCGACGCGGGCGCCAGAGAGGTAGGCGACGATGACGAAGCAGGCCGTACTCAGTAACCGGGCCAGCTGCGGGGCCTTGTCGAACGGAATCCGGGGGTGCCAAGGCTGTCCGTCCAGCTTCGCGCTGACTGGTGTGTCGAGGTAGATGTCCTCGCTGATGGGCAGACCGCACTCCATGATCATGCGGCCGGATGTTGTGAGATAGATCGAGTTCGCGCAGTTCAGCTGGGACGCGATGTGGCGCCAAGCAATCTCCGGGGTTCCATCGTCCCGGCGGGTGCCAGGCAGGCTGTCGCCGCGGCCGCGGAGCCGGTCGAGGTAGGCGGCGACGTCGGCCCTCAGCTCCCCGGACTTCCGTCGGCGCCGGTTGCCCCGCATGTGCTCGGGGCGCCGGGCCAGCAGTGTCCGGTGCTCGTCCCAGGCAGCCAGGATGTCCTCGCTGAAGTCCTCCAGGAAGCGAATGGCCCATCGAAGCAGGGCCTGCATGGTGTGCTCGCCGATCCGCTTCGTGCGGTTCTCCCGGTCACCGCGGGTCCGCTCCAGCAGGTCCTGGGTGTCTTCGCCGTCCCAGGGCGGGGCCTCGGGAAGCCGCAGGCAGAACGGCAGAAGATCGCGCTGGATCCAGAGCCGCCTCACCTCGGTGATGCGTCGGTAACGCTTGTGGATGGCGACGTTGTCAGCATCGAGAGCGTCCAGGTAAGCCCAGAGCAACTCGTGGGTGACCTGGCAGAACTCGATGATCCCTTGGGCCGCGAACCACTTCAGAACATGCTGCAGGGAGCCGTAGAAGAAGATCTCGATCGTGTGGAGGGCCATCCGACCCGTCGTCGAGCGCCGGATCGTGCGGGCCTTCGGATGGTTGATCAACTGCCAGATGTAGTACTTCGCAGCCAGTCGCAGCGGCTCGGGAATGATCTCAAAGTTGAGGCTCTGGGATCGTGCGTGGTCCTCGAAGATCCCGGCGTTGAGGTCCCAGCGGTTGTCGGCGAAGCGTGACAGCCGGGCCGGGTCGGCGTCATTCCTGATCCTGCGGTTCATCAGCACGAGCGTGTCCGGGCCCGGCCAGACGGTGCCCTCCGGGAGCCCTTCAGGGAGCCCTTCAGGCTCGCCGAGCATGATCGGGGCGGGGGATGTCATCGGATGTCGAGCTCTCTGTTCAGCAGGCGGCTGGCGAGCTTGTGCTCGGCCGGCCCGGCAGCTTTGCGGGCGTCCTCAACGGCAGCCTCGTCCGCCTGGTCCAGCAGGTCGGCCAGCTGCGCGTGCGGGCCGGCGAACCGGCCGGCCCACTGCAGCGGGTCCATCTGCTCGCGCCGCTCGGCGAGCCGGTCGTGGACAACGACCTGCAAGGGAAGATGGCGGGGCAGGGCCCTGGCGCACTCGCAGTCCAGGCAGAGCAGGAATGAGGCCCGGCAGGGCTCCCCCGGGTTGTAGTCGCCGCCTGTGTTGTCGGTGCAGGCCCCCAGCACGGTGTCCAGTTCCCCCGCCAGCATCCGCTTGAGCACCGTCGGCTCCAGGCCCAGCTCGGCGGCGGCCTCTTCGAGGTTTTCCCAGGCCTGGGCCACCTGCTTGGCGGTCATCGTGGTGATCTTGGAGCGGGCCCGTGCCTTGGCAACCTCGGCGGTCAGCGTCTCGGCGACGACCGTGCGGTATTCGTTGATATTGCCACGGTTGCGGACCAGGTAGCGGGTCGCGGCGGTCCGCTCGGTGTGGGCGACGGGTTTCTGGTGGAGCTCGATGTAGGTGATCCGCAGCGTCTCAAGCCGCAGCGGCTGCATCGGCAGTGGCCTGCCCTCGTCGTCCGTTTCGTCCGAGGGCAGGTTCCAGGTTCTGCCGAGCTTGCTGATCGGGGCTCCGTTCGTCGCGATCGGGCGCCAGCCCCGGCCGTTGCCGCTGCGGCCGCCGCCGCCGCTGGACATGTAGGCGACCAGGAGCCGGTTGCCGCCGGCGAAGTGCCGGGCCCGTGCCGTCAGGTCGTGGACCAGGACGTAGAGGCCGAAGGGGGTGTGCAGGATGTCCCGGGTGGCCAGTTGGTCAGGCTGTGCCGGGATGCTGATCCAGTCCGGGACCTCCGACAACGCCAGGTCCATGTAGGCCCGGCTCTGACGACGCGGCTTGCGCAGGCCGACGATCGCGGTGCCGGGCCCGACACCGCCGTCGGCTCGATGGTGGGCGGCCGTCATCTTCAAGATCGGCTCCGGGTTCTGGCCGGTCATCACGCCGAATAACACCGCCGCGGCCGCGATCTCCTCCGGCTTGAGATAGAGCCATCCGAAGACGTCCGGGATCTTGCCCTTGGACATCACCCAAGTCTCGGGGGCGTACTGAACCATGCCAGCGGACTTGCGCATCCGGCGGGGGACGTCGCCGACCCGGTCAAGATGGTCAAGGATCTGCAGGCGGCGCCGCAGATGGACATCGCTGCTGACGTCGAGGTCCCCCGCGCGGAACTGCGCCAGCAGCTCGCGGTTGCTGCGGATGCGAGTCTCCGCCGACCGCAACGCTGCTCGTGCAGCCTGCGCGATCCTCTTCAGCTCGGCCCGGCTGTAGCTGTGGGACGGCTCGCTGTCGGGCCTCGACGGCATCACGCCGGCAAGCCGGCCCGCCAGAGCGTCGCTGATGCCCGCCGTCCGAAGCAGCAGCAACCGCACCTCCACCAGCTCGTGTCGGGCGGTCTTGATGCCCTCCGCCTTGCGGTGGCCGTAGAACCCGTCGAAGAGACCGGGGCCGACCTCGGCCGCACTCTGCGGCGCCGTCTCCAGCCCGGTGAGGTAGCGGTCGAACTCCACCAAGGACCGGTAGGACTTGTTGAATGAGTGGTGGGAGGTCAGCCCCGCGTCCGGAGCAGTGCGGGCGACCAGAGCCGCGATCATCGCCTCGCGCAGAGGCTCCGGCATGGCCAACTTCGACAC
The DNA here is from genome assembly GCF_040607655.1 of Streptomyces sp. NPDC005266. NCBI lineage: Bacteria > Bacillati > Actinomycetota > Actinomycetes > Kitasatosporales > Streptomycetaceae > Streptomyces > Streptomyces sp. NPDC005266. Next base: position 85,470 of record NZ_JBEXHC010000019.1, read on the forward strand.
ATCGAAGTCGACGCGGTCCTCCCCGTCCTGGCTGTAGCACCGGACAATCCGGCGGCCGTCCTCCGTCGTCATCAGCCCGTGCCGGGTCCTGGTCCCCTTCGGCAGGGCAGCCTTCCGCCCCCGGCTCACTGGGCCACCGCCAGCGGATCGGTGCGGACCCACGGGTGCTCGGCGAACACATCGGCCATGAACGACGCGACCGGGAAGCCGTCGGCATGGGCCAGCAGAGCCTCCACCTCCAGCGTCCGGAAGGGCTCGAGGTAGACGTTCTTGGTCGTCTCCACGCTGCAGTGTCCGAGCATCGTCTGGACCAGGTGCCAGACATCGCCGATCTCCTCACGGAAGTCGCGCTGTTCGTCCTCCGTCAGATGCCCCAGCCGCGAGTACTTGATCAGTTTGCCGACCGCGTACCACCTCAGCGCCATCGAATGCCGCAGCATGTGGGCGGTGCAGCTGAAGTTCTCCAGGCCGAGCGAGGCGATCCGCTCGTTCGCGACGTCGAAGGTGTGCTCCCAGCCCCCGCCGTCGCGCGGCAGACCGTCCTCGTTCAACCACACAGCCACCGGTTCCAAGCCCTGAGCAGTGCGGCGGAACAGCAGCTTGCGGGTCTGCGGCCCGACGTCGTTCCACTCCTCCCGCTGGGAACCACCGTCGGCCGAGGACATGGTCACCGAGTGCATGCCGTGAGTGGCCAGCACGATGCGCCGGTCGACGATCCGCTCATAGCGGCCTGCGGCCTGTGCCCGGCGGACCGCTGCCGCTCTGGCGCCCTCGACGTAGCCCAGCACCCCGCGCAGGGCCGACCTGGGCATCCAGTACTTGTGCCCGTAGCCGCCCTTAGCGCAGGCATCGGCGAGCTCGCAGGTGAAGAAGCCCCTCCGGCGGTCGTAGGCGGGCAGTTCGGGCAGCACCACGCTGGCCCACTCCGAAACGCGCAGGCCGTTGCCGTAAAGGCCGTCGCAGAACGCTCGGTCCCGCTGATCGTTGCGGCCCTTCCACCACGGGTCCGGCCGACCGTGGAGATCGAAGCCCCGGATGCCCAGATCAACCCATCGGGCGTATCCCCCCGGGTCGAGCCATTTGACGTCCGCGTGCCGGACGATGCGCGGCGCCTCCATGTCCGCGAACGGATCGAGGACCCCGAACCGCGCGGCCAACTTGTAGAACTTCTTCAGCCCGGCCAGGTCCCGGACGAAGGTCCCGGTCTCCACGGTGTCCTCGTTCGCGGGATCCGTGAGCCGCCAGAACAGAAACTCGGACGCCACCTCGTCGTCGGCGTCCCACCAGTTCACACCCACCGTGATCAGGTAGTTCAGCCACACCAACAGCGAGTACGAGTAGTCCCGCTGCGTGCGCCAGGCCAACCGCCGCCACTTCGCCGAGCCCAGGCACCAATTCACACGCAGATCAGGCCGGCCATCGGGGCCGACCACGAACCGCTGCCCATCTCGTACATCCGGGTTCCCTGTACGACCAGCGCGGCCGGGCACCTCACCGAGCAACTCGGCCACGGCATCCGCCGTACGACTCGGGACGTGCCTATGAAGCTGCCAACACCGGGCACTCGATTCCAACTCCGCCACATGGGTGACAACGAGCTTCGACAACAACGGTCACTAGATACAGAACACCGGCGGCACCGGAGACCACGACCCAGCCCCGCTCGGCGAGCCCGGCGCCGAGCGTCGCGGCGACATGGGAGCCGTAGTCGCTGCAGGCCCGCGCGCCCACCACGGCGACCGAGCGCAGCGCCCACATCCGCAGGCGGGCCGGGCCACGCACCCATAACCCGACCGGGCGAGCGTCTTTGAGGTCGTCGAGCTGACCCGGCCACTCCAGATCCCCGGGACAGACGAACCGTCCGCCGCACCCGGCGATCATGGCAAGGTCCGCGGCGGGGTCGAGCCGGTCGGCCCGCAGCGCACATCCGGCCATGCGCTGTCCGCTCGCCCCGGGCGGCGGCTTCCCCTCCCCGCACAGCGCCCGCAGCAGCGCCACGGGGCCCAGCTCGCGCAGCCACCGCCCCACCGTCTCGTCGCCGGGCTCCACGAGCCGGGTGAGCGCCGCGCGGGCCAGACGCTCCTCCTCGCCTACGCCCTGCCCGGCATCCGGCCCCGGGGCCCGGTCCGGGCCCGGCCCCTCGTCCCGCCAGGGGCCCGGGGCGGGCGGCGCGTCGCGGCCGTCGGCCGAAGGACCGGGCATCACCGCTTCCCCGCCCCGACCGGCACCCCGCGGCTGATCCCGGTGCGCAGCTGGAGCGCCTGGGCGATGTCCGCCGCCAGCGGCCGGTCGTGGCCGGCCAGGTCGGCGATGGTCCAGGCAACCCGCAGGATCCGGTCGAGCCCCCGGGCGGTGAGCAGCCCGCGCTCCATGTCGCGCTCGGCTTCGCGCAGCGCGCCGGGGCATGGCTGCCAGCGGGTGCGCAGCTCATGACCGGGCACCTCGCTGTTCAGCCGCCAGGGGGTGCCCTCGAGGCGCGCGGCGGACCGCTCCCGGGCCTCGCGCACCCGGGCCGCGACGGACGCGGTGCTCTCCGCCGTGGAGCACCCTGCGGTGAGCGCGGCCCGGCTGACCGCCTCGACATGGACGCGCAGGTCGACCCGGTCCAGCAGCGGCCCGGAGAGCCGCGCCTGATAGCGGCGGACCATCATGGCCGTGCACTCGCAGCCGTCGCCCAGCATGCCGTGGCGACCGCAGGGACAGGGGTTGGCCGCCATCATCAGCAGGAATCGGGCGGGCATCCGCATCATGCCCGCGGACCGGGCGACCACCACATGCCCCGACTCCAGGGGCTGTCGCAGCGCGTCCAGCGCCTGGCCGCTGAATTCGGGCGCCTCTTCAAAAACAGCACCCCGCGGTGGGCGAGCGAGACCGCGCCGGGTCTCGGCAGGCCGTGGCCCCCGCCGATGAGGGCGGCCATGGTCGCCGAGTGGTGCGGGGCGCAGTAGGGCGGGGTGTCCACCAGGGGCTGCCCCGGCGGCAGGACTCCGGCCACCGAATGCACGGCGGTGACTTCCAGGGCCTCCTGCCGGGTGAGCGGCGGCAGCAGACCGGGCAGCCGCTCGGCGAGCATGGTCTTGCCCGCGCCCGGCGGACCGTTGAGGAACAGATGGTGCCCGCCCGCGGCCGCGACCTCCAGGGCGGTGCGTGCGGCCCGCTGCCCGGCGACCTCGGCCATATCGGGCCCCGCCACCCCGCTGCCGGGCCGGGCGGCCACCCCGGTGCCCATGCCGGCTCCGGGCACGGTGAGACCCGCCAGCATCGGATCGGGCCGTCCCAGCTCCGGCGGCGCCTCCTCCTCGGGCACCGGCTCGTCCGTCAGCACCGCGATCAGCTGCCGCAGACTCCGCACGCCGAGCACCGAAACGCCCGGGACCAAGGATGCCTCTGCGGCCGTCTGCTCCGGGACGACGACCTGCCGGTATCCCGCCTCGGAGGCCGCGAGCACGGCGGGCAGCACCCCGCGCACCGGCCGGACCCGGCCGTCCAGGCCCAGCTCCCCGATCATCATCAGATCGGCGATCTCCCGTGGGTCGACGCGCTCGGCGGCGCCGAGCACCGCACAGGCCACCGCGAGATCGAAGCCGCTGCCGCCCTTGGGGACGGACGCCGGGCTGAGCCCGACCGTGAGCTTCTTCTGCGGCCAGTCCGCTCCGGAGTTGACCACCGCGGCGCGAACCCGGTCCCGGCTCTCCACCAGGCTCTTGTCGGGCAGCCCGACCAGGGTGAAGGCGGCCACCCCGGGCTCCAGATCGGCCTGGACCTCCACCACGACGCCCTCGACTCCGACCAGCGCGACCGAACAGGTGCGGGCGAACCCCATCAGGCCACCCCCCGCACATGCTCGACCACGGGCGCGCCGCGCCGCGGCAGCACCACACCCACCAGGTCGATCCGCACCCCGGCCGACGGTGGGCCGCCGTGCCGCTCCAGCCACCGCTCGGCCAGCCGCCGCAGCCGCTCGGTCTTGACCTGCCGGACGGCCGCCATAGGATGCTCGTACGCACCGTCGCGGCGCGTCTTGACCTCGCACACCACCAGCGCCCCGGCGTCGAGGGCGACGATGTCGATCTCACCCTCGCGGCATCGCCAATTGCGCTCCAGGACGGTCATCCCGGCCTCGGCCAGCCGGCGCACCGCCAGATCCTCGCCGTAGCGGCCCAGCGCTCCTCGGGCGTTCATTCGGCACCACCTCCGGCACCGACTGTGACGCCCCCGCGCCTCGCTGTGGGATCTTGGATGTTTTCTGTGGACGGGCGGTCATCTGTGAATAACTCAGCCACCCGGAAGGTCGAGGTCGCTCTTGTTCAGCTCCTCGATGTTCACGTCCTTGAACGTCAGGACGCGGACCTGCTTCACGAAGCGGGCCGGTCGATACATGTCCCAGACCCAGGCGTCGGCCATCGACACCTCGAAGAAGACCTCACCCTGGACTGAGTGCACCTGCATCTCGTAGTCATTGGTGAGATAGAAGCGGCGCTCGGTCTCGATCACATATTTGAACAGACCGACGACATCGCGGTACTCCCGGTAGAGCTTCAGCTCCATCTCGGTCTCGTACTTCTCGAGGTCCTCGGCGCTCATGGCATGTTCCCCTTCAGCCGTGCGTCCCCCCATTGTGCGTCAGACGCGCTCAGTCTCCAGGATCACCGGTGCACTCGGGGGTCCCTCGACCAGCAGCGTACGCAACAGCTGTGGCAGCCGTGTCGGATACACCGGCTCTGTCACGGTGGCCAGCTCCCGCGCCGTCCACCATCGCAGCCCGGTCACACTGCGCCGCTCCAGTTCCGTCAGCCCGCCGCCGGTGCGCGTCGTGGTCTGTTCCGTGCGGGCCAGGAAGTACCACTCGTCCTGGTCCCAGCGCCGCCCGGCGAACGGGAAGGAGCAGATGCGCCGCCACAGCACCGGGCCGAGCCGCGCGTCGGTGATCCCGGTCTCCTCCGCGAGCTCCCGGAGCGCCGCCTGCTCGCGGCTCTCGTCACCCTCGAGACCGCCCCCGGGGGTGAACCACCACGTCGTCGACGGATCGTCCGGCTCGAAGCCGTGGAGCAGCAGAATCCGGTCCTGTGGATCCAGCAGCACCACCCGGGCGACCTTCCGCAGCGCGGTCTCGGGGATCGCGCCCGCTTTGGCCTCCCGCCCGGCTCCGCCGGTCCCGTCAGCCACGCGCCGCCACCTTCTCCTTCGCCTCGTCCCGCCGCCCGCGGCCGACCCTCCTGCGGCGGGTGAGCGGACCGTAGGCCGCGCCCGCCAGGATGAGCACGGCGCCGGTGACGACCGCTGTCAGGACGAGCCGCAGCGGCCCCGGCCGGGAGACGCCGCCGGGCAGCGCCTCGAACGCCGCGGGGCGCTCCATGATCCCGCCGCCGAGCGGCCACGCGGTGGCGTCCACCCGGGCGGTGACCGCGCCCCGCGGGACGGCGCCATGGCTGCTGTCGGTGAGGTGCACCCGCGAGTCGAGGGAGTCGCTGCGGTGGTCGCCCATGAGGAACAGCCGGCCCTTGGGCACCGTGGTCGAGAACTGGGTCATGGAGGCCGGCTCATGGGCCTGCAGATACGGTTCTTCGAGAACCTTGCCGTCCACGCTCAGCCGGCCCTGCTTGTCGCAGCACACGACCTTGTCGCCGCCGACCCCGACGACCCGCTTGACCATGGGCAGGGCGCCCCAGATCTCGTCCTGGAAGACCACCACATCGCCCCGGCGCACCTCGCCGCCGTCGATCCGCTGGGCGAGCACCCGGTCACCCTTGCCGATCGTCGGGGCCATGGAGTCGGTCGGGACGGTGTACGGCTTGTAGAGCACAGCGCCCCAGGCGAAGCCGCCCAGGAACAGCACACAGCCGATGGCCACCGCCAGCCCGGACAGCACACTGCCCGGCTTGCCACCCGGCGGCTTGCCGTCCCCCACCCCTCGGGCTCCGCTCATTCCAGTGCTCCTGCCGTACGCACAGACGTAGAAGATCAGGTTCCGCGTGCCCGGGGGCACGGGATCGCACCTTACCCGGCGGTATCGAGCCCGTCAGCAGTCCGCCGTCAGTCAGCCGTCCGCCGCACCATGGCGATCGTCCTGCGGCGCCGCCAGAGCACGATCGGCACCGCGCCCGCGAGCCCCACCGCCTGCGGGGCCATCGAGGCCGCGGCGCCCAGCCCCGGCTGGTCGAAGGTGCCCGGCACCGACAAGGTGGCCCACCGGTCGATCGGCCAGGCGACGACGATCGCGCGCCCGACGACATCGTCCACCGAGACCGTGCCGTTGTGCAGGTTCTGGTGGTAGCGGGAGTCCAGCGAGTCCTGACGGTGGTCGCCCATCACCCAGATCCGGCCCTTGGGCACCGTGATCGGGCCGAACGGCTTCTCGTCACAGGGCGTGTTCCCGGGGTAGATGTACGGCTCGTCCAGCGGCTTGCCGTTGACCATGACCTTGCCGCCGCGCTTGCACGAGACCGTGTCCCCACCGACCGCGATGACCCGCTTGATCAGGTCTTTCTCCTCCGCCGACGGCATCAGGCCGACAAAGCTGAGCACCTTCTGGATGCCCTCGGCGATCGGGCCGGAGTCCTTCTGCTGCGTCTCGCCGAGCCAGCCGCCCGGGTCATGGAAGACGACCACCTCGCCGCGCTCCGGCTCGGAGCCGAACCACGGCGTGAGCTTGTCCACCAGCACCCGGTCGCCCCGCTGCAAGGTGTCCTGCATCGAGTCGGACGGGATCGAGAACGCCTGCACCAGGAAGGTCTTGATCAGCAGCGCGAGCAGCAGCGCGATGCCGACAAGGATGGGCAGCTCCTTCCAGAAGGAGCGCACCTTCCGCTGCTTCCGGGCGCCCCGCTGCGCCCCCGGGCCGTCCTCCGGCCCGGAGGGCCGCGCCGGGCCGGGGGAATCCGCCTCGGCGGGATCGCCCGGGGCGCCGGGCGCCCCCGGCTTGTCAGCCGTCTCGTCCGTGGGGGCACCGGCTCCGGGCGCCGCGACAGCCCCGTCCCCGGGGTCTTCCTTCCCCGTCCCGGACTGCCTCTCGGGCTCTTCGTGACCGGATCGTGCGCCGACCGCCAAATCCCCCACATCCACTCCTCACGCCTGACTGCCGCCTGCCCCATGCACGGCGCAGGACCACCACTCCCATAACGAGCGGGAGTTCCGCAGGGGTCGGGAGCTGGACCATTCCTTGCTGATCCATGGGGGACAGCCTATGCGGCGAGCCCGCCGCCTGCGTGGCCCCGCCCGGCGCGTCCTGAACAGACGCATAGGTTCCGGGCTCCTCGAGCTGCCGCATGTGTCCGAACGGCCAGGCGATCACCACGGCACGGCCGACCACACTGCTGTCCGAGACGGTGCCGTGGTAGGGCTCGTCCAGATGCACCCGGGAATCCGCCGAGTTGGACCGGTGATCCCCCATCACAAAGATCCGCCCCTTCGGGACGGTCACCTTGAACTGACGCTGCGACGGCGCGTTTCCAGGGTGCAGATACGGTTCGTTCAGCGGGGTCCCGTTGACCGTGACCTTGCCGTTCGTATCGCAGCACGCGACCGTGTCGCCGCCGACCGCGACCACCCGTTTGATCAGATCCTGTTCATCCGAGGACGGCAGCAGACCGATAAAGGTCAGAAACTCCTTGCCCTGCTTGATGACCGGCGGATCGTCCTTGGCCGGCTTGCGCTCGTCCTCCAGCCAGCCCCCGGGGTCCTTGAAGACCACCACATCGCCGCGCTCCGGCTTCGAGCCGAACCACGGGGTGAACTTGTCCACCAGCACCCGGTCGCCGATCCGGATCGTCTGCTCCATCGAGCCGGACGGAATCACGAACGCCTGCACCAGGAAGGTCTTCAGGACCAGCGCGATCACCAGCGCCACGCCCACCAGGATCGGGATCTCCTTGACGGCCGAGCGACGCCGCCTGCGCGTGATACGGCGCTGGATCCTGCGCCGCTCCGCGCGCCCGCCCACCCGGCGCTCCCCCGGCAGCCGGGGCTGCGCCTCGCCGATGGTCACACCCGCGCGCCGCGTACCGGTCCGCGGTCGACCGCGGCTACCCATGAGCGCCGCCCGGGTCGGCGTCCTGTAGGGCGCGCGGCTGTGCGGGCACGCCCCCGAAGGCGTCCGGCCGGCCCAGCCGGGACCAGTGGCCCAGCGGCCAGCCGATCCAGTCGGCGCGCCCGATGACCTTGTCGACGGGGACCGTGCCCCCGCCGGGCGCACCGAGATGGTCGCGTGAGTCCCGGGAGTCGCTGCGGTGATCACCCATCACCCACAGCCGTCCCTCCGGCACCACGATGTCGAAGGGCACCCCCGAGGGGGCGTCCCCCGGGTACAGGTAGTCCTCGTCCACCGGCCGACCGTTCACCTCGATCCTCCCCCGCTTGTCGCAGCAGATGACCCGGTCACCGCCGACGCCCACCACGCGCTTGATGTAGTCGGACTCGGCCGGCTCGGCCAGTCCGACCGCCGCGGCCGCCCTGCGCAGCACACCGGTCACCGGGTTCCCGGCCGGCTCCTCCTCGCGGAAGGAGCCGATGCCGTCGAACACGACAACGTCACCGCGGCGCGGATCGTCCCCGAAACGGTAGGCGAGCTTGTTCACCAGCACCCGGTCCCCGGGGCGGAGGGTGTTCTCCATCGAACCGCTGGGGATCAGGAACGGCTGCATCACCAGGCCGCTCACCAGCAGTACAAGCAGGGCGCAGACCGTCGCCAGCAGCGCCCCACGCCGCCACGGCCCGCCCCCGGTCAGCCATGCGCGCGTCCGCGCCCACGAAGCCGGTGCGGACGACGAAGCCGGCGCACGCGAAGAGCGCGACCGCTCCTCCTGCTCCTTCTCGGAGCAGGAGGAGCGGTCGCGCTCCGCGAGCTGTCCTTGGGTGTCCATCGGGCCAGAGCCTATCCGGCCCGGCCGGAACATCCTGCCGTAGCTCAGTTGTCGCGCAAAACTCGGCGCGAAACTCGGCTTGCCGCGACTCAGCTGTCGCGCTTCTCCTTGATCTTCGCGGCCTTGCCGCGGAGGTCACGGAGGTAGTACAGCTTCGCACGGCGCACATCACCGCGGGTGACCAGCTCGATCTTCTCGACGATCGGGGTGTGCACCGGGAAGGTGCGCTCGACGCCGACGCTGAAGCTCACCTTGCGGACGGTGAAGGTCTCCCGCACGCCGGCGCCCTGGCGGCGGATCACGACGCCCTTGAACTGCTGGACACGGGAGCGGTTGCCCTCGATGACGCGGACGTGCACGTTGACCGTGTCGCCGGGGCGGAAGGTCGGGATGTCGCTGCGCAGCGACGCGGAGTCGACGGTGTCGAGCAGGTGAGACATGATCGTCTGCTTTCCTCGCCGATGCCACAGGTCATCGGCGGAATATCGGGATGATGATTTGGAGTGCCGCCCTCATCGGACGGCGTCGGTCCCCCTGTGGCAGGGGCGCGCGCCCGGACGTACGGCAGCGGCCTATTCTTCCACGCCAGGGTCCGACCGCCCAAATCGGGCCCCGTGGTCGGACTCGATCGCCTCCCAGCCCAGCTCGGCCAGGAGGGCGCGGTCGTGTTTGTCCAGCGCCGCCGGGTCGCAGCGCTCTATCAGGTCCGGCCGGTTCTCGCTGGTGCGGCGGAAGGCCTCGTCCCGGCGCCACCGCGCGATCTTGCCGTGATGGCCGCTGACCAGCACCTCCGGGATGACGCGCCCGCGCCACTCGGGGGGCTTGGTGTAGACCGGCCCCTCCAGCAGGTCGGCCATCGCGCCGGGGGCGAAGGAGTCGTCGCGGTGCGACTCGGCATTGCCCAGCACACCCGGCAGCAGCCGGGCCACGGCCTCGGTGATCACCAGGACGGCGGCCTCCCCACCGGCCAGGACGTAGTCGCCGATCGAGACCTCATGGACCTCGAGCCGCTCCCCGTACTCCTCGATCACCCGCCGGTCGATGCCCTCGTAGCGGGCGGGAGCGAAGATCAGCCAGGGACGCTCGGAGAGTGCGACCGCGAGGGTCTGGGTGAACGGGCGGCCGCTCGGGGTGGGCACGACCAGCGTCGGTTTCGCCAGCCCCTCGCCCTCCCCCGACGCGATGACCTCATCCAGCGCCTCGCCCCAGGGCTCGGGCTTCATGACCATGCCCGGGCCGCCACCGTAGGGGGTGTCGTCGACGGTGTTGTGCCGGTCGTGCGTCCACGCGCGCAGGTCATGGACGCGGACGTCCAGCTGACCGCGGGCGCGTGCCTTGCCGACCAGCGAGACGTTCAGCGGCTCCAGGTACTCCGGGAAGATCGTGACGACGTCGAGCCTCATGACGACGCGTCCTCACGGCCGCTCGCGATCTCGGCGTCGGCCTCGTTCAGCAGCCCCGGCGGCGGGTCGATGACCGCGCGCTGCGCCTCCAGATCGATCTCCGGCACCACCTCGGAGACGAACGGGATCATCGCCTCGCTGCCGTCCGGGCGCCGGACGATCAGGAGATCCTGGTACGGCAGATGGGAGATCTCGGAGATCCGGCCCACCTCCGTGCCGTCCACGGTGACCACATCGAGGTCGATCAGCTGGTGGTCGTAGAACTCCTCGGGGTCCTCGGGGACCTCCGTGGGGTCGACCTCCGCGATGAGGAGGATGTTGCGCAGCGCCTCCGCGCCCGTACGGTCCGTCACGCCCTCGAACCGCAGCAGCAGCCGGCCGCTGTGCACTCGGCCGGTCTCGATGGTCAGCGGCCCGGCCGAGGCGGGCTCGGTGGCCAGCACGGCGCCAGGGGCGAGCCTCAGCTCCGGCTCGTCCGTCCGCACCTCGACGGTGACCTCACCCTTGATGCCATGGGCACGGCCGATCCGCGCGACAACCAACTGCACTATGCGATGTCCCTTCACACACACGGGCCGGGGACGGCCCATGGCCCTCCCCGGCCCGTGCCGGTGCTCTTCTTCGCCTCAGCGGACCTGGTCCACGTCGACGAGGTCGACGCGGATCCCACGGCCGCCGATGGCGCCCACGACGGTACGCAGGGCGCGCGCGGTGCGGCCGTTGCGGCCGATCACCTTGCCGAGGTCATCGGGGTGCACCCGGACCTCCAGCACACGCCCACGACGCAGATTGCGCGAGGCGACCTGCACGTCGTCGGGGTTGTCGACGATGCCCTTCACCAGGTGCTCGAGGGCTTCCTCGAGCATCCTCAGGCCTCGGTCGACGCGGTGGAGTCAGCGGCCTCGGCCGCCTCGTCCGACTTCTTCTCCGACTTCTTCGCCTTCTGGGTGATCGCCTCACCCTTCGGCTCGTCACCGGCGTCCTTGGCAGCGGCCTCGAACAGGGCGCGCTTGTCGGCCTTCGGCTCGGCGACCTTCATCGGGGCCGGGGCGGGCAGGCCCTTGAACTTCTGCCAGTCGCCGGTGACCTTCAGGATGGCCAGCACCGGCTCGGTCGGCTGCGCGCCGACCTTCAGCCAGTACTGCGCACGCTCCGAGTCCACCTCGATGCGCGACGGGTTCTGCACCGGGTGGTACAGGCCGATCTCCTCGATGGCCCGGCCGTCACGGCGGGTACGGGAGTCGGCGACGACGATGCGGTAGTGAGGCGAACGGATCTTGCCCAGACGCTTCAGCTTGATCTTGACTGCCACGGGAGTGGTGTCTCCTGGTCTTGACGTGGTTGAGCACAACGAAGTGCCGCGTGGGGTTGCGGTACCCGAGTGCCCGATGGACGCGTCAGCCGGAGGAGAGAGGGATCCAGGTCGACTGTCGAGTACAGCGGACCATTCTGCCACACCGCGGCCGGTCAGCCGACCGCGGCCACCTCCGGGATACGGAAGGGCTTCCCGCATCCGCCGCACATGATCGGCGCCTGGGCCAGCACCGAGGGGACGACGCGGACATTGCGCCCGCACTCGCACACCGCCTTGACCCGGACACCGCCACCGGACGAACCGTGCCGCGCGGCGGGCCCGCGGAAGGTGCGCGAGGTGTCGGCGGCGGTCGCGACGGTGTGCGCCTTGAGCGCCCGCTGGAGGCGGTCGATCGTGGTCCGGTACCGCTTTCTCGCCTCGGGACTGAGGGTGACCAGGGAGAAGCCACTGCTTGGGTGCGGCTCCTCGGAATGGTCGAGCCCCAGCTCCTCGGCGATCGCCAGGAACCGGCGGTTGTGGTAGCGGCCGGCGCGCGAGGTGTCACGGACACCGCGGGCGGCGGCGATGCCATGGACTGCCTCATGCAGCAGCCGTTCGAAGGAGAGCTCGGCGCCACATGCGGACGACGACTCTCCGATCAGCGATTCGGGCGCGGCGAGATCGGGCAGCTCGGGGTGGTGCCGTTGAATGTCGGCCCACGCCTGTGCCAGCTCTGCGGCGAGAACAGGTGGTGTCGTGCTCACGTCGTGCTAACGAGCAGGAGCCGCCCGGTGTTCCGATTCCGGGGCATCCCAAATAATTTGCACGTACCAGTCAGTTAACGCTGATGTGCCGCGACGAGGGCGGGTGCGTACATGTATGGATTGAGCCACCCACCGCGCCCCAAGGCGGTACGTACCGGTTCAGTAGGCCCGGGCGACCAAGGCGACGTTACCGGGCGCGTCATCGGAGTCCGGCACCGCCCCGTCCTCGGTGACCAGACACCGCACTGACACGGACTGCTCGGCGAGCGCCTCCTCGCCCTCCGGGCCCAGATCCGCCCACCGGATACGCGCCCAGCCGCCCGCCGCGGCGGCCTCGGCCGCCTCCTGCACGGTCCGCACCTCCGTGGTACGGGCCTCACGGCGCTCCCGCGCCTGGCGCAGCAGCAGCGCCTGGTCCTCCTCGAGGGCCTTGGGCACCAGCCCGGCCAGCAGCTCGGTGCGGACCGGCTCCTTGCCACCAGGGATCCGCCGGGCCACCATCGCGGTGCCGCCCTCCAGATCCCGCGGGCCGACCTCGACCCGGACCGGGACCCCCTTGAGCTCCCAGTCGACCGCGCGCCGGCCGAAGGGGGTGTCCGTACGGTCGTCGACCCGGACCCGTACCCCCGCCGCCGTCAGCGCCTCGCCGATCTCACGGACCTTGGCGAGCACCGCCTCATCGCCCTTGATCGCCATCACCACGACCTGGACCGGGGCCAGCCGCGGCGGGACCCGCAGCCCGTTGTCGTCACCGTGCATCATCACCAGCGCGCCGACCATCCGGGTCGTGCTGCCCCAGGAGGTCTGCCAGACCAGCTCCTGCGTACCGTCCTTGGACAGATAGCTGGTGTTGAAGGCGCGGGAGAAGTTCTGGCCGAGCTCATGGCTGGTGCCGAGCTGAAGCGCCTTGCCATCGCCCATCATCCCCTCCAGCGTGAGGGTGTTGAGGGCGCCCGCGAAGCGCTCCTTGGCCGTCTTGCGGCCCAGGACGACGTCCATCGCCAGGACGTTCTCCATGAAGTCGGCATAGACGTCGCGGTGGATACGGGCGGCGTAGTCCCGGGCGTCCTCGTACGTGGCATGGGCGGTGTGGCCCTCCTGCCAGAGGAATTCGGTCGTCCGCAGGAACAGCCTCGGCCGCAGCTCCCAACGCACCACATTGGCCCACTGGTTGATCAGAAGCGGCAGATCGCGGTAGCTCTGCACCCACTTGGAGAAGTACTCGTTGACGATCGTCTCGGAGGTGGGCCGGACGACGACCGGCTCCTCGAGCTCCTTGCCGCCGCCGTGCGTGACGATGGCGAGCTCCGGCGCGAAGCCCTCGACATGGTCGGCTTCCCGGGTCAGATAGGACTGCGGGATGAAGAGCGGGAAGTACGCGTTCTGGGCGCCCACCGCCTTGATCCGGGCATCCATGTCCTGCTGCATCCGCTCCCACAGCCCGTACCCGTACGGTCGGATGACCATGGTGCCGCGCACCGGACCGTTATCGGCCAGCTCGGCCTTGTTGATCACGTCCTGGTACCAGCGGGGGAAGTCCTCCGCCCGGGGGGTGAGCACGGGAGCCTTTGCCATGGCGCCGATCGTACGGCGGCAGCGCACGGAACCGTGAATCGGGCAAAAGAGGCCAGGCCGAGCGGGGGCGGTCCGGGGCGGTCCGGGGTGGCCCGAAGGCGGCCCGGGGAGTGGGGCGGACACAAGGGCGTGCGGGGGCGCACAAAAGGGGCACGCAAGCACGGCCGTGAAACCTCTGGACGCGGGAACGGATGCGGAGTTCTCTGGCATACGGGGGTGGGACGCCACAGCGCACGACGGCGGATGCAAACCGGATCTGACGACGGCACGCTCTTTCGCTGATTGGGGCCCTTTGATGACAACAACGCTCGTACGGCGGCACCTCCCGAACCCGCCCACCTCGCACGCGGCCGAACCCGACGCCCGCGCCCGCGACTGGGCGGAGATCCAGGAGCGGATGCTGGTGCCGCTGTACGAGGCCGTCTACGCACGGCTGGACATCGGCGCCGGAACCCGGCTGCTGGGCCTGGGCTGCGGCTCGGGCCTGGCCCTCCTCATGGCGGCCGCGCGCGGCGCGGCGGTCTGGGGAGTCGACACGGACGAACGGCGCCTGGACCTCGCCTATGAGCGGCTGGCGTCCCCGGGCACACCGCGGGGCGACACCGCGCCGCCCGTGCCGCGGCTGGGGCTCGGCGGCCCCAAGAGCGCCTGGGTCCGCGAGGCGGGAGCGGAGGCCGGGGCGGCCTTCACCGTGGTGACCGCCTTCGCGCCGCTGCCCGCCCCGGGTGCGGGCCCCGCCGTGGCCTCGGCGGCCTCCAACCTCGCGGCCGCCGCCGCGCTCGCCGAACGCGGCGGCGCCGTGGTGCTCGTCGGCTGGGGCCCACCGGAGCGGTGCGCCACCTCCGCCGTCCTGCGGGTGGGCGCGCGGCTGGCGGACCCGATGTGCGCCCCGGCCCGCTGGCGGCCGTGCGGCCGGGACGACCTGGAGGAACTGGCCGGGCGGGCCGGGCTGCGGCCGGACGGCTCGGGCCGGGTGGCCTGTCCGTTCGGCTACGCCGATATGGACAGCGCGGTCCGCGGGCTGCTGTCGACCGGCCTGTTCGACGCGGCGGAGCGGGCCACCGATCCGACCCAGGTGGCCAAGGAGATCGCCGAGGCGGTCCATCCGCATCAGCGTGCGGACGGGACGGTGTGGATGCCGAATGTTTTCCGCTATCTGGTGGCTCGGGTGTGACTTCGGCCCACCCGTGACGCCCCGCACACACGCTCGTTGGAACATGCGCCCGGCAGTGACACGGCTTTCTCCGCCGCTGCGGAGGTGGCCCGGGCAAACAGCGATGCGGTAACCCGATGAAACTTCGCTCCCCGCGGCCGCGGGGAGCTCCGGCGGGGCGCACGGCGTGCGCCCCGCCGGAACATCACTTCGGGGGAAGGAAGTCCTTGAACTCCTCCGGGAGTTCGAAGTCCTTCGCGCCCTGACCACCGCCGGGCAGGCCGAGCGCGTCGCCCTGCTCACGGCGCGCGGCGGCTTCCTGCTCCTGCTGGGCGCGCTTCAGCGGATTTCCGCTGCGCTGGCGGCCCTTGGCCTTCTTCTGCTGCTTGCCCTTGCGCTTGGCACTGCCGCCCATACCCGGCATGCCCGGCATCCCAGGCATTCCCGGCATGCCACCCTGCGCCATCCTCGACATCATCTTGCGCGCGTCGAAGAACCGCTCCACCAGGTTCTTGACCGCGCTCACGTCGACGCCGGAGCCGCGCGCGATACGGGCGCGGCGCGAGCCGTTGATGATGTGCGGGTCCTGGCGCTCGGCGGGCGTCATCGACTTGATGATGGCCGCGGTACGGTCCACGTCCCGCTCGTCCAGATTGTTGATCTGGTCCTTCATCTGGGCCATGCCCGGGAGCATCCCGAGCAGCTTGGAGATGGAGCCCATCTTGCGGACCTGCTCCATCTGCGCCAGGAAGTCGTCGAGGGTGAACTCCTTCGGCCCCTTCGCCAGCTTGGCCGCCATCTTCTCGGCCTCTTGCTGGCTGAAGGTCTGCTCGGCCTTCTCGATCAGGCTGAGCATGTCGCCCATGCCGAGGATGCGGGACGCCATGCGGTCCGGGTGGAACGCGTCGAAGTCGTCCAGCTTCTCGCCGTTGGAGGCGAACATGATCTGGCGGCCGGTGACATGCGCGATGGACAGCGCGGCACCACCGCGCGCGTCGCCGTCGAGCTTGGAGAGCACCACGCCGTCGAAGCCGACGCCGTCGCGGAACGCCTCGGCGGTGTTCACCGCGTCCTGGCCGATCATCGCGTCGACGACGAACAGGACCTCGTCCGGGCGGACGGCGTCACGGATGTCCGCCGCCTGCCGCATCAGCTCCTCGTCGATGCCGAGACGGCCGGCGGTGTCGACGATCACGACGTCGTGCTGCTTGGTCTTGGCGAACTCGATCGAGTCCTCGGCGACCTTCACCGGGTCGCCGACACCGTTGCCCGGCTCCGGGGCGAAGACCGCGACGCCCGCGCGCTCGGCGACCACCGAGAGCTGGTTGACGGCGTTGGGGCGCTGGAGGTCACAGGCGACCAGCAGCGGGGCGTGGCCCTGGGACTTCAGCCAGAGGCCGAGCTTTCCGGCGAGCGTGGTCTTACCGGCACCCTGCAGACCCGCGAGCATGATCACGGTCGGCGGCTGCTTGGCGAAGCGGAGCCGGCGGGCCTCGCCACCGAGGATACCGATGAGCTCCTCGTCGACGATCTTGATGACCTGCTGGGCCGGGTTGAGGGCCTGGGAGACCTCGGCGCCGAGCGAGCGCTCCTTGATCTGCTTGATGAAGGCCCGTACGACGGGCAGCGCGACATCCGCTTCGAGCAGGGCGATGCGGATTTCGCGCGCCGTGGTGTCGATGTCGGCCTCGGAGAGGCGGCCCTTGCCCCGGAGGTTCTTGAAAGTCGCTGCGAGGCGATCGGAGAGGGTATCGAACACGGTGGTCGCGAATCCTTCGGTCGGATGTCGGGTCTGCGGTCGGCCTCCAAGGGTATCCGCCCGCCGAGCGTACGGTCTTCCCCCCGTGCCGCGGCCGTTCCTTCAGTCCTGTCGCAGCGCCCGCTCGACCTCCTGGGCCACTTCTGCCGCGCGCATCGGCTCCAGGGGCGCCCCGCTCGTATCGGTGACGTAGAACGCGTCCACCGCGTTCGCGCCGAGCGTGGACACATGGGCGCTGCGCACCGCGACCCCCGCGTCCTCCAGGGCCCGGCCGATGCGGTGCAGCAGGCCGGGCACGTCCTGGGCGCGGACCTCGATCACCGTGGCGAGCTGGGAGCTCCCGGGCGCGACGGTGACCCGCGGTGGCGGGGCGTGCGCGCCGCGGCGGCGCGGATACTTCCGGTACGCCGCCTCGCGCTCCGCGAGCCGGGCGGCGATGTCCAGCGAACCGTCCAGGGCCCGCAGCAGGTCGTTCCGCAGCCGCGCGGCCTGCGGCAGCGAGCCGTACTCGGCCGCCACCCGCCAGCTCAGCAGCAGGACGCACGGGGCCTTGCCCGCGTTGTCCGCCCCTGCCAGCTCCTCCGGCAGCTCGACCGCGCGCAGATCCGCCGCCCGCACCGTCAGCCGGTGCAGGGCCAGCACCCCGGCCGCCGTCGGCAGGACGCCGGGCTGGTCGGGGACGGCGATCAGCAACTCGACGCCGATCGGCTCCGGGCCTGCCGGCTCCTCGGCCTCCGGCGGCCCCTCCACGCCCCCCGGGAAGATGCCGGTCTCCCCCGGCGGCAGCGCCTCGGAGCGCGCGTGCAGCGCCAGCACGGGGCCGCCGGTGCGCCAGGCCTCGATCGCGAGCCGCTCCTGCTCGGCCGTCGTCTGCTGCGGGGTGGCCGGGGCCGCCGCCGGTGCGCCCGCGAGGACGGCCGCGACCCGCTTGACCAGATCGGCGACGAGCGAGCCACGCCAGGCGCTCCATGCGGCGGGGCCGGTGGCCAGCGCGTCCGCCTCGGTGAGCGCGTGCAGCAGCTCGAGGGTGACCGGGCTGCCCACGGCCTCGGCGACGGACCGCACCGTGGCCGGATCGTCCAGGTCGCGGCGGGTGGCGGCCTCGATGAGCAGCAGATGGTGGCGTACCAGGGTGGCGAGGACGGCGATGTCCGCGCGGTCGAAGCCGATCCGGGCGGCCACGTCGCGGGCGATGGTCTCCCCGGCCACCGAGTGGTCGCCGGGCCAGCCCTTGCCGATGTCGTGCAGCAGGGCTGCGACCAGCAGCAGATCGGGGCGGCCGACGCGGCGGGCGAGGGCACCGGCCCGCACGGCGGTCTCGACGAGATGCCGGTCGACGGTCCAGCGGTGCACGGGGTTGCGCTGGGGGCGGCAGCGCACCCGCTCCCAGTCCGGCAGCAGCCGGGTGATCAGGCCCTCGGCCTCCAGGGCCTCCCAGACCTCCACGGTGGACTCCCCGGCGCCCAGCAGCGTGATCAGCTGCTCCCGGGCCTCGGGCGGCCACGGCAGGGGCAGCGGCCGCGCGGTGGCGGCCAGCCGCCGTACGGCGTGCAGCGAGAGCGGCAGGCCGGCCTGGGCGGCGGCCGCGGCGGCCCGCAGAGGGAGCACGGGGTCGCGCTCGGGGCGCGCGGCGCGGGCGAGCACCACCTCGCCGTCCTGTTCGACGACGCCCTCGGCGAGCGGACTGCGCTCCCCCGCGTCCGCGCCGCTCCCGGCGCCCGCCCGGCCGCGTCCGCCGAGCAGTCCACGCAGCCGCGACCGGGGCGCCGAGCGGGCCCGCAGCACCCGCTCGACCTCGCGCCAGGTCACATCGCTCGCGTAACCGACGGTCCGCGCGGACTCGTAGACCTGGCGCAGCAGGGCGTCGGCGTCCAGCAGCCCGAGCGCGGCCGCGACCTGGTCCTGCTCCTGGAGCGCGAGCCGGTCGGTGGCGCGGCCGGTGGTCAGATGGAGCGCGTCGCGGACGTCCAGCAGGCGCCGGCGTGCCTCGTCCAGGCCCTCGCGGGGCGCGTCGGCGAGCCAGGAGGCGGCGATGGCGCGCAGCGCGGTGGCGTCGCGCAACCCGCCGCGGGCCTCCTTGAGGTCGGGTTCCAGGAGGAACGGGAGCTCGCCGTGGCGCTGGGCGCGCTCCTGGCACAGCTCGTGCAGTTGGGGCAGGCGCCGGGGGGCCTGGGCCCGCCAGTCGGCGAGGACGGCGGTGCGCAGCCCCGCGGTGAGGGCGGCGTCGCCCGCGATATGGCGGGCGTCGAGCAGCCCGAGCTGGACCTTGAGGTCCTCGCCCGCGGTCCTACGGGCTTCCTCGGGGGTGCGTACGGAGTGGTCGAGGGCCAGCCCCATGTCCCAGACGGGGTACCAGACGTGGTCGGCGAGCGCGGCCAGGGCGGAGGAGTCCGCGGTGCCGTCGTGCAGCAGCAGCACATCGAGATCACTGCGCGGGGACAGTTCGCCGCGTCCGTAGCCGCCGACGGCGACCAGTGCGACGCCCTGGCCGGCGCCCGCGGTCCGGGCGCCGCCGGTGAGCAGTGCGGCGAGCCACTGGTCGGTGAGCTCGGCGAGGGCGGAACGGCGCGGCGGCCCGGACCGCGACCCCTCCTGGAGGAGTCGCAGCCGGGCCGCCGCGTAGCCGCCGGGCCCCGAGCCGGTGGTCTCGGTCGTGGTCTCGACGCTGTCCGTCAACGAGGCTCCCTGTCGTGCCGTGGCCATCCGGTGGAGTGGGCCCTCAGAGGGCGTCCGGGCCGCGCTCGCCGGTGCGGACCCGGACCGCGGTCTCGACGGGGACGCTCCACACCTTGCCGTCCCCGATCTTGCCCGTGCGGGCGGCCTTGACCACGACGTCCATGAGGTCCTCGGCGTCGCCGTCCTCGGCCAGCACCTCGATGCGGACCTTGGGCACCAGGTCCACGGTGTACTCCGCGCCCCGGTAGACCTCGGTGTGGCCGCGCTGCCGCCCGTAGCCGCTGGCCTCGGTGACGGTCAGGCCCTGCACGCCGAACGCCTGCAGCGCCTCCTTGATCTCCTCGAGCCGGTGTGGCTTGACTACTGCCGTGATGAGCTTCACGCGTCCACCTTCTTGTTGTGCGGCGCGGTCGCGCCGACAGCGGCCTGGTTGGCGGCGGGCACCGTACTACGGGGCGATCCGCCGACCGCGCTGAAGTCGTAGGCCGTCTCGGCGTGGAAGACCTGGTCGATGCCGCTGATCTCGTCGTCCTCGTCGGCCCGGAAGCCGATGGTGACCTGGATGAGCTTGGCGAGGACCCAGGAGACAACGAAGGAGTAGGCCAGCACGGTGAAGGCGCCGAGGGCCTGCTTGCCCAGCTGGCTCATGCCACCGACGCCGTCGGTGGCGAGGACGCCGACGAGGAGGGTGCCGATGAGACCGCCGATCAGGTGCACGCCGACCACGTCGAGCGAGTCGTCGTAACCCAGCTTGTACTTGAGGCTGACGGCCCAGGAGCAGACGACACCCGCGACGAGGCCGATCAGCATGGCACCCCAGGGATCGACCGCCGCACCGGAGGGGGTGATGGCGACGAGGCCGGCGACCGCGCCGGAGGCGGCGCCCAGCGTGGTGAACGCGCCGTGCCGGATGCGCTCGTAGGCGAGCCAGCCGAGCATGGCCACGCCGGTGGCGATCTGGGTGTTGAACGCCATGCTGGCAGCCGTCTCATTGGCGGCGAGGGCGGAGCCGGCGTTGAAGCCGAACCAGCCGAACCACAGCAGACCGGAACCCAGCATCACCAGCGGCAGATTGTGGGGGCGCATCGGGTCCTTCTTGAAGCCGATGCGCTTGCCGAGGACCAGGGCCACGGCGAGTCCGGCGGCGCCCGCGTTGATGTGGACCGCCGTGCCGCCCGCGAAGTCGATCACTCCCTTTTTGAACAGCCAGCCGTCGGCCTGCCACACCCAGTGGGCGACGGGGAAGTAGACGACCGAGACCCACAGGGTGATGAACAGCGCCCAGGCGCCGAACTTGACGCGGTCGGCGACGGCTCCGCTGATCAGCGCGGGGGTGATCACCGCGAACATCAGCTGGAAGAGGGCGAAGGCCAGGACCGGCACCGCGTCGGGCTTCTCACCCCACAGCGAGGTCGGCTCGATGCCCTTGAAGCCGATGTGGTCGAGATTGCCCAGCAGTCCGCCGCCGACGTCGTCACCGAAGGCGAGCGAGTAACCGAACAGCACCCACAGCAGGGAGACGATGCCCAGCGAGATGAAGGACATCATCAGCATGTTGAGGGCGCTTTTCACCCGCACCATGCCGCCGTAGAAGAAGGCCAGGCCGGGCGTCATCAGCATCACGAGTGCGGCGCTGATCAATACGAACGCGGTATGTGCGCCATTCAATGTGGACGTCTCCTCGAAACGACGGCCCGTGCGGGCAGAACATTGATGTGGGCCGGTATTCGCCACGAGATTGGCGCAGCACCGTTTCAGTCGATGCCACCCGATGTTTCGCCGCAGTGACGAAGGGCGCCTGAGTGTTACGTGCCGGTGAACCGCCGTCACAGGGGCCGGTCGTTCCGTTAGCGTCCCGCCATCGCCGCCAGGACGCTTCAGACGGCCTGGCCGGCCCCCGCCGCATCGGGGGTGTCGGGCATCAGGGTGATCAGCCGCTCGCCGAGCTCGGCGATCTCCGGCACCTCGCCGAACTGGCGCACCGCCGTGTCCACGGTCTTGCGCAGCCGGTTGTTCACCCGCTCCGAGCGCACTCGCTGGGCGAGCGGCAGCGCCTTCTCGGCCATCGCCGCGCACTGCTCGGGCTCCGTCTGGAGGAGATGGACGGTGGCCATGCCGATCAGGTTGAGCGCATACGAACGCTGGTGGCCGCCCTCGCCCTCGGTCTCCTGGCCGAAGAGCTCCACGGCCCTGCGCATCACCGGGTCGGCGAGCTGGGCGTAGGTGGGGCTGCGCCCGGCCACATAGGCGAGATCGCGGTAGGCGTGGGCGTTCTCCGCGTTGAGCTCGGCCTCGGAGAAGAAGCCGATCCAGTCCGGGTCGCCATCGCCCGCGGCGCAGTCGGCGAAGGTGTCCTCGGCCATCTTCACGGCGCGGTGGCATTTGCTGGGCTGGCCCATATTGGCGTAGGCGCGGGCCTCCATCGCATACAGCATGGCCTGGGTGCGCGGGGTGGCGCTCTCCCGGCTGCCGTACTGCGCGAGGTGGATGAGCTCCAGCGCGTCGTCGGGCCGCCCGACATGGATCATCTGGCGGCTCATGCCGGAGAGGATGTACGAGCCGAGGGGCCGGTCGCCGGATTCCTTGGCGGCGTGCAGCGCGAGCACGAAGTACTTCTGCGCGGTGGGCTGGAGCCCGATGTCGTAGCTCATCCATCCGGCCAGCTGGGCGAGCTCGCCCGCGACCTTGAACAGCCGCTTGGAGACGGCCTCCGGGTGGGGCTCCTGCAGCAGATCGGTGACCTCGTGCAGCTGGCCGACGACCGCCTTTCGGCGCAGCCCGCCGCCGCACTGGGCGTCCCAGGCGCGGAACATCTTGATGGTGGACTCCAGCAGCTCCAGCTCGGGCTCGGAGAGCCGGGAGATCCGCCGGGTGCGGCCGCCGTCGGAGGACCGGGCGCCCGCGGCCTGTCCGGCCGGCGAGGGGACGAGCCAGCGCTGCATGGGCTCGATGAGGGACGGGCCCGCGGAGAGCGCGAGCGAGGTGCCGAGGAAGCCGCGCCGGGCGAGCATCAGATCGCTGCGGGAGAACTCTCCGATCAGCGAGACCGTCTCCGGACCGGCCCAGGGAAGGTCCACCCCGGACACGGACGGTGACCGGTGGGCCGAGCGCAGCCCGAGGTCCTCGATGCCGACGACGCAGCCGAAGCGCTCGGAGAACAGCTCGGAGAGGATCTGCGGAATCGGCTCGCGCGGCTGCTCGCCGTCCAGCCAGCGGCGCACCCGCGAGGTGTCCGTACTGATGTGATGAGCACCTAACTGCCGTGCTCTGCGGTTGACTTGGCGGGCCAGCTCGCCCTTCGACCAGCCGCTGCGCACGAACCACGACCCCAATTGCGTGTTGGGGCGCTTCTCAGCACCGCCGCCGCCGTCGCCCACTGGAACGCCCCCATCCCACGAATCTTTCCGAACCGCCACCAGAATGCCCTCTGTCACGGTCTGTTGTCCCCGCGATACGGCACATCAACCGCCCGGGCGGGGAACCGCTTCATGCCAGTGGCATGTACCGATCCGTACTCCGCCCACGATCAGGCCGCACTCCACCGAGCATGGCGTTCGAGGACTGTGCACTGAAAGTAATCCTACGATCACGCCTCCGGCGAGGGAGTTCGCGAAAACGCCACCATTCGCCACCCCTTCGAATGAACCCCATCACGGATCCACACGATTCACTTGACACCAGGGAGACCGGGAGCGGTGAAGCGGTGCGCGCGGGGGCGCACGAGTCGTGTCACACCACCTCCGTCACATCGGAGCGCACCCTCGCCGCACCAGATCGGCGACGCAGCGTCATCACCGCACTCCGGCTCGTAACCATCGAGAGCGCGACCCGTTGGAGGGGGCATGGGCTTCACGATCGGCGGCATCCGGGACATGCGGTCCGGCTCACGGCGCCGCGGCCGTGCGTCCGAATCCACGACGGTGGCGGAGTACACCGGGCTGTGGGGCTGGGACGTGGTGCCGGGCGCGCGGGCGGCACGGGGCACAAGCGGCAGCAGAAACGAATGTTCATGTGGCGCGGCCGACTGCGCCTCCCCCGGCGCCCATCCGCTCTCCTTCGCCCCCGGCGTCCCGGCGGGCGCCACCCTCGACGCGGCCGCGGCCGCGTGGCAAGAGGTCCCGGGGGCCGCCGTCCTTCTGCCCGTCGGCCGTTCGTTCGACGTCCTGGAGGTCGCGGAGTACGCGGGCCGGCACGCCCTGGTCCGGCTGGAGCGGATGGGGCTTCCGCTGGGGCCGGTGGCCGTCACCCCGCACGGGCGCGCCCAGTTCTTCGTCGCCCCGGGCGCCGCCGCCCAGCTCCCCGAGCTGCTCTACCGCATGGGCTGGGACGACGCCGACCTCGATCTGCGCTGTCTGGGACCCGGCGACCACATCACCGCCCCGCCCTGCGACCTCGGCGGCCTCGGGCCGGTCCGCTGGCTGCGGCCGCCGGCCTTCGACACGGCGGGCCGCCCGCCGCACGCCCGGCTGGTGCTGGGCACGCTCGCCTATGTGAGCCACCGGGCCGGGGCCTGAGAAAGCCGGGGCCTGAGGAACGGGCCTGAAAAGGCCGGACGGGCTGGATCGTCTCCAGCCCGTCCGGCTTGCTGACACGGGGGGGGTGCGCCCACCCGGCTCAGTCGCCGATCAGCGCGTCGACGAACGCCTCCGGCTCGAAGGGCGCGAGGTCGTCCGCGCCCTCGCCCAGCCCCACCAGCTTGACCGGGACGTTCAGCTCCCGCTGGACCGCGACGACGATGCCGCCCTTGGCGGTGCCGTCCAGCTTGGTCAGCACGATGCCGGTGATGTCCACGACCTCGCGGAAGACCCGGGCCTGGATCAGGCCGTTCTGCCCGGTGGTGGCGTCGAGCACGAGCAGCACCTCGTCCACCTCGCCGTGCTTCTCCACGACCCGCTTGACCTTGCCCAGCTCGTCCATCAGGCCGGTCTTGGTGTGCAGCCGCCCGGCGGTGTCGATGATGACGGCATCCGCGGACTCGGCGATGCCCTCCTTCACCGCGTCGAAGGCGACCGAGGCCGGGTCGCCGCCCTCGGGGCCCCGGATCGTACGGGCGCCGACCCGCTCGCCCCAGGTCTGCAGCTGGTCGGCGGCGGCGGCGCGGAAGGTGTCGGCCGCGCCGAGCACGACCGACTTGCCGTCGGCGACGAGCACCCGCGCGAGCTTGCCGGTGGTGGTGGTCTTGCCGGTGCCGTTGACCCCGACGATCATGACGACGCCCGGCTTCTCCTCGCCGTTCACACCCACACCGCTCTCGGTGTGCACGGTGCGGTCGGCGTCGGTGCCGACCAGGCGCAGCAGCTCCTCGCGGAGCAGACCGCGCAGCTCCTCGGGGGAACGGGTGCCGAGCACCTTGACGCGCTCGCGCAGCCGCTCGACCAGCTCCTGCGTCGGCGCGACGCCGACGTCGGCGGTCAGCAGGGTGTCCTCGATCTCCTCCCAGGTCTCCTCGTCGAGGTGCTCCCGGGACAGCAGGGTCAGCAGCCCCTTGCCCAGAGTGGTCTGGGAGCGGGAGAGCCGGGCGCGCAGCCGGACCAGCCGGCCGGCGGTGGGCTCGGGGACCTCGATCGGCGGGACCTCGGGGACGGCGGGGGCGGGGGCCTCCGCGGTCGTGGCCGGGGCCTCGGCCCCCGGCAGGTCCACCTCCTCGATGGTCCTGCGCGGTTCCTCGCGCGGGGTTTCGGCCTCCTCGCCGACGTGCGGCTCGGCGGGCGGCGCGGTGACGGACGGGCTGCTCGGCGGTGCCGAGGGCAGTCGCTTCTTCTTGCGGCTGCTGATCACAAGCCCGCTGGTCGCGGCGAGCACGACCACAGCGATGACTACAGCAAGGATGACGAATTCCATAACCCACCCAGTATCAGCCACGAGCCGGAGGGAGTCATTCGCCTCCCAGTCCGGCTTCCCGGGCACGCACGATCGCCTGGGCGCGGTCGCGCACCTGGAGCTTGGCGAAGATGGAGCCCACGTGGTTGCGTACGGTCTTGTCGGTGACCACCAGCCGCTGAGCGATCTGGCGGTAGCCGAGCCCGGCCGCGAGCAGGTCCAGCACCTCGCGCTCGCGTGCGGTCAGGGTGGGGAACGCCTCCTTGGCCGAGGCGGAGCCGGAGGCGCCGAGCAGCGCCCCGAGCCGCTCGGCCATCCGCGGGCTGAACACCGCGCCGCCGCGCGCCACGGTGTGCAGCGCCCGCAGGATCTCGTCCCGGCCCGCCCCCTTGAGGAGGTAGCCGCGGGCGCCGGCGCGCACAGCGGCCAGCAGGCTGTCGTCGTCCTCGGACATGGTCATGACCATGACCCGCGCCTCGGGGCGGTCGCACAGGATCCGCCTGGTCGCCTCCAGACCGGACCGGCCGGGCAGCCCGAGGTCCATGACCACGAGGTCGGGGCCGGTGCGTCCGGCCTCGGCGACCGCCTCGTCCGCACAGGCCGCCTGGCCGACGACGGCGAAGGCGGCGTCGAGATTGACGGCCGCGGCCAGGCCCTCGCGGAAGAGCGGATGGTCGTCCACGAGGAGTACGCGCCACTGCGGTGGTGCCACGGCTGTTGTCACCGGATCGGGTTCCTTTCCATGGCGGTGGTTGACGCGATGAGCGCGGTGCACCCCTCATGCCCGGTGGTCTTCCGGTGTTCCTCGGGGTTGCCGTGCTCCCCTGGCCCGGCCAGCGGCAGGACGGCGTGCACCACCGTGCCCGTCGCGGAACCGGTGACCGAGCAGGAGCCCCCGATCTCCTCGGCCCGCTCGGCCACCGAGGCCAGCCCGATGCCGGGCACCGCGGTCTCGCGCAGCCCGCTGCCGTCGTCGATGACCTTGACCTCGAGAGTGTCCGGGCCCGCGGTCAGTTCGACGCCGACCTGGCGCGCCCGCGCGTGTCGTACGGCGTTGGTGAGCGACTCCGCCGCGATCCGGTAGGCGGCCGTCTCCACACCCGGCGACAGCGGGGGCAGCACGGCCGGGCGACTGGCCACGCTCACCCGCAGCCCGTCGACGCCCAGCCGGTGCGCCAGATCCCGGACGGCCCCGGTCAGCCCGCGCTCGGCCAGCGCGGCCGGGGCGAGGCCCGCGGTGATCCGCCGCACCTCGACCAGGGCCTCGGCGAGCGTCTCGGCGGCCTCGCACAGCTGGGGGCGGGCCGGGTGGCCGGGCGGGCAGGAGGTCTGGGCGATGTCCAGGCGCAGCCGGACGGCGGCCAGCTGAGGACCGAGGCCGTCGTGGATCTCCCGGCGCAGCCGGCGGCGCTCCTCTTCGCAGGCGAGGACCAGCCGCTCGCGGGCGGCCTGGGCCTCCTCGGCCAGGCGCAGCGCGGCGAGCGCGGGGGCGGCCTGGTCGGCGAGCAGGGACAGCAGCCCGCTGTCGCGCTCGGCGGGGGTGCCGGAGCCGTCGCGGGAGACTTCGAGGCGGCCAACGGTGCGGCCGTGCTGGCGCAGTACAAAGGTCTGGACCGGGCCGGTGAGCGGCGCTCCGGCGGCGGCCAGCCGCCGGGGCCCGGCGCGGGTGTCGACGCTGACGGCGGCGCCCGAGACGCCGAGGTCCTCCACGGCGCTGCGGCAGATCTGCTGGGGTACCTCGCCCGGGTGCGGGGCCTGCTGAAGCCGTACGGCCAGGGCGCTGACGGCTTCGTGCGGGCGGGCCCGGGGCCCGTAGAAGGCGCGCTCGACGCGGAGCGTGAGCCAGCGGGCGCTCGGCCGCAGGGCCCAGCCCAGGACGAGTGCGCACCCCGCGGCGGCGGTGGTGGCCCCGCTCCGTACGGAGGGAACACCGGCCTGGACCGCGACGACCGCGCAGACGACGACGGCGCCCAGCGAGGTGAGGACGAAGGCGCGGGCGAGGCGGTGGCTGGTGGAGCGGTCCAGCCGCCATATGCCGGTGCGGGCGACGCCCAGGCAGATGGCGGCCGCCCAGACCGCGCTGCCCACGGTGCGGGCCACGATGGTGGGCATGCCCTCACCCCACTCGGACAGCAGCAGGGAGACACAGGCCGGATAGGCCCCGGCGAGCAGCGCCCAGTCGCGCCGCTCGGCGCCCCGGGAGACGGCCGCGCGGCAGCACAGGGCCGCGGTGACCACGGCGGCGACGGTGCGCAGCACCCATGGCTCGGCCTCGGCGTAGGTGTCCAGGTGGTCGAAGGCCCACTGGCCGCACGCGGTGCCGAACGCCGGGTTGGGCACGGTGCCCACCAGCGGCTCGCTGATCAGCCACAGCATCGCGTAGCCCAGCCAGTACGCGGACGCGCTCACGCTGATCGCCCACCACTGCCACCGGCGCTGGGCGCCGCGCGGAAAGAGCCACAGCGGCAGCAGTAATACGGTCAGCGGGCGGCAGACCATCTTGGCGGCGGCCAGGAGCAGCGACAGCAGGGCGCCGGTCGTGCCGAAGTCGGCGAGTCCCAGCAGCGCGGCCGCGGCCGAGGGCAGCAGCCACAGGCCCCCGGCCACCAGCAGGACGCTTCCGTACCGCCGCGCCGACCGCTCGGCCAGCAGGAGGACGCCGACGCCCAGCACCGGGACGCCGACGGCCACCCGGGTGAGCACGGTGGCGCCGCGGGGGCGCGGGTAGGTCAGTGCGAGCCATTGGTCGTCCACCCGCAGCAGTCCGGCGAGCCAGCCGGCCAGCACCACCACGAAGAGCGCCGATATCCCGCCCGCGGCCCGCACGGCACGGTCCTTCGGCAGTGCGGTATGCCTCATGTCAGGCGGCGACCGGCCCGTCGGCGGGGGCCCGGTGTCCCCTCGAGCGGGAGCCACCCCTGACCCACAGCGTCACATAGCTGTCGTTGCGGCCGGGGCGGCACTTGTACTCGTCCCACTTGTGCCGCTGGATGCCGTTCTTGCCGGCCCGCTGACAGGCCCCGGTGGTGTCGAAGTGCCCGGCCTCCCGCCAGGACGCGTCCTCGGACGCG
Organism: Streptomyces sp. NPDC005266; assembly: GCF_040607655.1. NCBI lineage: Bacteria > Bacillati > Actinomycetota > Actinomycetes > Kitasatosporales > Streptomycetaceae > Streptomyces > Streptomyces sp. NPDC005266. The sequence continues at coordinate 113,843 of NZ_JBEXHC010000019.1, forward strand.
GCGGCCGGGGAGACGGTGGAGGTCCACAGGAGGGCTGCGGCGATCAGGCCCAGTGCGGTCGTCGCGTGAATTCGGGAAGGGCGCATGGTCAATCTCCTTGTTCTCGCCCCCTGCCCTACCCGCCGCCGCGGCCGCGAAGTGCGGGGACACCCCGGCCCACCCGAACCGGTGACCCCCTAGCACCCCCGTTCCGTATCGAGCGGCCCGGGCGCGGTGGGCGTGCGTGCTCACCAGACGACCAGGAGCACGGCGACGGCGATGGTCTCCGCCTCCGCGTAGGGCAGTCCGAACCGCATCAGGGCGAGCATGATCGGCTGCGCCGCCCAGGTCTCCAGCGTCTCCAGGAAGTTGGCGAGCCGGTGGGCGTACCGGCGCACCATCGCGGTCTCCCGGGGGCTGAGCCGGCTGAGCAGCTTGGCGAGCAGGCTGCCGCCGTGGTGCAGCGCGGTCACCAGCAGGCGCTGCCGGATGAGCTGGGCGGCGGCGGGGTCGAGCCCCTCGGCGGCGAAGAGCGCGGCCTTGGCGGCTTCCAGTTCCCCGGTGTCGCCGGCGCTCAGCCGGACCCTGATGACCAGGTCGTCGATGTCGGCCCTGGTGATGAGCGGTTCCCCCGTGCTGATCGTCACGCGCCCTCCTCGTACGGCGGTCCGTAATCCGGCCCGCCCGCGGCGGACCGGGTTTTACGATCAGCCGCCCCATGTCCCAGGCGCATGAGTCATCCGCCCCGGCCGCGCCCGTGTGTCCGCCTTGGCGTCGCACGCCGGGGACGTGAAGGCGCTGCGCCGTGAGGGCGTCCACCGCATCCTGACGCCCGAGGAGTGTCTGGCGGTTGCGGCGGACGCAGGCCAGGGGGCGAGCCCGGTGCCGCATCCGCTGTGCGGCGGCATGCCGGTCGAAGAGGGCCGGCGCTCGCTGGAGCTGTTCGCGGAACGAGTTCTGCCCCGCCTCAAGGACTGAGGCGGGGCAGTTCTCCTGTACGAGGAGTGGGCGGCGGGGGTTAGCCCATCTCCTCCAACGCCTTGCCCTTGGTCTCCGGCACCCACTTGAGGATGAACGGGATCGAGAGCAGGGCGAAGGCCGTGTACATGATGTAGGTCGCCGACAGGTTCCACTCCGACAGGCTCGGGAAGCTGGCGGTGATGGCCCAGTTGGCGATCCACTGGGCGGAGGCGGCGACGCCGAGGGCGGCGGCGCGGATCTTGTTCGGGAACATCTCGCCGAGCAGCACCCAGACCACCACACCCCACGAGAGGGCGAAGAAGAGCACGAAGGAGTGGGCCGCGATCAGGGCCAGGACGCCCTCGGTGTGCGGCAGCTTGCCATCGACCAGGTTCGCAGAGAAGGCCCAGGCCACCAGGCCCAGGGAGACCGCCATACCGGCCGAACCGATCAGGGCGAGCGGCTTGCGGCCGACCTTGTCGACGAAGATCATCGCGATCACGGTGCCGATGATGTTGATGATCGAGGTGGTGAAGGAGTAGAGGAACGAGCTGCTCGGGTCGACGCCGACGGACTGCCACAGCGTCGAGGAGTAGTAGAAGGCCACATTGATGCCGACGAGCTGCTGGAAGACCGAGAGCCCGATGCCGATCCAGACGACGGGCAGCAGCCCGAAGCGGCCGCCGAGCAGGTCCTTGAAGGTCGACTTGTGCTCGCTGCGCATGGCCCGGTCGATCTCGGCGACACGGACGTCGAGGTCCACGCTCTTGCCCTCGACCTCTTCCAGGACCTTCTTGGCCTGGTCGGTCCGGCCGACGGAGATCAGGAAGCGGGGCGACTCGGGGATGGCGAAGGACAGCAGCCCGTAGAGGACCGCCGGGATGACCATGACGCCGAGCATCCACTGCCATGCCTCAAGGCCGGCGATCTTGCCGCGCTGGTCGCCGTCGGCGAGGTTGAGGATGGCCCAGTTGACGAGCTGGGAGACGGCGATGCCGAACACGATCGCGGCCTGCTGGAACGAGGCGAGACGGCCGCGGTACGCGGGCGGGGCGACCTCGGCGATGTAGGCCGGGCCGATCACCGAGGCCATGCCGATGCCGATGCCGCCGAGCACGCGCCATACGGCGAGGTCCCACAGGGCGAAGGGCACCGCCGAGCCGATCGCGCTGACGGTGAACAGGGTGGCGGCGATCTGCATGACGCGGATCCGGCCGATGCGGTCGGCTATCCGGCCGGCCGTGGCGGCACCGATGGCCGAACCGATCAGGGCGATGGCGACGACCTGGGCGAGGGCCGCGGACCCGATGTCGTACCGGCCGCGGATGGCCTCGACCGCTCCGTTGATCACCGAGCTGTCGTACCCGAAGAGAAAGCCGCCCATCGCGGCGGCGGCAGTGATGAAGATGACGTGGCCGAGATGGTCCGGCTGGGCCTTACGGCCCTCGGACCCCTGTGCCTGCACGGTGGTGGTCAACGTGAACTCCTGTGGCCCGTCCGGCAGCGCTGCCGGACGTGGGGGCTGGCTGGCCCTTCCAGCGGGGGCTTGCCGAGAGGTCGGCCACCACTTGAAGGTAAAAGCAACGTTGCAGAGACTATTCCTTCAAGTTTCGAAGTCAATAGGGTGAGACGAAGAAATCTCGGCCAAGTCCGCCACCCCTCTCAAGAACTTGACTTCAAGTGTTGAAGCAGTCACCGCAAGCGTTGACTAATGACCTTGGATACCCCGTCGCCCTGCATCGATACGCCGTACAGCGCGTCGGCGACCTCCATCGTCCGCTTCTGGTGAGTGATCACGATCAGCTGGGAGGCATCCTGCAGCTCCTGCATGATCCGGATCAGCCGCTGCAGATTGGTGTCGTCCAGCGCCGCCTCGACCTCGTCCATCACATAGAACGGGCTCGGCCGCGCCTTGAAGATCGACACCAGCAGCGCCACGGCGGTCAGCGAGCGCTCACCGCCCGACAGCAGGGACAGCCGCTTGACCTTCTTGCCCGGCGGCCGGGCCTCCACGTCCACGCCCGTGCTCAGCATGTTGCCGGGGTCGGTGAGCACCAGCCGCCCCTCCCCACCCGGGAACAGCCGTGAGAACACCCCCTCGAATTCGCGCGCGGTGTCCCGGTATGCCTCCGTGAAGACCTGCTCGACCCGCTCGTCGACCTCCTTCACCACCTGGAGAAGATCGGCCCGGGTCTTCTTCAGATCCTCCAGCTGCTCGCTCAGGAACTTGTGCCGCTCCTCCAGCGCCGCGAACTCCTCCAGCGCCAGCGGATTGACCTTGCCGAGCTGCTGGTACGCGCGCTCCGCCGCCTTCAGCCGCTTCTCCTGCTGCGCCCGGACATAGGCCACCGGCTGATTGCGCGGATGCTCCGGGTCCTCCGGCAGCACCTCGCCCTCGGCGGGCGGGGACGGCGGTACGAGCTGATCGGGGCCGTAGTCGGCGATCAGCCCGGCCGGTTCGACGCCCAGCTCCTCCAGCGCCTTGGACTCCAGCTGCTCGATCCGCAGCCGCTTCTCCGCGCCCAGCACCTCGCCCCGGTGCACCGAATCGGTCAGCTTGTCCAGCTCGCTCGTGAGATCACGCCCCTGATTGCGCTCGGCCACCAGCTCGCGCTCGCGCTCGGCCTTGGCACGCTCCGCCGCGTCCCGTTCCGCCGCGGCCCGCACCAGGGACACCTCGACATGCGCGAGCAACTGCCGGGCGCCCGCCGCCACGGCCGAGGCCACCTCGGCCTCGTGGCGCAGCCGGGCACGCCGCTGCTCGGCGCGCGCCCGCGCCTCACGCTCGGCCCGCGCGCCCCGGTCGAGCGCGTCGGCCCGCCCCGCGAGCCCCTTGACCCGCTCCTCATGCGTACGGACCTGGAGCCGCGCCTCCATCTCGGTCTGCCGGGCGTTGGCGCCGTCGGCCGCCAGACGGTCCCGTGCGGAGGTGTCGGGCTCCTCCTCGCCCGGCGCCTCCTCGGCCACCGCCAGCCTTTCGGCCAATTCCTCGGCCTCCTCCGTCGCCCGCTCCAGGGCCTCCTCGGCCCTCGCGACGGCCGCTGTCGTCCGCTCGGCCTCCCCCGCCGCCCCGCGCGCCTGCCCGGCCAGCCGCCCCAGCGACTGCGCGACCTGCGACTTCTCCCGGTCGGCCGCGCTGCGCCGGGCCGCCAGCTCCTCGACGAGCGCCCCGCACTCGGTCCGCCGCTCCTGCGCCGCGCGCTGCGCCCCCGCCAGTTCCTCGCACCGTACGGCGAGCTCCTCCAGTTCCGCCGCCGCCTCGTCGACGGAAGCCTGCACCTCCAGCAGGCTCGGCGCCCCGGCCGACCCGCCCTGCGCGAAGTGCGCACCGAGCAGATCGCCCTCGGCGGTCACCGCCGTCAACTCCGGGCGCCGCGCGATCAGTTCCTCTGCCTCCTCCAAAGTCCGAACCACCACCATGCCGTCCAGCAGTCGCCGTACGGCCGCCAGCAGCCCCGCGGGTCCGCCCACCAGGTCCGCCACCCGCACCGGCCCGTCGGCAGGGCCAGGCCCGCTCCTCGCCCGCGGAAGGCTGACGCCGCCCCCGTCCCCGCCGGGGTGTGGCACGCGTCCGCAGCCCTCCGCCCCGCCGCCCTCGGCCGGAGCCCGCGTGCCCGGCACGCCGGTAGCGTCGTCGCCCGCGCCGGCCGGCGTACCCGCCGGACCGGCGGCGACCTGCGGCATCGCCGAACCACCCGATTCCGGCCCGGTTGCGCCATCCGGGGGGCCGGGCGCGGCCGACAGGTCGGCCCCTTCCCCGGCTCCGGCCCCGGCCCCGGCCCCGGCCCCGGCCCCGGCCCAAGCATCCGACCCGGCGCCGCCGACGGCCTCCACAGACGCACCCCCCGGCCCGCCCGGGACCCGTGCGCCGGAGACGGCCTGCGGTACCGCCGAACCATCGGAACCCGGCACGGCCGCGCCGTCATCGACCGCAAACGCGCCCGGCCCGCCCGCGACCGGGGCGCCGGAGACAGCCTGCGGTACCGCCGAACCATCGGAACCCGGCACGGCCGCGCCGTCATCGACCGCAAACGCGCCCGGCCCGCCCGGGACCGGGGCGCTGCTCAGGAGGAGGGCCGCGCGGCCGGCGTCCTGGTCGCGGAGGAGGCGGAGCGCATCGGCCGCCGACGACGGGCCGCTGACCGCGATCGCGTCGGCGGCGGCGCCCAGGGCGGCGGCGACGGGGGCCTCGAAGCCCGGGGTGACGTCGAGGAGTTCGGCGGCGGGGCCGAGGAGGCCGGTGAGGCGGTCGGCGGCGGCGAGAAGGGCGCCGGTCCCGTCCTTGCGTCGCAGGCCGAGCGCCAGCGCGTCATGGCGGGCGGCGGTCGCGGCGCGCTTGCGCTCGGCGGCCGTCGCGGCCTCGCGGGCCGCGCTCAGCGCCGCCTCCGCCTCCGCCAGCCCCCGCTTGGCGGCCTCGTGGCGCTCCGCCAGTTCCGCGTCGTCCGCGTCGAGTCCGTCGACCTCGGCCTTGAGCTGCTCGTACTCCTCCTGGGCGGCGACCGCCCGCGCCTGCGCCTCGTCCCGGGAGGCGACCAGCCGCTCGATCTCGGCACGCGCCGAACCCGCCCGGCCGCGGGCGGCGTTGACCTGGCCCTGGAGCCGGGCGAGTCCTTCGCGGCGGTCGGCGATGGCCCGGGCGACGTCCTTGAGCCGGCGCTCTTCCTGCGCCAGGCCGCGCTCCAGTTCGGCCCGGTGGGCCACGGTGTCGTCGAGCGCGCGGCTCGCCGCCTCCAGGGCGGCCTCCAGCTCGGCTTCCTGTTCCCGGATGCGGGCCGCCTCGCGCTCCATGTCCTCCGGGTCGCGGCCGCGCCGCTCCTCACCGGGGGCGGAGGTGGCGCTCTTGACCCGGGCGTCGGCGAGGCTGATCGTGCCCCGCACCCGCTCGGCGAGCTGGGAGAGCTCGTACCAGGTCTGCTGGGCGTCCCGCAGCCGCGGTGCCAGCCGGCGCACCTGTTCCTCCAGCGCCGCCTCGCGCTGCTGTGCGGTGCGCAGCTCGGCCTCCGCGGTGTCCTTGCGCCGCTTGAGCTCGGCCTCGTCGGCGACCTCGGCGCGCAGCGCCTCACGGAGAGCCACCAGGTCGTCGGCGAGCAGCCGCAGCCGGGCGTCGCGCAGATCGGCCTGGATCACGGCGGCCCGGCGGGCCACGGCGGCCTGTCGGCCGAGCGGTTTGAGCTGGCGCCGCAGCTCGTCGGTGAGGTCCTGGACCCGGGCGAGGTTCGCCTGCATCGCGTCCAGCTTCCGCAGCGCCTTCTCCTTGCGCTTGCGGTGCTTGAGGACGCCTGCGGCCTCCTCGATGAAGGCCCGGCGGCCGGTCGGGTCGGCGTGCAGCACCCCGTCGAGCTGGCCCTGGCCGACGATGACGTGCATCTCACGGCCGATGCCGGAGTCGGAGAGCAGCTCCTGGATGTCCAGCAGCCGGCAGGTGTCCCCGTTGATCTGATATTCGCTGCCGCCGTTGCGGAACATGATCCGCGTAATGGTGACTTCTGCGTAGTCGATGGGCAGCGCGCCATCGGCGTTGTCGATGGTGAGCGAGACCTCGGCGCGGCCGAGCGGCGGGCGGCCGGTGGTGCCGGCGAAGATGACGTCTTCCATCTTCCCGCCGCGCAGGGATTTGGCTCCCTGTTCACCCATGACCCAGGAAAGGGCGTCCACGACATTGGACTTGCCCGAGCCGTTGGGGCCGACGACGCAGGTGATACCCGGCTCGAACCGGAGCGTCGTGGCCGAGGCGAAGGATTTGAAGCCTCGCAGGGTCAGGCTCTTGAGATGCACGCCTTTGGACTCTACCCGGCACCCTTCGTCCGGCAGCCTCCCGCGGACGTGGCGCCGCGGACCCGTCCCGGCTTTTTCCCGCTTTCACGAGTGATCGGTTTCACTGGTGAGGGCGAGGGGCACATCAGTCGGTAAGGGAGGAAGCGAAGGAACGACGAAGGGACGCCGAGGCGTCCCTTGAAGATTCTCAAGCGGCTGACGATGCAGCCCGACCGGCCCCAGGGGCTGGGTCAGGCGAGCGCAGGCTCCGCCTGGGATACGTCGATGCTTTCGAGCAGCGAGTCGCCGTGATGAGCGGCGGCGGACAGTGCGTCGTTCTCGGCCTGGATCCGGATGAGCTCGGATTCGAGGTCCTGGACGCGCTGCTGAAGCCGTCGCATCTCGGCGAGGACTCGGGGGTCGGAGCCGCCGACGTAACCGAGAAGCGCCTTTGCCATGATGGATGGTCCTCCACAATGAGTGACCGACCGAAGCGGTGTTGGTCGTGAGGGATTCGCACCCGCGAGCTTGCCGAAATTACTACCGTGCTGCGCGGCAAACAGTTAAGGTGCGCGGGGCTTCCAGCGTCTCACCAATTGGTTTGAGGGTCAACACGATCACACGTCGGCCGCCGCCGCAGGGGGTCGAGAACGCACTGACGGCGGGCTGCGCCGCACCTCTCCAGAGGACCCGTGGCGGTCGAAAGATCTTCCGTGACTCCGCAGCCTTGCACGGAGCGGCGCCGTTGGCAACCATCAGCCGGTTTCTGCTCACGGCAGGGACGGAACAGGCACGGAAGGCGTGGTCGGCGGGGGGCCGGAAAGGACCCGTTCGGCCCACCCCGGTCAGCGGATCTCGAAGGTGTCGTAGCCGCCGCGAGGCGTGTCCCAGATCTCGGTGACACCGTCGACGCGTCCGGGCGTGTCGCCGTCCCGCAGCCAATCGAGCAATTGTTCGCATTCCGCACGCGGGCCCTCCGCGACCACCTGAACCCGCCCGTCGGCCAGGTTCGAGGCGAAGCCGACGAGGCCCCCGATGCGCAGGGCGTTGGCCCGGGTGAACCAGCGGAAGCCGACGCCCTGGACGCGGCCGCGGACCCACGCGGTGAGCCGGACTGTGTCGTTCATACATGAACGCTAACCGGCGAATTGGCCACCGAGCACGCGAGGTCGGGGCCCGATGGCGTACAGTCCCGGCTCAATAAGACTCACCCACACAGGTGATTCATAGCACCCACATGAGTGACACACATTGACGCCGAGCACATTAAGGAAGGCAGGAGATGGGCCGCCATCGACGATCTGCCCCCGGTCCCGCGGTCCCCGCGGCCACCACAGGTCGCCATCGGGGCGCGCGCCGGAGCGCTCTCGCTCCGGTACGGACCGGGCTGTTGGGCGTGTCCGCCGCTGTAGCGGTGGGCGCGGCGGCGATGGCCTCCGGACTGGTTCCGGGAGGCGACCAAAACATCGGCGGAGGCAATGACTCCGCCGGCCAGGTGCAGGCGGGCGGGCCCACCGACTCGGGCCTGGAGGCGCAGGGCTCGGAGTCCGCGTCCCCCACCGACCGCAGCCGGGTACCGGCGAGCCGAGGCGACGACCGGCCTCACGCTCCCTCCACAACTCCCTCCAAGAAGCCCACCACGCCCCCCAGGACCCCGTCCACGACCCCGCCGAGCCAGCCGGGCTCCTCCGACACCGCACAGCCCGGCGGGAGCCACGGAAACGGCGGCGGCAAGGGCAACGGGGGCAACCACGGCTCCGGGTCCGGGTCCGGCTCCGCCGGCAAGGGGAGCTCGACTCCGTCCGACACGCCCTCGACGGAGCCGACCGGGGACGCGAGCACGGCCGAGCCCGGGGGAGGCAAGCAGTCGGCCGTGGAGTCACAGATCCTCAAGCGGGTCAACAAGGAGCGGGCCAAGGTCGGCTGCTCCCCGGTGACCGCCGACCCGAAACTCGGCCAGCTTGCCCAGGACTTCAGCGACGACATGTCGCTGCGGGGCTTCTTCGACCACCTCAACCCGGACGGCGACAGCCCCTGGGACCGCGCCCAGAGCGCGGGCATCCTGGACCTGGGCGGCGAGAACATCGCCCGCGGCCAGATGACAGCGCAGGCGGTCATGGACTCCTGGATGGACAGCACCGGCCACCGCGCCAACATCCTCAACTGTTCGTACAAGACCATGGGCGTCGGCGCGCACTTCGGCCCGGGCGGCCCCTGGTGGACACAGGAGTTCGGTTACTGAGTCCAAACGAAGCCCCGGAGCGTGTTCACACCCGCTCCGGGGCTCTCGTATGCCCGCCCCCAGGGCGTTCTTCGGACAGGGTCGCCGCTCAGGCGGCCTCGGCGGAGCGGCCCGCCCGGTACGTCCGCGCGGTCTCGGCGACGCGCCGGCCGAGGTGGGCGGCGGTCTCGATGTCCGCCTTGTGCACGCCCTCGGCGCCCTGGTCGGCGTTGGTCTGGGCAGCGGCGCCGAGGAAGAAGCCGAACCGGTTGAGGTCGTTCTCGGAGGCCGTGGAGGCGTTCCAGCCCGGCTGCAGCCCCAGGTTCACCCAGTGCATGCCGTGCTGGGCCGCGAGCACGGTGAAGAACTGCAGGGTGTTCAGCTTGTCGCCGCTCTTGGAGGCGGAGTTGGTGAAGCCCGCGGCGATCTTGTCCTGCCACGCCTTGGTGAAGAAGCGCTTCGAGGTGAGCTCGGCGAAGGCGTGGAAGGCGCCCGACGCGGTGCCCATGTAGGTGGGCGAGCCGAAGACGATCGCGTCCGAGGCGTCGAGCAGATCCCACTGCTGCTCGGTGATGGTGTCGACCTTGATCAGGTGAACGGTGGCGCCGGCGGCGGCCGCGCCGTCGAGGACGGCCTCGGCCAGGACGGCGGTGTGGCCGTAGCCGGAGTGGTAGGCGACGGAGACGACGGGGGTGGTCACGGTGGTCCGCTCCTCAGGGGTGGTGAACGCGCTGGATGACGCGACCAGCGAAGCACTAACTAAGAGAAAGCGCAACCTATGAGTTAGCACTGAGCGCGAGTATGGTGTGTACATGGAACGTGAACGCACAGGTGAGGCATGCTGCGCGGACGGCGCCGAGGGCCTGGCTTTCGATGTGTTCGCCCGCGCCTGCCCCTCGCGCGGCACGCTGGAGCACGTCACCGGCAAATGGGGAAGTCTCACGCTGGGCGCGCTGTACGAGAGCACGCTCCGCTTCAACCAGCTGCGCCGGCGGGTCGACGGCGTCAGCGAGAAGATGCTGTCCCAGACGCTGCACGCGCTGGAGCGCGACGGGCTGGTGCACCGCGAGGCGCAGCCGACCAATCCGCCCCGCGTGGACTACCGGCTCACCCCGCTGGGTCACGCGGTCGCCGACCAGCTGCTGGCTTTGATCAATCTGGTCGAGGAGCGGATGCCGGAGGTGCTGACGGCCCAGCAGCGCTACGACAAGACGCGCGCTCCGGGCGGCGAGACGCCGAGCGGGCGGGGCGTGGCCCCCGGGCGCGGCGGGCGCTGACAGCGCGGGCAGAAGTAGCTGGAGCGGTTCATCCAGGGGCGGCGGCGCATCGCGGTGCCACAGCGGCGGCACGGCTCGTTCTCCCGGCCGTACGCGTCCAAGGAACGCTCGAAGTACCCCGATTCCCCGTTCACATTGACGTAGAAGCTGTCGAAGCTGGTGCCGCCGACCGCCAGCGCCGCGCTCATCACCTCGCGCACATGGCCGAGGAGTTCGGCGCTGCGGGGGCGGGTGAGGGTCGCCGTCGGCCGGTCGTAGTGCAGCCGGGTACGCCACAACGCCTCGTCGGCGTAGATATTGCCGACGCCGCTGATCAGCGACTGGTCGAGCAGGGCGCGTTTGATGGTGGTACGGCGGCGGCGCAGCGCGGTGTGGAAGGCCGCCTCGTCGAAGGCGGGGTCCAGCGGATCGCGGGCGATGTGCGCGATGGCGTCCGGCAGCCCCTCAAGGTCGCCGGGCACGGTGTCGTGCAGCGACAGACCGCCGAAGGTGCGCTGGTCGACGAAGCGCAGCTCGGTGCCCGCGTCGTCGGCGAAGCGGACCCGGATGCGCAGATGCCTCTCGTCCGGGGCGTCGGCGGGCTGGACCAGCAGCTGCCCGCTCATGCCGAGGTGGGCCAGGACCGATTCGGCGGCGGCGTCGTCGTCGAACGGCAGCCACAGATACTTGCCACGGCGGCGGACGGTCCCGGTGCGGCGGCCGGTGAGGCGGGCCGCGAAGTCCTCCGCGCCGCCGAGGTGACGGCGGACGGCACGCGGATGCAGCACCTGGACGTCGGCGACGGTGCGGCCGCTGACCCAGCGCTCCAGTCCGCGCCGGACCACCTCGACCTCGGGCAGCTCGGGCAACGTGTCTCCTGGGAAGGTGTGGCTCCCCGGGACGGGGCCCGGGGAGCCGTGAGGTGCTAGCGCACCGGGGTGGAGGCCGTGCCGGCGGCGGTCCCGCCGTCCGCGGTGGTGGCGGTCGCGGCGTCGGCTTCGGCCGCGGCCTTCGCCTGGGCCTCGTCGGCGGCCGCGCGGATCGCGCGCCAGGCGGCCTCGGCCGCCTGCTGCTCGGCTTCCTTCTTGCTGCGGCCGGTGCCGGTGCCGTACGCGACACCACCGACGCGGGCGGCAGCCGTGAAGGTCTTCTCGTGGTCGGGCCCGGTCTCGGAGACCAGGTACTCGGGAACCCCGAGACCCTCGGTGGCGGTCAGCTCCTGGAGGCTGGTCTTCCAGTCCAGGCCCGCGCCGAGATTCGAGGACTTCTCGATCAGCGGGTCGAAGAGCCGGTGCACCATCTCCGCGGCGGCGTCGAGCCCCCGGTCGAGATAGACCGCGCCGATCACCGCTTCAAGGGTGTCGGCGAGGATGGATGCCTTGTCCCTGCCCCCGGTGCCCTCTTCGCCCCGGCCGAGCCGGATGAAGGCGCCGAGGTCGAGGCCGCGGCCCACCTCGGCGAGCGCGCGCGAGTTGACCACCGCGGCCCGCAGCTTGGCCAGCTGGCCCTCGGGCAGGTCGGGGTGGATGCGGTACAGCGTGTCGGTGACCACCAGGCCGAGCACCGAATCCCCGAGGAATTCCAGCCGCTCGTTGGTGGGCAGCCCGCCGTTCTCGTACGCGAAGGAGCGGTGGGTGAGCGCACGCACCAGAAGGGCGGACTCGAGCTGATACCCGAGCCGCCCTTCCAGGATCGTGTGGGACGAGGCTGTGTCCGCCTGGGACGCTTCACCGCGCTTGCGCGGGGGCGTAGTGGCGTCTGACATAGAGCCTGTCACCCGCCGATCAGACCTCGAGGACCTGGCGGCGGTTGTAGGTGCCGCAGCTCGGGCACGCGATGTGCTGCTGCTTCGGCTCGTGGCAGCGCTCGCACGCCACCAGGGTGGGGACCGCAGCCTTCCACTGCGACCGGCGGTGGCGCGTGTTGCTGCGCGACATCTTCCGCTTCGGAACAGCCACGGCTACTTCTCCTGTGAGTCATCCCCGCGCTGGCGGGGTGCGTTGTCCTTCTCGCCGTCCTGGATGGCCTCGGCGAGTTCCTGCAGTGCCGCCCAACGGATGTCGACGGCGTCGTGATGGTGGTCCGGGTCGTCCGCGAGCCGGGCGCCACAGTCGGCGCACAGCCCCGGGCAGTCCTCCCGGCACACCGGCTGCAGCGGCAGTGCGAGCACCACCGCGTCGCGCAGCACGGGCTCGAGGTCGAACAGGTCGGCCTCGAGGAAGAGCGTGTCCTCCTCCTCGGCGTCGTCGCCGGTCTCCGCATGGCGGCTCCGGTCGTCGGCGTCGGGGTAGGAGTACATCTCCTGGAAGTCCACTTCGAGTTCCTGCTCCAGTGGCTCCAGACACCTTACGCACTCCCCTGTCAGCGGCGCACGGGCGGTGCCTGTGACAAGCACCCCCTCCATGACCGACTCCAGGCGGAGGTCGAGCTCCACGGTCGCGCCCTCCCGCACCCCGATGACCTCGATGCCGAGATCCTTGGGGGCCGCCACGGTCCGCGAGAGCCTTTTGAGCGCACCAGGACGACGGCCCAGCTCGCGCGTGTCGAACACGAGAGGGGCGCGGTGGTCGAGGCGGGCGTTCAGGGCTTCCTGCTTTCTACGGCTGCGGCGGGCCACCCGGCACTGGTACGAAGCGGGCAGCCGAGATCGCGGACGTACTCGCGACCGAAGAGCCAGGATACTGGACGGTCCGCCGTAGACCCAATCCGCCCGTTGGAGCGGGGGTCTAGCGACCTTCTTCGTACTGCCGGAGCTGATCGAGGTCGATCATGCTGGTGTCGAACAGGCTGGTCTCGTCGAGTGCGGCGCCCGGCTGCTGGTGCTGCTGAAGCTGCTGCTGGTGGGGGTCGGGGAGGTAGCCCCCGTTCGGGTCGTAGCCCTGGGCCTGGGCCTGCTGCTGCCAGGCGTAGGCGTCCGCCTGCGGATAGCCGGCCTGCGCCGTGTACGGGTCCTGCTGCTGCGGGATGTACGCCTGCTGTTGCTGGTAGCCGTACGCGTCCTGTTGCTGCTGGTAACCCGCGGTGGCGGCGTAGTACGCGGGGTCGGCCGCGGCGACCTCGGGCTGAGCGGCCGGCTGGACCGCGGTCGGCTGGACCACGGTCGCCTGGGCCGGGGCCGCCTGGGACTGGGCGAGGTCCGCGAGGTAGTCGTCGTCGCTGGTGCGCAGGCCGAGGGAGGCCGCGTCCTGGGCCGCCATATGGGCCGCCAGCTCATCGGCCGGCCGGGACCCGAGCAGCTTCTGCCGGCCCCGGCCGACCGCCTCCAGGGTCTTGCCGAGGACGGCCGATACGGCGCCGAGCTTGGTGTCCACGTACTCGTCGGCGCGCTGCCACAGGGTCTGCGGGTCGGCACTGCGCTCCGGCCCCTCCTCCGGCTGACCGAAGCCGTCGGGACCGGCGGGGGCGCGGCCCAGGAGCTTCTCCCGGCCGCGGTCCACGGAGCCGATGGTCTTGGTCAGCACGACCTCGAAGTTGGCGAGCTTGCTGTCCACGTAGTCGTCGGCCTCGGCGCGGATCTCCTCGGCCTCCCGGCGGGCCTCGGCGAGGATCCGGTCGGCCTCCTCCTGGGACTGCCTGGCCACCTCGGTCGCCGAGATCAGCGCGGTGCGCTGGGTGTGCGCGGACTCGATGATCCGCTCCGCCTCCCGGCGGGCCTCCTCGACCATCTGGTCGCGGCCGCCGATCAGCTCCTGGGCATGCGCGAGGGAGTCCGGAAGCGCGGCCCGCAGCTCCTCCAGCATGGCGAGCAGCTCGGCGCGGTTGACCACGCACGAGGCCGACATCGGCATGGACCGGGCGCTGCCGACCGTATCGACGATCTCGTCGAGCTTCTTCTGCACGTCCACTGTGGATGCTCGCAGACTTCTCGGGTGCGGATGAGAACGGACGGGACGACTGTACGGCCAGCGGGCCCCTGCCCGACACCAGCTGACACCCCGTCAGCCGCTACTTCCATCCCCGTCAGCCGCTACTTCCGTCCGAGCCGCTCGGCAAGCGCCTCCAGGACCAGCGGTGGCACCAGGTGGGAGACGTCGCCGCCCCAGGCCGCGACCTCCTTGACCAGACTGGAGGAGAGGAAGCTGTAGGTGGGGTTGGTGGGCACGAAGAGCGTTTCCACGCCCGACAGGCCGTTGTTCATCTGGGCCATCTGCAGCTCGTAGTCGAAGTCGCTGACGGCCCGCAGCCCCTTGACGATGGCGGGGATCTCGCGCTGCTTGCAGAAGTCCACGAGCAGCCCGTGGAAGGCCTCCACCTTGACGTTTCCGTATTCGGCGGTGGTCTGGCGGAGGAGATCCATCCGCTCGTCCACCGTGAACAGGCCCTGCTTGGACTTATTGATCATCACCGCGACGTAGACCTCGTCGTACAGCTTGGAGGCACGGGCGATGATGTCGAGGTGTCCATTGGTGACGGGGTCGAAGGACCCCGGACAGACGGCGCGGCGCAACGGAAGTTCCTCGCTCTCGGGTCCGGTCATGAGGCGTTGTCGCACGTCGAGGCGGCGCGGCCGTACCAAAGCGTGCCCTCGCCGTAGCGACGGGCCCGCAGCCCCTCGAATCCGGCCGGCCACCCGAACTCCCCGCCTCGTGTGCTCCGCTCCACGGTGGCCAGCGCATCCGACGCGATCCAGCCCTTGCGGAGGAGTGTGAGGAGGATCTCGTGGAGATCACCATCGCTGACGGCGTAGGGCGGGTCGAGGAAAACGACGTCGTACGGGCCGGTGGCGGGGGGCTGTCCGGCAAGCGCCTGTTCGGCCTTGGCGGTACGGAGCTCGGCACCGGGCAGCCCGAGCGTCCGGATGTTCTCCCGGATGGTGCGGGCGGCGCGCGGGTCTGACTCGACGAGCAGCACATGGGCGGCGCCGCGGGACAGCGCCTCCAGGCCGACCGCGCCCGAGCCGCCGTACAGGTCGAGGACCCGGGCCCCGTTCAGCGAGCCGAGCAGCGACTCCCAGGTTGAGAACAGGCCCTCGCGCGCCCGGTCCGAGGTGGGTCGGGTGCCGTTTCCCGGCGGCACGGCCAGGCGCCGGCCGCCGGCCGCTCCGGCGATCACGCGGGTCATGGGTGAGGCAGTCCTTCGCGGTGGTCGGGGCAGCGGCGGGCTGGGCCAGGCGTGGCCGGGCCGCTGCACCTCCACGATATGGCGTACCGCGCGGGCCGGAGCTCCGCGCCGGGGCGCCGGGCTCACCCCTTGTCCAGGAACTCCTCGCGCTCCTTGTCCAGCAGGGCGTCCAGCGCGGTGCGCAGCTCCGGGTATCCGCTCAGCTCCGGATCGGCCGAGACGATCGCGGTCGCCTCCTCCCGGGCCGCCGCGATGACCTCCTCGTCGTCGATGACGGCGAGCACCCGCAGCGAGGAGCGGACCCCGGACTGGGCCTGGCCGAGCACATCGCCCTCGCGGCGCTGCTCCAGATCGATCCGGGACAGCTCGAAGCCGTCGAGCGTGGCGGCGACCGCGCCGAGCCGGGCCCGGGCGGGGCTGCCCTCGGGCATGTCGGTGACCAGCAGACACAGCCCGGCGGCCGAGCCACGGCCGACCCGGCCGCGCAGCTGGTGCAGCTGGGAGACGCCGAAGCGGTCAGCGTCCATGATCACCATGGCGGTGGCGTTGGGGACGTTGACGCCGACCTCGATCACGGTGGTGGCGACCAGGACGTCCACCTCACCCGCCGCGAAGCCGCGCATCACCTCGTCCTTGGCCTCCGGCTGCATCCGGCCGTGCAGCACCTCCACCCGCAGCCCCCGCAGCGGGCCCTTGGCGATCTTCTCGGCGACGTCGAGGACGGCCAGTGGCGGCCGCTTCTCGGCCTCGTACGCCTCGTCCTCGGGACGCTTCTGCTCCGCCTTGGCCTCGTCCTCCTCGTCGCCGATGCGGGGGCAGACCACATACGCCTGATGCCCGGCGGCCACCTCCTCGCGCACCCGCTCCCAGGCGCGGGTCAGGAAGTGCGGCTTGTCCTTCGCGGGCACCACATGGGAGGCGATCGGGGAGCGGCCCGAGGGCAGCTGGTCCAGAACGGAGGTTTCCAGATCGCCGAAGACGGTCATGGCGACGGTCCGCGGGATCGGGGTGGCGGTCATCACGAGCAGATGCGGGGGCTGCTTGCCCTTGGAGCGCAGCGCGTCGCGCTGCTCGACGCCGAACCGGTGCTGCTCGTCGACGACGACCAGGCCCAGATCGTGGAACTGGACCTTGTCCTCGATCAGGGCGTGGGTGCCGATCACGATTCCGGCCTCGCCGGTGACCAGGTCCAGCAGCGCCTGGCGCCGCGCCGCGGCGCCCATGGAACCGGTGAGCAGCACCACCTTGGTGCCCTGCTCCGCGCCGCCGAGCATGCCTCCCTCCCCTCGCCCATCACCGCCCTTCTGCGGAGGCGCTTCGCGCCACAGCCCCCAACTGGCCAACTCGCCCATCATCTCGGTGATCGAGCGGTGGTGCTGCTGGGCGAGCACCTCGGTCGGCGCGAGCATCGCCGCCTGTCCCCCGGCGTCCACGACGCCGAGCATCGCGCGCAGAGCCACCATCGTCTTGCCCGAGCCGACCTCGCCCTGGAGCAGCCGGTGCATGGGGTGGTCGGTGGCGAGGTCGGCGAAGATCTCCTCGCTGACCCGGCGCTGGCCCTCGGTGAGGGTGAAGGGCAGCCGGGCGTCGAAGACGGCCAGCAGCCCGTCCTCGGCGGGTTTGCGGGGGACGGCGGGCAGTTGGGCGTCGGCCCGGCGGCGGCGGGCGAGGGCGACCTGAAGGACGAACGCCTCGTCCCACTTGAGGCGGTCGCGCGCGGCGGCGATGTCGGCCTTGGCGCGTGGTCGGTGGATCTTGGCGAGCGCCTCGGGGAGCGTGGCCAGCCCACGGCCCTGGCGCAGGGCGTCGGGCAGCGGGTCGACGAGACCGGCCAGCGCGGCCTCCTCGTGTCCCGCGGGGCCCAGGACGGTGTCGACGGCCTGCTGGATCTGCCAGGACTCCATCTGCTTGCACGCCGGGTACAGCGGCAGCAGCTGGTTGGCGAACGCCTCGGCGGCGTCCGCGCCGCTGTCCGCGGTCAGCGGTTTGAACTCCGGGTGCGCCAGCTGCCGCTTGCGGTTGAAGACCGAGACCTTCCCGGCGAACAGCGCGCGGGTGCCGGGCAGCAGCTCCGCGCGGGGCTTGTGGACGCCCTTGCCGAAGAAGACCAGCTGGAGACGGCCGCTGCCGTCGGTGATGGTGACCTCCAGGCGCTTGCCCCGGCCGCCGTTGAAGGTGTGCACGCGGGCGTCGGCGACCTGGGCGACGACAGTCACATGCTCGTCGAGGGGCAGATCGGACAACCGGGTCAGCTCACCGCGCTCCGCGTACCGCCTCGGGTAGTGGTGCAGCAGATCGCCGACCGTGTGCAGGTCGAGATGGTCGGCCATCACCTTCGCGGTGTTGCCGCCGAGGACCTTCTTCAAGGGTTCATCCAGCACGGGCACGCAGTCCATTGCACACCACCGCACCGACAACCGGGATCATTCGATGCCTATGATCAGCGGCGCGGTGGGCTGGCCGCCGTGGTAGACGACCGTGTCGACGGCGAAATGGCCGTCGCGTACGTGCCGCTCAAGCCGTTCGGCGAGCCCGTCCGGCAACCCCGCGCCCAGCACCAGGGTGACCATCTCGCCGCCCGCGGCCAGCATCCGGTCCAGCACGGTCTCGGCGGTCCCGGCCAGCTGGTCGCCGATCACCGCCACATCGCCGTCGATCAGGCCGAGGACGTCCCCGGCCTGGCACACCCCGGCCATGGTCCAGGACTGGCGCTCGGCGACGGCCAGTTCGGCATAGCGGGTGGCCCCGGCTGCGGAGGTCATCGCGACGACGTCCTCGTCGAAGCTGCGCCCGGGCTCATGGACGGCGAGCGCGGCGATGCCCTGGACCGGGGACCGGGTGGGGATGACCGCGACCCGTACGCCCTCGGCGCGGACCTGCGCGGCGGCGGCCGCCGCGCAGTGGTGCAGCTCGGTGTCGTTCGGCAGCAGGACGACCTCGCGGGCGTGCGCCCGCCGGATCGCCTCGGCCAGTTCGCCACTGGCGGGCGGCTCGCCGGAGCGGGCGGCGACCGCGGTCGCGCCGGCCTCGGCGCACAGCGCGACGAGCCCGTCGCCGGGGACGACGGCGACGACCGCGCGGGGGGCACGCTCGGCGGGGCGCCGGCCGCCGGCCGGCTCCTGGCCTCCGGGCTCCGCCGGCTGCCCGGCGGCCGGGACGGGGCGGCCGGGCCGACCGGTGCCCGCGTGAGGGACGGCAGCCTTGTCGACGGCGGCGACGGCGGCCGCAGCGGCGCCGAAGTGGGTGATACGGATGCGGTACGGGCGCCCGGCCTGGACACCGGCCTCCACGGCGGCCCCGGCGTCGTCCACATGGACGTGCACATTCCACAGGCCGTCGCCGCCGACGACCACCAGACAGTCGCCGAGCGCGTCCAGCCGCTCCCGCAGCCGTGCGACGGCCTCGTCCTCCGCCTCCAGCAGGTAGATCACTTCGAAGGCGGGCCCGCCCTGCGCGGAACCGTCGGCGGAACAGCTCTCGTGGGCCCGCTCGACGGGAGCGGGGCCTGCCCCGCGCGGGCGTCCCAGCGTGGCGGGTGGTGAGGCCGGGGCCTCGCCCGACAGCGCCTCGGCGAGGCCGCCCAGGACCGTGACGAGGCCGTAGCCGCCCGCGTCGACGACCCCCGCGCGGGCGAGGACGTCGAGCTGCCCGGGGGTGGCCTGGAGGGCCGCACGGGCCCCTTCGTAGGCCGAGCGGGCCACGGTGGCGACGTTGCCGGTGGCCCGCTCGGCGCCCTCCGCCGCCGCCACGGCGACCGTGAGGACGGTGCCCTCCACGGGGTGCGCGACGGCCAGATAGGCGAGATCGACCGCGCGCCGCAGGGCCCGGCGCAGCCCGTCGGCCTCGCCGTCCGGGGAATGGCCGTCCGGGGAATGGCCGTCCGGGGAATGGCCGTCCGGGGAACCGTCGCCCGCCGGGCCGTCGGCCAGGACGTCCGCCATGCCGCGCAGCAGCTGCGCGAGGATGGTGCCGGAGTTGCCTCGTGCGCCGATCAGCGCGCCGTGGGCCATGGCGCGCACCACATCGGCGAGGGTGGGGCGGGAGGCCGCCGCCGAGGCGGCGTGGCCGTTGAAGGCGGCGTCGACCGCCTGGGCGGCGGATTCCACGGTGAGATAGAGATTGGTGCCGGTGTCCCCGTCCGCGACCGGAAAAACGTTGATCGCGTCGATGTCCGCGCGGGCCCGGCCCAGCGCGTCGAGCGCGAGCCCACACCAGGTCCGTACCGCATCGGCGTCGAGCGTGTGCGGCACGTACGTCCTCCTGGGGACCGCTGGGGCGGGGTCGGGCATCGCGTCATCGCAGGGTAGTCGCCGCCCTCGGCGAGTGCCGGGGCAGCCATGATAGTTTCGTTGTACGGGAGTGGCCGTTGTATGCTGCTCCGGTTGCCCGATGCGAATCGGGCCATTCCCCCTGGCGCCGCCGGTGGTCCACGATCCTGGCCACGTCCGGGGTCCCCGTAAGTTCTGTCTCCTCGCGAGAAGCGAGGCTGACCCGTCTTTGGAGTAACCCGTGGCTGCCAACTGCGACGTCTGCGGCAAGGGGCCGGGCTTCGGCAACAACATCTCGCACTCGCACCGCCGCACCCGCCGTCGTTGGAACCCCAACATCCAGACGGTGCGCGCTGTGGTCGGTCGGACCCCGAAGCGGCTCAACGTCTGCACCTCGTGCATCAAGGCCGGCAAGGTCTCGCGCTAGGCGCATCACGGCCGCCCCGCGCGAGCGGGATTCCGGTTGCCAGGGCCGGTCCACACCACCGTGGACCGGCCTTTACGCATGCCCCCTTTTCGGGGCTTGGTTTTTTGCGGCTCGTTTTTGGGGCTCGGTTTTTTGTGGCTCGGTCCACCTCCGGGGCCATCACGCCTCCTCCGGCTACCGCTGGGAGGTACCCCGGCCGGGCGGGAGGGTCCGCGCGGGCTGCCAGCCGTGGTCGACCGGCCCGATGCCCGCGCCCAGCGGGAAGCCCGCCTCGATCGCGCCCGTGACGTACTCCTTGGCCTCCGCCACGGCCTGGGGGACCTCGAACCCGGCCGCCAGATAGGTGGCGATCGCCGCGGCGAGCGTGCAGCCCGTGCCATGGGTGTGGCGGTTGTCGTGGCGGGGGGACCGCAGCCAGTGCTCCTCGGTGCCGTCCGTGAGCAGATCCACCGCGTCGCCCGAGAGATGGCCGCCCTTGATCAGCGCCCACTGCGGGCCGTGTTCGAGTACCGCGCCGGCCGCCCGCCGCAGGTCGTCCTCCGACTCCACCCGGACGCCGGTGAGCTGGGCGACCTCATCCAGATTGGGGGTGGCGACGGTCGCGGTCGGCAGCAGTTTGGTGCGGACCGCGTCGAGCGCCTCGGCGGCCAGCAGCGGATCGCCGTGCTTGGAGACCCCCACCGGGTCGACGACCACCGGGGCGGTGAAGCCCGCGAGAAGCGCGGCGACGGTCTCGACGAGCTCGGCGCTCGCCAGCATGCCGGTCTTGACCGCCTGGACACCGATGTCGTCGACGACGCTGCGGAACTGGGCCCGGACGGCCTCGGCGGGCAGCTCCCAGGCTCCCTGCACGCCCAGCGAGTTCTGTGCCGTCACCGCGGTGATCACGCTCATGCCGTGCGCGCCCAGGGCCAGCATCGTCTTCAGATCGGCCTGGATGCCCGCACCGCCGCCGGAATCCGATCCGGCGATGCTGAGAACACGTACGGGTGCCGCGGCATCGCGCGATGGACGGGTGAGACGAGGAGAATTCGGCATGCGGCCGAATCTACTCGGGGTCCTTGTCCTGTCCGAAATGGTCCCAGCCCGCGTGCAGCCAGGGGGCTCCGTCCACCGTCACCTGAGGCAGCGCCGAGGGGTTCAGGACCTCGCCGATCACCTTCCAGCGGGCCGGGAGCTTCACATCGGGCGGGAAGGTGGCCACGATCGCGTGGTCCTCTCCCCCGCTGAGCACCCACTGCAGCGGGTCGACGCCCACCGCCTGGCCGATGTCCGACATCTGCGAGGGGATGTCGATGTCCCCCGAGCGCAGATCGATACGGACCTTGCTGGCGTCCGCGATATGCCCGAGGTCGGCGACGAGCCCGTCGCTCACATCGGTCATGGCGGTCGCTCCGAGCCCGGCGGCGGCGGGCCCCGCGTGGTACGGCGGCTCCGGCCGCCGGTGCGCCTCCACGAACGCGCGCGGCGAGCGGAAGCCGCGCGAGAGCACCGCATGCCCGGCCGCCGACCAGCCCAGCCAGCCGGTGACCGCGACAACGTCGCCGGGCTGGGCACCGGATCGGGTGACCGGCTCATGGTTGCGCAGATCACCCAGGGCGGTGATCGCGACGGTGATGGTGTCACCGCGCACGACATCGCCGCCGACCACGGCCGCGCCCGCCACCTGGCACTCGTCACGAAGACCGTCCATCAGCTCGGCGGGCCAGGTCACCGGGAGATCGGCGGGGACCACCAGGCCGAGCAGCAGCGCGGTCGGGACCGCGCCCATCGCCGCGATGTCGGCCAGATTCTGGGCCGCTGCCTTACGGCCGACGTCATAGGCGGTGGACCAGTCCCGGCGGAAGTGCCTGCCCTCCAGCAGGACGTCCGTACTGGCCACGACCCTGCGGTCCGGTGCGGCCACGACCGCGGCGTCATCGCCGGGCCCCAGCTTCACCGCCGGGGTGGTGGTGAGATGGGAAGTGAGCTCTCTGATGAGCCCGAACTCCCCCAACTCGCCCACGGTGCCCTTCATCCCATTGCCCCTTCGTACTCGTGCCCCTGCGCCCGCCGCGCCGCGCTCGTCGCGCGGGTCTCCCCTCGCCGCCTGGCGACGCGGTACCGTGGCGTCCCTTCTCCCCACATGATCCTCGTAGCCGCCCTGGAGGTTCCGTGGTACAGGCGTACATCCTGATCCAGACCGAGGTCGGCAAGGCATCGACCGTGGCCGATGTCATCGCCAAGCTCCCGGGGGTGATACAGGCCGAGGACGTGACGGGCCCCTACGACGTGATCGTCCGCGCCCAGGCCGACACGGTCGATGAGCTCGGCCGCATGGTAGTCGCGAAGGTCCAGCAGGTGGATGGGATCACCCGCACCCTGACCTGCCCGGTCGTCCATCTCTAGCTCCCCCGTATGCTCAGCCGGTGAACTCCGCACACCGTAGCCCCACCCGTAGGCGCGTCCCGCTGTCCGCCGCGGCGGCGCTGGTCCTGCTGTCGGCGGCCGGCTGCTCCTTCAACGAGGACTCCGACGGCTCCGCCGCGCCCGCGGTTCCCACGCCGTCGCCGCGGGCGGCGTCGGTGTGCCGGGCGTTGCACAAGGAACTGCCTCGGACCGTGGACGGGCTCAAGAGGCGCACCGCCGAACCCTCCTCGGACTTCACCGCCGTCTGGGGCGACCCCGCCGTGCAGCTGCGCTGTGGGGTCGCCCGGCCGCGGGCGCTGACCGCCTCGACTCAGTCGGCCGAGGTGAACGGGGTCGACTGGCTGCCCGAGAAGCAGCAGCACGGCTATCGCTTCACCACCGTACTGCGGCGAGCGTACGTGGAGGTCACGGTGCCCTCGGCCTACGCGCCCGAGGTCAATCCGCTGCTCGACCTCGCCCGCGCCGTCAGGAAGACTGTGCCGAAGGGCGTGGCCTAAGCGGTTACGGCGAAGTCAAGTGCTGATCCTTCTCGGCGTCCAAGCCCTCGGCCAGGCCGAACGGCGAGGGGTCAGCGGCGAACTTCACCGCATCCGCTTAAGCCCCCCGGACCGGCCCGCCAGCCCGGGCGGCCGGCTCAGCGCAGCCCGGTCGAGCAGCTCAGCGCAGCCCGGTCGAGCGGCGCAGCGCGGACTGGATGAGCCGGTCCACCAGCTCGGGGTAGCTCACACCGCTCTCCTGCCACATGCGCGGGTACATGGAGATCGGGGTGAAGCCAGGCATGGTGTTGATCTCGTTGATCACGAACTCGCCGCTGTCCAGCAGGAAGAAGTCGGCGCGTACCAGCCCCTCGCAGGACACCGCGTCGAACGCGCGCACCGCGAGCTCCTGGACCTGTGCGGTCTGCCCCTCGGTCAGCGGCGCGGGGACGATGCCGTCCGCCGAGTCGATGTACTTCGCCTCGAAGTCGTAGAAGTCGTGGGAGGAGACCGGCGGGATCTCGGCGGGGACGCTGGCGCGCGGCCCGTCCTCGAACTCCAGCACCCCGCATTCGATCTCGCGGCCGCGCAGCAGCGCCTCCACGATGACCTTCGGATCGTGGCGCCGGGCCTCCTCGATGGCCGCGTCCAGCGATGCCTCGTCCTCGACCTTGGTGATGCCGATCGAGGAGCCCGCGCGGGCGGGCTTCACGAAGAGCGGCCAGCCGTGCTCCCCGGCGAAGTCGACGATCTTCTTACGGGCGGCGGAAGGATCCTGCTCCCAGGCGCGGGGGCGGATCACCTCGTACGGGCCGACGGGCAGCCCGTAGGAGACGAAGACCCGCTTCATGTACTCCTTGTCCATGCCGACCGCGGAGGCGAGCACTCCGGCGCCCACGTAGGGCACCCCGGACAGCTCCAGCAGCCCCTGGAGGGTGCCGTCCTCGCCGTAGGGGCCGTGCAGCATGGGGAAGACCACATCGACGTCGCCCAGCGCCTTGGGGACCGCCCCCGGCTCGCTGTAGACGACCTCGCGGCTCCCCGGGTCCACCGGGAGCACGACCGAGCCCTCGGCGGACTCGGCGAGCCGTTCGACGCTGGGCAGCTCACGGTTGGCGATGGCCATCCGGTCGGGCTCGTCGGCGGTCAGCGCCCAACGGCCGTCCGCCGTGATGCCGATCGGCAGCACGTCGTACTTCTCGCGGTCGATGGCGCGCAGCACGGCGCCGGCGGTGACCACCGAGATGGCGTGCTCGGAGCTGCGGCCGCCGAAGACGACGGCGACGCGTGGCTTCCTCGGCTCGCCTGCGGAGGAAGCCGGGACAGGGCGTGGGGAAGGGGTCTGGCTGCTCATATCGCGTTGAGATTACCTTGCGGTTCGTACGACGTCAGTGCCGCTCGGCCTTGGCGCTGCGGGACATCAGCTCTTTGAGCGCGACGAGCGGCTGCTTGCCGTCGTGCACGATGCCGACCACGGTTTCGGTGATGGGCATGTCGACGTCATAGCGGCGGGCGAGATCCAGCACGGACTCGCACGACTTGACGCCCTCCGCGGTCTGCTTGGTGACCGCGATGGTCTCCTCCAGCGTCATGCCGCGGCCCAGGTTGGTGCCGAAGGTGTGGTTGCGGGAGAGCGGGGAGGAACAGGTGGCGACGAGGTCGCCCATGCCCGCCAGGCCCGCGAAGGTGTGCGCGTCGGCCCCCATCGCCAGGCCCAGCCGAGTCGTTTCGGCAAGGCCGCGGGTGATGAGCGACGCCTTGGCGTTGTCGCCCAGCCCCATGCCGTCGGCGATGCCCACGGCCAGCGCGATGACGTTCTTCACCGCGCCGCCCAGCTCGCAGCCGACCACGTCGGTGTTGGTGTACGGGCGGAAGTACGAGGTGTGGCAGGCGGTCTGGAGGCGGCGCGCCACGCTCTCGTCACGGCAGGCCACGACGGAGGCGGCGGGCTGCCGGGCGGCGATCTCCTTGGCGAGGTTGGGCCCGGTCAGCACCGCCACCCGGCCGGCGACGTCCACACCGGGCGCCGCCTTGCCGACGACTTCCTCGACGACCTCGCTCATCCGCTTCGCCGTGCCCAGTTCGACGCCCTTCATCAGGGAGACCAGCACGGTGTCGGCGGGCAGCAGGGGGGCCCACGCGGCGAGGTTTCCGCGCAGCGTCTGGGAGGGCACCGCGAGGACGGTGAACTCCGCGCCGCGGGCCGCGAGGGCCGGGTCGGTGGTGGCCCGCACCCCCGGCGGCAGCTCGGCCCCCGGCAGGTAGTCGGGGTTGGTGCGGCCCGTGTTGATGGCCTCGGCCAGCTCGGCGCGGCGGCCCCACAGCGTCACCTCACAACCGGCGTCGGCGAGCACCATGGCGAAGGCGGTGCCCCAGGAGCCGGTGCCGAAGACGGCGCAGCGCGTCACTTGCTCTCCTCTTCGGCCACGGGGCGCGGCTGGTCGGCGGTGTGGGCCTTGGTGGCGTGGGGCTTGGCGGAGTGGGGCTTGGCGGCGCGGGGCTTGGCGGAGTGGGGCCCCGCGGCGCGGGGCCGCACGGGCCGGAAGTCCTTCGTCCGGGCCGGCGCGGGCTCTGCGCGTACCTCCGCGAGGAGATCGGTGATGGCGGCCATGATGGTGTCGGTAGCCGCCCGCAGCACCTCGGCGGTCGGCTCCTGCCCGTAGAACTCGGACAGGTCCACCGGCGGCCCCGCGAGCACCTTGAGGGTCTTGCGGGGGAAGAGGCGGACCCTCTTCTCCTTGGCGTACGGCGGCACGGCCTCATTGGCGCCCCACTGGGCGACCGGGATCACCGGGGCCTTGGTGAGCAGCGCGACCCGCGCCGCGCCGGTCTTCCCGCGCATCGGCCACATCTCGGGGTCACGGGTGAGGGTGCCCTCGGGGTAGAAGGCCACGCACTCGCCCCTGTTGATGGCGTCCACGGCGGCCCGGAAGGCGTTGGCGGCGTCGGTCGACTCGCGGTAGACGGGGATCTGCCCGGTGCCGCGCAGCATCGCGCCGACGAATCCGCCCCGGAAGAGCGCGGCCTTGGCGAGGAATCGCGGTACGCGTCCGCTGTTGTACTGGAAGTGCGCGTAGGAGAGCGGGTCGAGATACGAGTTGTGATTGATCGCGGTGATAAAACCACCGTCGGCGGGAATGTGCTCCATTCCGTGCCAGTCCCGCTTGAACAGAACCACGAGCGGCGGTTTGACCAAGACTGCTGCCGTGCGGTACCAGAAGCCGATTCTGCGGCCGGACACTCGGAACATCCTCTCTTGGACCCCTTGGCCCCCTCGGACCCTGCTGACCTGCTGGCTTGCTGCCGTCCGGGCAGCCGCACAAGTGTCGCTCCAGGTACCCGGTCTGTCGAGAACACCGTAACCCCGCCATGTCCCGGGAGAACCGGGCGGCAAGCGAGAATGAGGCCCGTGGGAAGAAACGGAGCCTGTGTGGCCTGGACGCTGGTGGTGCCGCTGAAGCCCTTGTCGCGGGCGAAGAGCAGGCTCTCCGGCGCCGCCCGGGACGGTCTGCGGCCCCGGCTCGCGCTCGCGTTCGCCCAGGACACGGTGGGCGCGGCGCTGGCGAGCCGGTGGGTACAAGGCGTGACGGTCGTCACCGACGATCCGCTCGCCGGGCGCGAGCTGTCGGCCCTCGGCGCCCGGATCCTGTCCGACCCGCCGGGGCGCGGACTGAACGCGGCGCTCGCTCACGGCGCCCGCGCGGTGCGCCAGGAGCAGCCGGAGGCCGCCGTGGCGGCGCTGAACGCCGATCTCCCGGCCCTGCGGGCCGCGGAGCTCGACCAGGTACTCGAGGCGGCCCGCGGCTTCCCACGCGCGTTTCTGGCGGATGCGGCGGGGGTGGGCACGACGCTGCTCTCGGCGGCGCCGGGCGTCGACCTCGCCCCGGCCTTCGGCGGCGCCTCACGGGTCCGGCACCGGGCGTCGGGGGCGCGCGAGATCGAGCTGGCGGGGGTGGACTCGGTGCGCCGCGACGTGGACACCGCCGAAGATCTGCGCGCGGCCCTGGTCCTGGGCGTCGGTGCCCATACCCGGGCTAGGGTGGCGGTCATGCAGGGAACCGCCTATACGTACGACCCCGAGACCCGCGCCGGCAGTGTGCTGCTCGACGACGGCACCCCGTTGCCGTTCGACGCCGCGGCCTTCGACGCCGGAGGGCTGCGGACGCTGCGCCCGGGGCAGCGGGTGCGGATCGAGGTGGAGGGCGAGGGAGCGGACCGCCGGGTCGTCTTCATCACCCTGCAGACGTTCTGAGCGCCCGCGGCGAAGTCGCAGGCACGGGGTGCGGGAACGGGTCGCGGGAACGGGGAGCACCGGGCGCCGAAAGCACCGCGGGCCGGGCTCCCTCGGGGAGCCCGGCCCGGCGCGTGACGGTGCAGCTGTGCGCCGCTGACTAGCGCTTCCTGGCGGTGGTCTTCTTGGCGGTGGTCTTGCGCGCGGTGGTCTTGCGCGCCGGAGCCTTCTTCGCCGTGGCCTTCTTGGCGGTCGTCTTCTTCGCCGGCGCCGCCTTCTTCGCCGTGGCCTTCTTCGCCGTGGTCTTGGCGGGGGCCTTCTTGGCGGGGGCCTTCTTGGCGGTCGTCTTCTTCGCGGGCGCCGCCTTCTTCGCCGTGGCCTTCTTGGCGGCCGCCTTCTTCGCGGCGGCCTGGAGGCTGCCCTTGGGCGCCTTCTTCACGGCGACCTCGCCGCCGCGCGGCAGCTTCTTCGAACCGCTCACCAGGTCCTTGAAACCCTGACCGGCGCGGAAGCGGGGCACCGAGGTCTTCTTGACCCGGACCCGCTCTCCGGTCTGCGGGTTGCGGGCGTAGCGGGCGGGACGCTCCACCTTCTCGAACGAGCCGAAACCAGTGACCGAAACTCGCTCCCCGGCGACGACCGCCCGGACGATGGCATCCAGGACCGCGTCGACCGCTTCGGCGGCCTGCTGACGGCCGCCGACCTTGTCGGCAATCGCTTCTACGAGCTGCGCCTTGTTCACGTCTTCCCCTTCGGAGACATTGCCGGAACGAATGTGTTCAAGCTTTTTCGCACGTTAGGCAGATATATACCGCAAATCAAACACGAAACGGGCTAATCACCCTTGTGCCGCAACGCACTCGATCGTCACGGACTTCCGTCGGAGTCGGGATCTTCGGGGAAACGCCCCTCGTCGAGGTCGTTCATGAACCGCTCCAGACGCCGTGCCGCGCCTGCGAGATCGTGTTTCGCCGCCGAGGTGATGACCAGCAGCTTCCGGGACAGCGCCATCCGTACGCCCTCCGGGACTTGCAGTGTGCGCACCCTTGTGTGCGCTTCTTTCAGCCGGGCGGCGACGAGACCGTAGAGCTCGAGTTGGCCGTCGCGTTCCATGCACTGATTGTGCCATCTGAGGCGAGTTGTCGCTTCACGGGGCCTCAACATGACGATGCGCCGCCAAGTCCGAGGACTGGCGGCGCATCCTGCCAAACCTGCTCTGTACAGGGAGAACCGGGGGTCAGACCTCCACCGTGCTCGGCTTGAAGGAGGGGCGACAAGCCTCGTACGCGGCGATGTCGTCCTCCTCCCTGAGGGTGAGACTGATGTCGTCCAGGCCCTCCAGGAGCCGCCACCGAGCGTTCTCGTCAAGCTCAAAATCAGCCGTGATTCCCTCGGCTCGTACCTGACGGTCGACGAGGTCCACGGTGACCTCCGCGGTGGGGTCCGACTCGACCAGCTTCCACAGCCGGTCCACGGTCTCCTGCGGCAGGACGACGGTCAGCAGGCCGTTCTTGAGCGAGTTGCCGCGGAAGATGTCGGCGAAGCGGGACGAGATGACGGCCTTGAAGCCGTAGTTCTGCAGCGCCCACACCGCGTGCTCGCGCGAGGACCCGGTGCCGAAGTCGGGGCCGGCCACCAGCACCGTCCCGCCCTTGTACTCGGGGCGGTTGAGAACGAACTCCGAGTCCTTGCGCCAGGCCTCGAAGAGCCCGTCCTCGAAGCCGTCGCGGGTGACCTTCTTGAGCCAGTGCGCGGGGATGATCTGGTCCGTGTCGACGTTGCTGCGGCGCAGCGGAACGGCCCGGCCGGTGTGCGTGGTGAAAGCTTCCATGACTGCTCAGGCCCCCACGGGAGTCGATACGGCGGCGTCGGACAGATCGGCTGGCGAGGCCAGATGGCCGAGCACCGCGGTGGCGGCGGCGACCTGCGGCGAGACCAGGTGCGTACGGCCGCCCTTGCCCTGCCTGCCCTCGAAGTTGCGGTTTGACGTGGACGCCGAGCGCTCACCGGGCGCCAGCTGATCGGGGTTCATGCCCAGACACATCGAGCAGCCCGCGTGCCGCCATTCGGCGCCGGCCCGGGTGAACACCTTGTCCAGGCCCTCCTCCACGGCCTGCAGCGCGACGCGCACCGAGCCGGGGACGACCAGCATCCGTACGCCGTCGGCCACCGAACGGCCGGACAGGACCGAGGCGGCGGAGCGCAGGTCCTCGATGCGGCCGTTGGTGCAGGAGCCGACGAAGACGGTGTCGACCTTGATGTCGCGCAGCCGCTGACCCGCCGTCAACCCCATGTACTCCAGGGCCTTCTCGGCGGCGAACTTCTCGCTGGCGTCCTCGAAGGTCGCGGGATCGGGGACCGAGGCCGACAGGGGCGCGCCCTGGCCGGGGTTGGTGCCCCAGGTGACGAACGGGGCGAGCTGGGAGGCGTCAATGACGACCTCGTGGTCGAAGACCGCGTCGTCATCGCTGCGCAGGGTGCGCCAGTAGGCGACCGCGGCGTCCCAGTCGGCGCCCTTGGGGGCGTGCGGCCGGCCCTCCAGATAGGCGAAGGTGGTCTCGTCCGGGGCGATCATGCCCGCGCGGGCGCCCGCCTCGATGGACATATTGCACACGGTCATCCGGGCCTCCACCGAGAGCTTCTCGATGGCCGGGCCGCGGTACTCGATCACATAGCCCTGGCCGCCGCCGGTGCCGATCTTCGCGATGATCGCCAGGATCAGGTCCTTGGCGGTGACGCCGTCGGGCAGCTCGCCCTCGACGGTGACCGCCATGGTCTTGAAGGGCGCGAGCGGCAGCGTCTGGGTGGCCAGCACGTGCTCGACCTGGCTGGTGCCGATGCCGAACGCGAGCGCGCCGAAGGCGCCGTGGGTGGAGGTGTGGCTGTCACCGCAGACGACGGTCGTACCGGGCTGGGTCAGTCCCAGCTGCGGTCCCACCACGTGGACAACGCCCTGCTCGATGTCGCCGAGCGGGTGCAGACGGACGCCGAACTCCGCGCAGTTCTTGCGCAGCGTCTCCAACTGGGCACGGGAGACGGGGTCGGCGATCGGCTTGTCGATGTCGAGGGTGGGGGTGTTGTGGTCCTCGGTCGCGATGGTCAGGTCGGTACGACGGACCTGGCGGCCTGCCTTGCGAAGGCCGTCGAACGCCTGCGGGCTGGTCACCTCGTGCAGCAGATGCAGATCGATGAAGAGGAGGTCGGGCTCGCCCTCGGCGTGCCGGACGACGTGGTCGTCCCAGACCTTCTCCGCGAGTGTCCGTCCCATCGCTTTCCCTCCGGCCGGCGTCGCTGCCGGCCCAACTCGTGTGAAGTGCGTGCCCTGGTCTGCGGGCCCGCCATTTACAGAGTGGCGGGTATCCCGGAAAATTGAACTTGCGTTTCACACTGTGAGACGCGAGTATCGTTTCATGGACAACACTAGCGGCGTCGGCGTTCTCGACAAGGCGGCTCTGGTACTGAGCGCCCTGGAATCCGGCCCGGCCACCCTCGCCGGGCTGGTCGGGGCGACCGGTCTCGCGCGCCCCACGGCGCACCGGCTCGCGGTAGCACTGGAACACCACCGGATGGTGGCGCGTGACATGCAGGGCCGCTTCATCCTGGGACCGCGCCTGGCCGAGCTGGCCGCGGCGGCGGGCGAGGACCGGCTGCTCGCCACGGCCGGGCCCGTACTCACCCATCTGCGGGATGTGACCGGCGAGAGCGCGCAGCTCTACCGGCGACAGGGCGATATGCGGATCTGTGTCGCGGCGGCGGAGCGGCTGTCCGGACTGCGGGACACCGTGCCGGTCGGCTCCACCCTGCCCATGAAGGCCGGCTCGGCCGCCCAGGTACTGATGGCCTGGGAGGAGCCGGAGCGGCTGCACCGCGGGCTGCAGGGCGCCCGCTTCACGGCGACGGCCCTGTCGGGCGTACGGCGGCGGGGCTGGGCCCAGTCGATCGGCGAGCGCGAGCCGGGCGTCGCCTCCGTCTCGGCGCCCGTGCGGGGCCCCTCCAACCGCGTGGTCGCCGCCGTCTCGGTCTCCGGGCCGATCGAGCGGCTGACCCGGCACCCGGGCCGGATGCACGCACAGGCGATCATCGACGCGGCCGCACGGCTGTCGGACGCCCTGCGCCGGGGTAACTGAGCGCGTGGACCGACGCCACCGCTCTCACGCGCTCTTACACGTCCTTACGCGCTCTTACGCACCCTTCAGCGCCAGCCGGTCGGCCGCGCGCTCCCCTCGCCGGCCGACCGGGACCACGCCGGCGGCCTTCCCCAGGCCGAATTCCGGCATGTTGACGTAGACCGCCTCATGCGCACCGGCGGGGACCACATAGGTCTCGTGCCAGAAGCCGACCTTGCCCCTGCCCTCCCGTATCCGCCGGTTGAACGCCGCCCAGGCGGGCCGGTGCTCCTTGTCCTGGGCCACCGCGTACTCCATGAGCTTCTCGTGCGAGTCCCAGTACTGGACGACGTAGATCACCCGGGGCGGGCCGAACAGCAACTGATATTCCAGCATCCCGCTCTCCCGGTCCCGTGACAGCTCCCGGAGCATCCGCGGCATCGCCCGGAAGACCGGCAGCCAGCTGCGGAGCGCGCGGAAGCGGTTGATGCGCATGCCGATCATGAAGACGGTCACCCCTCCGCCGGCCTCGGCGGTCATACGCCCCGTAAGCACCTCGGCACCCATGGCGATCCCCTCGTTTCTCGCGTCCGATAGTGTCGGATAGCGGCACTATCCATCGCTTGGATAGTGCCACTCTCCAATGGAAAGGCGCAAGAGATATGCGACTGGCGGAGCTCAGCGAGCGCAGCGGGGTGTCCACCGCGACGATCAAGTACTACCTGCGCGAGCGGCTGCTGCCGCCGGGCGAGCGGATCACCGCCACCCAGGCCGAGTACGGCGAGGAGCATCTGCGCAGACTGCGGCTGGTACGGGCGCTGATCCAGGTCGGCCGGATGCCGGTGGCCACCGCGCGAGAGGTGCTGGAGGCCGCCGAGGACGAGTCGCTCAGCCAGAACGCCCGGGTGGGGACCGCGGTCTGGGCGCTGCCGCACGGCGCCGAGCCCGACCCGGACGATCCGCAGGCGGCGCGGGCCCGCGGGCAGGTGGACACCCTGCTGGAGCGCATGGGCTGGGCATACTGCCAGGAGCTGGGCGACGCCTCCCCCGCGTACCGGATGCTGACGGCGGCCATCGCGTCCCTGGCCCGCCTCGGATATCCCCACGACACCAAGCACTTGCTGCTGCACGCCCGGCTCGCGGCCGAACTGGCCGTCTCCGACGTGGACCTGGTGGAGGCGTACGACACCCCGGCCGAGCGGATCGAGGCGGCCGTCGCGCTGACCGTGCTCTACGAACCGGTGCTGCTGAGCCTGCGGCGGCTCGCGCAAACCGAGGAATCCGGCCGCCGCTTCGGTGAGTGACGGACCGCCGGGCGAGCACGCGAAAAAGCCCCCCGCTGACGCGGGGGGCTTTCCCTCTGTACCCCCGACCGGATTCGAACCGGCGCTACCGCCTTGAGAGGGCGGCGTGCTAGGCCGCTACACAACGGGGGCCTGAATGAGCACAAGACATCCTGTACTGCGCTGGGCTACCAGGACTCGAACCTAGACTAAATGAACCAGAATCACTCGTGCTGCCAATTACACCATAGCCCATGGTATAGACCAGTACCCCCGACCGGATTCGAACCGGCGCTACCGCCTTGAGAGGGCGGCGTGCTAGGCCGCTACACAACGGGGGCCCTAGCGATCTCCATAACCGAGGAGATCCGTACCCCCGACCGGATTCGAACCGGCGCTACTGCCTTGAGAGGGCAGCGTGCTAGGCCGCTACACAACGGGGGCTTGGTCCTGCTTTGATCAAGAGATCCCCGAGGTGAGCCGGAAAGATCTCTTGCTGGGGTACCAGGACTCGAACCTAGACTAAGTGAACCAGAATCACTCGTGCTGCCAATTACACCATACCCCACCAAAACGCCACCCCCAGAGGGGTTTTGTTTGGCCTGCGCCTTCGTCCGGCCTCTCGGCCGCCCGTCCGGCGCAGGAAGAACATTACCCGAAGGTGGACGGGCCACCAAAACGGGTATCACCGCGTGGTGGCGCCGAACCCCGGGCGCGACGGGCGCCCCGCGCCCTTGTGTCGCCCGCCTCAGACCGCGAGCTTCGCGAGCGCCGCGTCGACGCGGGCGAGCGTGCGCTCACGCCCCAGGACCTCCAGAGACTCGAACAGCGGCAGGCCGACCGTACGGCCGGTGACGGCGACGCGCACCGGAGCCTGGGCCTTGCCCAGTTTGAGGCCGTGCTCCTCACCGGCGGCCAGGACCGCCTCCTTGAGGGCCTCGGCCGTCCACTCCGCCTCGGCGATCTTCGTACGGGCGGTGGCGAGCAGGGCGTCCGCGCCCGGCTTCATGGCCTTCGCCCATGACGCCTCGTCCCGCACCGGCTGATCGAGGAAGAGGAAGTCGACGTTCGCGGTGATGTCTGACAGGACCGTCAGCCGGGTCTGGGCCAGGGGTGCCAGCGCCTCGAAGGCGGACGCGTCGAAGGACTCCGGGGCCCACGGCGCGTGCGGCGCCTTCAGCCAGGGCTCGCACGCCTCGATGAACGCCTTCACGTCCAGCTGCCGGATGTGGTCCGCGTTGATCGCCTCGGCCTTCTTGAGGTCGAAGCGCGCCGGATTGGCGTTCACCTCGGAGATGTCGAACGCGGCGACCATTTCCTCCAGGGAGAAGACATCCCGGTCGGCCGAGATCGACCAGCCCAGCAGCGAGAGGTAGTTGAGCAGCCCCTCGGGGAGGAAGCCGCGCTCCCGGTAGAGGTTCAGCGAGGACTGTGGGTCGCGCTTGGAGAGCTTCTTGTTGCCCTCGCCCATGACATACGGGAGGTGACCGAAGGCGGGCACCAGCCCGGCGCCCACGCCGATCTCGGCGAGCGCGCGGTAGAGCGCGATCTGGCGCGGGGTGGAGGAGAGCAGATCCTCGCCCCGCAGCACATGCGTGATCTCCATCAGCGCGTCGTCGACGGGGTTGACGAGCGT
Organism: Streptomyces sp. NPDC005266; assembly: GCF_040607655.1. Lineage (NCBI taxonomy): Bacteria > Bacillati > Actinomycetota > Actinomycetes > Kitasatosporales > Streptomycetaceae > Streptomyces > Streptomyces sp. NPDC005266. Next base: position 147,910 of record NZ_JBEXHC010000019.1, read on the forward strand.
GTAGAGCGGGGCGCCATTGGCCCGCACGATGCCGTAGTCCGGCACGTTCTCGGGTGTGAAGGTCAGCTCGCCGCGGACCAGGTCGGTGAAGGTGATCGGCTCGTCGGGCATCCGGAAGCGGACGATCGAGGCGCGCCCCTCGGCCTCGTGCGCGGCGATCTGCTCGGCGGTCAGCGAGCGGCAGGTGCCGTCGTAGCCGGAGGGCCGGCCGGCGTTGCGGGCCGCCTCGCGGCGCTCCTCCAGCTCTTCCGCGGTGCAGTAGCAGCGGTAGGCGTGGCCGGCCGCCAGGAGCTTGTCCGCGACGTCCCGGTAGATGTCCATCCGCTGCGACTGGCGGTACGGCGCGTGCGGGCCGCCGACCTCCGGACCCTGGTCCCAGTCGAAGCCCAGCCAGCGCATCGCGTCCAGCAGCTGCTGGTAGGACTCCTCGGAGTCACGGGCGGCGTCGGTGTCCTCGATGCGGAAGACCAGGGTGCCGCCGTGGTGACGGGCGAAGGCCCAGTTGAACAGGGCGGTGCGGACCAGGCCGACATGGGGGTTACCGGTCGGCGAGGGACAGAAACGAACCCGCACGGGGGCGGAGGAGCTTGCGCTAACCACGCTTGATCACCTTGTTGGTGAGAGTGCCGATGCCTTCGATGGTGACGGCGACCTCGTCGCCGACAAAGAGCGGGCCGACGCCCGCCGGGGTGCCGGTGAGCACGACGTCGCCGGGGAGCAGCGTCATCGCCTCGGTGATGTGCACGATCAGATCCTCGATCGAGCGCACCATGTCGCTCGTCCGGCCCAGCTGCCGCTGCTCACCGTTGACCGTGCACATGATGCCGAGATCGCCGGCGCGCTCCAGGTCGATATCGGTCTCCACCCAGGGGCCCAGCGGGCAGGAGGTGTCGAAGCCCTTGGCCCGCGCCCACTGCTCCTCGCGGCGCTGCACGTCGCGCGCGGTGATGTCGTTGCAGCAGGTGTAGCCGAGGACGACGTCCTTGACGCGCTCGCGCGGGACCTCACGGCACATCCGGCCGATGACCACGGCCAGCTCGGCCTCGTGGTGCACCTCGGAGGAGAAGGAGGGGAGGACGACGGGGTCGCCGGGGCCGATCACGGAGGTGGAGGGCTTGAAGAAGACGACGGGGATGTCGGGGACCTCGTTGCCGAGCTCGGCGGCGTGCTCGCGGTAGTTGCGGCCGATCCCGACGACCTTGTTGGGCAGGACCGGCGGCAGCAGCCGGACCTTGCTCAGCGGGATCTTCTGGCCCGAGCGCTCGAATTCGGCGAAGGGGTGGCCCTTGATGATGTCGACGACGGGGCCGTCCTGACCGGACGGCTCGCCCTCCACCACACCGAAGGCGACGTTGCCGTCGAGGGAGAATCTGGCGATGCGCACGGGAAGCTTTCGCTCCTTGACTGAACTCACTGGAGACTGACGCTCCAGGCTATCGCTCCGCGCCCCGCGCGCCGCCGCCTCGCCCCTGACCGGCGGTGCGGCCCGCCCCGCCCCGCCGGCTCAGTTGCCGGGGATCTTGGTGAGCACGGTGCGCTTGGGGTTCGCGGTCCGGACCGGCAGATCGACGGGGTGCTCCGGCTGCTCATCGGTCGCGGTCGTCAGCTCCTCGGCGTCCTTCAGATGCGCCAGGGTGGTCCGCCGCGGGTTGGCTATGGTGCGGAACATCATCGTCGTCTTCACTGGGTCCATGCCTCGCTGTTGTCGTTTCGACGGACGGTGTAAAGCGTCAGGCTAGATGCGGCCTTGCCCAAGATTTCTGGAAAAAAGTCGCCAGCGGCGTGTGATTTTACTCACCATCGATCAGGCAAATGCCGCATAGCGGGCGCTCGCTTCAATCACGCTATTCGGACATTGCCGCCCTGAACCAGACGTTCCGCTCTTGATCATCGCTAGCCGGGCACCCATTGGCGGCGATCGACTCGTTCATAAAAGTCCGTTATCGCCGACATGGCTTTCTACGTCCGGTAATAAAGCCCGCACTGAGCGTCACGTGGATCACAGCCTCATCCCTTGCCCTTGTTGCAGCATCCGGCACTGTGCTGGAATTCCCGGGACCGCCGCGGGAATCTGCCGGCGCGCATGGGGGGCGCAAGAGACAGAGGCGCCGAGCGGCGGGGGTTCCTCTCGTCGATACGAAAGGAAGCGCCGGTCACTCACGACCGACAGGGGGGATCGCGGTCCCCCACGACTCGACACCGCTTCACCCTCACCGGTGGAGCGCCTGGTCCAGAGGTTGCGACGCTAGTGCAGGGACGTTTCAAGAGGGATGGAATGGGGTCTCCCCAGGCCCGCCAGGGCCGAGGGGAAGCTTCGGCGGACCCGGAGCTGCGCGGCGGGACCGACCGCGGCTCCTCGCCCCAGCGCGCCCAGGGCAATGCCAGGACGCCGGGAGACCAGGGCTCCGAGCCCGGCGCGGCCGGCGCCACGCAGACCAGCGCGCCCAGCGGCACACAGACCCCCGAGCAGACCAAACCCAAGGCCACCGCCGGCGGGCCCGGCAACCGCATAGCCCTGCGCAACTGGCGCATCAGCACCAGGCTGGTCTCCCTGCTCGCGCTCCCCGTGGTCGCGGCGACCACCCTGGGTGCCCTGCGCATCCAGGACTCGCTCGACAACATCGAGCAACTCGACCAGATGAAGCTGCTCACCGAGATGACGCAGCAGGCCACCCAGCTGGCGAGCGCGCTCCAGGAGGAGCGCGACAAGTCGGCCGGTCCGCTAGCCGGCAAGGGCAACGCCAAGGACGACCGGGTCGTCTCGACGCGCGAGGACACCAACCGCGCCATCTCGGCGTTCCGTAACGCCACCGACGAGATCGACCCGGCCAACCAGTCGATGGCCGGTGTGCAGTCCACCCTCGTCGACATCAGCCGCCAGCTCGGCAAGATCAACGAGATCCGGGACACGGCGTACGACAACAGTCAGTACTACTCACTGACCGTCCAGAACTACAACGAGCTGATCAACTCGCTGTTGTCGCTCTCCCAGGACATGGCGCAGGCGACCAGCAACCGCGCGATGATCAACAACACCCGCGCGCTCGCCACCTTCTCCTCCGCCAAGGAGTACGCCTCGATCCAGCGCGCGCTGATCAGCGCCGCGCTCGCCGACCCCGACGGCGCCGAGTTCTCCGCCAACGACCGCCGCTTCGCCAAGACCGCGGTGGACAAGGAGAACGAGGCGCTCGGCCGCTTCAAGCAGATCCGCCAGGGCAACTCCGAGGATCTGCTCGAACCGCTGGACAGCCGCCCGGACATCAAGGCGGCGACCATGTACGCCGACCGCGCGGTGCGCGACCCGGACGGACTCAAGGCCGAGAAGCGCACGGATCTGGACTGGTACGACCAGGACAGCATCAAGATCGAAGAGATGGGCAAGATCGAGGAGACGCTGCTCAGCGAGATGCAGCAGAAGGCTCGTGAGCTCCGTGAGGACGCCCAGCAGGACGCCATCATCAACGGTGCGCTGATCCTGCTCGTCCTCGGCGTCTCCCTGGTCGGCGCGTTCGTCGTCGCCCGCTCCATGGTCCGCTCGCTGCGCCGGCTGCAGGACACCGCGCAGGACGTCGCGCAGAACCGGCTGCCCGAGCTGGTCAAGCAGCTCTCCGAGTCCGACCCGCAGGACGTGGACACCTCCGTCGAGTCCGTCGGTGTGCACAGCCGGGACGAGATCGGAAAGGTGGCCACGGCCTTCGACGACGTGCACCGCGAGGCGGTCCGGCTCGCCGCCGAGCAGGCGCTGCTGCGGGGCAACGTCAACGCGATGTTCACCAACCTCTCGCGCCGCAGCCAGGGCCTCATCCAGCGCCAGCTCTCGCTCATCTCCGAGCTGGAGAGCCGCGAGGCCGACCCGGACCAGCTCTCCTCGCTCTTCAAGCTGGACCACCTGGCCACCCGTATGCGCCGTAACGGCGAGAACCTCCTGGTCCTCGCGGGCGAGGAGCCCGGCCGCCGCTGGACCCGTCCGGTCCCGCTGGTGGACGTGCTCCGCGCGGCGGCCTCCGAGGTGGAGCAGTACGAGCGCATCGAGCTCAGCTCGGTCCCGGCGACCGAGGTCGCGGGCCGGGTCGTCAACGACCTCGTCCACCTGCTCGCCGAGCTGCTGGAGAACGCCACCTCCTTCTCCTCGCCGCAGACCAAGGTCAAGGTCACCGGTCACGCACTCCCCGACGGGCGGGTGCTGGTCGAGATCCACGACACCGGCATCGGGCTCTCGCCCGAGGACCTGGCCGCGATCAACGAGCGGCTGGCCAGCCCGCCCACCGTCGATGTGTCCGTCTCCCGGCGCATGGGTCTGTTCGTGGTCGGCCGGCTGTCGCTGCGCCACGGCATCCGCATCCAGCTGCGGCCGTCCGACTCCGGCGGTACGACCGCGCTGGTCATGCTGCCGGTCGATGTCGCCCAGGGCGGCAGGAAGCCGGGGGCACAGGGCCCCGGCGGCCAGGGCGGACAGGGCCCCCAGGGCGGCGGCAACGGCGGACCGGGCAAGGGGTCGGCCGGGCCGCTCGGCTCGACGCCCCCTCGGCGCCAGGTGCCGGGGTCGGGTTCGCGCGCCGCACTGCCCGGCAACGGCGGCGGCAGCAGCGGCCTGCCGACCCGGCCGGTCGGCGCCGGAGCGAGCCCCTCGGGCGGCGCCCCGTCCGGCGGCCCCAACCTCTTCGGCAGCGGACGGCCCCCAGGGCCCCGGAGCAACGCCCCTTCGGGCCCCGGCGGCCCGGGTGCCCCCTCCGGTCGTCCCCCGCTGCCGGCGCGCGGCGAGGGTCCGACCGTCGCCCCGCCGACCGGCGCCCCGCGCCGCGCCGGCGCGGACGACCAGCGCGGCCGCCCGCAGCTGCCCTCGCGCGACCCCGCGCCCGAGCTCCCCGCCTCCACCCAGCCCGGCACCAGCTGGGGCGCGCGCCGCGCCGCGTCGGGCGAGGACGACTGGCCGACGACGCCGCGCGAGACGGGGGACACCCCCCGCGGCCATGACGAGGCCGAGTCCACGGGCCAGTTCGCCCGCCCGGACCTCGGTGGCTCCACGCGGCACCACGATCAGTTCGGCAACCGCGGTCCCGGCGACACCGGTGAGCTGCCCTCGCTGACCGACCCCAACATGTTCGAGCCCCGGCGCGGGCCCGGCGACACCGCCCAGTTCGAGCGCCCCGACTACGGCCGCGACCCCGGCGACACCGCTCAGTTCGAGCGCCCCGACTACGGCCGCGGCCCCGGCAACACGGGGCAGTTCGCCCGGCCGGAGCTCGGCCAGGGCCCCGGAAGCACCGGCGAGTACGCGCGGCCGGAGAGCAACGGCCCCGGTGACACCGGCGAGTTTCCGCTGCCCCGGGGCGGGCAGGGTGGCCCCCGGACGGACGACGCGCTGCCGCCCGCCGGCCCCGGCGACGGCCGTACGCCGATCTTCGACACCATCGAGTCCAACTGGCGCCACCAGACCCAGGAGACCCGCAAGCCGGACGCGGGCCCGTCGAACACCGGCTCCCAGGGCGAGGGCCGGCGGTTCCCGCCCCAGCCGTCACGGTCCGAGTACAGCGCGCCCGAGCCGCCCGCACCCGGGCGCCCGGCCTCGGCAGTACCGCCCGCCCCGCGCCGCGAGCCGCAGACGGTGCCCCGGGGCACCGGCGGGTACGCCGGAAGCAAGGGTTCCGGCGGTGCCAACGGCGTGAGCAGCGCGGCTTCCCACTGGCGGACGTCGTCCGCCAACGACGAGCGCTGGCGCCGCGCCGAGCAGGTCCGCGAGCCCGCCAACGGCGGTCTCACGTCGTCCGGGTTGCCACGACGGGTGCCGCGCGCGAATCTCGTGGAAGGCGCCGCGACGCAGGCGCCGCGGCAGCCCGACCCGACGGGGTCGCAGGTGTCCCGTGCGCCGAGTGACGTACGCGGAAGGCTGACCAACCTCCGCCGGGGGATCCAGCAGGGCCGTCAGGCCGGCACCGGCTTCGACGGCAATCACGATCGCGGCGTAGGCCCGACTTACCAGCAGGAGCGTTAGTTGAGCCCGATGAGCCAGGCGGCGCAGAATCTGAACTGGTTGATCACCAACTTCGTGGACAACACCCCCGGGGTGTCCCACACCGTGGTGGTCTCCGCCGACGGACTCCTTCTGGCGATGTCCGA